>NZ_JBQFQE010000006.1:0-289863 GCF_056536725.1 Ruegeria sp. CJ3
CACCCGTCGGATAGTAAACTCCCGTTACACCACCCGTCCCAATCGTGATAAACTCCTCTGCATACGCCGCAGGCGCTAGAAACGCAGCAGTCGCGAACGCTGTGAGGCTAACTTCAACCTTTTTCTTCATTTTTGATCTCCCTGTTGTCTTCTTCGGCAGACTTGACGACACCCGAACATCGGCACCATAGCCGCTTCGGCAACGTAAAGTATGTCAATATTTGATTTTTTCCAAAGTCTCCCAACGTCTATGAGGTTTCATTCAGAGACGGCACTTGTCAAGTGCGCCCCCATGCCGAACCTGCAAAAGCTGCAGTTTTGAAGACGTCCGGGGGATTTTCCCCGTCCAAACCGGGGCCGGGCCGACCTCAGCGGCCTCCGCCGCAAAGGGAGGAGGCTGTTCCAGAGACAATGTTGAATGTGGTGGTGCCCAAGGAGGGCTTCTGGGACTCAAACCGACACGGTGAATACCCAAAAAAATAAGGCACTTAAGCGGGGTTGAAAAGCCCTCTTTTTCAATTTGTGTGTCAGGAAGACCCCGATTTGTGTGTCAGGCAGATGATTAAGAATCGTTGGTGACGCGGTGACGGTCACCAGTGACGCAGTGTTCAGCTTCCAAACGCAACTAAAGGTGCTCGTAGAGTATCATCTAGCTCATCTGCACCTGCCTTAGCGTCTCGACAATCCCCTTCGGAATTAGTCCACTGTGACTCGCCAAGACATGCCGCACAGCGGCCTGCATGAGGTCTCCGGCGTTTCTGCCGTACTTCTGAAGCTCCGGGTATTGCGCCCTAATGGCATCCTCAATGCAGTGCCCTTGAGAGTGCATGAACCAATGTGGCAGCACGATTTCCGTCCCATCGAGTAGTGAAAGCTCTGCTGGGCCATCATTGGAAAGGTCGATCTTAGGGAACTTATTGACCGTATTACCTGGCTGTCTATTCACCTCCAAGAACGCCCTTAGGCTCGCGCAGAACCCGGTAGAAATCTCTTGTTGTTCCTCAGTGCCGATACTACCCAAGCCGACCAAATCAATTCCCTTGGCAAAGTCTGGGATTTTATCGCATTCCCCGTGCCTGTGATAAAGCAAACCGACGACGGACAGTGGGTTCAGAACGAAGTTCTCAATGGAATACCCTAGTCCTGAACCTAGCACTTTGACCGCTTTGCTCGGTTTCCTATGGCCATCGTGATCGACAATAGCGAAAGCCGTCGTGGAGCCCGCATCTCGCAGTTTGTTGCATAAGTCTATCGCAGCATCGCAACTTCCCGTCTTGTAACCTGCGCCGGAAGACAAAAAGTTCAGCGTAGGAGCGTTTGCCTCGCCCGATGAAACGTCTTTGGTCTTCATCCACAACTGCGTATAGAGTTCAGCATCGACATCGCTCTCAACGATCACTTGTTTTTCATTCGACTTTCGAATCGACAGTATGGGCAATCCGACACACAAGGTTTCCAAGGCTGCATCAAGTGTCGTCTTTTTTGGTCGTCGGGTTTCGGTGTCCATCAAATACAGCGAACCGGTGGGGGCAAGGGCGCAAGTGGTAGGCGAATGTGTCGCCACAATAACGCCGCCCTTCAAGCGCGGAAGTATAACGTCCTGTAGTGTGTCAATCATCTTGGACGCCATTTTGGGGTGCAAGTGCGCATCTGGCTCGTCAAGAAGCAAGACGTCTGGGAACGCTACATCGGTTTCAGACTGGTACAGCGCGATTGCAAGACTGCAAAGAGATTGCTCACCGGATGACAACTCACTGAAGTCAATGTTCGCCCCGTTTAACTTGCTAGTCAGCCTTGCTGAATAAGCGTTCTCCGATGATACCGGCTTGTTGATTTCGAACGGGAGGTCCATCCGTTCGAGCATCTGGTTTACGAGTTCCCAAGGCGGTCTTCCCTTCAAAGCGTAGAAGTCTTTGTCATCCAAGGCGCTTACGGGTTCGTTTTCTTGGTCACGCAGGTACCTACTAATTTGGTTAGCCCTAAAGTCCTGAAAATACCTCAGGAAAGTAGTTGAGAACGCTTGTTGGAACATTGCGCTTTGGTCGATCTGCTGAAGGTCTTCCAGACTTACCAATTGCCTGATTTCATCTTTAGTGACTTGCCGTTTACCGCCATCAAACGATTTTTGGAGGAGTTTTTTCAGGACCGGCTTCAACTTGTGGTAGTTGCTGTTCCGTTTGCAGTCTTCGTGGTACCTGGATGGTACGCGGTTAACATACTTCTCTTCTTCGGTGATACCTTGTCCAGAAGAAACCGATTGGTCGCACCATTGCAGGAGGAGAAGGTACACATCTTCACCAGTTGACGGTTCGATTCTCTCAGAACGACCGGGCGTCAATCGGGCCGACGAGAGGTATCTTGTCGATTTCAGTTCCTCACCGTCGATTTCCACTCTAATTTTTTTTGTGGGGACTGCAGGGCTACCGATTGCGCTCAGAAGCTGCGTTTTGCCGGAGCCGTTTAGCCCCGTAAGAATGACAAGGCGGGGTAGTTCCAACTCGCCACCCGGAGTGATGGACTTGTACTGATCATTGAAAACCAACTTCACTGTTCTGCCTCGTGCTAAATTCCAACAGTCAAGGAATCGAATCCTTCGCCGAGGGTTTATTGTGCCTTTGATCAGTTTGACACAGCACAAAATGTACCTTGGGTACCTATCGTTGCTAGATATAGGCATTTGGGTTTCGAGATACCATAGCGATGTGAAATACGGTCTCGATGGCGGCCACCCGAAGGTGACCGCCGTTGTCTTAGTATGAGTACCTCGGCAATCCCGAGCCCATCATTTGCAGCCCGTTCCGCAGGATGAAGGCATTCTGGAAGAACAGCGTCGAAGACAGCGCCCTCCAATCCCGCTGGCTGAAGTCATAATCGGGATTCAGGAAAGACGCTGTGACGCCCTGTCCGGCCTGCTGTGCCCTCTGGATGAGGTCTGCGGTAGGGTTGGACAGGAGCGAGTTCATCAACCCACCACCGCCACTGCGGAGGCCGCTGGAACGATAGTCGAAGACGGGTTCACCGCCACCGAAGCCCCAGACGAAGTCCACGCCCATCGGGATGAAGGACGAGAATGCGGCACGTTGGAATGCGGCCTTGCCAATGGATGAGGTCGAGAGGCGTTCTTCCAGCCACTCTTTCTTGTCGGGACGGCCTTGGGCGTTCAGAACCTGCTGACCCGCGTAGAACAGGCCACCGAAGAACATGGACGTCATGGCAGCCGAGAAGGCTTCCCAATCGCGGGCATTGACGCCAGCTAGAAGCTGCTTCGTATAGGCAGCGACCATGAACGAGCGGAACTGCATGATGGTCTTACCCAACTCGCCGGTCATGAACTCAGGCATGTTGCCGATGTCGTTCTCTTGGACCGACTTCTTCGACCAGCGATCCACACCATTGATGAAGGCGTTCTTGGCGTCCAGGTCGTCCCACTTTTCGATGTTGATGCGGGATACCTTACGGCCGATCAGACCTTCCACCTGATCGACGTGCTGCGACATCTGCGCTTGGATACGCTTCTGCATATCTTCACTGATGCCCATCACAGCCATTCGGCGGGGGTTGATGCCACGGGTGCCGTTGGCGTCATCCATAAACCGCTGTACCAGAACGCGGGCGTTCATGCGCTGCAGGGTCATGTTGATGTGGGCCATACCGGACCCTATCGACGTCGCCTTCTTGCCCTGAGCCAATAGGAAGTCCACCTTCTGGCCATTGGTGATGTCACCACTACGGCTTTCAAAGGTGCCCCCTGAGAGGTCGTCAGGACGGACGTGCGGGGATTGCCGTGTGAGGTCGGTGCCGAAGCCCCAGATCGCCTCAATCTCGTTGAACATATCGTCCGAGAAGGTGCCGCCTGAGCGGGCCGTCTGGAAGATCGACCGCAGGGCTGGCATGTGGCGCACCATTCCGGTGACCCCAGCGTTGCCCAATACGTTTCCGATCTCGGCCAACTGAGCGATACCCAACTGGCCACCAATACGAACGAAGTTGTAGTCCCGCAGGCGACGCATCCAATCATGGCGACGGAAGTGTTCCTGTTGCGGGATGCCCTTCACGCCCTTGTAGAGCGTTTCCAGCTTGCGGAGTTCGCCGTTCAACTGGTTGGTGGACATATTCAGGCGCTGTGCTTCGTCCCTGATGTACCCCTTGATGGTTTCCCATGACGGAGCGTGACGGGGCATCGTGCCGTCTGGCAACGCGACCTTGAGGGTGCCGAACGCTTGTTCGATGTGGCCTGCCCCAAAGACACCACGAGCGTAGTCATTGAAGACTGCTTCGATGTCATTGTTGAGGAAGTCTTCGATGCGCAGCGTCTCAGTCGAACCATCCGGCATGATGCGGTCCATGCTGAAGGTCTCGTCCAGATCAAGCCGCATACGGGCAACCCCAAGGCGACCCTCTTGGCTCGTGTCTTTCCGGCCCTCCACTCGGGAGCGGATACCGGCGACGTCATCGGCTTTCATTCCGGTGTCCAGAAGGAGTTCCTCAAGGAGGTCTCCATCGGCACCTGAGAATGCCTGCATGTGATCGAACGAGCCGTAACGACGGCTGCGGATGGACTTCACGTAGGCCGCGCCCAGCTTGAGGGCGTCTTCATAGTCGAGTTCCGGCTCACCCATCGCCCGCGCAGCGTTCTGATTGCGGAGCTTCTGGTTCTGTTTGACCATTGACCGGGCGACCAACTGGTTGATCGTACCCTCGCCATGTCGTTCGATAAGCTCGTCCAGCCGCTCAACGCGGTGCTTTCGGGTCAGGTAGTTGGACTTCTCGGCGATGTTGTCGAAGCCACGGACGTTGTTCTCCTTGGCCCACTGCAGCAGATCGGCATATTGCGTCTTCACTTGCTGGGCAACGGCGCGGACATTGGGGTCCAGTGCGTCGTCGATCTCCCGGCGAACCGCGATGCCCACGGCTTCGTTGAACTGAAGGCGGGCGGCGGGTCCGTTACGTTTGAACCAACTCAGGTCTTGCGACTTAGCCCAATTCGAGAAGGCTTCGTTGTAGACGCGATAGAAACGGGCTCCTGTGACGCGCATGTCGCGGGCCAAGTTCTCAGAGGCTGCACGGGTGACAACCGAGTCATCCACGTTACCCACCGCATCCTCGCCAAGAAGACCAGCGACACGGCGGACGATACCGCTCTCAGATGACTTCAGACGCCCTACCATGTCGATACGGGTCTTCACATCCTTGACCACAGGGACGTTCTTGAGGGCCGGGACCAGCTCACCTACAGTGTCAACGGTACGGGCTGCATCCTGAGAGGCCAGCGCCACCTGTTCAGACACCGAGAGGTTCGGGTCAATGGGCTCTGCGCGGGCAGCCGAAAGGGAGCCGTCTGGTGAAAGCTGACTTGGCAGTGCAGTCCCCATAGGGGTGTCCACACCATCCAGAACCTTCTCCATCGCATCGGCCAGTTTCTGGTCCGTGCTTGAGCGGCCCAAAGCACTGAACGCGCCACCCAGGACGAAGCCTGCAGCAGCCGCGTAGCCCACGTTCTCGTAGTCCATGAGAGGGTTCTGAGAAACGATGTAGCTTTCGATACCAGCGTTCACTGCCGAGGCGGCAGCGCCACCCCGAAGGAAGCGGCCCAGACGGCCGATTTTGGCACCGTAGATGAAGGGCGCAGCCGAGCCTTCGGTGACCATAGAGATACCGATAGCTGCCGGGTCGAGGAGCGCAGCGCCAACCCGCAGGCCGGTGCCGGTCCAACCGAGTGAAGCCATCTTCTGGTCCAGTTCAACGAACCGCATGGTTTCTTCACGGAGCGACTTCGCATGATCCAACGAGACAGCGTCATTGAAGACGTCATGGTACTGTGACGGGATGTCAGCAGTCAGGTTTCCCCAGATTTCATCAGTCAGGACAAAGTCCTTATCGACAGAGTAGCTCTCACGGCCAAGCTGGCGGGCAGCCTGATGGGATATCCAAGTCTCGTCGATAGCCATAGAGAGGCCATCCCAGAAGGATACGCCCCCGGCTTCCGCAGCCTTGGCATCATCCTGTTGTGTGCGGAAGAAACCCGTGGAGGTGACCTTAGATGTGTCGGCTCCGGTGTAGCTGTCGTCTGCGCTCAAGGATGCCAGCTTGATCTGGCGCTCCTGTTCTGCAGGGGTGAACGTGCGCCCGCCGCCGCTCGGGGTTCCACCGGGGAACTCCCATTCGGCACCGGTACGGCCTGCTTCAAGGGCCTGAGAGACAACGTCAAGGCCCACTCGGGAGGCGTTGAGGCCGTCCTTGTCGTAGTGGCTTCGGCCACGCTTCGGGCCGGTCGCGCGGGGCAGTGCTGCCCACTCCATCGACAGGTTGTCCATGAAGTGGTCATCAGTCATCTGACCGTTGATCCACTTGTTGTATCCGCGACCGTTCAACAGGTGCATGCCCATGCGGTCCTGAAGGTCAGCGTCGAAGATTTCGTCGCCGGTCAGGCCCATGTCGCGCACGGTTGCGTTGAAGGTCTTGGTGATCATCTGGTAGCCACCTACGGCCACCGATTTGGAACCCCTGCGGGCTGCGTCACGCTGCCATTGTTTGATCTCGTTCACGGTCATCTGAGTGACCTGCTTTGGGGGTGCCATCGTCGCATAACGACTGTAGTCGTCGTAGCCACGGGAGGTTTCGGCCCCACGGATGAGGCCGAGGATTGCTGTATTGGTTTCCATGAAAGGTCTCTCTTTGGGAGGGCTGATGCCCCTGCCTGAGCGGGGACACAGTAAGTCTTTATCGGGATAGAACTGCGCCTAAATCACGCGGCCTTGTTGGCTGCAGCGAATGCCAGTGCGTCTACTTCTTCGTTTCGCGGGTCACCGGCATGTCCACGGAGCCACACCCAGCGAACGTCCATCCCGTCCGACAGAGCGATTAGTTCTTCCCAAAGGGCGCGGTTCTCAACAGGCTTGCGTCCGGCTTTGCACCAGCCGTTGGCGACCCATTTTGGCAACCACTCGTTCATCCCCCTGACGAGCAATTGGCTGTCTGAGTAGATGGTGATCGAAGCTTGTTCGTCCCGCTTGATCTGGCGAAGCCCGAGGATAGCGGCGGTCATCTCCATACGATTGTTCGTTGTCGATAGCTGACTGTCTTGAACAACACGTTTTTTGACTTCCACCGCGCCTTCATAGCGGCGCACCACAGCGGCACATCCGCCTCGCCCCGGATTTCCAAGACAAGAGCCATCTGTGTGGATTGTGATTTCGGTGCCCGTCATAGATCAACCTGATCTGCCGGTGTCTGACACGGTTTCGGGTTGTGCGCTGGTCGGGGGATGGACTTGATTGCCAAACCCTTAATACGCTGGGCTGAAGATTTGCATTCTGCCTTTGCGGCCAAAGCGTAAGTCTCAGGCGTGGTACGCTTGGCTTCGTCTTCGATAGCGTTTCGTTCCATCTTTTGGCGCAGACGGAGCTTGTTTGCGGGGCTTAACCTTCGCTGGTTTTCGAACATTGGGCTTCTTTCGCGGTCAATGAGGGCCAGCCCGCAGGCCAGCCCTAAAGGGTTTGTCAGATGAACTTGATGAGCTTCGAACGCACGGCGACATTCCACGGCGTCTCGCCACCATTGCGGTCGATCACAATGACTTGCCCGTCTTTGGCCATGCGGTAACGATAGCCCGCCTCAGTCAATGCCTGGGTAACTTCTGTCGGGTCCAAACGGTC
This sequence comes from Ruegeria sp. CJ3, assembly GCF_056536725.1. Taxonomy (NCBI): domain Bacteria; kingdom Pseudomonadati; phylum Pseudomonadota; class Alphaproteobacteria; order Rhodobacterales; family Roseobacteraceae; genus Ruegeria; species Ruegeria sp. CJ3. The sequence continues at coordinate 7,656 of NZ_JBQFQE010000006.1, forward strand.
GAGGCTTTCAACGGCCATCTGGCGCACATCGTCCAGCTTGGCGGTGTCGTTGTGCATGAACAATTCTTGAGCGGCTTCCTTCATCAGTGAAGCTGCTCTCGGGTTGCTGTTCAGAAGCCCTTCCAAGGCTTCCTCAGAGACCCCAGCCTCCCCAAACCGGGTCATGCTGGTGTCATAGAAACCATGCCAAGCCTGACTGACCAGAGCCTCGGCTTCAGCAGGCTCAACACCGATACCATGTGCGATGCGTTCGATGGTGCTGTCATTGATCTCGCCCGAGTGAATGGCCTGAGTGACTGCCGAGTGAATGCTGCCTTGGTCGATACTGGTGACCAGCTTGTCCATCGCAGCTTCGCCTTCAATCCCGATATGGAAATCCTCAGGGGCGGTTTCGGGGGTTTCAGTTTGAGTGGCTTGAGGGGCGTCCTGAAGGCTTGCCTCGCGGTATCCACCTTGGCCATCCCTTTGGACAAACCCCATAGAGATTGCCGTTGCGATGTCGGTGCGCATGCCGCCGATGTCCACCGTGTCCGTGTCGCGCAAGGAGCGCGAATGGATAAGACCATTTCCAGCATCGCGGACAGTCGCCAAGATGCCGGTCCCCCGGTCTTGGTTGCTGTCTGCCTGATACTCGCTCGGGTTCTCTACGGTAGTTGTCATCTCGCCATTGCGAATTGTCACCTCAACCGGTCGGCTGGTTTCGACAATCGGCCCGCCTCGTCGGTCTCCTGATGCGATGTTGCTTGATGTGTTGGGCTGTTCGTTGCCCGTTGCGTCATACCATCCGGTCATGATGGGGTGTCCTTTTCGGTTTGCTGGTGTTTTCTGAATTTGGTCAAGGCGGCGTTGATGTCAGATCGCAATTCAACGTCGCTAGGGTTCAGCCCCACCTCTCGGGCGAGACATTTGACAACGCCACGACGAAGGGCGCGTGGGTTCTGGTGCTTTGTCAGGGTAATCCAAGGTCTGTGCGGCTGGTCGCCAGTTCGCTTTTGGAAGGCGTAGCCGGTGCTTTTGACGGAGGTCACCAGACGGTATTCCCCATAGGTGTCGATGAAGTGTACGTTGGGGTGGTTGTCTGAGCGGTCTGAAGGCGGCCTGTGGTTGTCCCTGACGACCTTTCTCAATCGTTCTCTGAGTTCTTGCCTCATGACGATTTCCCCTTGAAATCAGGCATGCGGTCCACGGCTTTGATGCCTTCAGCCACCATTAGGCTGATGACCTCGCTAAGGGAGACCTCATCACCTTTGTTCTTCAGATAACGACTTTGGAAGATGTGCGCGGCGTGGACCACTTCTGGTCGGACTTTCAGGTTTGCCCACAGGTGGCCCTCCTGTCGTCCAGTAGCTTCGCGGCGATCTTCAAGCCAGTTGCGCTGTATTGATGCCCAACGCCACGGGCCAAACAGAATGCGCGCGCGGTCGTTCAGTTGTCGCGTGAAACGGGTTCGAGATTTCTCCCCAAGACCCTGTCGGGCATGCTTAGAGGGCCGCTTGGCGGCGGTGTGTAAGGTCTTCATAGATTTTCCTTGAGGTTTGGTGGAGGTCTGTTGTTCGCCCTTATCCCCATGAGTTCCGGGATTTTACTTTAGCTGTCGCACGCGGAGGGACGGCCAAGGAGTGTTAGGGAGTTGAAGTAGTCAGGTCCGGCCCCTTCATGAATGACCTTCGCCCATACAACGGGCCACGAGGTCTCGGGCGAGAAATCATCGCCATGGTCAATCCAATCGTCTGTTTCCGGTGGATGGTGGGGCCTGATCTCTCGAAGCTCACACTTGCATGCACGTCCACATAGGCAGAATTGAACTTCATCCGGCTTGATGGCCGTTCCATCATTGAGTCTCGGATTTGGCCCTACTGGTGCCAGAGGGTCTAGCTTCGTTTCTTTGTCATCGGGAAACGAGGTAGCCCTGAAAACCGGCTGTAGCTTTACTGGCTCCTCTCGTGCAGGAGACCAGAAATCTGCGTTTCTGCCGTCAGTGAATAGGTTGTCCCTCATCCAATCAGCAAAGAAACCTGCGAGTATCTTGTTGTAACCCTTTCGGGAATTCTCGACCAACTCAATGAAACCTCGCGGGCTGATGAACGCGCCTCTGTTGCGGCGACCATCAGGGAACCTGAACGGGGTTTCTTTGATCTTGATTATGTCGGGCGGAGACACACGCTTTAGGGTTCGTCCAAATCCGCCCTTTGCATGTTCCGTGAACCGGGCGAAGCGCAACACATCAGACCCGTGGAACCAGACGTTTCCGTTGGAGACCAATATGTCTATGTCCTCACCGTTGTGGCTGAAGACATGACGGGTGAAGACATCAGTGAACAAGGGGGCATTGTTAATATCTGTGAGCATAATGAGCATGTCCCTTTGGGGGCGGCTAAAACTGCCCGTAGAGTTGGTTAGGGGTGATGATTGATATCGGTCTCCTCCGGCGAAGCCGATCATGGTCTTCCTAATCAAGGAGATGATGGAGGTTTCAGCCCCTCAAACTACCTAAAGGGTTACGGAGGGTATTTCCGGGTGGGTATCCCGCCACATAGTGAGCAAAGCCGGTTAACTTGGGTCCAACTTGCGAAAGTAACTGATTGAACACCCCACCTAACAGACAGGTTTCGGAGATTTGAAACGCTTGCTGCGCCTGTCTTCTTCTATGGGGTGGGTAAATCGCTGCAACAGGCCGACCGCACACCACACTAGCGACACCCTCGGACCTTTCCTTGACCGAGACTTCGGGGCTTGCTGAAGGCCCCTATGAGGGCGATACCGAGGGTGCAGCTAGGGTGGCGCGGCTGTGTGGGGCTTTGGGGTGGGTGAATTGGCCTGAAGCCTCAGGATGTTTGCTCCAGTCTCTCTATCACCCGCTTTACTTGTGACGCCTGCCACTTGCCGCCACGCGCCGTTGGCACCCCTGAGGTGTTTAGTGCTTCCGCTATCTCTCTGAGGGATACGCCTTGTGCCCTGAGAGGCAGCACAGTTTTGGAAACCCGCTCCGCTCTGTCTATGGCGTTGGCCTGTATGGCCTTGTTTCTTGCCTCAGTCTTTGGTCGAAGGCCACCAAGTTTTTTCCCCTTGGCTTTGACCTCCGCCAATGCGGCTTTCGTCCGAGCGGATATGAACTCGCGTTCTTGTTCAGCTAACGCAGCGTAGATGTGAAGCTGGAAGTTGTCTGCATAGGGCATTGAGGCCACCCTGAGTTTCACCTTCGGGTCATCCATAATGGTGGCGATGAAGGACACCTTGCGGCTTAGTCGGTCCAATTTAGATACCAACAATTCAGCGCCGTTGCTGCGAACAAGTTCAAGCGCCTTAGCAAGTTCTGGTCTTTCACTGGTCTTGCCGCTCAGTATGTCTTCGAACTCACCTAAGATTTCGAATGGCTCCTCAGAGTAGTTCTCTAGAAAAAGCCCTATGTCCCGCTTTTGCGCGTCAATTCCATGCCCGGACCTTCCTTGGTCCTCGGTACTGACTCTGCGGTAAATGACATACTTTTTCACAAGAAGACCCCTTGCTGAGTGTTTCACGAGGGGCCTATCATCTCACTGTTGCAAATGTCAACGAAGGTTGTGACTGTTACACAGCTATCCGAGGGCTATTCGGTTGTGACCAAATCAGCGCCTTTGGTTTCCTTGCGGTGGTATGTAAACATGGCTTGAAGCTTCCAAAGATCGACGGTGACTTCATCGCGGCGGTCACTCTCGGCCTTGAAAGCAGCAGCCTGCGAGTAGCGCAGTATCAGAAGATCAAGGGGACCAACGCGGAAGTCAAAGATATGTTCTGGGTCGGTAGTCTCGCATCTGGGCGCAAAGCAACGCGGAGTTGTCACGTACAGGTGAGACACGAAAGAGCCAAAGCGAAGGTCGAAGAATTTCAGCATGAAGGTAATCCTAGTTTTGGTAGTGCTGCATCGTTGTGATGCAACGCCTAGATGAGTCATGCGCGAATCCCTGTCAACCCATTGATTTAGCTCCACTAATGGGAATGTCCCGCAGGTGGAAACAAGGTGGATTGACGGTGCCCCTAGCGGGGGGTGATGCGCGGCATCCTATTCTATCTCGGGCTCTCAAATTTTTGCGTCAGGAATGTTTTGCTTTCAGAATGAACCCCTCGTACCACCTTCTTGGTCGGTTTTCAGGCACCCTTTCAATTGGCGCTAACTTCTGTTCGGGACAGATTCCGTCCTTCAATCAGGACTGCCGCGCAAACAAACCCACCCTTAATGGCGTGTGCGACACTTCTATTTAGGCGGTGCCGCCATTTTCTTAACCCCTTTGGGGCCAAACTCCATTGTAGTCCCATCTGGACCTATTTTTGCCGACGCTGACAACCCAAGAAGCGCACGTAAGGCAGTTGAAGCTTGGTCTTCTTCACTAGGGCTTCCTTCTCGGTTGGCGAATAGTCCTGTAGTCACGCTGTTTAGCCAGGTTTCAGGCACTTTGCCGCCATGCTCATTCTCCATTTCGAGAACCGACTCAATAATCCAATTAGAACGCAGAATATCGTAATTGAACTGGTCTGCTTCTTGCGCCGCCTTAACCTCACTAAGGTAGAGTTTTCGAAGCCAGTCGGCGGCATACAACAGCCCGCCAACGGTCAGGAGCGAAGAAAGCACAGATTTGACTATCAGGTACCAATTTATTGTGGAAAGCGCGCTCTCAGCCATTGCCTCGACTTTGGCAACATCAGCACCTCCTTCTCTAACGACCGAAAGCAGTCGGACAATATCGCCGTCGTTTATCGCCATTTGGTTGATTGACTGGTACGTGAAGAAAGCCCCAACTCCAGATGCTATTAGCGCGACAAACACCACGTAGATGCTGTAAGCCTTTGCTCCGGCGGGCATGTATTCGCGCAAACGTTCGGCTGCAGATTTTCCTGTCATGGCGGTCTGGAGCGAACGCCGCCTCGCCTTGTAGGACTCAAGCTCCAACTTCTTTCTTTCGGCTTCAAGTTCCTGCAAGGACTCCTCATGCTGTAGCTGTCGAGCATCCTCCTTAGCTTTAAACTCAGTCTCCATTTCCTGCCGCTTCTTGGTAAGCTCAGCTAGTTGGGTATTCAAAGAGGCCAGCATTTGCCGATGCGCCGCGCCAAACTCGACAATTTGTTGAGGCAGTAAATTAGACTCATCGCCGCCTGCGGTAGAAGGAACTTGATCTGCTAATAACGCTGTCAATATCTCAGCCGCGAGGCCAGCATCATCCCAGTTTACGCGATTAGCTTCCCCAAAAATCAGAGAAAACTGATCATAGTGAGGCGAAGGTCGTTTTTGCGAACCCTGATCAATCGTACGGGAGAACGTTACAGAGACTGGAACATTTTCTGCAGAGGTTACCTTAAGGACGGCACTTTCGACCACATATTTTCCCGTCCAATCAGAAACGTCTTCGATATCACTGGAGGCAACATTGACTACCCCGCCAATCGAATAGTTCCAGTGGTTTACTTTGGCATTTTTAGAGTCTTCGACTTCATTGGGGATTACTGCTCTCACAACGCGCTCAAATGCCTGATGCAATGTGAGATCGTCAATTTTCGGAACACGGCGAACAACTGGATTTGGCAATGAAATAGTTCCCTAAATTCGGCGCTCTACGGCGACGCTGTTAATGTGCTTGAGTTGGCGGTCTTCTGCAAGAACCACTAGGCTCACAACCCAGCTTCCAGCATCCACTCCCGGTCCACCGTCAGGCGGTCGTCAACGCCCCCGTAGGTACTCGCTCCGGTGGCGGCTATGGTGTGCCCCATCACTCGGTCAATTGTCTCCTGAGGTGCCCCTGCAAGGCGCAGTTTTGCGCTGACTCTGTGGCGTAATCCGTAGGTAGTTGTGTCCTCCAAATCGGTTACACTCCTGATGTGGTTATTCAATGTGGCCGATAAAGCGTCACTAGACCGCTCATGCTTACAGTACCGAGGAAATACTGGGTCGGACGGTTTGCTGCCCTCCATAGCACGGACAATCTCTTTCGCAGCTACCAGTGCGTCACCTATCAGGGGAATAGCTCTGTCCCGCGAGTCAGTTTTCAAATCGCCCCTAAGACTATTTGGCCTAACTTCAAGGACTTCCCGCTCGATATCAATGTCTTGAAGTTCAAGGAAAGCTACTTCTTTCACATGGGCCGATGTACCCGCCATCAGACACCAAGACCAACGCAGAGCATCGTTGTCTTTTACGCCTGCAAGTTTAGACTGTGTCTTCTTGACCACGTCATCAGGGAGCGGTGGCCGCTTTTCGATCTTACGTCCAACTTCCTTGGGCAATTCCAGCTTGGCGAAGGGATTGCTGGCCCTGCCCTCAAGGTCCAATTCGGTGATGCCGAGGTTTACCATTGCCTTGATGGTCGTCAGATCGCGCCGGACGCTCTCGACGGCCAACGGTGTTCCATCAAATTTCTTCAGGCCAAGAAGGTAGTCTTTGACATTCCGACCGTGTTCCCTTCGCAGATCGACAAGAGGGAGTTCCTTTAGCGGCCCCAGAACGGCTTCCATTCGCTCCTTCGTTCGAGTGAACCGGACTTTCTTCTGGTGATTATCCTTTACCTTCAGATTGAGGTACATCTGAGCGGCATCCTGAAGGGTCGCCTTGGGTGGTTCTGCTTTGGGGTTGAGCAGGGCTTTTACGACGAGCGGGTCGGCCTCTCGCTTTTTCAGGTCATCGCCTATCAGGCCCCGCGCTTCATGCTCATCTAGGCCCGTAACGCCCTCTAGAAGCCCTTCTGCCTCTAATAACGCATCTTGCCACTTAGCGAACGGACTACGGCTGTCTGCGCCCCTCAGGCGCTGTCTGGCATCATCGACCAACCGGTCGAACTCACGAAGCACCGCCTCGTATTCGATCTGCATCTTAACGCCTTCGCGATTTTTTAGCGTGACCTCCATCGGTGCTTTGCCAAGAATTTCTTCGCAGTCCTTAGGAAAACGCCTCCTGAAGCGCAGAGCGCCGCTTTTTCTGGGGTCAATATGCTTCAATTTCACGGTAAGACTCATAGGCTTGTGTCCCGCTTGTGTGTCCAAATGTGTGTCAGGAGGCAAGCCCAGAACCCTTATTTTCAAGCATATACAGCTCTAAAGGGTTTGATGTGGTGCCCAAGGAGAGACTCGAACTCTCACGCCCGTGAAGGCGGGGGATTTTGAATCCCCTGCGTCTACCATTCCGCCACTTGGGCCACGCCAACCGAATTAGCCTTCAACCGGCGGAAGGTCCAGAGGCAAAAAACAACCAGCCCGCCGATTGTTTCACGGGCAGAGGTTGACCCCTTGGCACGCGCGTGCTTTGGCTTGGCCCAAAAGTTACCCGGATATTTGTGCCTTATGCTGCGATCTCTTTATGACTGGACCATTCGTCTGGCCGAGCACCCTCATGCTTTATGGGCGCTGGCCATCGTCGCCTTCGTCGAAAGCTCGTTTTTTCCGATCCCGCCGGATGTGCTGATGATCCCGATGATCCTGGCGCGCCCCTCGCGTGCGTGGCTGATTGCCACCGTCGCGCTGGTTGCCTCGGTGCTGGGTGGGATGCTGGGTTACGCGATCGGCGCGTTCTTCTATGAAAGCATCGGCCAGCCCATTCTGGAATCCATGGGCAAGGCAGAGGCGATGGAAGAATTCAATCATCGCTTCAATGACTTCGGCTTCTGGGCTGTGTTGGCTGCGGGCATCACTCCGTTTCCCTACAAGGTCATTACGATCATGTCCGGCTGGACCGGGATGCCGCTGGGTACATTTGTCGCCACCTCGATTCTGGCCCGCGCGCTGCGGTTCTTTGTGGTGGCCGGTCTGCTGTGGAAATTCGGCGAACCGATCCGCGACTTTATCGAAAAGCGGCTGGGTCTAGTCTTTACCGTCTTCGTTGTCCTCCTGATCGGAGGGTTTCTGCTGGTGCGATACCTATGACGCTCAAGAAAACACTCATTCTGATGGCTGCCGGGGGATCGGCGGCCTTGCTGCTGGGGGCTTGGGGCTTTCAGTATCTGGGCGGCATGGCACCCTGCAAGATGTGTATCTGGCAAAGATACCCTCATGGCGCGGCCGTCATTCTGGGGCTCTTGTTCTTTGCCTTTCCGCGCGTGGGTATCCTGCCGCTGCTGGGCGCGCTGGCCGCCGCAACGACTGCCGGTCTGGGCTTTTTTCACGCGGGCGTGGAAAAGGGCTGGTGGGAGGGGCCGTCCTCATGCACCTCCGGCGATATCAGCGGCCTGTCCACCGACGACCTGTTCAACCAGATCATGAACGCCCCGCTGGTGCGCTGCGACGAGGTCCCGTGGGAGCTGTTTGGCATCTCGATGGCAGGTTGGAACTTCCTCGCCTCGGCCGGTTTCACACTGCTCTGGCTGATTGCCTGGCGGTTGCGCTAAGGCTGCTCAAGCGTCCAGTTCAGCATCCCAGTAGAGGAAGTCGATCCAACTGTCATGCAAGTGGTTCGGCGGGAACTTACGACCAATGTTGCGCAACGCCTCGGCATCGGGCTGACGCGGGGGCTTGTTCAGCGACATCCCGGCCTGCCGCAGCGATTTGGACCCTTTGCGCAGGTTGCACGGGCTGCAGGCTGCAACGACGTTCTGCCAACTTGTGACACCCCCGGCGGCGCGAGGGACAACGTGATCAAAGGTCAGATCACCGCGGCTGCCGCAATACTGGCATTTGAATTCATCCCTCAGAAATAAATTAAAGCGCGTGAAGGCCACGCGCTTTCTGGGTTTTACATAGTCTTTCAACACAACGACCGAGGGTATTCGGATCTCGGTACTGGGGCTGCGGACCACTTCGTCATATTCGGCCACGATGTCCACCCGGTCCAGCCAAGCGGCTTTGATCGCCTCCTGCCAGGGCCAGAGGGACAACGGATAGTACGACAAAGGGCGGTAATCAGCGTTCAGAACCAATGCCGGATGATGCCTGAGCGCACCGGGTTCCCTGACAAATTCGGTCCTGAAGTCTCCGTCCATAATAGAATCGCTCCTCGCTCTGTACTGCCCGTTTGTGACATCAGAGCGGGGAACACCCGCCCCGGCCTTAGCTCAACTATATCTCGTGTTAAATCTCTGACAAGTACCGAGTTCACACAACATCTCGGGTTCTTGTTATGGGCAATCCGTAACGGATATGTGACACTTATCCACAGGTTGCGCTGATCTGGCGCGGGCGTTATGGCGGGGTCATGTCATGGTTCATTCGTTTCAATAAACCCTTTGATGTGCTGCCGCAGTTCACGGACCGCGCCAATGCCGACTCACCTCGCAGCACACTGTCGGATTTCATCGACCTTCCCGGCGTCTATCCCGCCGGGCGTCTGGACCGCGACAGCGAAGGTCTGATGCTATTGACCGACAACGGGCGGCTGCAGGCGCAGATATCCGACCCCAAGCACAAGATGGCCAAGACCTACTGGGTGCAGGTCGAAGGCCTTCCCGATGCGGCTGCGCTGAAAGCGCTGAGGGATGGCGTCGCATTGAACGACGGTCCCACCCGCCCTGCCAAAGCGCGCCTGATTGATGAACCCGAGGACCTCTGGCCACGCACCCCACCAATCCGGGTGCGCCAGACCGTGCCCGACTGCTGGCTGGAGCTAACACTCCGCGAGGGCCGCAACCGCCAAGTGCGCCGGATGACGGCAGCCGTGGGTCACCCGACCCTGCGTCTGATCCGCGCCCGCATCGGAGACTGGACCCTCGACGGGCTTGCGCTCGGACAGTGGGACAGCCTGCCCATGCCCACCCTCAGCGCGGCGCCACAACGCAAACGCGACCGCCGCCCGCGCCGGTGACAAAAATCGCGCGATGTGATAGGTTTAGGGGATGAAGGTCACACCAGACATCCCGGCCCCATCGGCCATTCTGGAAGCCGCGCTTTACGTCGATGATCTGGACGCGACCGAGGAGTTCTATGGCCAGATACTGGGCCTTGAGAAAATCCAGCGCGTGACCGATCGTCATGTATTCTATCGGGTCGGGGGTTCGGTCCTGCTGCTGTTCAACGCCGTTGAGACCGAGAAACCGCCCGGCAACCCCGCCCTACCCGTCCCGCCGCATGGCGCCCGCGGGCCGGGCCATGTCTGCCTTGTGCTCAGCCGGACTGAGATCGCCGTGATGCGCAAGCACCTGTTGGACTGGAACGTTCCCCTGGATGCCGAGTTCGACTGGCCCAACGGGGCCCGGTCACTTTACGTGCGCGACCCGGCTGGCAATTCGGTCGAGTTTTCAGAAGGTCATTTGTGGGACTGACCAGTTAGCGGAGCGGCTGTTTCTCGCCCCCGATCACGCGGTATATTTCGCTGGAGGTCACGCCGATCTCGCCCAAAGCAGCCTGAAACGCGGCCATATGAGGCGTTGCGAAATGGGCTTCAAGCGCGGCTTGATCCTGCCATTCCTCGTAAACCCGAAACCGAGTCGCATGACCCAGAACCTGACTGAATTCATAGATCAGGCAACCGGGTTCTCTCAGGGTTTCCGCAACCATTTCCAGCGCCGCGGTCGATGCTTTCTCGACCCCTGCTTTAGAGACTTCTACCACTCCTGTCACGATCAGCATCACATGCTCCTTTGGTAAACGCCTTAAGATCAGAGGCTCAGCTTATCCCGCATGAAGGCAAGCGCCACGCTCAGGCCATCCGGCGCGATGCCATGGCCCGTGCCCTTCATCACATGGGCATAGACCTCTTTGAACCCGGCACTCTGCAGCGCCTCTGCTGCTTCGGGCAGCGATTGTGGCGGCACCACATCGTCGGCATCGCCATGGACCAACAGAACGGGCATCCGGCTAACCACCTCATCCGGCAACAGATCCGGCTCCAGCAGCCGACCCGAGAAGGCGACGATCCCGGCCACCGGGTCTTCACGGCGGGGGGCGACGTGCAGGCTCATCATCGTGCCCTGGCTGAAGCCGAACAGAACGACCTGTTCGGGCAGAACGTCTTCATCCACCATCAGCGCATCCAGAAAGGCGTTGAAATCTTCGACCGCCATTTCCATTCCGCGCCGGGCCTCTTCCTCGGACGAGCCATCGATCCACGGGATCGGGAACCACTGAAACCCGTTCGGCATGCCTGCGATCTGCTCGGGCGCATCGGGGGCCACGAACAGCGTATCCGGCAGGTGTTCGCCCAGCGGATCGGCCAGACCCAGCAGGTCGGCCCCGTTCGCACCATAGCCATGCACAAACACCACGACCGAGCGTGTATCCCCCGAGACCGGCTCTTTCCGGAGCGCATTCAAAACCCGTGTCATCTGATCCCTTCTCTGTCTTTGGAGACCCGGTAGTAGGCCCACAACACCCGCGCCGCAACCGATCGCCACGGCGACCATGCTTCGGCCATCTGGCGTAACTCTTTGTCTGTTGGTCGTTTTGGCAAGTCATAGAGGATGCGCGCCGCCTCTTGCAGGGCCAGATCGCCCGGCGCAATCACATCGGCGCGTCCCAGTGAAAACATCGCGTATATCTCGGCGGTCCAGACTCCGATGCCGGGCACCTCGGTCAGGATCGCCACCACCTGATCATCCGGCGCATCGCGCAGCGCCCTGTAGTCGATCCGCGCCTCGGCCAGCGCACGGGCATAGCGGATTTTCTGACGGCTGAGCCCAACCGCGCGCAGATCATCATCCGTCGCCCACATGATCTTGCGCGGGCCGGTTAGCTTCGCATCCCTCAACCGTTTCCAGATCGCATTGGCCGAAGCCACGCTGACCTGCTGGCTGACAATCGCGCTGAGCAGCTGGGCAAACCCATCCGGCTTGCGCCGTAGCGGCAGAGGTCCGGTCTGTTCCATGGCATAAGCCATCCGCGGGCAGGCCCCGGCCAGCCACTCGGCCCCTTCGGTCACGCAGTCCGGTGTTTCGATGATGCGTCCGACGGACATGCGCTCTCCGATAAGTGATCCTTGTCCGCACGTTAGGCGGATGTGCCGCATATGCAACCCGCTTGTGCCACATCGCAATCGCCGATAACCATTTGCCCATGACACTGATCGCTGCTTCCCCCAACGACACTCAGGCCAAACGCAATGTCGCCGTACTGGTGGCCGCGCAGGCTGTGCTGGGGTCGCAGATGCCGATGATGTTCATTGTCGGCGGGCTGGCGGGGCAATCGCTGGCCAGCAATGCGTGCCTCGCGACATTACCGATCTCACTGATCGTTCTGGGCTCGATGATGGCCGCCACGCCGATCTCTGCCATCATGCAGCGCTGGGGACGGCGCGCTGGATTCTTGGTCGGCTCAACCGCGGGTGCTGCGGGCGGGGTGATCGGCGCCTATGGCCTGTATCTGGGTTCGTTCCCGTTGTTCCTTGTCGGCAGTTTCCTGACCGGTATCTACATGAGCGCGCATGGCTTCTATCGCTTTGCCGCCGCCGATACGGCGTCTGACGCCTTCCGGCCCAAAGCCATATCCTATGTCATGGCCGGGGGGCTGGCGGCAGCGATCATCGGCCCTCAGATCGTCAAGCTGACCTCGCAGGCCTATGTGATCCCGTTTCTGGGCACTTATCTGGCCGTCATAGCGATCAACGTCTTCGGCTCGGCGCTGTTCTTCTTCCTCGATATCCCGACCCCGCCGAAGCCCACAAAGGATGAACCCAAAGGCCGCACCCGGCTGGAGTTGCTGAAAACACCGCGCATCGCCGTCGCAATCATCTGCGCCATGGTTTCATACGCGTTGATGAACCTCGTGATGACATCGACGCCTCTGGCCGTTGTCGGCTGCGGTTATACCGAGGGCGACGCCGCAGATATCGTCACCAGTCACGTGCTGGCCATGTACATCCCCAGTTTCTTCACCGGCCATCTGATCGCGCGGTTCGGGGTCGAGAAGATTGTGGCCCTTGGGTTGTTTATCCTTGGCGGGGCTGGCATCGTCGCGCTGCAAGGCGTTGATCTCGGAAATTTCTTCGTCGCCCTTATCCTGCTGGGCATCGGCTGGAACTTCGGCTTCATCGGGGCGACCAGCATGCTGGCGGACTCGCATGAGGTGCATGAGCGTGGACGCATGCAGGGCCTGAACGACCTACTGGTCTTTGGCGGCGTCACTTTCGCCTCGTTGGCGTCCGGAGGGCTGATGAACTGCTCAGGAGGTTCCGCGGTCGAGGGCTGGACGGCGGTCAACCTCGCCATGATCCCGCTGCTGACGCTGGCAGGCGGAGCGCTGTTGTGGCTGGTGCTGAGGCCTTCGGACCCGCAAGCAGCCTGATCTTACCAGCGCCCCGTCGCCGCTGTTTTCATCAGCGAAAACCGGCGGCGGATTTCACCCTGCGCCAAAGCCCCTGCCGCCACGCGTTCGGGCCGTGCCAAGGCGGCCCGCAACACCCATTCGGTCTGCCACCCGGCATAGAGCGCAGGCCGCGCTTGCGCACTGACGTCCTTGCGGGCCTCGCGTGCACGCGCCAACCGGTCCAACGCCATCTGCGCCAGCGCCCGAACACCATCCTGCGTCCCATCGAGCAGAGGAATCCTGCCCCGTGCCTCAAGCTCGGGGATAGCCCGGAACCAGTTTGCAATCCCCGCGGCATAGCCAAAATCGCGCAGCACCGCCTCGTCCGCGGCCCCCAAAGCCTGCGCAGACACCACCATCAGCGTTCCGGCGCTGTGATTGATATACGCTTCAAAATGCGCCTCGTCCTCGAACGGATCACGGTAGACATCCCAACGCCTTACGGCCACATATTCATCCAACTGCGCCGCCAGATGAGGCGAGATCACACGGGACAAAGGCGTCACAACCTCGTGCCGCCGCACTGTTGGGCCTTCGGCAATCTCCTGCAACGCATCGCGCCACCATTGCAGGCGCATCTCGGCGATCATGCTTTCCTGTGTCACCCAAGGCGCGCGCGCCACCTCGACATTTAGCGCATAGATCGGAAACAAAACCGTCCGCGCTGCCACCGGCGCAGCCATCGCAGCCATGAAACGATCCGGATGGGCCTTATGCACCAGCGCCGCGCAGGCCTTTATATCGTCGTCGAATTCCACGTTATTCGGCAGCGGCGGAGCGCGGTGCGCAATCGCTCACCAGTTTCCACTGGATCGCATCCAGCAGAGCCTCAAACGAGGCGTCGATTATGTTCGCACTCACCCCGACAGTGGACCAGCGCCGCCCCTGCCCGTCCTCGCTATCGATGATCACGCGGGTCACCGCCTCGGTCCCGCCTTGGGTGATGCGCACCTTGAAGTCGACCAGCCGCATATCCGCCAGTATCTGCGAATACTGCCCCAGATCCTTGGCCAAGGCCTTCGCCAAAGCGTTCACTGGACCCCGATCGCTGCCGTCTTCATCCAGCGATTCACTAACCGACAGTTTCTTCTCACCGTCTACTCTCACAACAACAACCGCCTCAGACAGGCTGACCATCTTGTTGTATTTGTTCTTCCGGCGCTCAACAGTCACCTTATAACGCTTGACCTCGAAGAATTCGGGCAGCTGCCCCAGCTCATCCCGCGCCAGCAGCTCAAAACTGGCCTGCGCGGTGTCATAGGAATAGCCCTCAGCCTCCCGCAGTTTGATCCGTTCAAGGATACGCCCCAACGCCGGATCGCCCGCGTCGACAGTCAGTCCCGCATCGTTCAGACGCTTGCGCAGGTTCGACTGCCCGGCCTGGTTCGACATCGGAATGATGCGCGCATTGCCGACGCTTGCCGGGTCGATATGCTCATAGGTCGACGGGTCCTTGAGGATCGCGCTGGCATGCAGCCCGGCCTTATGCGCAAAGGCCGAAGCCCCGACATAAGCGCTCTGCTTGCTGGGCACGCGGTTGAGGATATCGTCCAGCATCCGGCTGATCCGCGTCAGCCCGGCCAACGCCTCGGGCTTCACCCCGATCTCATAGCGCGAGGCATAGGGCTCTTTGAGCATCAGCGTGGGGATCAGAGCGGTCAGGTTGGCGTTGCCGCACCGCTCGCCCAATCCGTTCAGCGTGCCCTGCACCTGCCGTGCGCCAGCATCGATGGCGGCCAGAGAACACGCCACCGCATTCTCGGTGTCGTTATGTGTATGAATGCCCAGCCGATCCCCGGGCAGACCGGCGGCAATCACCTCAGACACGATGCGCCCAACCTCGGCAGGCAGGGCACCGCCATTGGTGTCGCACAAAACGACCCACCGCGCGCCGGCATCCAGCGCGGCCCGGCAGACCTCAACCGCGTATCCGGGATTGTCCTTGTAGCCGTCAAAGAAGTGCTCGGCATCGAACAAAGCCTCGCGCCCCTGCGCCACGATATGCGCGACCGAGGCCCGGACGTTTTCGGTGTTCTTCTCCAGTGCGATGCCAAGCGCATCCGTCACATGGTAGTCATGCGACTTCCCGACCAGACAGACCGCGGGCGTCCCGGCATTCATCACTGCGGCCAGCACGTCATCATTCTCGGCCGACCGCCCCGCGCGCTTGGTCATCCCAAACGCGGTCAAACAGGCCGCCGTCTTGGGCGCCGCCTCAAAGAACGCACTATCCGTCGGGTTCGCGCCGGGCCAGCCGCCCTCGATGTAATCCACCCCCAACGCATCCAGCGCCTGCGCAATCTGCACCTTCTCGGCGGTCGAAAACTGCACGCCCTGCGTTTGCTGCCCGTCCCGCAAGGTGGTGTCGTAGAGGTAAAGACGCTCTTTGCTCATCCGACCCCCTCCAACTTGGCGGGATCGAAACCGGCACCGGGCACCAGTTCCACGCCCTCCTTACTCATCCGGACCTCCAGCCCGGCGGCAACATACGCGGCCTTTAAGCGATCAACTTCCGAGAAATCCTTGGATTGCATCGCAGCCGCCCGCGCCTCGGCCAGTCTTTCGGCATGAGACGACAGATCGACTGAGCCCGTCTCCGCCCACTCGCCCATCTCATCGGTCAATAACCCGACCACCTGCGCGCTCGCCAACAAAGACGCAGCATCGCCCTCTGCCGCCAAACGGTGCAGCTCTGCAATGGCACCTGCGGTGTTCAGATCATCACCAAGCGCCGCGATGACGGCAGGGGCCGCGTTGGCGGCGGGCTCAATGCCCGCTGTCAGCGCCCGCCACTTGCGCAACGTCGCCTCGGCCTCGCGCGCCTTCTTCTCGGTCCAGTCCATCGGCTTGCGATAATGGGTCTGCAGGAACACAAAGCGGATCACTTCACCCGGTACTCCCTGATCCAAAAGATCATGGACGGTGAAGAAATTGCCCAGCGATTTGGACATCTTCTTGCCTTCAACCTGCAGCATCTCATTGTGCATCCAGACACGCGCGAATTCACCATGCGGGTGGGCGCATTTGCTCTGCGCTATCTCGTTCTCATGGTGCGGGAACATCAGATCATTCCCGCCGCCATGAATGTCAAAGCTCTCACCCAGTAACTCATAGCTCATGGCCGAGCATTCAATATGCCAACCCGGACGCCCCCTGCCCCACGGACTTTCCCAGCCGGGCAATTCATCGGTCGAGGGCTTCCACAGCACAAAATCCATCGGGTTCTTCTTGTAAGGCGCGACCTCAACCCGCGCGCCCGCGATCATGTCATCGACCGAGCGCCCCGACAGCGCGCCGTAATCGTCCTTCCAGCTATCCACGGCAAACAGCACATGCCCCTCGGCGGCATAAGCATGCCCCTTGGCCATCAGGTCTCCGATCATCGCGATCATCTGTGCGAT
The DNA here is from genome assembly GCF_056536725.1 of Ruegeria sp. CJ3. Taxonomy (NCBI): domain Bacteria; kingdom Pseudomonadati; phylum Pseudomonadota; class Alphaproteobacteria; order Rhodobacterales; family Roseobacteraceae; genus Ruegeria; species Ruegeria sp. CJ3. The sequence continues at coordinate 24,242 of NZ_JBQFQE010000006.1, forward strand.
GTACTGCGTGGCACGCGGCATCTCATCGGGTTCCATCGCGCCCAGAGCACCCATGTCATGCAGATACCAGCCAATGGTTTCGTCCGAACGCTCTTGCACCAACTGCTCCAATGACCCCGCGGCTCCGGCCTGTTTACGCGCCAGAGCCGTCGCGTTGATCTTGTCGTCCACATCGGTGAAATTGCGCACATAGGTCACATGATCCGCGCCGTAGACGTGGCGCAACAACCGGTAGAGCACGTCAAACACCACCACAGGTCGCGCGTTCCCCAAATGGGCGCGGTCATAGACCGTCGGGCCACAGACATACATCCGCACATTGCTGGGATCGATCGGCGCGAAATCCTCTTTCGCCCGTGTCCTCGTGTTGTGCAGTTTGATCGTCGTCATCGGCTCGTGCTCCTGAAACAGCATATACGTCACGCATTGGCGCGGGCTTAGCAACTTGTCTCAGGGATGAAAACGAAAGAAACCGGCCCGCTTGATAAATCAGCAGGGAATGCAGCAGATAATGATGCAAGTTTTCCGGTTCATGCGCCCTGACTAGCACGGGTTCAGCGCCCCGCCAAGCCCTGAGTTCGGTCCCGGGTGCCGCGACGAAGCCGATTGACAAGACCCCGCCGCTCTGCCCCATTTCGGGTCAAGGGAGGCGCGCCATGAAACTATCGCATCGCATCACGCATCTGACCGGCGGCGGATCGGACGGGTGGGACGTGTTCTATCGCGCCCGCCAGATGATCGCAGAAGGCCATGCCGTCACCGAGTTGACCATTGGCGAGCATGATATCGGCACTGATCCCTCGATTCTGGCGGCGATGGATGCTTCGGCACGCGAAGGCCATACCGGCTATGCCATGGTACCCGGCACCGATCTGCTGCGCGATACGGTTGCTGCACGTGTCCAAATGCGCACTGGCGTCAGAACCACCCGGGACAATGTGATGATCACGCCGGGCGGTCAGGCCGCGCTGTTTGCTGCGCATACGGCCCTATGCGATCCCGGTGATGTGGGTCTTTATCTCGACCCCTATTATGCCACCTATCCCGGCACCATCCGAGGGGCCGGAGCCATCGCCCGCCCCATCGCGACCCGTGCCGAGGACGCCTTCCAGCCGCGCGCCGAGGATATCGACGCCGCAGCCGACGGTGCTGTTTCTCTGCTGATCAACACCCCGAACAACCCGACCGGAGTGGTCTATTCAACTGAAACCCTCTCGGCCATCGCTGAGCTATGCCAACGACGCGATCTTTGGCTCATTTCGGATGAGGTCTATGACACGCAGGTCTGGGACGGCACCCATCTTTCGCCGCGCGCCCTGCCCGGTATGGCCGAGCGCACGCTGGTCATCGGGTCAATGTCGAAATCTCACGCCATGACCGGCTCGCGCTGTGGCTGGATCGTCGCCCCGGAAGAGGTCACCGACCATCTGATCAACCTCGCCACCCACACCACCTATGGCGTCCCGGGGTTCATTCAGGACGCCGCCAGTTATGCCCTAAGTGCCGGCTCCGATCTTGAAAACCAAATAGCCGAGCCCTTTCGCCGCCGCCGTGCGCTGGCGCTGGACATTCTGGCCGCACAGCAGACGGTGAGCCTGATCCCGGCCCAGGGTGCGATGTACCTGATGCTCGACATCCGAGCGACGGGCCTCAGCGGCGAAGCCTTTGCCGACGCCTTGCTGGACACACACGCGATTGCGGTCATGCCCGGCGAAAGTTTCGGTGCCGCCGCAGCCGGACACATCCGCGTCGCGATGACGATCGCCGATGACAAGTTCGTCGCGTCGTTGAAGTTGCTCTGTGACCTGGCCGGGCAGTTAGCCAAGCGGGCGGAAACCGCGACCGGTTAGGATCAGAACCGGAATGTCGTCCGTAAATTGAAGACGTTGGCGTCCAGATTGCTGCCCGAGTTCGGAATGTCGTCGAAACTCTGCCGCAAGGCCTCGCCGCTGATGACAAACCGTTCGCCCAGAGGATAGGCAACCCCGATTCCATAGACAGCAGCGGTATCACTGTCGCCAGAGGTGCTGGCCCGTGCGGTACCGACCACGACATACCCCAGCGCCGAGCCAAAATCATAGCCGCCGCGCAGTTTCAGCCGCGTGAGACTGTCCAGACTGCCCTCGGACTGACCCAGATCAAGGTTCAGGCGGTTATATTCAAGTTCGCCCCCTAGGACGAAATTGCCGAAATCGTAATCATATCCGATATGAGGGCCAAAGCCGAAATCGTTTCCACCGGCCCCGCCCGAGCCATCCGCATCGGCATAGCCAAAGCTGAACCCCGCATAAGCACCGGTCCAATCCTCAGCACTCACCGGGCCCGCTCCGATCAGCAGCGCTGCGGCGACTATGGCCAGCTTTGATTTCATTCAGACCTCCGAACATATGATGCCGGTCGGGGCGGATTGCGGGGCGACTTTGGCAGCAGCTCCCTGACTTCTGACTTAAACTTACAAGCTTTGGTTAAATAACTATGTACAGCGTAACAGGTTTTTAGCCCCACGGGAAAGAACATTTGATCACGCGTTCTTGGGCGCATGTGGGGCACCCGATCGATCCGGAACGGCAAACAGAGGTCGCAAACAGAGTAGATTGTGCCGCATAGTGTTGAAACACTTTGAGTTAGGAAACCGAGGACGCCAATGCAGAACGAGGTCTGGAAGATCTGCCTGATCAGCCGCACCATTGGGGCAGATCGCGGGCGTGCGGCACGGGGCAGACCGGCCCATCTTGACCGCGCCTGAACACCTGTTTCTGCTTCAAATCCGGACCTTTCCATGAATGATCAAACCCGCACTTCATCCCGCAGCGGCGGCCGCGCCGCCCGCCGCGCTGCGCGCGCTGCAGCCCTGCCCGAACATATGCGCCCCGTCCGTCCGGGCATGGAGGGTGGCACCTACAAGCCGCTGAGTGCGCCTGATGTCGAGAAAATCCATCTTGCAGCGCTGAAAGCGCTTGAAACCATAGGGTTAGCAGACGCTCCTCAGAGCGGGATTGACTACCTTCTGGCGGCCGGATGCACGCTTGGAGATGACGGGCGTATCCGTTTTCCTGCTGCGCTCGTCGAGGATACGTTGGCACGTGCCAACCGATCCGTGACCCTCTACAGCCGCGACGGGCACACGGACCTAGACCTCTCGGGCAACCGGGTGCATTACGGCACCGCGGGGGCTGCGGTGCATATGGTCGACGTAACCGGACGAGAGTATCGTGACTCGACGGTTCAGGACCTGCATGATGCCGCGAAGATTTGCGAGCAGTTGGATAATATCCACTTTGTCCAGCGCCCCATGGTGTGCCGGGACATCACTGACAATCTCGAGATGGACCTGAACACCATCTATGCCTGTTGCTCGGGCACATTCAAACATATCGGGACCTCCTTCACCGACCCCAGCTACGTCTCGCAAGCCGTTGAAATGCTGCACATGATTGCAGGTGGAGAAGACGCGTGGCGCGCCCGGCCTTTCGTGTCGAACTCGAACTGTTTCGTGGTGCCACCTATGAAATTCGCCACCGAAAGCTGCCAGGTAATGGAGGAATGTATCAAAGCCGGATTGCCCGTTCTGCTGCTGTCTGCAGGCATGGCGGGCGCAACCGCGCCTTCGACCATCGCTGGCGCAATCACGCAGGCCACCGCCGAATGCCTTGCCGGACTGGTTTATGTAAACGCCATAAGCCCTTGTGCCTCCGCGGTTTTTGGCACATGGCCCTTTGGTTTGGACCTGCGTACCGGCGCTATGTCTGTGGGGTCCGGAGAGCAGGCGCTGCTCAGCGCCGGTTGCGCGCAGATGCACGAGTTCTACGACCTGCCGGGTGGTGCAGCTGCGGGAGCATCGGATTCGAAACTGCCCGACATGCAGGCCGGATGGGAGCAGATGTGTTCGAACATCATGGCCGGGCTTTCAGGCACAAATATGATCTATGAGGCGGCAGGGATGCATTCCTCTCTGCTGGGTTTTTGCCATGAATCCCTGATCTTAGGGGACGATCTTATCGGGCAGGCGCAGCGTTGTGTGCGGGGGATCGAAGTTACCGACGAGACTCTGGCTTTGGATCAGATGGCCGAGGTGTGCTTGGGTGGACCGGGGCATTATCTGGGCACGGATGCCACGCTGGGGCGAATGCAGACAGATTATGTCTATCCAACACTTGGCGACCGGACATCACCCAAGGAATGGGCCGAGTTGGGAAAACCAGATTTGGTCGAAAAAGCCATTGCCCGGAAGGAGGAGATTCTGTCGGCCCCCTCGAACGCCCGATTTGACCCGCTTCTGGACGCGGACCTGCGTCGCAAGTTTAACATTCACTTGACGTCCTAATACACTGAAAGCAGGCGGCCCAAAGCAGTTCGGGCCGCCCTTCTTTGAGGTGATCTACCCGTTGGACGGCGGCAGCAATCCTGCCTCCTGCGCAACGGCAACTTCATCCTGATCCAGCGCGCCGTCGCCATTCGCATCCATCTGTGCGAATCCTTCGGCATCAACATCAGGCACAACCACCTGAACCTCTTCGATAGTCAAAACTCCGTCGCCATTGGTGTCAGCCGAGCTTTGGGCAAGCCCTGTGACCGGCAGTCCAAAAGCCAGGGCAGAGACGATTACCAGTTTCTTCGATTCCATTTTATGCCTCCTGAGTGTGTTTTCTTGAGTGTCTGTGTCCGGACAGAGGTTAAGAAATGGCCATTCCCCGGTTACGTCACCCGCTCTGCTTGAAATTACAGCGCCCGCGCCAATCTCCGCGTGTTTGACAGAGTCGCGTCTGCGGACCATCGCCGGACGAAATGGATATGGTGCGTATCGGCGGGACTTGCCCTATGCGACCGGGATGATCCGGCAAGGCCCTGCTCAGACAACCGACTCGGGGTTGAAAAAGAAAGGGGGCCGAAGCCCCCTGTCAGTTTCGCCTTCCAGGCTCATTTCGTTGACCGCCCGGTGTTTTTTTGCCTGCGGCCTGGACTGCGCATGGGACGAGCGCACCCGCCCCGTGAGAGAGTGGGAAAGAGCAATATTCCGCCCCACCCTGTTCCCGACCAACACGGGCATGTCGGTCGAGTGGAAAAAGGCATCGATGGTAAGTCTCAGCGCCTTTCTCCGTGTTCGTCGGGGTCGGTACCTGTGGCAGCTATCCGACCCCTGCACCCCGGGTTGCCGGGGGGCTAAACTCAGCTACACCCGCTTGTCGCGCCGCAGGTGTTGCATTTCATGCAGGTGCCATTGCGCACCAGCGTGTAGTTTCCGCATTCGCCGCAGGGATCGCCCTCGTACCCCTGCATCTTGGCCTTGGTCCGTGCGTCCATACCGGTTGCAACCGCCGTTTCAGCAGGTGCTTCGAATGCGGCTGCGGTTTCGGCCATGCCGGTCACATCGGCCTGACCACCATTGAAGACCATCAGGTCCTGCGGCAGGCGCTTGCGCAGATAGCCGGTCGAGCTGATTTGTTTCAGCACTTCCAATGACTTGGTCGCCGCGCTTTCACTGATTTCCGACACATTCGACAGACCGTCTTCTTCGCCCCGACCCAGATCGTCAAAGGTTGCACCTTCTGGTTTCACATGGGCCAGATCGGTGCGGTCCAGATAGCTGACGGCCAGTTCGCGGAAGATATAGTCCAGGATCGACGTCGCGTTCTTGATCGAGTCATTGCCCTGCACCATCCCAGCCGGTTCGAACTTGGTGAAGGTGAAGGCATCAACGAACTCCTCCAGCGGTACGCCATATTGCAGGCCGACCGAGACAGCGATGGCAAAGTTGTTCATCATCGCCCGGAAGCCAGCGCCTTCCTTGTGCATATCGATGAAAATCTCGCCCAGCTTGCCGTCTTCGAACTCACCGGTGCGCAGATAGACCTTGTGGCCGCCGACGATTGCCTTCTGGGTATAGCCCTTGCGGCGATGCGGCAGTTTCTCGCGATGGCTGCGGATCATTTCCTTGACCACAACCTTCTCGATCACCTTCTCGGCCAGAACGACAGCTTTTTCCTGCGTCGAGCCACTTTCCAGCACTTCCGCCGCCTCGTCGTCATCCTCGACAAGCGCCGCCGCCAGAGGCTGCGACAGTTTTGAACCATCACGATAGAGCGCATTGGCCTTCACACCCAACGACCAGCTGAGTTCGTAGGCCTTCTGGCAATCCTCGATGGTCGCATCATTCGGCATGTTGATCGTTTTGCTGATCGCACCCGAGATGAAGCTCTGCGCTGCCGCCATCATGGTGATATGGCTATCAACCCCAAGGAAACGCTTGCCTTTCTTGCCGCACGGGTTGGCGCAGTCGAAGATCGAATAGTGCTCTTCCTTCAGATGTGGCGCGCCTTCCAGAGTCATGGTTCCGCAGACGTGATCGTTGGCCGCGTCGATATCCGCCTTGGTAAAGCCCAAATGACGCAGCAGGTCGAATGTCGGGTCATTCAGCTTGGTCGCCGGGATGCCCAGAACGCCGGTGCAGAAATCCTCGCCCAGCGTCCACTGGTTGAACACGAACCGGATGTCGAACGCGCTTTCCAGCGCGGCGTCCACCTTGGCCAGTTCGTTCGGGCCGAAGCCATGACCGGTCAGCGAAGTGTGGTTGATTCCCGGCGCGTTGCCGATGGTGCCGTGGCCGACCGCATAACCAACGATCTCTTCGATCTGAGCCGAGGAATAGCCCAGTTTCTCCAGCGCCGACGGCACCGAACGGTTGATGATCTTGAAGTAACCGCCACCGGCCAGCTTCTTGAATTTCACCAGAGCAAAGTCCGGCTCGATCCCTGTGGTGTCGCAATCCATCACCAGACCAATCGTGCCGGTGGGCGCGATCACAGTGGCTTGCGCGTTGCGGTAGCCGTTCTTCTCACCAAGGCTCAGCGCCTCGTCCCAGGCGGACATGGCCAGATCGACCAGGCGTTTGTCCGGGCAGTTGCCGTGATCCAGTGGCACAGGCTTTACGGCCAGTTTCTCGTACCCCTCGGTCACCCCCTGCGACGCACGGCGATGGTTACGGATGACACGCAGCATGTGGTCTGCATTGCGCTCATAGCCTTTGAAGGTGCCCAATTCGCCAGCAATCTCAGCCGAGGTTGCATAGGCCACACCGGTCATGATCGCGGTTAGTGCACCGCAGATCGCCCGGCCCTCGTCCGAGTCATAGCTGTAGCCCATGTTCATCAGCAGGCCGCCAATGTTCGCATAGCCCAGACCCAAGGTGCGGAAGTCATAGGACAGCTGCGCGATTTCCTTCGACGGGAACTGCGCCATGGTCACCGAAATTTCCAACGTCAGGGTCCACAGGCGAGAAGCATGCATGTAGTCCGCCGCCTGGAACTCACCATCCTTCAGGAAGGTCAGCAGGTTCATCGACGCCAGATTACAGGCCGTGTCGTCCAGGAACATATACTCGGAACACGGGTTCGAACCGCGAATCTCGCCGTCTTCGGGGCATGTGTGCCATTCGTTGACCGTGTCGTGGAACTGGATGCCCGGATCGGCGCAGGCCCAGGCGGCGTGGCCGACCTTCTCCCAAAGATCGCGGGCCTTGACGGTTTTGGCGACCTTGCCGTCGGTGCGGTTGATCAGTTCCCAATCGGCGTCTTTCTCGACCGCAGTCAGGAACGCATTGGTCACGCGGATGGAGTTGTTCGAGTTCTGCCCCGAGACCGAGCTATAGGCTTCCGAATCCCAGTCCGTATCATAGGTCGGGAATTCGATGCTGTCGTGGCCCTGCTTGGCATAGTCCAGCACACGCTTAATGTAAGTCTCTGGGATCGCAACTCTTTTGGCCTCGCGTACCGCCTTTTTCAACGCGTCGTTCGCGCTCGGATCATAGGCATCATCCGCAGACCCATCCCAAGAACGAATGGCCTCGAAAATGCCGTTCAGCATCTTCTCGTGCATCTTCGATCCAGCAACGATCGAGGCCACTTTCTGCTCTTCGATCACCTTCCATTCGATGAATTGTTCGATATCGGGGTGATCTGCATCGACGATTACCATCTTTGCTGCTCGACGGGTTGTCCCGCCTGATTTGATCGCGCCAGCGGCGCGGTCGCCGATCTTGAGAAAGCCCATCAAGCCCGAGGATTTGCCACCACCCGACAGCGCCTCTCCCTCAGCCCGCAGGTGGCTAAAGTTGGTCCCTGTGCCCGAGCCGTATTTGAACAGGCGCGCTTCGCGGACCCACAGGTCCATGATGCCGCCCTCGTTCACCAGATCATCATCGACGGACTGGATGAAGCAGGCGTGCGGCTGCGGATGCTCGTAGGCGGATTTCGATTTGGTCAGCTTGCCGGTTTTGTAGTCGACATAGTGGTGCCCCTGCGCGGGACCATCGATCCCGTAAGCCCAATGGAGCCCAGTGTTGAACCATTGCGGCGAATTCGGCGCCGCGCGCTGGGTTGCCAGCATATAGCGCATCTCATCAAAGTAGGCGCGCGCGTCATCCTCGGTCGAGAAATAGCCGCCTTTCCAGCCCCAATAAGCCCACGCACCGGCCAGACGGTCAAACACCTGCTTCGAAGACGTCTCTCCATCGAATTCTGCGCCATCAGCAGGAATCGAGCGCCACAGGAATTCGGGCACGTCCTTCTCTTTGACTTTTTTCAGCTTGGATGGAACACCGGCCTTGCGGAAGTATTTCTGAGCGATAACGTCGCTGGCCACCTGGCTCCACTTGGCGGGAACTTCGATCTCGTCCAGACGGAAGACGATGGTACCATCCGGGTTGCGGATCTCAGAGGTTGCCGACACAAAATCCAGATCGGCATATGCATCCTGTCCCGGTTTGGTGAATTTTCTTTCAATCTTCATGTCCGCTGCCCCAGCTTCAGGTTGTCCAAAATTCTCAACGCCGGCACCAAATCTTGTGTTGCGGGGTGCCGCCCGCACGACCGACGCGATCAGGGCACAAAGGACCGGACGCTGCGTATCGCAGCGCGGGACCGCAAATACGGTCGCACGTCATACTGTATTGTTTTCCGTCCCTCGCCCGAATGCCGCCTCTGGCCTATATCTACCAGATTTTGTGGCTCGCCTCTCGGTCCATACAACTTGACGTATACACCCATAGCTGGTCAACGGGCTTTTTCGTCCATTTTACAAATCTTTTGGCTTGACCCCGTTCGCTGAACCGGCGGGAAACCGCCGGTCGGCGATTCCTCCACAGGCAGGTCATGCGCGCCGACTAGGCCGGACACCGAAGTCCCAAACTGATTTCCCGTTTTGAACGCCACAGTTACGCAGGGTTGATCCGGCGGCACACCATTAAGCAACCCGTCAGAGAATCATCGTCACCCCCGCCAACCCCGTGCCATAGTTGCGATGTTGTGTTTTTTGCCCGGGACCCGTTTTAGCCATGCGCCTGCTTTTTCTGCTGCCTCTTCTGGCCCTGATCGTGTCCTGCACATCACAGGACGTGCCGCCCGCGTCGCGCAGCGCACAATTCCCCGACTATCCACAAAACCTGTTCCGCAGCTTCAAGACCGACTGCGCCGGCCCCGGCGACAGTTACAGGAAGACCAGTTCGAACAGCGTGGAATGCCGCGAGGCCCTTTCGCCCGAGGCGACGGCCTATCTGATTCTCAATTTCGATGGGTATCCGCAGAACCTGCCGCAGATCGTAACCCGCCTGAGTTCCAGTAAGAATCAGGCCGGGTACCGGGTGGACGCCGAGTTGTTCTTTCTTGTGCCGCAAAAAGACGGCAAGACCGTCAGGATACCCGTGGAAAGCAAGGATCTGGATCGGGATTTCTCACGGCTTTATGCCGATTTCGGTGGAACGCCAATATGATGGAAGTGGTCGGGGCGGCAGGATTCGAACCTACGACCCCCTGTACCCAAAACAGGTGCGCTACCAGACTGCGCCACGCCCCGGACCGTGCGCCTTCCTAAACGTGGTGGTTTGATTTGAAAAGCCCTAACAGGGCCAAATCGCGGGACCTTGCGAAAAAACTTGGTGGCGCATCTGAGTTCCCGGACGAAGAGCATAGCGCTCGGCCAGACCAGCGTTGATTTCCAACACGGCGTAAACCGAATCGCCGCCCTCGATCGGAGTCAGGTCGCCGGGAATGGCCCCCTTATGAACACGCGTCACGGTTCCAGTGCGATCGACGAAAATCATATCCAGCGGAATCAGCGTGTTCTTCATCCAAAATGCCACCGGTTGTGGCGGGTCAAAGATGAACAGCATCCCTGACCGGCTTGGCATGGTTTCCCGAAACATCAAACCGCGCGACCGTTCTTGCGGCGTTACTGCCAGTTCGATGTCAAACCGGACCTGCGCCAGATCGTTTCGCAACTCAACCCGGTCGGCACGGCATTCCGCACGGGCCGCCCCGCCGGACATAGCCGCAACAACCCCAAGAACTGCCACGAATTTCTTCATCTGAAGTTCAGCCGCCCAAGGCCGCTTCCCAGGCCAGAACCTGTGCCGCCATCCGCCCGCGCTTGCCGTCAATAACGCGCATCGCCAGCGCCTCGCCCGGTTGCAGATCGGCCAGCCCGGAACGACGCAACACCTCGATGTGCAAGAAGACATCCTCGCTGCTGCCGAATACGTTGGCAAAGCCAAAGCCCTTGCCCTTGTCGAACCACTTGACCCGCGCCGCTTCGAGCGGAGCGCTGCCGATCACGTTGGGATCAAGCTCGGCAAAGTCAGCCAGCATCATGGTTTCGGTCCGCACGGGCGGATCAATGCTGACAACCTCGACCGCCTGAACACCGCGGTCGGTCTTGTGCGTCATGATCTCGATGCCCGCACCATCGGCGACCGAGCTCTGCCCGAAATTCCGCAACACATTGACGTGCAACAGAATATCCGGACCGCCTTCGTCGGACACAACAAATCCGTACCCCTTGGCGGGGTCGAACCATTTAACGTGTCCACGGACGCGATACATGCTGTTCAGATCTTCCGGCACTGTTTTCCCATTACGATGAAAGGCGGGTCGTTAAGGGTCTGTTGTTTATGGTATTGGTCCGCAAATTCAAGCTGAAAAAAGCCTTTGTTTGCTGGCCTTTGCATTTCACGATACGCGAGAGTCATGGATTCAGCCTCTGCACTTGCCATTCGGAATCAGGGTTGCCCCGACGCCACTGAAACCTGTCGTGCAACCGAAAGGCCCCATCGGCCCAGAATTCGATCTCGACCGGCGTCAGACGGTATCCGCCCCAGAATTCAGGGCGCGGCGGGTTCGGTCCCAGCTTGGCTGTTACTTTTGCCACATCCGCCATCAGCGATGCCCGGCTTTTCAGCGGCTGCGACTGGTGTGATGCCCAAGCACCCAACCGGCTTTTGAGCGACCGAGATGCATAATACTCATCAGCTTTTGGCCCGTCTTCCCGGGTGATTGTACCACGAACGCGAATTTGACGCCGCAACGATTTCCAGTGCATCACAAACGCGGCCTTGCCGGTGGAGCCCAGTTCCTCGGCCTTGGCGCTTTTGTAGTTGGTATAGAATACAAACGCGTCCGGTTCGATCTCTTTCAGCAGAACCATCCGGACATTAGGCAAACCTTCCTTATCGACGGTTGCCAGCGCAATCGCATTCGGATCGTTCGTCTCGGTCTTTTCCGCCTCGGCCAGCCACCGCTCCGCAATTTCAAACGGATCGGTTCCGGCAAAGATGCCACTGCGCTCGTTCATTTCCATCCCCTGGAAACAATTGTTTCCGACCCTAAGGCGAGAAGCCGCTGCGGGCAAGAGGACATGGCCTTGATGCAGGCCAATCAATGGCATAAACCAACCGAAAGTAACGCGACGACAGGCGGAGAACCGAAGATGTCAAATCAGTTGATGGCCGGAAAACGCGGCCTCATCATGGGACTGGCCAATGACAAATCAATCGCATGGGGAATCGCCCGCGCCTTGTCCGATGCCGGGGCCGAGCTGGCCTTTTCCTATCAGGGCGATGCCCTGAAGAAACGCGTCGACCCGCTGGCGGCGCAACTGGGCAGCGAGATCGTCCTGCCCTGCGATGTCAGCGACGAAGAGTCCATCGACGGGCTGTTCACTGCGCTGGAACAGAAATGGGGCAAGCTCGATTTCGTTGTTCACGCCATTGGCTTTTCCGACAAGAACGAACTGCGTGGCCGCTATGTCGACACCAGCCGTTCCAATTTCAGCCTGACCATGGATGTGTCGGTCTACTCCTTCACCGCCGTCATGCAGCGGGCTGAAAAGCTGATGACCGAAGGCGGCAGCGCCATCACACTCACCTATTACGGGGCCGAGCAAGTGATGCCGCACTATAATGTCATGGGTGTCGCCAAGGCCGCGCTGGAAGCGTCGGTCAAATACCTGGCCGAAGATCTCGGCAAGGACGGCATCCGCGTCAACGCGATCTCGGCGGGCCCGATCAAGACGCTGGCGGCAAGTGGCATCGGCGACTTCCGCTATATCATGAAGTGGAACGAGTATAACTCGCCCCTGCGCCGCAACGTGACCATCGACGATGTTGGCAACTCCGCGCTCTACTTGCTATCCGATCTGTCCAGCGGTGTGACCGGAGAGAACCTGCATGTGGATTCGGGCTATCACATCGTCGGCATGAAAGCCGTTGACGCACCAGACGTTGAAAAGGGTTAAACCATGAGCGCCAAGGACCGCCTGCCCCACGAAAAAGGCTTTCACATCAGCTGGGATCAGATTCACCGCGACTCGCGCGCGCTGGCATGGCGGCTGGACGGGCAAGGCCCCGACGATGGCGCATGGCGCGCCGTCGTGGCCATCACCCGCGGCGGCATGGCGCCCGCGATGATCGTCAGCCGTGAACTCGACATTCGCACCGTCGATACGGTCAGCGTGAAATCCTACCACCATCAGGCACAGGGCGAGGCCGAGGTGCTCAAGGCCCCCAACGCCGATCTGATGGGCGATGGCACCGGCGTCCTGATCATCGATGATTTGGTCGACAGCGGCAAAACGCTGGAACTGGTGCGCGAAATGTACCCCAAGGCCCATTTCGCCACCGTCTACGCGAAACCCAAAGGCCGCCCGATGGTCGACACCTACATCACCGAGGTCTCTCAGGACACATGGATCTTCTTCCCGTGGGATATGGCATTGCAATATGTCGAACCCTATCGGGGCACTGACTGATCCTTCTTCTGTTCAAAAATACTTCGGAGCGCGAGGCAGAGCCTCGCAAATTGGTCACACCATGACACAGACCCGCACCAGCGCCACCTTCCCCCCTCCGGTGATGGAGGCGCGCCGCTGGCTGGATGGGGTTACCTTCCCAGACGACCGGCCCCTGATCAATGTCAGCCAGGCCGCCCCGGTCGACCCGCCGCCGCTGGCGCTGCGTCAGGCCATGGCCGATTTCGCCGTCTCTCAGGACAGCGCGCACCTGTACGGACCGGTTCTGGGAAATGATGACCTGCGGGCCGAGCTTGCCGCGCAGATCAGCACCCATTACGCCGCACAGATCGCGGCCGATCAGATCGCCATCACCTCGGGCTGCAATCAGGCGTTCTCGGCGGTCGTTTCGGCCATCACCGATCAGGGGGATGAGGTCATCCTGCCGACCCCATGGTATTTCAACCATAAAATGTGGCTGGATATGGCCGGGGTCACCGCAATCGATCTGCCCACCGGCGACGATCTTCTGCCCGACCCCGACAAGGCCCGCGCGCTGATCACCGACAAAACCCGTGCAATCGCTTTGGTCACGCCGAACAATCCCGGCGGCGTGGAATATCCAGCCGAGCTGGTGCGCGCTTTCTATGATCTTGCACAGGAAACCGGCCTGTACCTGCTGGTAGATGAAACCTACCGCGATTTCGACAGCCGCAGCGGCCCCCCTCACGCACTGTTCCAGCAACACGCGTGGGACGACTCGCTTGTCCATCTCTATTCCTTCTCGAAAGCCTACCGCCTGACCGGCCACCGCGTCGGGGCGCTTGCCACTAATCCGGCCCTGCTGGCCGAGATCGAGAAATTCCTCGATACCGTGGCCATCTGCCCCGGCCAGATCGGACAGTTCGCCGCGCTCTGGGGGATGCAGAACCTGTCGCAATGGGTCGCCGGTGAGCGGGATGAAATCCTAGACCGCCGCGCCGCGATCGCCGACGGGATGCCGCGCCTTGCGGACAAGGGCTGGCGTCTGCTGGGATTGGGGGCCTATTTCGCCTATCTCGAACACCCGTTCGACATGCCCTCGGACGAATTGGCGAAACGTCTGGTGGCCGATGCGGGTGTGCTGCTGTTGCCTGGCACCATGTTCATGCCCCAACATGACGCCGCCGGACAACGGCAGGTCCGCATCGCATTTGCCAATCTCGACCGCGCCGGAATCGCGCAATTGTTCGACCGGCTGGAAACCCTCACCTTCTAAGCTTGCCCCCCGGCGACGCGCATCGTATTCAGGGCCGCAACCGACAGGGCAGACATAACCAAGAGGGCACCATGGCCGCAGGCGTAAAAAAGCTATCCAAAACCTTTGTCTGGATTCTCATGGGCCTTCTGATGCTGGGCCTTGCAGGTTTTGGCGCAACCAGCCTGACCGGCACAGTGCGTACCGTCGCTCAGGTGGGCGACGAAAGTGTTTCGGTTGACGAATACTTCCGCGAGTTGCAGCGCGAAATCCGCGCAGTTGAGGCACAGACCGGCCAACCGATGCAAATCTCGCAGGCGCATGATCTGGGTCTGGATCAACTGGCGCTGTCCCGGCTTGTTGCGCTGGCTGCGCTGGACAACGAGGTCGGTCAGCTTGGCATCTCGATCGGTGACGAAAATCTGCAGCGCGAGATCGTGCAGATCCCCTCGTTCCAAGGCGTCGATGGCACGTTCGACCGCGAAGCCTATCGCTTTCAACTGGATCAGGTCGGCATGTCCGACACCGAGTTCGAATCGGACCTGCGCAAGGAATCTGCCCGCACCATCGTTCAAGGCGCTGTCATGAGCGGTGTCGAAATGCCCCGCACCCTGACCGAGGCCCTGTCGAACTATGTCCTTGCCCGCCGCAGCTTTACCGTCGCCACCCTGTCCTCAGACGCTCTGGAAACCCCTGTGGCGCAACCGACGGACGCACAGGTGCAGGCTTACTATGATGAGAATGCCGACCGCTTCACCCTGCCCCGCACCAAGCGCCTGACCTATGCCATCCTGTCGCCCGAGATGCTGGTGGATAGTGTCGAGGTTGATGAGGATGCGCTGCGCCGCCTCTACGATCAGCGCTCGGACCAATATAATCAGCCCGAGCGTCGTCTGGTCGAACGCCTGCCTTATCCCAGCGAAGCCGAGGCAACCGAAGCACTGGCGCAACTGGAAGTCGGCGGCGCGGATTTTGAACAGCTGGTGCGGGATCGTCAGCTGGAACTCAGCGATGTCGATCTGGGTGACGTGACCCGCGAAGACCTTGGCGAGGCTGCAGACCGCGTATTCGCGGCCGAGATCGACGAGGTTGTAGGCCCGCT
The DNA here is from genome assembly GCF_056536725.1 of Ruegeria sp. CJ3. Taxonomy (NCBI): domain Bacteria; kingdom Pseudomonadati; phylum Pseudomonadota; class Alphaproteobacteria; order Rhodobacterales; family Roseobacteraceae; genus Ruegeria; species Ruegeria sp. CJ3. Next base: position 39,634 of record NZ_JBQFQE010000006.1, read on the forward strand.
GCCGTCGCTCTTTGGTCCCGCCCTGTTCCGCGTGAACGGCTCACTGGCCGAAAACATAGTGACCTTCGAAGACGCCGAGCCTGAGCTGCGCGAAGAGCTGGCCGCTGATCGCGCCCGCCGCCAGATCGAGGCACAGGCCGAAGATATCAACGACCTGCTGGCCGGTGGTGCCACGCTGGAAGAACTGACCGGCGAGACCGAGATGGAGTTGGGTCAGATCGACTGGACCCAGCAAAGTGACGAAGGCGTCGCCGCCTATAACGGCTTCCGCGAGGCGGCCCTGGCCGTACAAGACGGCGATTTCCCCGAGATCGCCTTCCTCGAAGATGGTTCCATCTTTGCCCTGCGCCTGAACGAAGTGCTGCCGCAGCGCCCCGAGCCGCTCGACAGCGCGCGGCCCCGGGTTGCGGGCGCATGGGTGCAGGACGAGATCGCGAAAGCGTTGCAAAATCAGGCCAATACGGTTCTGACACAACTGGCGGTCGACGGCGACTTCACCGCGACCGGCTTGCCGTTCCGCGTCGAAAATGCCCTGACCCGTACTGCTTTTCTTGACGACGTTCCGGCCGATTTCATGACCCAGGTCTTTGAAATGGAGCCCGGCGAACTGCGCGTTATCCCCGGCACCGGCACCGCCCTGATCGTGCGGTTGGACGAGGAACTGCCCCCCGCAGAAACCGACGAGCAGCGTCAGATGCAGGATGCCTTGGCCGCGCAGCTCAATCAGGCGCTGGCGCAGAACATTTTCGATATCTACGTGCGCAACGCCCAGACCCGCGCGCGCCCGGTGGTGGATCAGCAAGCGCTGAACGCAGTCCGGGCCAGCTATTAAGCGAGACCTCTGATGGCCCTGACCCCGGATTATGACAGCTTCGCGCGCGCCTATGACGCGGGCGAAAATCAGGTTGTCTATACCCGCCTCGCCGCCGATCTGGACACGCCGGTTTCACTGATGCTCAAGTTGACGGGCGCGCAGAAAGACGCGTTCATGCTGGAATCCGTGACAGGCGGAGAAGTGCGCGGGCGCTATTCGATCATCGGCATGAAGCCCGATCTGGTCTGGCGCTGTCACGGCGAGACGTCCGCGCTGAACCGATCCGCCCGTTTCGATGCCGAGGCGTTCGAGCCGCAGGACGGCAACCCGATGGACAACCTGCGCGACCTGCTGGCCGAAAGCCGCATCGCGCTGCCGGATGATCTGCCTCAGGCTGCTGCGGGGCTGTTCGGCTATCTGGGCTATGACATGGTGCGGCTGGTTGAGTATCTACCGGACGTGAATCCCGATCCGCTGGGCCTGCCCGACGCGATCATGCTGCGCCCATCGGTCATCGCCGTATTGGATGGCGTAAAGGGCGAGGTTACCGTGGTCTCACCCGCCTGGGTCAGTGAAGGCCAATCCGCCAAGGCGGCCTATGCACAAGCTGCTGAGCGTGTGATGGATGCGGTGCGCGATCTGGAACGCGCCATGCCCGCCGAGACCCGCGATCTGGGTGAGGCGATTGAAGTCGGTCCTCCGGCCTCGAATTTCACCAAGTCGGGCTATATGGAGGCGGTCGAAAAGGCCAAGGAATATATCCGCGCGGGCGATATCTTTCAGGTCGTCCCGGCGCAACGCTGGACGCAGGATTTCCCGCAGCCGCCCTTTGCCTTGTACCGATCGCTGCGGCGCACCAACCCGTCGCCCTTCATGTTCTATTTCAACTTTGGCGGCTTTCAGGTTGTCGGGGCCAGCCCGGAAATCCTCGTGCGTGTCTTCGGCAACGAAGTCACCATCCGACCCATCGCAGGCACCCGCCCACGCGGCGCAACGCCCGAGGAAGACAAGGCCAATGAAGTCGATCTGCTGGCCGACCAGAAAGAGCTGGCCGAGCATCTGATGCTGCTGGATCTGGGGCGCAACGATACCGGTCGTGTCTCGAAAATCGGCACCGTGCGCCCCACCGAAGAGTTCATCATCGAACGCTACAGCCACGTGATGCATATCGTATCAAACGTGGTCGGAGAGTTGGCCGATGACAAAGACGCGCTGGACGCCTTCTTTGCCGGGATGCCAGCGGGCACCGTGTCAGGTGCGCCCAAGGTGCGCGCGATGGAGATCATCGACGAATTGGAACCCGAGAAACGCGGCATCTATGGCGGCGGGGTCGGCTATTTCAGCGCAGGCGGCGATATGGATATGTGCATTGCGCTACGAACGGCCATTGTGAAAGACCACAAGCTCTATATTCAGGCAGGCGGCGGTGTGGTCTATGACAGCGACCCCGAGGCGGAATACATGGAGACCGTGCACAAGTCGAACGCCATCCGCCGTGCGGCGGCAGATGCGGCGCGCTTTACCGGCAGCGGGAACAGCTAAGCACCGGACGACAGGGTCAATGCGACCCGCGTCACAAGCCCGAGTCGCCCTGCTGAACTTCATTCATCATCACAGCAGAGATCGGTGCCATCGCCACTCGGCTGCCGCGATCCTCAAGCCCCCACAACAGCAGGGCCGAGATCGTTTCAGGGCGCAGACGGCCCAGCATCACAACGGCCCCCTCCTGCCCGGCACGGAAGGCCGCCTGATCCAGGAATCGCCGCATGACCTTGGGGTCCTGCTTGGCCCCATCAAAGTCCCGGAACACAACACTCGAGGGGACGCCATTGCGCGCCGCCAGCTTCTGCACCGTGTTCAGACCATTATCCTGAGTGACTAGCCCGCGCCCGGTATCGCCCGCAATCACAGCGACCTGATCAGCCAGCTTGCGGTTGCCCTGGATACCCGAGCCGACGCCTTCGAGAATACCAACGGTGTCGGGCAGCTGATCCAGCCACACGGACAAGGACACTTCGGCATCCTGCGCGCTGGCGGCTTCGTGCATATCGATCAGAGCCAGTACTTCGAACCCGGCCTCGCGGTGGCGGGCCATCTTCTCGGCGGCATCAGGGTCCGACGGGCTGATGGCGAAGCTGAGCGGATATGGAAAATCCTGCAATGCCTCAACTCCGAACGCGCCTTCGTCATCGATCAGAACGATCGACATCAGAGGCTTGGCCTCGGGATTTTCAAAGCTGGCCGCGTGTTCCTCGATCGGCTTTTGCGCCACCGCAACCGGATCAGATGTCTCGGCGGGGGCATCGTCGCGCTCGGTCAGCGGCACCACCCGTTTGCCGATCAATCCGCCCGAGACCGTGGGACCATCGCCCCCGATCTGTGGCAACGCCAGAACGCGGGGCCGGACGACCGGGCGGGTATCTTCTTCCCCCTCAACCGCGATTGGATTGTCTTGAGGCGAGGCCTCAGGCTCGGCAACCGGTGCTTCGATGGCCTCTGATTCTTCCTTTGGCACCTCGGGCTGCAGGGCCGCGATCTGAGGTTCCTCCTCTGCGGGCACCTCTTCGATCACTTCGGGCTCTGGGGTTTGCTCGGGCTCTGGTGCCGGAGGCGCTTCGGCAAGCACCTCGGGATCGGCTTCTTGCAAAGGCGAATCCGGGACCGGAGCCGGTGCCGGAGGCGCAGCCGGCGCGTCGGTTTGGACCGTCACGGTCGTCGTCGAGCCGACTGCCGGAGCATCAGACGCAGCCGGTGCTGCGGCTGTTTCGGGGCGTTGACCTGGCTCTTGCTCGATCCCTGTCAGGGCATCAAGCGAATCCGTGTCCGAATCCGGGCTTTCCGGACCCGAGGGCGGCAGCTCGACCAGATCGGCATCAAGACCGGTATCGTCGACCTCGACAGGTTGCACAGGTGCCGGAGCCTCGGCCACCCGCGGTGCGTCCTCGGCCAACTCTGGTTTGCGCGACAAAGGGGCCGTCAGCGACAGAACAGCGCCCAAAGCCAGCACCGAGACCGCCCCGGCGATCAGTCCACCGTAAAATCCGCCCATCGAAATCTCGCCTTTCGCGTTGTTTCTTGCCTCGACCGCCCCGGCGCCATCTGCTGTGGCGCTCACCCGTACGACGTCAGTATCGGTATGTCCTCTTGACGCTGCCGCACAAGCCTGAGCATGTATGTTCCGACATCATACCGTGGCTATGGGCTGCATCGCCAGCCTGAAATGCCCATAGGAAGATAAGTGCCCAAATGCTGCTGCTGATCGACAACTATGACTCGTTTACCTACAACCTCGTTCACTACTTGGGTGAGCTTGGGGCAGAGATGGTCGTGCGCAGAAACGATGCGCTGGATGTGCAGGAAGCAATGGCAATGAACCCTGCCGGTATTCTGCTCAGCCCCGGTCCCTGCGACCCGGACCAGGCCGGTATCTGCCTTGCCCTGACCGAAGCCGCAGCAGAGACGCAGACGCCGCTGATGGGTGTTTGCCTTGGCCATCAGACCATCGGTCAGGCCTTTGGCGGTCAGGTCGTGCGGTGCCATGAAATCGTGCATGGCAAGATGGGCACGATGAACCACACCGGCAAAGGCGTTTTTGCTGGGCTGCCATCACCCTTCGAGGCCACGCGCTATCATTCGCTGGTCGTCGATCGCGACACCCTGCCCGACTGTCTTGAGATCACTGCCGAGCTTGAAGATGGCACTATCATGGGTCTGCAGCACAAGGATCTGCCAATACACGGCGTTCAGTTCCATCCGGAATCCATCGCCTCTGAGCATGGTCATGCCCTGCTCAAGAATTTCCTGAATGAGATGAAAGTCCCTGCATGAGCGACGCTCTGAAACCGCTGATCGACGCTGCGGCCGATCGGCCTCTCACCCGCGCCGAGGCTGAACAGGCCTTTGGTATCCTCTTTGACGGTGCTGCGACGCCCAGCCAGATTGGCGGGCTGCTGATGGCGATGCGCACGCGGGGCGAAACGGTGGACGAATACGCAGCCGCCGCCGCGGTGATGCGTGCGAAATGCAACGCGGTGAAAGCCCCCGCAGGTGCGATTGACATCGTTGGCACTGGGGGCGACGGCAAGGGCACTCTGAACATCTCGACCGCGACGGCCTTTGTGACGGCGGGTGCCGGGGTCACAGTTGCCAAGCACGGCAACCGAAACCTGAGTTCAAAATCCGGCGCTGCCGATGCGCTGGGACAGTTGGGGATCAACGTGATGGTTGGCCCGCAAGTTGTTGAAAAGGCGCTGCAAGAGGTCGGAATCGGTTTCATGATGGCACCAATGCACCACCCGGCCATTGCCCATGTCATGCCCTCGCGGCAAGAACTTGGGACGCGGACGATCTTCAACATTCTGGGCCCGCTTACCAACCCCGCAGGCGTCAAACGCCAGCTGACGGGGGCCTTCAGTCGTGACCTGATCCGCCCGATGGCCGAAACGCTTGGCCTGCTAGGTGCGGAACATGCCTGGTTGGTGCATGGGTCGGACGGCACCGACGAGTTGACAATCACCGGCGTCAGCTGGGTCGCCTCGGTCGAGGACGGCACAGTGAAAGAAGTCGAGATTCATCCCGAAGACGCGGGCCTGCCGGTGCACCCGTTCGAGGATATACTCGGCGGTACGCCCGAAGAAAACGCAATCGCCTTCCGCGCTTTGCTGGACGGGCAACCCTCGGCCTATCGCGACGCGGTGCTGCTGAACTCTGCCGCCGCGCTGGTTGTAGCCGACGCCGCCTCCGACTTGCGCGAAGGCGTTACCATGTCACGCGAAAGCATCGACAGCGGCAAGGCGCGGGACAAAATCAACGCTCTGGCACGCATTACACAGGAAGCCGCATGACCGAGACCGTTCTGGACAGGATCAAAGCCTATAAGCTTGAAGAAGTTGCTTTAGACAAGGCGCATAAATCGCTGGAAACACTTGAATCCGAGGCGCGCAGCGCACCGGAAGTTCGCGGTTTTGCCAATGCGCTGCAAACCGCCACGCGCACCGGTTACGGACTGATTGCCGAGGTCAAAAAGGCCAGCCCATCCAAAGGTCTAATTCGCGCCGATTTCGACCCGCCCGCGCTGGCGCAGGCGTACCAAGAAGGTGGCGCGACCTGCTTATCAGTCTTGACCGATACGCCCAGCTTTCAGGGCGCAAAAGCGTTCTTGAGCGAGGCGCGCGCGGCCTGTTCTTTGCCCGCGCTACGCAAGGACTTCATGTACGACCCCTATCAGGTGGTCGAAGCCCGCGCCTTGGGCGCAGATTGCATCCTGATCATCATGGCTTCGGTCGATGATGCGCAGGCAGCAGAGCTTGAACAGACCGCCTTTGACTGGGGTATGGACGTATTGATCGAGGTTCACGACGCCGAGGAGCTGGAGCGCGCGACCCTGTTGAAAAGCCCATTGATTGGTATAAATAACAGGAATCTCAAGACGTTCGAGACGTCTCTTGATACCACACGCCACCTGTCGAAACTGGTCCCAGCGGACCGGACAATCGTGTGTGAAAGCGGCCTGAGTACATCTGCGGATCTGGCCGATATAGCCCGCTACGGCGCGCGCTGCTTTCTCATTGGCGAAAGTCTGATGCGGCAGGACGACGTCGCCTCGGCCACCCGGACCCTGTTGGCCAACCCGCTTATTCCCGGAGTGATGTGATGCCACTAACCCATTTCGATGCCCAAGGTCAGGCGCATATGGTTGATGTCTCGGACAAGGCGGTGACCGATCGGGTCGCTGTTGCCGCAGGTCACATTAAGATGGCGCAGGAAACCTTTGATCTTATTTCGGAAGGTCGCGCCAAGAAAGGCGACGTTCTGGGCGTTGCGCGGCTTGCGGGCATCATGGGCGCCAAGAAAACACCCGATCTGATCCCCCTGTGCCATCCGCTGCCAGTCACCAAGGTCGCGGTTGAGTTGACGCTGGATCCCGGCCTACCCGGCGTACGGATCGAGGCAACCGTCAAGACCTCGGGCCAGACCGGTGTCGAGATGGAGGCGCTGACCGCCGCCTCAACAGCCGCGCTGACCGTCTACGACATGACCAAGGCCGTCGACAAGGCGATGGAGATTGGCGGTATTCGCGTTCTTCTGAAAGATGGCGGTAAATCAGGACGTTACGAAGCGACATGATTTCCGTCGAAGACGCCCGCGCCCTTCTGTTTGAGCTCGTTTCACCGCTACCCGCCGAAACTGTTCCGCTGACTGAGGCCTCGGGGCGTGTTCTGGCGCAGGACGTCGCGGCGACGCGCGATCAGCCGCCTTTCGCCGCATCCTCGATGGACGGCTATGCGATCAAAAGCGCCGAAGTTGAACTGCACGCCATGTTCAAAGTGGTGGGTGAGGCTGCCGCGGGCAGGCGATTTGACGGCCTGGTCGGGCCCGGACAGGCCGTTCGCATCTTCACCGGCGCGCCCGTACCCGAAGGCGCTGATTTTGTCGTCATACAGGAAGATGTCGATCGGCGCGGTGACGTGATTTCCATCACCGAAGCACCCGGGCCGAAATCCAACATCCGGCCCGCAGGCGTGGATTTCGCCCTGGGTACCCAAATCACCGCGCCACGGCGCATCCGCCCCGAAGATGTGGCTTTGATGGCGGCAATGAACATCGCATCTGTCCCGGTGACACAGAAGCCGACCGTTGCTCTGATCTCGACCGGCGACGAATTGGTGATGCCCGGAGAGACCCCGGGACCCGACCAGATCATCGCATCAAATACGTTTGGTATCAAAGCACTATTGGAAGAAGTTGGCACGCATGTGCGGGTGCTGCCCATCGCGCAGGACACCGTCACCTCGCTGGAAACCGCCTTTGATCTGGCGCAGGGCGCCGATCTGGTCGTGACAATCGGTGGCGCCTCGGTCGGAGAATATGATCTGGTCTCGGATGTGTCCGAGGCGCTGGGGCTTGAACGGTCGTTCTACAAGATTCGAATGCGCCCCGGCAAACCCCTGATGGCGGGCCGCATGGGCGATGCCGCCATGGTCGGCCTGCCCGGCAACCCGGTCAGCGCGATGGTATGCGGTTATCTCTTTCTGATCCCCATGGTGCGCCGCATGTTGGGGGTTGAACAGGTTCTGGCCCCGTTTCAACGCGCCCGCCTGACCGCACCGCTTACCGAAAATGGCCCGCGCGAACACTACATGCGCGCCGTTCTGGACAATCACGGCATCCGCGCCTGCGACGATCAGGACAGCTCACTTCTGAGCGTTCTGGCGCAAGCCAATGCGCTGCTGGTGCGTCAGCCGCATGATCCGGCGCGCGCGGCCGGGGATGAGGTGCAGTACCTGCCGATCTAGCAAGCCCGTTGACACAAAACGTGAACATGCGTAGAACAAAAGAAAACGCATGAGCGATGAGGTGCGAGCGATGCTGACCAAGAAGCAATTGGATTTGCTGGAATTCATCCACAAACGCGTGCAGGCGGACGGTGTTCCGCCCAGTTTTGATGAGATGAAGGCCGCGTTGGACCTGCGGTCGAAATCCGGCATCCATCGACTGATCACCGCGTTAGAGGAGCGTGGCTTTATCCGACGCCTCGCTCATCGGGCCCGCGCGATCGAGATCGTGAAGCTGCCTGAAAGCCTTGGAGGAGAGCCCACCGCAGGTTTCAAACCCCGCGTGATCGAAGGGGACCGCCCCGAAGGTCCCCGTCCGGCCAATTTCGAACCGGTTACGGTGGACGCGCTGGAACTACCGGTCATGGGTCGCATAGCCGCCGGTGTCCCGATTGAGGCGATCAGCCATGTCTCGCACCGAGTTGCGGTGCCGGGCACGATGGTTTCGGGCAAGGGTGAACACTACGCCCTTGAGGTGCGCGGAGATTCGATGATCGATGCGGGCATCAATGATGGCGATGTCGTCGTGATCCGCGAAACATCGGCTGCCGACAACGGCGATATCGTGGTCGCGCTGGTCGAGGATCAGGAGGCCACGTTGAAGCGCTTCTTCCGCCGGGGTCAGGCCATCGCGCTTGAGGCTGCAAACCCAGCTTACGAAACCCGCGTCCTGCCCGAAGACAAGGTCAAGGTACAAGGCCGGCTGGTCGGGCTGATCCGCAGTTACTGACTTGATTTGGGCGACCACAACCGGTCGCCCGACACTGCGACGCTGCTGCGCAGACGCCCCTCGGATAGTGCCAGACTACCCGTTTTTCTGAGTTTTTCAGGATCATAGATCCAGCATTCTCCGGTCAATGCCAATGATACCGGCGCGACGATGATCTGGTCTTTTTGGCATTCGTCGAAGGTGCCTGCAGCCCTTTTGCCCGTGATATGGATCAGCTCTTTGTCACCCAAATGATAGCGTTGAATCCCGCCTATGGCCCCGGGCCATCGCAGCGCCGCTTGCGGTTGATCCGCGCCATCGCCATCGTTTTCCAACCAGACCGAAGCAACAAATCCGCTGCCTCTGTGTTTGCTGAGCGCGCGGCCACGTTCCGTCATGACGCCGACCAAGCCACCGGTCTCTGCGATCAGGGCCTCGGGCCGGTGTCCCTGCCCCCACAGCGCCAGCACCGCAACCGCAGGGATCACACCCAGCCATCGTGCGCGTCCCTGCCACAGGATGAGCCAAAGAAGCGCCACGGCCAGCACGGGCAACAGAAATCCCGGCGGGCTGACGACATAACCCTGCGCGCCCTCCAGGCCCGACACCCGATCTGCGACGGTCAAGATCCAACGCAATCCGGCCCCCATCACCTGCAGCGCCAGCGCTTCCAACCCAAAAGGTGCCAGCAGCGCCGCCACGACCGCCGCCGGAACAACCACTGTGCCCATCACGGGCACCGACAACAGGTTCGCCAGCAAGCCGTAATGCGACATGGTGTTGAAATGCGCAGCCCCGATCGGGGCAGTGGCCAGTCCCGCGATGGCCGAGGACATCAGCAGGGCCGCGACCGGCCACAGCCACTTGGGCAACGGCATCGGTCCATAGTCCCGCAGCCCACCGAAGACGGCAACCAGCGCGGTTGTTGCCGCGAAAGACATCTGGAAACCCGGGCTCAGTAGCGTCTCGGGGCGCAGTGTAAGAACGATCACCGCCGCAACCGCGACCGCCCGCAACGAGATCGCGCGACGATCCAGTAGCACCGCGCCCAGCATGACGCAGACCATGACAAAGGCGCGCTCGGTCGCCACATTGCCACCGGACAAGAGCAGATAGACCGTGGCCGCAACCAAGGCGCAGATCGACGCCAGCTTGCGTACCGGCAGCCGCAGGGCCACCGCCGGCAGCATCGACAATCCGATCCGACAGGTCATAAAGACGAAACCGGTCAGCAAACCCATGTGCAGCCCCGAAATCGCCAGCAGATGCGCAAGGTTCGAGGCCCGCAGTTTCTCCAGCGACGCCTGCCCCATTCCACTACGATCTCCGGTTGTAACAGCGGCAGCGAACCCGCCTGTCTCACCCGGCAGGACGGCCCGCACCCGGTCCGAGATCGCCATGCGCCACGCCGTCACCCGCACACCGGCCCGCCCGTCCGCCGCATGGGCTGTGGTCAGAACCGGGACGCGGGTATAGCCGACAGCACCCAGTTGCTGAAACCACGCATGACGGCGGAAATCGAACCCTCCCGGCTCGACCGGTCCTTGCGGCGGTGACAGATGCGCGGTGGTCATGATCCGCCGCCCCGGTGTCAGGTGTACGGGGTCACCATGCACGGACAGCCGGACGCGCCGCGGCTTCTGATCTGCAGGAACGTCCCCGATCCGCACCTGATCCAGAGTGATCCGCAGCGCATCCGACGCAGAGCGGTCCAGCGCCACGACCCGCCCCTCGACCGGGCCATAGTAGCGCCATTGCAGAACCGGCTCTGCAACCTTGTGAGCCCTTGCGCCGCCAAGCAGAAACCCCGCCGCAATCAGCGCCAAGGCAATAGCCAGCGGCGACCATGCAGCGCCAATCCGGCGGCTTGCCATCACACAGCACAGCACCAACGCGGCAGCAGCACCGTAGAGCCCCACACCGGGTTCAAACCGCAGGCTGAAATAGCAGCCGATGCCCGCCGCCAGACAGACCGGCGACCATGGAAACAGATGCCCGCGTTGGTTCAGCAATGCAGCCGTGATCCGTGCCAGAACACGCATGGTTGCCCCCGTCCTTCGGGCTGGGTAGATAGTCGCCAAACTATGCCCGCTACGGTTACCAAAAGGTTAATCCACACAATGTCCGATCAGGTCGTCACCCGCTTTGCCCCCTCTCCCACCGGCTTTCTTCATATCGGTGGCGCGCGCACTGCGTTGTTCAACTGGCTCTATGCTCGGGGTCGCGGTGGTAAGTTCCTGCTGCGGATCGAAGATACCGACCGCGAACGCTCGACCCCCGAAGCAACGGCAGCGATTCTACAGGGCATGGAGTGGCTGGGCCTGGACCACGACGGCGACGTAATCAGCCAGTTCGAAGGTGCGCCCCGTCATGCTGAGGTCGCGCATCAGCTTCTCGCCGAAGGCAAGGCGTATAAGTGCTTCTCGACGCAAGACGAAATTGCCGCTTTCCGCGAACAGGCCCGGGCTGAGGGCAAATCGACCCTGTTCCGCAGCCCGTGGCGGGATGCTGATCCGGCCTCGCACCCCGATGCGCCGTTTGCGATCCGCATCAAGGCCCCGCAGGACGGGGCAACAGTGATCCGGGATCAGGTGCAGGGTGCCGTGACGATCCGCAACGATCAGTTGGATGACATGATCCTGCTGCGCTCGGACGGCACACCGGTCTACATGCTGGCGGTGGTGGTCGACGATCATGATATGGGCGTCACCCATGTGATCCGGGGCGATGATCACCTTAACAACGCGGCCCGGCAGATGATGATCTACGAGGCGATGGGCTGGAATGTTCCGGTCTGGGCGCATATCCCGTTGATCCACGGGCCGGATGGCAAGAAGCTCTCGAAACGTCACGGCGCGCTTGGCGCGCAGGAATATCAGGCGATGGGCTATCCCGCCGCCGGTATGCGAAACTATCTGGCGCGCCTGGGCTGGAGCCACGGCGATGACGAATTCTTCACCGACGCACAGGCACTGGAATGGTTCGATCTGGACGGAATCGGCAAAAGCCCCGCGCGGTTCGATCTGAAAAAGCTCGAGAACCTGTGTGGGCAGCATATCGCCATCTCGGATGATGCTGCGTTGCGGCAGGAAATTCAGGCTTATCTGGCTGCTGCGAACCTTCCTTTGTTAAGCGATGCACAATCTGGTGATCTGGAACGTGCGATGTATTGCCTCAAGGATCGGGCACGGACCCTTCCCGAACTTGTTGAAAAGGCTCACTTTGCGCTCACGTCGCGCCCGATTTCGCCCGACGAGAAGGCGGCAAAGGCGCTTTCGTCGGTATCCGACGGTATACTGGAAGAATTGACGCCGCATCTGCAAAATGTTAGCTGGTCCCGGAACGAGCTGGAGGAGGCTCTGAATTCCTTCGCCGAGGCGAAAGGGATCAAGTTCGGCAAGCTGGCCGGTCCGCTGCGCGCGGTGCTGGCGGGTCGGGCGGTCACACCTTCGGTTTTTGACATGATGCTCGTGCTGGGGCGGGATGAAACCCTGGCGCGGCTTTCTGATGCAGCGACTTAAACCCGATCTTCATATTAGGGTAACGCTGCTCCGCTAACACCCGGACTGCGCGCCCGCGCGCAGCCGTTGCCCGCAGCGTCGGACAGCGACCCGACATGCGCATGAATGAGGAAGGGACAAAATGACCGATAGCCAAAAAACAGCGACCCTGACTGTCCACGGCAACACATACGAGCTGCCGATCCACTCGCCCACCGCGGGCCCCGATGTCATCGACATCCGCAAACTTTATGGTCAGGCCGACGTGTTCACTTATGATCCCGGCTTTACCTCGACTGCCAGCTGCGACAGCACGATCACGTTTATCGATGGTGAAAAGGGTGAGCTGCTGCATCGCGGCTATCCGATTGATCAACTGGCGGAAAAATCTCATTTCCTCGAAGTGTGTTATCTGCTGCTGTACGGCGAGCTGCCGGTCGCAAAAGATCTTGAGAAGTTTGAGACCACGATCACCCGCCACACGATGTTGCACGAACAGATGCAGTATTTCTATCGCGGCTTCCGCCGTGACGCGCATCCGATGGCGATCATGGTGGGCGTTGTGGGCGCTATGTCGGCCTTCTATCACGACTCGACCGACATCACCGACCCGCGCCAGCGCGAGATCGCCTCGCACCGTCTGCTGGCCAAGATGCCGACCATTGCGGCCTGGGCTTATAAATACCACATCGGCCAGCCGTTCATCTATCCGCGTAACGATCTGGATTATGCCTCGAACTTTCTGCGCATGTGCTTTGGCGTGCCGTCCGAGGAATACGAGGTCAACCCGATCCTCAGCCGCGCGATGGACCGCATCTTTACGCTGCATGCCGATCATGAACAGAACGCGTCGACCTCGACCGTGCGTCTGGCGTCGTCCTCGGGTGCCAACCCGTTTGCCTGTATCGCTGCCGGGATCGCCTGCCTCTGGGGTCCCGCCCATGGCGGTGCCAATCAGGCTTGCCTTGAGATGCTGGAAGAGATCGGCTCGGTCGACCGCATCCCCGAGTACATCGCCCGTGCCAAGGACAAGAGCGATCCGTTCCGCCTGATGGGCTTTGGTCACCGGGTCTACAAGAATTTCGACCCGCGCGCCAAGGTGATGAAGCAATCGGCAGATGAGGTGCTGGACCTGCTGGGAATCGAAGACAACCCCAAGCTACAGGTTGCCAAGGCACTGGAAAAACAGGCTCTGGAAGATCCGTATTTTGCCGAGAAGAAGCTGTTCCCGAACGTGGACTTCTATTCCGGCATCATCCTCGAGGCGATGGGCTTCCCCACCTCGATGTTCACGCCGATCTTTGCGCTGTCGCGCACCGTGGGCTGGGTCAGCCAGTGGAAAGAGATGATTGCCGACCCGCAGAACAAAATCGGCCGCCCGCGCCAACTGTATCTGGGCGAGACCACCCGGGACTACGTGGACATCGAAAACCGCTAAGCACTTTTTCGGCATCGCGAATGACACCAAACAACAAGCCCCGGTTCGCCGGGGCTTTGTCTTTTTGTGTGTCCGAAATGTAGCCTTGGCTGGAAATCTGCAGCTCCGCCCACCGCTTTACTTTGCAGCCATGGGTCTGCTGCCTAGTTTGCGTCAAAATTCCCGGCAGGTCTTCGAATCCATGCGTATCATTCTGATCATTCTGGCTTTCATGCTCAGCAGCCCCGTTGCAGCGCAGGACCTGCTTGAGAGTGCATTCGAAAAGCTGCAACGCGAGAACGCAGCCGGGTCACTGGCCGTCATGGGGCTGGCTGGCATCCCCGACGATTCAGCCAGCGCGATTTCTCTGCAATCCGACACCAGAAATCGCGACTATGATTTCAAATCCGCGCAATTGGGCGGAGGTTTTCGGCTGAGCGAAGGCGTCCCGATCTATCTGGAAGGATATATCGGATACGCCCGGTACGATCCGGTGCTGACGTTCAGCGGTACGGACCAGACCACAGCTCTGCCGTTGAAATGGACCAGCGTCGTCGCGACCGGAGGCGTTGGATATCAGTTCGATCTGGGTGAGCGGTGGAAGATGACTCCGATGGCCCATATTTCGGTTGGCCGAACCCAGTCCGATGCATCCGTGGCGACGCAAGTGATCGCCAATCGGCTGGGCATCGAAGGGGATTTCGTCGAAAGCGGAGGTCTGTGGGCCGGTGGCGCTGGCGGGTCGCTGACGCTCGACTACCACCTGCCGCTGGAAAACGACCGCGAATTCGAAGCCAGCCTGCGCCACACGCATATCGAATACTGGCCGATCGGCGACGACAAAGACCTGCTTGTTCAGTCCACCGCAGCCAATACGGTTCTGTGGACCCGGTATCGTTTTCCCACGGGCAAGCGGATGTTCGGCCGCCCTGTGCGCTGGGTCGGGGATTTGTCGCTGTCCTATCTGATCGGGGATCAATCCATTGTGCTTGGTACAGACTGGCTGGCCCGTGTTGGCGGCGGGATCGAGGTGGATCTTTCGGACACATGGGTGCCATGGGTGACGACGACCCGGCTTATGGTCCGGTACTATGGCAGCGACACTGTCAACGGTTTCACGGTCGGTTTAGCGGCCAGTTTCTGAACCCGCATCTTAGAACAGCGACAACTGATCGCCCCGCTGCGGCGGGCGGGCAAAATGCGCGGTGCTGAGCGGCGGCGTCCTGATCGCAAGCCCCAGTCTTTTGCAGGCCGCCTTGAAGCGCTGCGCAACCATTTGAGCATAGGTCCCCTCGCCCCGCATCCGGTGCCCCCAACGCGGGTCATAATCCTTGCCGCCATGCATCTCGCGCAGCCGCGCCATCACCTTTTCGGCCCTCCCCGGCTGATGTTCGGCCAACCAGTCCTGCCACAAGCCCGAGACCTCGCGCGGCAGACGCAGCATGATCCAGCTTGCAGCATCCGCACCGGCATCGCGGCCTGCTTCAAGCAGCTGCTCAAGCTCGTGATCTGTCAGCCCCGGTACAATGGGCGAGGTCATCACCCGCACCGGCACCCCGGCCTGTGTCAGCCGCTGGATCATGCGAATCCTGCGCTGCGGGGATGGTGCCCGGGGCTCCATCCGGCGCGACAGGTCCGCGTCCAGCGTGGTCAGCGAAATCCCGACCCGAACCAGATTCCTGCGCGCCATCGGGGCCAGAATATCCAGATCCCGCTCGATCAGCGCGCCTTTGGTCACTATGCCAATGGGATGACCGAACTCGCCCAGCACCTTCAGGCAGGACCTTGTTATTTCACGCGTTTTCTCGACCGGTTGGTAGGGGTCAGTATTGGTGCCCAACGCGATCGTCGCAACCTTGTACGAGCGTCGGGACAGTTCCCGCCGTAGAACATCCGCCGCGTTAGGACGGGCGATCAGCCGAGTCTCGAAATCCAGACCGGGCGACAGGCCCAGATACGCGTGGGTTGGACGGGCGAAGCAGTAAACGCAGCCGTGTTCGCAACCCCGATAAGGGTTGATCGACCGGTCAAAGGGCAAATCCGGCGACCGGTTATATGTGATCAGACTGCGGGCGACCTCATCCCGCACCTCGGTCCTCAGCGGCGGCAAGTCATCGGGCAAATCCCAGCCATCGTCGGCTGCTTCGGTCGCAAAACGTTCGAACCTACCGGTTGCGTTGGTGGTGGTGCCCCGCCCCGGCGTTTTCAGGTGATGCGGCATTTGTTCACTATATGTTCCATAACCCAGATTTAGCTCAAATGCGGTTCCGCGACAAGATGAGCACATCGCTGCATCTGTCCTTCAACTGAAATGACAGTTGACAGAACGACGATCTGATGTGGAAAAATGAAAGGAATGCAGGATGATCTTGCAAATTATTCTGTCGCTGGTTGTCACATTTCCTCATATAGGTCGGTCTCGGATCGACCGAGGTCGCAATCGTCACAGTCGACCTGCGACGAAATGGCCAAAACGATAAAAATTGCCACCACGGGCCGCGGGCCCGCCAAGCTCAGGGAAACGCTCCATGTCCGACGAAGAAGACATCGTCCTGTCCGAACTGAATGACGACGAACTTGTCGAACAGATGTTCGATGACCTTTATGACGGCCTGAAAGAGGAGATCGAGGAAGGTGTGAACATCCTGCTGGAACGCGGGTGGATGCCTTACGACATTCTGACCAAGGCCCTTGTCGGCGGCATGACCATCGTGGGCCATGACTTCCGCGACGGCATCCTGTTCGTTCCCGAAGTGCTGCTGGCCGCCAACGCTATGAAAGGCGGCATGGCGATCCTGAAGCCCTTGCTGGCCGAAACCGGCGCGCCGCGCGTCGGCAAAATGGTGATCGGCACCGTCAAGGGCGACATCCACGACATCGGCAAGAACCTCGTGTCGATGATGATGGAAGGGGCAGGTTTCGAAGTTGTCGATATCGGCATTAACAACCCGGTCGAGAACTATCTGGAAGCGCTGGAAAACGAAAAGCCGGATATTCTGGGCATGTCCGCCCTGCTGACCACCACTATGCCTTACATGAAAGTCGTGATCGACACGATGATCGAGCAAGGCCTGCGTGAAGAATACGTGGTTCTAGTTGGTGGCGCGCCGCTGAACGAGGAGTTCGGCAAAGCCATCGGTGCCGACGGTTACTGCCGCGACGCCGCTGTGGCCGTGGAAATGGCCAAGGACTTCATGTCGCGCAAGCACAACTCGCTGGCGGGCTGAGCCACAGACCATGCTGTGAGACAGGCCGTCCTGCGAAGGGGCGGCCTTTTTTGTCGGCAGTGCGCGTACTTATATGAAGTCAGCCCGGAGGAGAGATCAGATGACCGATGCCCCCCTGCCAGACGATGAAAGCCTGACCCGCCAGGGCTATGCCGCGCCCCGCGCAGCCGAATCCATTCTTCTGATTGCCTGCGGGGCGTTGGCGCGGGAAATCCTGGACCTGAAAGAACGCAATGGCTGGGATCACATGGCGCTGACCTGCCTGCCCGCCATCCTGCATGTTCACCCCGAGAAGATCACGCAGGCCGTCGAAGACGCCGTGGTCAAACATCGCGACAATTACGACCGCATCTACGTCGTCTATGCCGACTGCGGTACCGGCGGGTTGCTGCAAACCGCTTGTGAAAAACTCGGGGTCGAGATGATTCAAGGCCCCCATTGCTATTCCTTCTTCGAAGGTAACAGGGCCTTTGCCGCCCATGGCGACGATGAGACGACTGCGTTTTACCTGACAGATTTTCTAGCCCGGCAGTTCGACGCCTTCGTCTGGAAACCCCTGGGTCTCGACCGCCATCCCGAGCTGCGGGATATGTATTTCGGCAATTACACCAAGCTGGTCTATCAAGCGCAGACCGACAATCCCGACCTCACCCGCCGCGCGCAGGACTGTGCCCGGCGCATGGGCCTTGAGTTCGAGCGTCGCCTGACCGGTTACGGTGATCTTGAGACGACCTTGTCAGATTGGGCGACGCGCGACTGACGGTCAGGCGCTGGCCAGCGCCACCTCGCGTATGCGTTCGATCATAGCCCGCAAACCATTCGAACGCTGCGCCGAGAGGTGGTCATGCAGGCCCAGCCGCGCAAGCTCACCTCCGGCATCCACCTTGGCCACGTCCGCCACAGGCAGGCCGTTGTAAAGCTTGCGTAGCACGGCAATCAGGCCGCGCACGATCAGCGCATCGCTGTCGCCGTCAAAGTGGAACTCGCCGTTCTCTATGGTCGGTTGCAGCCAAACCTGACTGGCGCAGCCTGTAACCTTGGTGGCGGGCACCTTGAAGGCTTCGTCCAGCGGCTCCATCGCCTTGCCCTGTTCGATCACATGGCGATAGCGATCTTCCCAATCTTCCAGAAACTCGAAATCTTCAACAATCTCTTCAAAAGCGGGCGTGGCCATGGTGGGCTGTCCTTGCATTACGCGATCACAAAAGTGACCTATGCTCAGCTTTCGCGGCTGTCCAGCCCTTTGCGTGGCTTTTCAAACCGCCGAATTTGCGCTAACCCGTTGCAGGTAAAGTTGCGCAAAGTGTTGGGTCCATGCACAAAACTCTGTCTGTTCTTCTGGTCGCTGCGATGTCGCTGTCTGCATGTAGTGCCTGGCGCGATTCTCGCGCGAACCCGTCGAACTGGTTTGGCAGCAGCACCCCGGCCCCGGCTGAATTCTCGGTCGATGATGCAAATGCGCTGGTGCCACAGCAAAGCGATGGCGTCGGCCTGTTCGACCGGCCCGAAGCCGAGGACAACAGCGTCCCGATCGCCACGATTGACGAGCTGCGCATCGACCCGACGCCAAACGGTGCGATCATCTATGCCGCCGGAACCGCAATCCGCCAGGGCGCGTTTAATGCACAGCTTGCCCGGGTCCGGTCCGACGAGCTCAGCAAGAACGGGGTGATGGAATTCACCTTCCGCGTCGATTATCCGGAAAATGCCACCGTGCAGGGCAGCCCACGGTCACGCATGGTGTCCGAGGCTGTTACCGTCAGCACACAGGAACTTGAGGGTATCCGCCTGGTCCGCGTCAAGGGCGCGCAAAACGCTCTGGAATCGCGCCGCCGCTAAAGCGAGACGACGCGTACCGTCTGGCCCTTAGCCGCAAGAGCGATCTTGCCATCGCAGAGTTTCAGCGCGTCTTCGCCAAACACCTCGAACCGCCAGCCGGACAAGGCCGCCACCTCGCGCTCTCCGGCAGCGATCTGGTCCAGATCGGCGCTTGAAGCAATCAGTTTGGCCGCAACACCCGCGCTCTCGGTCTTGGATTTCAGCAGCACCCGCAGCAGATCGGCCAGTGCAGGGTTCACCTTCAGCTTGTCGCGGCTGTTATCCACCTTGGGCAGCTTGTCCGGCGGGCAATTCACCCCCCGTTTGACCGCAGCGAGAATACCCTCGGCAATCGCGCCCTTGCGCGCCTCGCGCAGCAACATGCGCGATCCCCCCAGATCGGAGGGTGATTTTGGCTTGATCGAGGCCATCTCGATCAGCGCGTCATCCTTGAACACCCGGCTGCGCGGGACATTGTTTTCCTGCGCATAAGCCTCACGGAATTGCGCCAACTCGCGCACCACGGCCAGAAACTTGGCCGAGTTGGTGCGTGTCTTGACCCGCCGCCATGCGTCCTCGGGGCGGATATCATAGGTTTCGGACCGGGTAAGTATGCGCAACTCTTCCGCGACCCAATGATCGCGCCGGGTCTTTTCCAACTCCGCCGCCAGATATTCATAGATGCGGCGCAGATGGGTCACATCCGCCAGTGCGTAGGTCTTTTGCGCATCGCTCAGCGGGCGGCGCGACCAGTCGGTGAACCGAGAGGTCTTGTCGACGCCTTCCTTGCAAATCTTGCGCACCAGCGTCTCATAACCAACCTGCTCACCAAAGCCGCAGACCATGGCCGCGACCTGCGTGTCGAACAGGGGCGTGGGGAAGACCCCGGCATCGACCCAGAAAATCTCAAGGTCCTGCCGGGCGGCGTGGAACACTTTAACCACGTCTTCGTTGCGGAAAAGCTCATACAGCGGTTCAAGCGACAGGCCATCGGACAGCGGATCGACCAGAACGGCGCTGTCGGGATCCTCGGACGGAAACGCCAGTTGCACAAGGCACAGCTTGGAATAGTAGGTCCGTTCGCGCAGAAACTCGGTATCTACGGTCACATAGGGATAATCCGCGGCAGCCGCACAGAATGCAGCCAGCTCTTGCGTCGTTGTCAGGGTTTTCATGCGCGGTACTGTTCTTGCTTTTTTTGGCTTTTTTGTGACTGCCCGATTGTCCTCATCCCGAGCGATATGCGACCATAAGACGAATAATTGGCGCGTGTAAATCGCCCGCAAAGGTCAAGGCAAAAGAACCGGGGCTGTGTTGCCCAGAGAATACCGCCGCAGGACGACCGGATAGAGTTTGTGTTCCCATTCAAGCACTCGGGCAGCGAGCGTTTCAGGCGTATCACCCACTTCGATCGCTACGCGCGCTTGCCCTAGAACAGGACCATCATCCAGCGCGGCGGTGACCTCATGCACGGTGCAGCCATGTTCGGCGTCGCCTGCCTCAAGCGCGCGGGCATGGGTGTTCAGGCCTTTGTACTTGGGCAGCAGCGAGGGGTGGATGTTCAGCATCCGCCCCTGAAAACGCGAGACAAAATCGCCGGTCAGAACCCGCATGAACCCGGCAAGGCAGACGATATCGGGTTGCGCCGCAAGCAGAGGTTTCAACAATTCAGCCTCAAACGCCGCGCGATCCTTGCCGAAAGGCCGGTGGTCGACCGAGGCTGTCGGTATACCCCGATCCGACGCCTTCTTCAGCCCCCCCGCCTCGGCATCATTGGACAGAACGAGACAAGGCCGCGCGGGGTGGTCGCCGGTCATGCTGTCGACCAACGACAGCATGTTCGAGCCGCCCCCGGAGATCAGGATGGCGACGCGCTTGTGGCTCACAGCAGCTTGCCCGAATAGGCGACACCCGGCGCGTCGGTCACGGCGCCGATCCGCGAGACGGTTTCGCCTGCCTCGGTCAACAGCGCCTCCAGCCCATCGGCCTGATCCGCAGCGCAGACCACGATCATGCCGAGACCGCAGTTGAAGGTCTTGAGCATCTCGGCCTCGGCGATCCCGCCGGTTTCCGCCATCCATTTGAAGACGGGCGGCAAATCCCATGCGTCCAGATTGATCTCGGCCCCCAGCCCTTCGGGCAGCACACGCGGCAGGTTCTCGGTCAGGCCGCCTCCGGTGATATGAGCCAGCGCGTGCACGCCGCCTGCGCGGATCGCCTGCAGCGCGGGCTGAACATAAAGCCGCGTGGGCGTCAGCAGTGCCTCGCCCAGCGTTCCGTCACCAAACGGCGACGCGACATCCCAGCCCAGCCCGGACATTTCGACCAGCTTACGCACCAGAGAATAGCCGTTGGAATGCACCCCGTTCGAAGCCAGCCCCAGCAAAACGTCGCCTTGCTGCACACCCTCGGGCAACGCCGAGCCGCGTTCCATCGCGCCGACCGAGAACCCGGCCAGATCGAAATCGCCATCCGGGTACATACCCGGCATCTCAGCGGTCTCACCACCGATCAGGGCACAACCGGATTGCACGCACCCCTCGGCGATACCTTCGATGATCCGCGCTGCGGTGTCGGTTTCCAGCTTGCCGGTGGCAAAGTAATCGAGGAAGAACAGCGGCTCCGCGCCCTGACAAATCAGGTCATTGACGCACATCGCCACCAGATCGATACCGACGCCATCCACAACACCTGTGTCGATGGCAATCCGCAGCTTGGTGCCAACGCCATCGGTGGCCCCGACCAGAATCGGATCCTGATAGCCAGCCGCCTTGAGGTCGAACAACGCACCAAATCCACCCAGCCCGCTCATAACGCCCGAGCGGTTGGTCCGCTTGGCCGCAGGCTTAATCCGGTCGACCAGAGCATTCCCCGCATCGATATCGACACCCGCATCAGCGTAGGTGATTCCGTTCTTGCCCGCTGTCATGGCCAATCCCTCATGAGTGCTTTGCGCGCGGGTTATTCGATTGTGGCCCATGTTGCAACGGTCAGGCTTGACGCGGGCACTGATCGTGGTACCCAAGGCGACATGGCGGGCCTGTAGCTCAATTGGTTAGAGCAGAGCGCTCATAACGCTTTGGTTGCGGGTTCAAGTCCTGCCAGGCCTACCACGTCACCGCCCTATCACGATATCCGCGCACAACCCACCCAGTTTCTCGCTGCTACCCAGCCGCAGGGTGCCCCCATGCACACGGGCGATATCGGCCACGATGGCAAGGCCAAGACCGACGCCGCTGCCCTGATTCTGGTTTCGCGCAGGATCAAGGCGCGTAAACGGTTTAACCGCCTCAGTGCGTTGGTCGCGGGGAATACCGGGGCCGTCATCCTCGACGCGGATCCGCAGAGACTTGGGCGTCATCGACAGGCAAACTTCCGCTTTCGTCCCATAGCGGATCGCGTTGCCGATCAGGTTCTCGACCGCCCGGCGCATGGCCTTGGGACGTAACATGGCGCTGCCCTGCCCTTCGACTGACTTCAGTTCGACCGGCTGACCTGCGCGTATTGCGTCGTCGACAATCTGACGCAGCCAGATTTCTGGATCGACCTCCTCGGCTGCTGCCTCGGACGTCCCGCGCGCAAAGTCCAGAAACGCATCCAGCAGCGATTGCATCTCGTCGACATCTTGCAGCAACGGGGCCGCGTCGTCTTCGGGCAACAGCGACAGACCCAGCTTCAGCCGCGTCAACGGCGTTCGCAGATCATGGCTGACCCCCGACAGCATCAGGGTTCGCTGTTCGATCTGCCGTTCGATCCGGGCGCGCATGTCGACAAAGGCGCTGCCAGCGGCGCGCACCTCGATCGCGCCGCCCGGGGTGTAGGGCACAACCCGCCCGCGACCAAAGGCCTGCGCCGCATCGGCCAGACGCGTGATCGGGCGTAGTTGATTGCGCATATACAGGAACGAAATCGTGGTCATGAGACCCGCAAAAAACACCATCGTCACAATCAACTGATGCGGCGCGGTCGGTGACAAACGCCGACGATCAAAGCTCAGTGCAAGGACGCCCAGATCGGTCTCCAGGTACAACCGAACGTCGTCGCCATCCGGCAGCGCAACGTCCAGCGTTTCAGGTAACAGCATCCGCATCTCTGCATCGACTTGAGGTGCGATGAAATCATACCACCGCCGCGACCCTACTTGCGATTCCTCGTTCGGTGGCAGAAACCGGGCCTGCATATCCAGAACAGACAGATCCTTCCGCACCGCGGCCAACGCCTGCTGTTGGGTTTCCGCGCCCTGCATCACGTCCAGCACCAACATGACCTCGCGCGCGGCGGTGCGGGTCATTTGGGCCGTGACTTCCTCAAGGTGTTTTTGCAGAAAGGCAATGGAAACAACCAACAAGACGACGATGACCGGTAGAACCAGTATCAGCGCAGCACGGGTATAAAGGCTGCGTGGCATATAAGGTTTGAGCCATTGCGTCGACATGCGCTAAACCTAGCGGGCTGCCAGGCCAAGAGGAAGAGGTGACGATGCAGGTCCCCGACGATTTCAATCCGACGCCCGGAGTGCCATGCGCGCTCGCGCCGTCCCTGCGCCGGCTGCTGGCACCTAATCCGTCCCCGATGACCTATCGCGGGACCAACACCTATCTTCTGGGCCAGACCGATATCGCCGTGATCGACCCCGGCCCGCTGAACGACGCGCATCTCGACGCGATTTTGGCAGCGCTGCAGCCTGGGCAACGCGTCAGCCATATCTTTGTCACACACAGCCACCTTGACCACTCTCCGCTGGCCGCGCCCTTGTCCGCGCGCACAGGTGCCCCGATCCTTGCGTTTGGCGGTCCGCAGGCCGGGCGCAGCGCCGTGATGACCCAACTGGCGCAACGGGGCCTTGCAGGCGGTGGCGAGGGAATCGACACCGACTTCCGCCCGGACATCGAACTTGCAGATGGCGAGACAGTCGCCACTGATGACTGGCAGCTAGAGGTCATCCACACGCCCGGCCATCTGGGCAACCACGTCGCGCTGGCATGGGGCGATGTCTGTTTCACCGCCGATCACGTCATGGGTTGGGCCAGTTCACTTGTCTCACCGCCGGACGGAGACCTCACGGATTTCATGGCCGCCTGCCACCGTCTGCGCGCGCGCGACTGGTCGGTGTTTCACGCCGGCCACGGAGCTCCCATCACCCAGCCCGCCGAACGTCTGGATTGGCTGATCGACCACCGGCTGGGGCGCGAAGCGCAAATCCTCGACACCCTGTCACAAGGCCCTGCCACCGCCCATGAGCTGGCGCAGCGCATCTACACCGACACCCCCAAAGCTCTGCTGCCTGCGGCCGAGCGCAATGTCTTTGCCCATCTGGTCGACCTGACCGGCAAGTCCCGCATCGCGCCGGACGCTACCCTGTCAGCGACCGCCCGTTTTCGACACATCGATTGAGCGCATAAAAATTTTGCCCGCCCACGCGCTTCCCCTCTGGACGGCGAAAATCGGGGTTGTTATACGCCCCTCAGTTCCGGCGTAGCTCAGCGGTAGAGCAGTTGACTGTTAATCAATTGGTCGTAGGTTCGATCCCTACCGCCGGAGCCAAATTCACCACACTTCGGGCCCAAATCGCCCCCTCAATCACGGGCGTGTTTTTTCGTAGAAAAAACTCAATCCCCCCTCTGGACGCCGCAGATTCAGGTTGCTATACGGCGCGGACCGTTCCGGCGTAGCTCAGCGGTAGAGCAGTTGACTGTTAATCAATTGGTCGTAGGTTCGATCCCTACCGCCGGAGCCATTTCACCTAGTGATCCGCAACCCATAGTCCTTCCTTTTTGGCGGCAGGATATTCCTTTAGGCCGGTCGCGGACATGGTTTTCAGCGTGCTTTCTCAGCAAACAGGTACTTGCGACGATGCCTAACAAGCGTGCCCAGACGCTCTATCTTCCACCAGGTGGTATCCAAATCGAACCACATTTCGGGTTATCTAAGCAAGCAATGCCGCTTATTATGTTGTAAGCGATATTCCCTCCGGATTTTTCCTCGGGACGGTCATCAGAGTTTGCCAAATCCGATTCAAGCTCTCGTGCCCTTGCACCAACATCTCGTTCATTTACCCGATCACGATCATCACCCGATCTTCTTTCGCGGGCTTTTCGACCATGACCTCCATGCTGCCAATCCGCGCTCAATTGGAAGGGTTCGTTCGAAAGCGGCTCCGTCCAAGCCGACTGCGCGACAAATTGAAATGTGGCTGCGAGCAAAGCAAGCAATACTCTCTTAGATGTATTCTGCACGGAAATAACCTGAATTTGTGTCCAGTTTTCAATGCTTGATAACCTTGCTGCCGTCACCGTGACAAGCTCAGGTTGATCTGTTTCCAAACAATCGCGGTGTAGAATGGGCAAATCCCCAGTATTCAACTCTTGACCGGTCTCTAACCGAGAGAAACACTATGCTGCCAAAAGGGAAACTCCGGTGCAGTTGTCAGAAATACGTCTCCGATTTCATTTGAAAAATGGCGGCACCAAAGGGAGACCTTTGAGGGATCGGTCACCTAACCCATCAGGACATCGCTGAAATCCGCACGCAAAGTGCGCTTCAGGACCTTGCCCGTCGCGTTCAGCGGCAGCGCATCCAAGAATACAACCTTATCAGGCACCTGCCATTTGGCGATTTTGCCGTCGAAAAAGGCAAGCAAATCCTGCTCGGTTGGCTCCTCACCCTCGGCTTTGACGGCAACCAGCAAAGGCCGTTCATCCCATTTCGGATGCGGCACACCCACAACCGCAGCGGTTGCCAGCTGAGGATGCGCCACGGCGATATTCTCCAGCTCGACCGAGCTGATCCACTCGCCGCCCGATTTGATGATATCCTTCGACCGGTCACGGATCGTCATGTAGCCGTCGGGGTCCAGCGTTGCCACGTCTCCGGTCGCGAACCATCCTTCCCGCAAAAGCGCGTCATCCTGCATGTGGAAATAGCTGTCCAGCACCCAGTGGCCACGCACCATCAGATCGCCTTGCGTCTCTCCGTCATGGGGCAGATCGTTGCCATCATCATCGACAATCTTCAACTCAACCCCAAAGGGCGGGCGGCCCTGATTCTCGCGCAGTTTGTGCTGCGCCTCGATGGGCATCTCAAGATGCTTAGCCATAGGGTAGTTCGTGGTGCCCAGCGGGCTCATCTCGCTCATGCCCCAGGCATGGACAGTATCGACGCCATACGTCTCGCGGAAGGTTTCGATCATCGAAGGCGGACAGGCCGCGCCGCCGATCACCGTGCGATTGAGGCTTTCCAGTTTGGTGCCGCATTTCGCAGCATGGGCCAACAAGCCCTGCCAGATGGTTGGCACGCCCATCGCCAGTGTCACACCGTAGGTGTCGATCAGGTTGACCAGCGCTTCCCCATGCAAATCCGGTCCCGGCATCACCATCCGTGAACCGGACATTGCACTGGCATAGGGCGACCCCCAGGCATTGACATGGAACATCGGCACGACCGGCATCACCACGTCCATCGCGGAATAGCCGATCACATCGCGCGTATTCGACGCAAAACTGTGCAGCAAAGTGGAGCGGTGTGAATAAAGAACCCCCTTCGGATTCCCCGTCGTGCCAGAGGTATAACAAAGGCTCGATGCCGTGTTCTCATCAAAACTCGGCCAGACGAACGCCTGATCGCCGGTCTCAATCAACTCGTCATAAAAGATCAGCCCCGGCACTTGTGCCAATGCCACCTCGTCTCGGGCGCCCATCAGCACGAAATGCTGCACCTCGGTCAGTTGTTCGTGCAGCGCCGCGACCAGAGGCAGAAAGGTCGCATCAAAAAACAACACCCGGTCCTGCGCGTGGTTGATGATATAGGTCAGCTGTTCAGGAAACAGGCGCGGGTTGATCGTGTGGCAGACAAAGCCTGCCCCCGAGACGGCATAGTAAATCTCAAGATGGCGGCGGTTGTTCCACGCCAGCGTGCCGACGCGATCCTGCGGCTCAAGCCCAAGCTTCACCAGCGCCGAGGCCATCCGGCGGGCGTTGCGCGCAATCCCGGCCCAATTGGTCTGGCTCACGGTTCCGTCTGTCTCCACCGAGATGATCTCGGTCTGGCCGTGATAGCGTTCGGCGTGATCAATCAGCGACGAAATCAGCAAAGGCTGCGTCATCATCTGTCCCAGCATGGACATTCCTCCCATCATCAGCGCTGTATCGCACCGCTTTGTCTTGGCATTGACCCTGCCAAGATTTTAATTGTCTGACAATAAAAGAGTGCGACCGGGTGCCGCGTCAACCGCGATGGCGCAGGGCATAGTCGACCAGTGCGGCGGTCGATCCGTCTTTGCCTTCGGTGCCGGCCTCGCCATCCACAATCGGCCCCAGAGACGTCGCCAGTTCCTTGCCCAGCTCCACGCCCCATTGATCGAACGAGTTGATGCCCAGCAGCACGCCTTCGACAAACACGCGATGCTCATACAGCGCGATGATCTGACCCAGAACAAATGGTGTAAGCTGCGGGTAGATCAACGTGGTCGACGGGCGGTTACCTGGGAACACCCGATGCCGCGCCTGACGTTCTAGTTCATCACCGGTCAGACCGTTCTCGGCCATGCGCGACCGGGCCTCGTCCAGCGAACGACCCCGCATCAGAGCTTCGGACTGGGCGAGGCAATTGGCCAGAAGCAACCGGTGATGATGCGTCAGTTCAGGTTCGTGCCCTTCGGCGGCCACCATGAACTCGCAGGGGATCACATCTGTGCCCTGATGGATCAGTTGATAGAAGGCGTGCTGCCCATTAGTGCCCGGTTCGCCCCAGACCACGGGGCCGGATGGCATCGTCAGACCACTTCCATCCATGGCCACTGATTTGCCATTCGATTCCATTTCAAGCTGCTGAAAATATGCCGGAAGGCGCAGCAGACGTTGATCGTAGGGCAGCACCGCTCGGCTGGCATGACCCAGAACCTGACGATGCCAAATGCCGACCAAAGCCAGCATCACCGGCATATTCTCGACCCATTGGGCAGAGCGGAAATGCAAATCCATCGCTTGCCCGCCCCGCAGGAAGGCATCAAACGCATTCGAGCCGACAGCGATCATCACCGGCAGCCCCACCGGCCCCCAGACGGAATAACGTCCGCCCACCCAATCGGCGAACCCAAAGACGCGCGCCTCAGGGATGCCGAAGGCGGCAGTTTTGTCCACGGCGCTTGAGACGGCTGCGAATTGCTGCGTCGGATCTCCGCCACCGTCCTGCATCCACGCGCGGGCGGTACGCGCGTTTGTCATGGTCTCAATGGTGGTGAAGGTTTTCGAGGCCACGATGATCAGCGTACGCGTCGGATCGAGCGGGCGCAGCGTATCAGCAATATGCGCGCCATCCACGTTCGAAACATAGTGCAGCCGCGGTCCGTCGTGATACGGCGACAGCGCATGGGTGGCCATGACCGGCCCCAGATCGGAACCGCCGATGCCGATATTCACTACGTCGGTGAAACTGCCCCCTACCCCTTTGACCGCGCCGCCGCGTACTTCTTCGGCGAAGACCCGCATCCGCTGCAGGGTCGCCAGCACCTCGGGCATTACATCCTGACCTTCAACCTCAACAGGCCCGCCATCGAGGTTACGCAGGGCCGTGTGCAGCACCGCGCGGTCCTCGGTCTCATTGATTTTCTGACCCGTAAACATCGCCTCACGACGCTCTGCCAGCCCAGCCTGATCGCAGAGTTCAATCAGACCCGACCGGATATCCTCGGCAATCTGCGTTTTCGAATAGTCAAACAGCAGATCACCTGTCGACGCCGAAAAGCTCTGTGCGCGCGTGGGATCGTCTTGGAACAGATCCTCGATCCGCCGATCCCGGGTCATTGCGGCAAAGGTTCTGAGGCTATCTAACTGCACCGCGTCTACTCCGCCCAATGCACTGTCATATCACGCAGCACCGCCGCGATCGGCGCCTCGTCCGCTGGCAGGGTCACAGCCCGTTGCAGCGCATCGCGCTTGGCGTCGCCATAGATGATCAGGTGCTTTGACAATGCCCCGTCCAGAATCGGCGCCGTCAGCGTGATCCGAGGCTCGGGCTGCACGTCGGTGCGCGCCACGGCCAGCGTGGGCGCACGGCTGTCGAGCGCTGCTGCCAACCCCTGCATCCCCGGAAACAGCGAGGCGGTGTGCATGTCCTCACCCATCCCAAGCACCAGAACCGAAAGCGGCAGAACGGGGTTAATCAGGCTTTCGATCTCGGGCAGTATCTCTTCGGGCGCGCGACCCTCAACGTAGAGAGGGACATATTGCGCCACCGATGCGCGATTGGTCAGCAAACGCTCGCGGATCAGACGCTCGTTCGACCGCTCGCTATCGCCCGGAACACAGCGTTCGTCGGTGGGCAGGATACGCACCCGGTCCCAATCCAGATCGGCGGCACACAGGCCGTCGAAAATCGGCCCGGGCGTTGTCCCTCCGGGCACCGCAAGCGTCACCGTGTCGTGGTGCAGCAACGCGGATTCGAGATCTCCGGCCAGATTGTTGGCGACATCAATCGCCAGCATATCCCGGTCGGCATATTCTTTGATATTCATGGGTTTATCCCCTGCCAGCGGCGACCATCCCGTTTCATCAGCAACTCGGCGTCGCCCGGGCCGGTGCTGCCGCTTTCATAAGGTTTGGGCACATCGCCACGCGCTTCCCACCCGGCGATGATCGGATCGGTCCAGGCCCAGGCGGCCTCGACCTCGTCACCGCGCATGAACAGGGTCTGGTTGCCGCGGATGACATCCATGACCAACCGTTCATATGCATCGGGTGGGGTCTGGCTTTCAGGCCCCAGAGCTTCAGCAAAGCTCATGTCCAGCGGAACGTCAATCAGGCGCATCCCGCCCTGCCCCGGTTCCTTGATCGTCACCTTCAGCGTGATGCCTTCGTTCGGCTGTAGCCGGATCGACAGAGCGTTGGCATGACGCCCGGCCTCTTCGCCAAAGATGGAATGCGGCGCGTCCTTGAACATCACGTTGATGACTGACGAGCGCGCCACCAGTTCCTTGCCCGTGCGCAGATAGAACGGAGTGCCGGCCCATCGCCAATTGCTGATATGGGCGCGCAGCGCCACATAGCTTTCAGTCGTCGAGCGCGGGTTGCCCACCACCTCACGATAACCTCTGGCCCCGCCCGAGAACTGACCGCGCACGATATGGTGCGGCTCAACCGGATCCAGCGCCCGGATCACCTTCAGCTTTTCATCGCGCACCGCATCGGGGTCGAACTTCGCGGGCGGTTCCATGGCGATCAGGCACAAAAGCTGCATCAGATGGTTCTGCATCATGTCGCGCATCGCCCCTGCGCGCTCATAATACTCCTCGCGCCCGTCGATACCGACGGTTTCGGCCACGGTGATCTGGATATGATCTACGTACTGGCTGTTCCAAAGCGGTTCGAACAGCATGTTGCCGAAGCGCACCGCCATCAGATTCTGCACCGTCTCTTTGCCCAGATAATGGTCGATCCGGTAAATCTGGCTTTCGTCAAAATGCGCCGCCAGCGTCGCGTTCAACGCACGGGCGCTGTCCAGATCGTGACCAAAGGGCTTTTCGACCACGATCCGGGTCTGATCCGTGGCCATGTCATGTGCCTTGATCTGCTCGGCCAGCGGCCCAAACAGACGTGGCCCGACCGAGAAATAGAACGCGCGCACACAGCCGACCTGCAGTTTTCCAGCCAACTCGGCCCATCCCTCATCAGACAGCGCATCCAGCGGGACATAGTCGATGCGTTCAAGGAAACCGTTCAGCGCACCGGCGTCTGCAACCTGTCCCGTCACATGCCGCTGCAGAGATTCGCGCACCAGCGCTCGAAACGCATCTCGGCCCAGCTGACGGCGCGCTACTCCGATGATCCGCGCGTCCTGCGGCCACTGACCGGCGCAATAGCGGCGAAACAGCGCCGGAACGATCTTGCGCTGCGCCAGATCGCCGGTTGCGCCGAAAATGACCAGATCAAATGGGTCGACAGGTATGACACGAGAAACCATGGGTTTTCCTTACCTTACCACTTTCGCCCTGTCCAATGTTAGCGCCACCATATTGTGAGAATCTGGCAAGAAATATCCGTCATCAAAACTCTGTCAGCGACAGGCTACCGCACTTAACGAAACCCGCGCAAAAGGTTAAGTCAGATCGACGAGCCAATGACAACCGGATGCCGGAATGAAAGACAACGCCCCTCAGGTCGCCAATATCGGCAAGTTTCAGGACAGTTTGGTGACAGCCGACGGTCAGGCACGCGCCTCGGTCGCGCTGACCAACCCCGAGACGTTGTGGTTCAACACCGGAACACTGTGCAACATCGAATGCGTGAACTGTTATATCGCCAGCAGCCCGACAAACGACGCGCTGGTCTATATAACCGCCGATGAAGTGCGCGACTATCTGAACCAGATCGAAGCCCGCAACTGGTCCATTCGCGAGATCGGCTTTACCGGCGGTGAGCCGTTCATGAACCCCGCGATGATCGACATGACCCGCGCCGCGTTAGAGCGCGGCTACGAGGTCCTGATCCTGACCAACGCTATGGCCCCGATGATGCGTCCAAAAATGCGCGAGGGGTTGCTGGACCTGCAGCGCACGCATGGTGACAAGCTGACCCTGCGCATCTCCGTCGATCATTATCGGTCGGAGTTGCATGACGAGGAACGCGGAAAGGGCAGTTTTGCCAAAACGGTGACCGGCATGGAATGGCTACGTGACAACGGCTTTCGCATGGCGATCGCGGGTCGCACGGTCTGGGGTGACACGGATGCCGAAAGCCGCGCGGGCTATGCCGCGTTCTTTGCCGAGCACCGCTTCGATATCGACGCGCAAAACCCCGGTCAGACCGTGTTGTTCCCTGAAATGGACGAGACTATCGAAGTCCCCGAGATCACAACCGCCTGCTGGGGCATTCTGAACAAATCCCCTGACGCGGTCATGTGCGCCAATTCTCGCATGGTGGTGAAACGCAAGGGCGCCAAACGGCCCGCAGTTCTGGCCTGCACCCTGTTGCCCTACGCGCCCGAATTCGAACTAGGCACAACGCTGGCCGAGGCCGAAGCTGACGTGCATCTGAATCACCCCCATTGCGCCAAATTCTGCGTCTTAGGCGGGGCGAGCTGTTCGGCCTAGGCCTAGTTCACCCGGAACTCGCCCACCATGTTGCGCCACTCGCCGGGGGCGATCATTTTGCGGTGGGTAAATTTCACCGAATGCAGCGGACCTTCGATCTCGCGCTGCCAGAAGTCGATGAATTTGAACAGTTTCGGATGATCAGGGGCAAGGTCGTATTCCTGCCAGATAAACGTGTTAAGAACATGAATATAGTCGGGCATGTGATAGAAGAATTCGGCTGTCGTCAGCCCGTACCCCTTAAGCATTAACTCTGTTTCACTTTGCGCCATGCAGACCTCCAATTTCTTGCAAGGTCTCTTCAGCATAACATGCCAGGCACCTAATTCTTTAATAACAATATATTACCCCGCTGTTACCGAGGTTTTTTGCGTCAAACGCTCAGGTTGCTTGCACCTTATATGCCGGGTCTGATAGAGTGCATCCACAAGATATAGACCCAGAACAAGGCACGGGCAGTTTACGTGAGCGATACGCCAGAAATCCCCGAAAACATGGATGAAACCCCGCCCGAGCGCCCCGTTTACGACGGCCCGACGGTCTCCATCGAATCCGAAATGCGCACGTCCTATCTGGACTATGCGATGTCGGTCATCGTGTCCCGCGCGATCCCCGATTTGCGCGACGGGCTCAAGCCTGTGCATCGGCGCATCCTGTACGCCATGCACGAAACCGGGAACACGCACGACAAGTCCTACCGCAAATCGGCCCGGCCGGTTGGCGACGTGATGGGTAAATACCACCCACACGGGGACTCAGCTATCTATGACGCGCTGGTGCGGATGGCGCAGGATTTCTCGATGTCGCTGCCGCTGCTGGACGGTCAGGGCAACTTTGGCTCGATGGACGGCGATAACCCGGCGGCGATGCGCTATACCGAAGTGCGGATGGATAAGCCGGCCGCATCTCTGCTGGCCGATATCGAAAAAGAGACGGTTGATTTTCAGGACAACTATGACGGCAAGGACAAAGAGCCGACCGTCCTGCCCGCGCGGTTCCCGAACATGCTGGTTAATGGTGCCGGCGGTATCGCCGTCGGTATGGCGACGAACATCCCACCGCATAACCTCGGCGAAGTGGTCGACGCCACGCTGGCGTTGATCGACGACCCCGATCTGACGTCCGAGCAGCTGATCGAATACGTTCCCGGCCCCGATTTTCCGACCGGCGGCGTGATGCTGGGCCGGTCCGGTGCACGCAAGGCTTATCTAGAGGGTCGTGGCAGCGTCATCATTCGCGCCAAGACGCGCGTCGAAGAAATCCGCCGCGACCGTTACGCCATCGTCGTCGATGAGATCCCCTATCAGGTGAACAAGGCCTCGATGATCGAAAAGATCGCCGAAGCCGTGCGTGAAAAACGCATCGAAGGTGTCAGCCATGTGCAGGACGAGTCCGACCGCAACGGCGTGCGGGTCGTGGTCGAACTGAAACGAGATGCAACGCCCGAAGTGGTGCTGAACCAACTCTATCGCTTCTCGCCCATGCAGACTTCTTTTGGCTGTAACATGCTGGCCCTGAACGGCGGTCGACCCGAGCAACTGACCTTGCGCCGGTTCCTGACCTCGTTCATCGATTTCCGCGAAGACGTGGTCGCCCGCCGCACGGCCTATGACCTGCGCAAGGCGCGCGAGCGTAGCCACATCCTGTGTGGTCTGGCCGTGGCCGTGTCGAATGTGGACGAAGTGGTCGCAACGATCCGTTCATCCGCCGACGCCGCCGAGGCGCGCGAAAAGCTGATGACCCGCCGCTGGCCCGCGGCCGAGATCGAAGGCTATTTGCGCCTGATCGACGATCCTCTGTCCAAGATGAACGACGACGGCACCTATAACCTGACCGAGGTTCAGGCCCGCGCTATTCTGGAACTGCGCCTGCAACGCCTGACGCAACTGGGTGTCAAAGAGGTCACGGACGAGCTGGAGCAACTGGCTGCCAAGATCAAGGAATACCTCGACATTCTGTCCTCGCGTGAGCGCATCATGTCGATCATCGGCAATGAGTTGCGCGATGTCCGCGAACAGTTCGCCGTTCCGCGTCGCACCGAGATCGTCGACTGGTCCGGCGACATGGAAGACGAAGACCTGATCGAGCGCGAGGATATGGTCGTGACCGTCACCTCGGGCGGCTATATCAAGCGCACGCCGTTGGCCGATTTCCGGGCGCAGAAGCGTGGCGGCAAAGGCCTGTCGGGCATGCAAACCAAGGAAGAAGATGTTGTCACCAACCTCTTCGTCGCCAACACCCACACCCAACTGCTGTTCTTCACGACCGAAGGCATGGTCTACAAGCTCAAGACGTGGCGTTTGCCGCAGTCCAGCCGCACTGGCAAGGGCAAGGCCATCGTCAATATTCTGCCGATTCCAACCGGGGTGTCCATCGCCGCAATCATGCCTGTCGATGTACCGGATGAAGAGTGGGAGAACCTGCAGATCGTCTTTGCCACCAGCGCGGGCGATGTGCGGCGTAACCGCCTGTCGGACTTCACCAATGTCCGCCGCAACGGCAAGATCGCGATGAAACTGCCCGAGGATGTGGAACTGGTAAACGCCCGCATCTGTTCAGAAGACGAAGATGTAATGCTGGTCACCAATTCGGGCCGCGCCATCCGCTTTCGCACCACCGATGTGCGCGTGTTCAACTCGCGCGAATCCACCGGTGTTCGCGGCATCAAGCTGACCAATGGCGACCGTGTGGTCTCGATGTCTGTGATCCGTCATTTCGAGGCGGGACCCGAGGAACGCGCCGCTTATCTCAAGATGCGCCGTGCTGTGGCCGGTATTGCCGATGACGGCGAGACGGATGAGGATGAAGGCACCCCCGGCACCATCACGCAGGAACGCTATGCCGAGATGTCGGCCGCCGAAAACCTGATCCTGACCATCACGTCGGGCGGCGCGGGCAAGCTGAGTTCAAGCCACGACTATCCGGTCCGAGGGCGCGGCGGCATGGGCGTCGCTGCGATGGACAAGGCGATGCGGGGCGGCGAACTGGTGGCTTCGTTCCCGGTCGAGATCGACGATCAGATCATGCTCGCCACTTCAAAAGGCCAGTCGATCCGGGTGCCCGTCGATGGGATTTCCTTCCGATCGCGCAGCGCCGGTGGCGTGAAGGTGTTCAACACCGGCAAAGGCGAAGAAGTCGTCAGCGTTGCGTGGATCGCCGATCAGGGTGAGGAAGACGCCGAGGAATAACAAAGCACTACAAAAGTGTAACAAAACGCCCGTTACGCGGGCGTTTTGCCGTTTTGGGTCACGTTCCCGGCACAGGCTCGGATCTCGGGCTTGTCCGAACCCAATCCCACATCTAGCTTTTTTGTGATGCGATCATTTGCCCATATCAGACCCGCCTACAGCCGCGCTGAACGGATCAGCGACGGCGTGGTGCATGTTCTGGGCGTGTCGTCTGCCCTGATCGCGGCCCCGGTGCTGCTTGTCATGACGATCTATTGCCGAAGCGACCCGGCAGCCGTTCTGGGGGCGTCGATCTATGGGATAACGCTGGTTTCGATGCTGACCTTCTCGGCCTTGTACAACATGATCGAACACGATGACTGGGGAGAGGTGCTGCGCCGCCTTGACCATTCGGGCATTTATGTAAAGATCGCAGGCACCTATACGCCATTCCTGCTGCTGGCAGGGGCTCAGCCGCCGGGACTGCTTGTCGGCCTCTGGTCGTCGGCAACGCTTGGGACCGCTTTGAAGATGTTCGACCCGAACAGGTTTCGCTGGTTTGGGTTGGCGCTGTATCTGCTGATGGGCTGGGCCGCAGTTTGGTTCGGCCACTCTATGCTGGCGGATTTGTCGCCGACGGTCATTGCCCTGATGTTTGCGGGCGGGGTGGTGTATACCGTCGGTGTTGTATTCTACCTGCTGGACTGGCTACCGTACCATAACACGATCTGGCACGTGTTCGTCCTGACCGGAACCGGCCTGTTCTTTGCCGCCGTAGCCTTGCGCATCCATATGGTGCCGCCGGGCCCCGTCTAAAGCCTGGGGGCCTGGCGTCAAAGCCCCTACAAATCTCCGAACTTGCTTTCCAGATAAGCCAACAGGGGCTCTGGCCCCGGCTCGATCCCGCTGGCGCGCTCGATGATCTCACGCGGGGCGTATAGCCCTCCGAACTGCTGCACCGTCTCACGCAGCCAGCCGGTTGCGCCCGCGGTATCGCCCTTTGCAAGTTGCTCATCCAGATCCGGTACCGCAGAGCGCAGCGCCTGATACAGGCACCCGGCATAGACATTGCCCAGCGAATAGGTTGGGAAATAGCCAAACAGGCCCACCGACCAATGCACATCCTGCAGGCATCCATTCGAAGGCTTGTCGACCGCATAGCCGAAATCGGCCTTGAACCGGTCATTCCACGCCGCCTCCAGATCGTTTACCTTCAGGTCCCCGGCCATCAATGCGCGCTCCAGGTCAAAGCGCAGCATGATGTGGAGGTTATACTGCACCTCATCCGCCTCGGTGCGGATATAGCCGTTATGAACGTTGTTGACCGTGGCGTAAAAGGCATCCGCATCGGCAATCCCAAAGTCGCCAAACGCCTCGGTCATCTGGCCGTAGAGCCATCCCGTAAAGGCCCGTGACCGGCCCAGCTGGTTTTCGTAGATACGGCTTTGGCTTTCGTGCACACCCATCGATACCCCGCTGCCCAGCGGGGTTAGCACGTAGGCCGGATCAATGCCCTGTTCATAGGCGGCATGGCCGACCTCGTGAATGGTCGAGTAGAAGCAGTTGAACGGGTCTGTCTCGCTGGTCCGGGTGGTGATGCGCACGTCGAGGCCGCTGCCAGAACTGAACGGGTGAACGGCCTTGTCCACGCGCCCGTGGCGCAGGTCATACCCGAACGTCTCGGCCAGCTTCTGCGACAGGCGCATTTGGGTCAGTTCGTCGAATGTACCAGACAGGGCTTGCGGCGCGGGCCGATCCAGAACTGCCGCGCGTAAGGCGACCAGACGCGGGCGCATCTGGTCAAAAATCGCCGCAATCTGAGCGCCGGTCGTGTAGGGCTCATAATCCTCGACCATCGCGTCGTAGATGTCGCCGCCCTGCGCCAGCGCCGCGCCCTCTTCGCGTTTCAGGGCAACGACCTCATCCAGAACGGGCAGAAAGGCGGCCACGTCCTCATCCGCGCGGGCCTGCGCCCATTTGCCCTGCGCCGACGAGGTCACTCGCGCAATGGCCTTGGCCAGATCGGCGGGCACCTTGATCGTGCGTTCGTAGGACCGGCGAATCTCACGCAACTGCGCCGCGTCGGCGGCGGTTACCGGCTCGGCCTTGTCCAGCCACTCGGCCACGCGCGGGTCGGATCGGCGCGCATGTAGCACGGCCTCGATCGCGGCCATCTCCTCGGCCCGCTGCGGAGCGGCCCCGCGGGGCATCATCGTCTCTTGATCCCAGCCCAACCGCCCGGCGATCTGGCCAAGCGCCGAGGTTTCACGTTGAAAGGCCATCAGGTCGTCAAAAGCTGTCATCCGGGTCATGCTCCGCGCACAGAGGTTGCTATGGGGTAAGCCGTCAGGAACCGGGCGCGTAGGATCAGCGTCCAGACCACAACGGCCAGGAATTGGTGGAAGATGGCAATCGGCCACGGCGCGGCATAGATCACCGTCATGATGCCCACGACCACTTGCAGCGACAGGGCGGCAAAGGCGGCGTTGAAGGCAAACCGCGTCTGAGGGTGCGCGCTGCCGCTGCCACGTCGCCAGACGACAATGCCAAAGGCCAGTAGCAGATAGCCTGCGCAGCGGTGGATGAATTGCACCAGACCGGGGCTCTCGAAGAAGTTGCGCCACATCGGCTCTAACATCGTGGCGTCGGGCGGCAGCAACTGCCCGCCGATCAGCGGCCAGTCGGTATAGGACCGTCCGGCGTCAATTCCGGCGACCAGCGCGCCAATGAGTATTTGTAAAAATGCGAAATGCATCAGGCCAGTCGACAGCGAGAACAGTTTGGCCTCTTTCGCGCGGCGGGCCTGCATCAGATCGCGCTCTTCGCGGCCCAGCATGAAGATGTACCATGCAAGATAGCCAAGGATCACAAAGGCCAGCCCAAGATGCACCGCCAGGCGATAGCTGGCCACGGCGATCATCCCCTCGCCCTGCGTTACGCCCGAGGCGACCATCCACCAGCCAACGGCCCCCTGTACACCGCCCAGCACGCCGGGGATCAACAAGCGACCGGTCCAACCCGCAGGGATCTGACGCGCGGCAAGAAAGCCGAAGAACCCGACCGCCCAGACAAGGCCAATCACGCGGCCAAGCTGCCGGTGCCCCCATTCCCACCAATAGATCGTTTTGAAATCGTCCAGTTCCATCCACTGATTCTGGATGCGCCACTGGTCTATCTGCTTGTATTTGTCGAACTCGGCCTGCCAGTCGGCCTCGGACATCGGCGGCAGCGCGCCGGTGATCGGCCGCCATTCGGTGATCGACAGCCCACTGTCAGTCAGCCGGGTCAACCCGCCCACGGCGATCATGACCACAACCAGCGCGAACAGCACCATCAGCCATATCCGAATTGCCCCGCGCGCGCCCTTGCGCCCCCGATCGATCATGCCGGGCTGCGCGGTCTGCTTTTCGGTGTCCGAGACCTCTTCGAAGATGCTGCGCTTGCCGCTCATGCTGTCCTCATGCCTTTGAATTTCGTCGAAAGCTAGGGCCACCGGAGGCCAAGGTCCAGCCTCAGCCTTTGTCCTTCCAGCGGACCATCTGCCGCATGACCCCGTGCAACATCTGCACATCGGCCCGTGTCATCCGCATCCGCGACCACAGATTGCGCAGGTTGGTCTTCATACCCTCGGCCTTTTCTGGCGGGTAGAAGAACCCGGCTTCCTCCAACCGGTCTTCGTAATGTTCGACGAGTTTCTCGACCTCGATCCCCGTGGCCCAGTCGCCCTTGCCCAGATCGGTCGCCTCATGCACCACATCCCCGACCTGCCGCATCCATTCATAGGCCGTCAGCAACACACATTGCCCAAGGTTCAGCGAGGCATATTCAGGGTTCACCGGCACCGAGATGATAGCATTGGCCTTGGCGATATCCTCATTCTCAAGCCCCGCGCGTTCAGGGCCGAACAGCACTGCCACCTTCTCACCCGCCGCGACCTTTTCGGCAGCGATCTGCATGGCGCGTTCGGGGCTGTAGACCGGTTTGGTCAGACCGCGCTGCCGGGCTGTGGTCGCAAAGACAAAGGTGCTGTCGGCCAACGCCCCCGCCAGATCATCGAACAGCTGCGCCTCGTCCAGCAGCCGCCCCGCGCCACTCGACATTGCAACCGCCTTGGGGTTGGGCCACCCGTCCCGAGGGGCCACAATCCGCATCCGGTCCAGCCCGAAATTCCACATCGCCCGTGCAGCGGCCCCGATGTTCTCGCCCATCTGCGGGCGCACAAGCACAAAAGACGGCTGGGATGTATCGCTGGGCATGGCTGTCTCCGAAAACGCTTGCCCGCTCTAATCCGCTTGCCGTGTCAGAGCAACCCGATCCCTTCTTCTGTTCCCAAATACTTCCGCCGGAAGCATAAAAGTTTGCTTCCCCCGCCCAATCCGCTAAACCGCGCCCAAGACGAAAACCCGAAGGACGCGCCATGAATACCCCCGAGCAGCCACAGATTTACCTGATCACCCCGCCGACCGTCGCGCTCAGCACCTTCCCGGATCAACTGGCCCGCGTTCTGGACGGGGCCGAGATCGCCTGTATCCGCCTTGCGCTGGCGGGCGACGACGAGGACACCATCGCCCGCGCCGCCGATGCCTGCCGCGAGGTGGCCCATGCGCGCGATGTGGCACTGGTGATCTCGAACCACGTTCTGCTGGCGCAGCGGCTAGGGCTCGACGGGGTGCATCTGGATGATGCGGCGCGCTCGGTCCGGGCGGCGCGCAAGGAACTGGGCGCGGACGCCATCGTCGGCAGCTTTTGCGGGGCCTCCAGCCATGACGGCATGACCGCGGGTGAGGCAGGCGTGGATTACGTGGCATTCGGCCCGGTCGGCACGTCAGCGCTGGGCGACGGCACACAGGCCGAAAAGGACCTGTTTCAATGGTGGTCCGAGATGATCGAGGTTCCCGTCGTGGCCGAAGGCGGGCTGACCCCCGACCTGATCCGCGACCTTGCCCCCTGCACTGATTTTTTCGGCATCGGCGCCGAAATCTGGTCGCAAGACGATCCTTTGGCCGCGCTGAAAACCCTGACCGACGCGATCTGAGCCTTCGCCCTTGCGCCCGCGCCGGGGCTGCGGCATGACACGCGCATGACTCAGAACAGTGAAATCCTGTGTATCGGCTCGGTCCTGTGGGACATCATCGGGCGGTCGGCCAGCGCCATGCGACAAGGCTCGGACGTTCCCGGCCGCATCACCCGCCTGCCCGGCGGCGTGGCCATGAACATCGCAATGACGCTGATCCGGTTCGGCATGACACCCACCCTGCTCACCGCCATCGGCAGCGATGCGGACGGAGACGAACTGATCCAGTCCTGCGCCCGGCTGGGCATGGTCACGGACCATATCTATCGCTCGCAAGACCTGCCCACCGACCGCTACATGGCTGTCGAAGGCGCAAACGGCCTGATCGCGGCCATCGCCGACGCGCATTCGCTGGAAGCGGCGGGGGCCAAGATTCTCAACCCGCTGGTGCATGGCCCGCTGGGCAGCGACACCGCTCCGTTTCAGGGTCTCATCGCGCTGGACGGCAACCTGACCCTGAACCTGCTTGAAGAAATCGCCCAAAGCCCTGCCTTTGCCCGCGCCGACCTGCGCGTGGCCCCGGCCTCGCCCGGCAAGGCCGAACGGCTGCTGCCCTTCCTCAAACACGCCCGCGCGACGCTTTATGTGAACCTCGAAGAGGCCGGCATCCTGTGCCAGTGCGAGTTCGCGGATTCCAAATCCGCCGCGAAAGGCCTGCTGGACCGCGGCGCCCTGCGGGCACTTGTTACGGATGGCGGTAACTCGGCCACCATCGGCAGCGCCGAGGGCATTTTGACCCAGACACCTCCGTCCGTTCTGGTCACGCGTGTGACCGGCGCGGGCGACACTTTCATGGCGGCGCATATCGCGTCCGAGGCCGCCGGTGCCGACACCGAACAGGCCCTGACCCGCGCCCTGCACGCCGCTGCAACCTACGTTTCCGGAGAAACTCCCCTGTGATCGACATCCACTATTCCGCCGAGGTCCGCGCCGCCAAAGACGCGGGCCAGCCCATCGTGGCGCTGGAAAGCACCATCATCACCCATGGTATGCCCTACCCTCAGAACATCGAGGTCGCCGCACAAGTCGAACAGGACATCCGCGACGCGGGCGCGACCCCCGCAACCATCGCCGTGATCGAGGGCAAGCTGCATGTTGGGTTAGAACCGCAGCAACTGGCCGATCTGGGTCAGGCGCAGGGCGTCGCCAAGCTCTCACGCGCGGATATGGCGGCCTGTATCGCGACGGGCGGAACCGGGGCAACCACCGTGGCCGCCACGATGATCGCGGCCCATTGCGCCGGGATCGAAGTCTTCGCCACCGGAGGCATCGGCGGTGTGCATCAGGGTGCCGAGACCTCGTTCGACATCTCCGCTGACCTGCACGAGCTGGCGCAAACGCCGGTCACGGTGGTTGCTGCGGGGGCCAAAGCAATCCTCGACCTCGCCAAAACGCTCGAGGTTCTGGAAACACTGGGCGTCCCCGTCATCGCCCATGGACAGGATGAGTTCCCCGCCTTCTGGTCCGCCAAGTCGCCCTATGACGCGCCGCTGCGCATGGACAGCGCCGATCAGATCGCCCGCGCCCATGCCACCCGCCGCGCGCTGGATCTGCCCGGAGGGCAACTGGTCGCCAACCCGATCCCTGCCTCCGACGAAATTCCGGCTGCCGAGATGGCCCCCATCATCGCCGCCGCACAGGCCGATGCCGAGGCACACCGGATCACCGGCAAGGGCGTGACACCTTATCTGCTGCAGCGCATCTTTGAACAGACCAAAGGCCGGTCGCTGACGGCCAACGTCGCGCTGGTGCGCAACAATGCCCGGCTGGCCGCCGGGATCGCACAGGCGTTGACAACCGTTTGACGCCGCCCTGTCAGCCTATTGTAACGGCACGAAAAACTGCCTAACTACACGGGCAAGCCACTCGGAACAGCGATGAACACACCCTTTGACGAAGAGCCAAACCGCCGCCCGGGCCTGTTCTCGGGCCTGCGGGCGTCGTTTCTGACCGGGATCGTCGTCATTGCGCCGGTATGGCTGACGATCTGGCTTATCTGGTCGGTCGTCGGCTGGATCGACAGCGCCGTCCTGCCGCTCATCCCGCAGCAATTCCAGCCTTCGGAATATGTGGGCATCAACCTGCGCGGCGTGGGTGTCGTCATCTTCCTGATCTTCACCATCATCGTCGGCTGGATCGCCAAGGGCATCCTCGGCCGCTCGCTGATCCACTTCGCCGAAAGCGTGGTCGACCGGATGCCGGTCGTGCGGTCGGTCTATTCCGGGATCAAGCAGATATCGGAAACGGTTTTCGCCCAGACCGAGCGATCCTTTGAAAAGGCCTGCCTGATCCAATACCCGCGCCGGGGCATCTGGGCCATCGGCTTCGTCTCGACCACTGCCAAGGGCGAGGTCAGCCAGCGCGCTGAAACCGGGGGCGAACTGCTGGGCGTCTTTGTTCCCACCACGCCGAACCCCACATCGGGCTTTCTGCTGTTCTTCCCGGCCGAAGATGTCATCCTGCTGGACATGACGATCGAAGAGGCTGCCAAGCTGGTGATTTCCGCCGGGCTGGTCTATCCGAATGAAAAAGACCCAACCCAGCCGCCCGAGTAATCACCCGAACATCGCCGGCAGATCGACCGTGCTGCGCGCGCCCAGATCGGATTTGTGATCGCGCAGGAACTGATGCGCAGCCGCCTGCCCGGCCTGCTTCAACCGGTTCAGCACCACAGGGTTCGGCACGGTCTTGGTCACAGCCGACAGGTCGTTCATCAGCGCATCATCGGCGATCATATGTACCAGAACCCGGCTCATCTCGCCCGCCTTCAGCTTGCCTTCGGCCAGCAAACGCTGCACGAAACTGATCGCCCGCAGCTCGCGGAACAGCGATGAGTTAAAGCTGATCTCATTGATCCGGTTCTGAATTTGCTGCGGGGTTTTGGGTACTTCGTCCCGCTCTAGTGGATTGATGTTCACGATCACCACATCATCGGGCAAACCCCCGTTGAACAACGGATACAGCGCCGGGTTCCCGGTATAACCGCCATCCCAATAAGCCTCGGTCCGGCCTGATTTGGGATCATATATCTCAACCGCCTGAAACAGGTTCGGCAAACAGGCCGAAGCCAGAATCGCATCCGTGGAAATCTCGCCCCCAGTGAAAACCCGTATCTTACCGCTACGCACGCAGGTCGCACCGACAAACAGCGCAGGTCCTTCCTCGGCACAAATCTCATCAAAATCGAACCGATCCACCACCGAGGCCAACGGGTTTCGATAAAACGGCCCATACGCATAGGGCGACACCAGCCGCGACCACGCATCGGCCATAGCGACCGGCAAAGAATACTCCAGCGCCCGCGCAATATGGCCGGGCTCAATTCCACGCATCCAATCAGCGATCCGCGTATCCTCCACCGATCCCATGCGCCGCCACAGCCCGTCCAGACATTCACGCGCACCAGCGCGCCCATCCCGCACCATCCCCGACTTGAACGCCGCGCCATTCAACGCCCCGGCCGAAGTCCCGGTGATCGCCGCGACCTCGATATCCTCTTCATCCAGCAGCCGATCCAGCACGCCCCAGGTAAACGCCCCATGCGTCCCGCCACCCTGCAACGCCAGATTGATCCTCTTCACGGCCCACACCTTCTTCTGTTCAAAAATACTTCGGGGGTATGGGGGCAGAGCCCCCATGAAACCTTACAACGCCGTCCAGCCCCCATCGACCGAAATGGTCGTCCCGGTAATCTGCGCCGCCGCGTCCGAGCACAAAAACACCGTCGTCCCGCCCAACTGTTCAACCGTGGCGAACTCCTTCGACGGTTGCCGTTCCAGCAGGACGTTCTTCACGACCTCTTCACGGCTCATGTTGTATTCCTTCATCGTATTCGGGATCTGCGCATCCACCAGCGGCGTCAGGACATAACCCGGACAGATCGCATTGCAGGTGATCGGCTCTTGCGCGGTCTCAAGCGCGACGCTTTTGGTCATGCCCACCACACCATGCTTCGCCGCGATATAGGCGGCCTTGAAGGGTGAGGCCGTCAGACCGTGGGCCGAGGCGATATTCACGATCCGCCCCCACCCTGCCTGCCGCATCATCGGTAGCGCCGCCGCCATGGTATGAAAGGCCGAGTTCATGTTGATCGCAATGATCGCATCCCATTTATCGGCCGGAAACTGATCGATGGGTGACACATGCTGGATGCCGGCGTTGTTCACCAGAATATCACAAGCCCCCGCCTGTTCGATGAGCGTGCGGCATTCATCGCCCTTGGACATATCCGCCTTGATGTAGCGCGCGTTTGTCCCGGTCTCTTGCCCGATCTGGGCGGCCAGCGCGTGATCCTCGTCCCGGTCAGTGAACGAGTTCAACACCACATCCGCCCCGGCCTTTGCCAGCTCGCGCGCGATGCCCAGCCCGATCCCTGAATTCGATCCCGTAATGATGGCCGTTTTGCCCGCCAGACTCATGACCGCTCTCCCTCTGATATGCGTCCCGCCAGCACAGTGACATGCTGCACCTGCAAAGAAAACGGGGAATGAGCAATGGCCTGCTACCCGGACAAAATGCGCACAAAAAAAACGCCCGCACGAAGCGGGCGTTAAGTTATTGAGGCAGGTTTCATACAGGCAAGAAACCTATCGAGCAGTGCATCCTTTATAAGCAATTCCGCGCCTCCGTCCAAGCTAAAAGTTTGATAATATGAAAAATCATGGCTACGGTGAATCCCAAACAAAATAAGGCCAGAGCAGGATTGTTTCCAAAATGAGCCCCGATTATCTCCGCCCGCTTCGCCCCGTGATCACGGGAATCACCTGCGTTTTTGCCGCCTCA
The DNA here is from genome assembly GCF_056536725.1 of Ruegeria sp. CJ3. Classification (NCBI taxonomy): domain Bacteria; kingdom Pseudomonadati; phylum Pseudomonadota; class Alphaproteobacteria; order Rhodobacterales; family Roseobacteraceae; genus Ruegeria; species Ruegeria sp. CJ3. The sequence continues at coordinate 84,560 of NZ_JBQFQE010000006.1, forward strand.
TGGGCGTCGGCAGAATCGGCTCATGGCATAGCTATGTATGGTGACCCGGCCCTACCACCGGATTTTGTGTCGCTGCCCTATGCAAATGCGGATGCCCCCAAAGGCGGCAAAGTCGTGTTCGGAAACACCGGCGGCTATAACAGCCTGAACCCGTTTGTGCAAAAAGGCACCTCGCCTTGGCAGCTGCGATTTTGGACCCATGAAAGCCTGATGGGCCGGTCCTGGGACGAACCTTTCACTCTTTACGGGTTGTTAGCCGAATCAGTTGAGACTGCGGATGACCGTTCCTGGGTCGAATTTACCCTCCGTGAAAACGCGGCTTTCTCGGATGGAACGCCCGTAACAATCGACGATGTGATCTGGTCGTATGAGACGCTGGGTACCGAAGGGCACCTGCGCTATCGCGGGCTGTGGGGCAAGATCGACAGCATCGAACAGACGGGCCCGCGCAGCGTGCGCATCACCTTCAACGAACCCGACCGCGAACTGGCGCTGATCGCCGGGATGCGCCCGATCCTGCAGAAAGCACAGTGGGAGGGGAAAGATTTCGCCGAAGCCCCGCTGCACGACATTCCCATCGGCAGCGGGCCCTACGTTGTCGATGACTACGAGGCCGGGCGCTATGTCACCCTGCGCCGCAACCCCGACTATTGGGGTGCGGATATCCCGTTCCGCAAGGGGACCATGAACCTCGATGAAATGCGGATCGAATTCTACGGCGACGGTACCGTCCTGTTCGAGGCGTTCAAAGCCGGCGAGCTGACCGCCGTGCGCGAGTTCAACGCTGACAAATGGGACACCCAGTATGGCTTCCCCGCCGTCCAGCGGGGTGATGTGGTCAAGACCGAGATCCCACACGGCAAGCCCTCGGGCATGACCGGCTATGTCATGAACACGCGTAAGGCCCCCTTCAATGACTGGCGCGTGCGCGAAGCGCTGACGCTGGCCTTCAATTTCGAGTTCATCAACGACACCATCACTGGCGGCGCGCAGCCCCGGATCACCTCGTATTTCTCAGGCTCTGATCTGGCGATGCAGCCAGGGCCAGCCACGGGCCGGGTTGCGGAACTTCTGGAACCTTACGCCGCCGACCTTCCGCCGGGCACGCTGGAAGGCTACACCCCGCCTGCAGGGGATGGATCTGCTCGCAACCGCGCCAACATCCGAAAGGCCACAAAACTGCTGGCCGAAGCAGGCTGGACCATTCAGGATGGCGTCTTGCGCAATGATAAGGGTGAGCCATTCACCATCACAGTCCTGCTGCCGCAGGGCGATACCGACAACATGACAGCGATGGAAATCTACACCCGCGCGCTAGAGCGTCTGGGGATCGCGGTGACAATCGAACAGGTCGACAGCGCGCAATATACCGGGCGCACGTCCGAGCTGGATTTCGACATGACCATCTTCCGCCGCGCCCTGTCTCTATCGCCGGGCAACGAACAGCGGCTGTATTGGGGCAGCGAGAATGCCGATACGCCCGGCACCCGGAACCTGATGGGCGTCACCTCGCCCGCGGTCGACGGGTTGATCGACGCGATGCTGGCCTCGGAAAGCCATGAGGATTTCGTCGCCGCGACCCGCGCGCTAGACCGGGTCTTGACCGCCGGGCGCTATGTCATCCCGATCTGGAGCTTCGATGTCGGGCGCATCGCCCATGCCAAGGAACTGAAGCAGCCCGAAACCCTACCGATCTATGGCGACGGTCCGGAATATATGCCTCAGGTCTGGTGGTATCAGGATTGACGCGCATCCTCTATTTCCATATTTCATGAAATATGGAAATAGCGATTCACGACAGACTGGGCGCGTTGGCGCACCCTAAACGGCTGGACCTGTTCCGGCTGCTGATGCGCCGCTACCCGGATTCCGTCCCGGCGGGACAGATTGCCGAGGCGTTGGCGCTGAAGGCCAATACAACCTCAACATATCTCAACGCGCTTAAGGCTGCGGGTCTGATCGAACAGAGCCGCACAGGCACGTCATTGCAGTACACCGCCAACTTGCCCGCCGTCCGGGGGTTGTTCGATGGCCTGCTCGGAGAGTGCTGTCAGAACCGCCCCGATCTGTGCCTGCAACCGTCCGAGGACCCTCTCATGACCAATCCAGACCGCGTTATGAATGCCCTCTTCATCTGCACCGGCAACTCGGCCCGTTCGATCATGGCCGAGGCCATTCTGAACAACGCGGGTAACGGAATGTTCCGCGCCTTCTCGGCGGGAACGGCACCCTCGGCTGGGCCGAACCCGACCGTGTTGGAGTTGCTGCAGCAGAAAGACTACGACATCTCTGATCTACGCTCGAAATCCGTAGAGGAGTTCGCCGCCGATGGCGCGCCAAAGATGGACTTTGTCTTCACCGTCTGCGATCACGCCGCGAATGAGGCCTGCCCCGCATGGCCCGGCCAGCCGATGAGCGCCCATTGGGGCCTGCCCGACCCGGTCAAGGCCGAGGGCACCGAGGCGCAGAAGCAGCTGGCGTTTCAGCAAGCCTATGGCCTGCTGCGAAACCGCATCACCGCCTTCGCGAGCCTGCCGTTCGAGACGCTCGACCGTATCTCGCTCCAACATCACGTCGACGATATTGGCCGCATGGCCGACTGACCCGCGACCAACCCAAGGACATCTCTGATGAACATACTGGTTCTGTGCACGGGCAACTCTGCCCGGTCGATACTGCTGGAATCGATCTTCAACCATACCGGTGACGGACGGGTGCGCGCCTATTCGGCCGGATCGAACCCGACCGGCAAGGTGCATCCGCAATCCCTGACCCTTCTGGGCGGCGAAGGCCATGATGTGCGTGATGCTCGTTCGAAAAGCTGGGACGAATTCGCGGCAGATGACGCACCAAAGATGGACATGGTGATCACCGTCTGCGGATCAGCGGCCGAGGAAACCTGCCCCATCTGGCCCGGCGCACCGGTCCGCGCCCATTGGGGCGTCGAAGATCCCGCAGCAGCCGCCGAACCCGAGTGGGACGGTGCTTTTCGCACCGCATATGACGTTCTGGGCCGCCGCGCCGAGGCGTTGCTGGCTCTGCCCATCGAGACCATGGACAGCGGCGCACTGACCGCGCAGCTCAGACGTATCGGAGACATCAAATGACCGCTCGCCAATACTTCGCCGAATTCCTCGGCACCGCATTCCTGCTGATCGGCGTCGTGGGCTCAGGAATCATGGCCCAGACGCTGGCAGGCGACAACATCGCGCTGGCGCTGCTGGCCAATGCAATTGCGACGGGCTGTATGCTCTATGCGATCATCACCACGCTTGGGCCCGTTTCGGGCGCGCATTTCAACCCGGCGGTGACACTGGCCTTTGCACTGCGCGGCGAACACCCATGGCGCGCCGTGGCACCCTACATGCTGGTGCAGATCGCAGGCGGGATCGCCGGTGTCTGGGCCAGCCACTATATGTTCGACCTGCCGATTCTGCAGACCTCGGAAACCCTGCACCGCACCGGGTCGCACCAATGGTTTTCCGAAATCATCGCGACGCTGGGCCTTCTATTCGTGATTTTCGGCGGAATTCGGCACAAACCGGACACAGTACCAGCCCTTGTGGGTCTCTACATCACGGGCGCCTACTGGTACACATCGTCCACAAGTTTTGCGAATCCGGCAGTGACCATCGCAAGAGGCTTTACGGACACGTTTGCCGGGATATACCCTGCTCATATCCCGATGTTTATCTTAATGCAGCTAATTGCTGTATTTATCGGGCATGTTTTACTGAACTGGCTGTTCAAGCCAGAGGAATAACGGACCGGCCGCCACTCACTTAACAGCAGGTCCGTCTGCCCGTTGCGGTTTCGCCGCAGCGGGTTTTTTCGTGCCAGATTGACCCAACGACAGCCTGCGACATTTTGTCATGTCCGCAGCATCGCGCCCACCTCCGTAGGCTGACTTGGGGGAGAGCAGTCCTGAAACCCGAACAAAGGAAGGCTCGCAGATGCTAAACTGGGCTGATCTGACGCAAGATTGGGGCGCGTCTTATGCGCGTGCGAAACGCAGGTTCCCGAACCTGCGCGACAGGGATATGGCGCGCGTTGGCGAAAATCGCAAACAGTTCGAGGCCTATCTGGCCGAGCGTCATCATCTTACGGTGAACGAAGCGCGCGAAGAGCTCGAGGATTTTTTGTTCACCGAAGGGCTGAACCGCGAGGCCAACCAGGCGTTACGTAAGTGATGTCACCCACAGGATTGTCGCGTCCTCGTCACTGACCGAAATGACATTGTGCCCCATGCTTCCATCGTAATAGGCGCTGTCACCCCGACGCATTTCGACGGGTTCATAGAACTCGGTGAACAGGCGCACCACGCCGGTCAGGACATATAGAAACTCCTCGCCGTCATGGCGGACCCAGCCGTCGAATTCCTCCATGGATCGCGCGCGCACCCGGGCGCGATAGGGCAGCATCTGCTTTTTGGTCAGTGTTTCCGCCAGCAGCTCATGCTCGTAAGTGGTGGTTGCATGAGCCGCACCCTCGCCCATCTTAGTCACTGCCATACGCCCGATGACCTGATCACGCTGCGGCGGCGTGAACAGCTGCGGCACGGAAATCTCCAACCCCGTTGCCAGCTTCTTCAGCGCGTCATAGGTCGGAGACATCTGCCCGTTCTCGATCTTGCTGAACGTCGACCGTGCGAGCCCGGCCTGCGTGGCCGCCTGCTCCAACGTCCATTTGCGTGCCTTGCGCAGCTCACGTACGCGAGCCCCCAGATCGACGGGCTCAAGTTCGCTGCTGTTGCCGTTGTCACGGGCAATGCGGACAATGGATTTGTGGTCGTTCGTGCTCATGGCTCTTTCTATAGGGCCAGCCCGCCCGGCTTGCAACGCGCCGCGCCCGGCGGTAGCCGTTTGACCATGTTGTCGATCTTTGATCAGGGGCCTTTCGCGCCCTGCCCCAGCCCGTTCAATCTGGCCGCGCATGTTCTGCGCCATGCCAATGATCACGCCGACAAGACGGCCCTGTCGGTTCTTGGTGCGGAATCTGCGCAGGATTGGACCTATGCCCAGCTTGAGGCTGCAATCCTTGGCACCGGAACCGGGTTGCTTCAGGCAGGTCTGACGCCCGGAGACATCGTGCTGATGCGGCTGGGCAATACGGTCGATTTCCCGATTGCCTATCTAGGTGCCATTGCCGTCGGGTTGGTACCAGTCCCAACTTCGTCACAACTGACCGAGGCCGAGACGGCGGGCATCCTGCATGACCTCGACCCGGCCGCCATCTTGCGCGACCCGGACGTGTCCTGCGCCCCGCATCCGCGTCAGATCACTCTGTTCGATCTGACCGAGATGCGCCGCCTGCCCCCGGCCCGCTTCGAGATGGGAGACCCCGACCGGCTGGCCTATGTAGTCTACACCTCGGGCACCTCGGGCAAGCCCCGCGCCGTGGCCCATGCGCACCGGGCGATCTGGGCGCGACAGATGATGATCGACGGCTGGTATGGCCTGACGCCAACGGATCGGCTGTGCCATGCGGGCGCGTTCAACTGGACTTATACGCTGGGCACCGGGTTGATGGACCCGTGGACCATGGGTGCAACGGCTCTGATCCCTGAACCCGGCACAGATATCGCGGCCCTGCCCGGGCTACTGAACCAGCATAATGCCACGATCTTCGCCGCCGCACCCGGCGTCTATCGCAAGATGCTGCAAAACCCCGGACGCCTCAGCCTGCCTACCCTGCGCCACGGCCTCAGCGCGGGCGAGAAGCTCTCGCGCCATCTGCATGAGCTTTGGATGCAAACCACCGGCACCGAACTATTCGAGGCCTATGGCATGTCCGAATGCTCGACCTTCATTTCTTCCAGCCCCGGCCATCCAGCGCGCGGCGACGCGTTAGGCCAGCCGCAAACCGGGCGACGGATCGCTATCGTTGGACCAAACGGCCCGGTCCCGCAGGGGCAAGAGGGCACCATCGCCATCCACCGCGACGACCCCGGTCTGATGCTGACCTATCTGAACGCGCCAGACGAGGCCGACGCCCGTATGCAGGGCAACTGGTTCCTGACCGGCGATCAGGGGGCGATGGCGGCTGACGGCCAGATCACCTATCTGGGCCGCGACGATGACATGATGAATGCAGGCGGCTATCGCGTGTCCCCGGTCGAGGTCGAATCCGCCCTCTCTCACCATCCCGGCATCACGCAAGTGGGTGCTGCCGCGGTTGAGGTCAAAGAGGACACATTCGTGATCGCTGCCTTCTATACCGGCCCGGAAAAGCTGGACGAAGCCGACCTGCGGACCTATGTCGAGACCAAGCTGGCGCGCTACAAGCAACCGCGCGCCTTTGTTCATCTGTCCGCCCTGCCCACCGGAGGCAACGGCAAACTCCTGCGCCGCGCCCTGCCGGCCTATTTCAAGGCGACGTCCGAATGACACAGACCGTTAAGCTTGACATCATGTCCGATCCGATCTGCCCGTGGTGCTATATCGGCAAGACCCATCTGGACAAGGCGCTGGCCGAGGTCCCGGACCATCCGTTCGTGATCGAGTGGCACCCGTTCCAGCTGAACCCCGATATGCCCGACGCAGGCATGGATCGGCGTGAATACCTTGAGCGCAAATTCGGCGGCAAAGACGGTGCCGTCCGCGCCTATGCGCCTGTGGTGGAGCATGCCGAAAACGCAGGCCTGAAGATTGATTTCGAGGGGATGAAGCGCACCCCCAACACGCTGGATGCCCACCGCCTGATCCACTGGGCCGGGATCGAGGGTAAGCAGAACGCGGTGGTCGACGCACTGTTCAATGCCTATTTCGTCGAAGCGCGCGATATCGGCGACCATGAGGTTCTGGCCGACATCGCCGACGGCGCCGGAATGGACGCCGCAGTCGTTTCAAAACTGCTGAAATCCGACGCCGACCGCGAAGATATCCGCACCCGTGACACGCATTCCCGGCAGATGGGTGTAACCTCGGTCCCCACTTTCATCGTCGCCAATCAGCACGCCGTTCCCGGCGCGCAACCCCCTGAATTGTGGGGAAAAGTGATCGCCGACATCATGTCTCAACTTGAGGCCTCCCCTGCAGAATAGCACAGACCTCTGTGCATTTCTGATCTAGTCCGACACCCGGCCCCGTGATAGCGCTGCCGGGAAGGAGCTTCCCATGACCAACCGCATGTCACGGGGCGAGTTCATTGCGCTGGTCGCGATGATGTTCGCCACGATTGCCTTTTCGATCGATTCCATGCTGCCAGCCCTGCCCGAGATCGGGGCCGAGCTGAGCCCCACTGACCTGAACAAGGCGCAGCTGATCCTGACATCCTTCGTGCTGGGCATGGGGATCGGTACGTTCTTCACCGGACCAATCTCGGATGCGGTGGGGCGCAAACCGGTTATCTATGGCGGTGTGGCCTTGTATATTCTGGCCTCCGCCGTTGCATGGGCCAGTTCCTCGCTGGAACTGGTGCTGGCTGCGCGCGTGGCGCAGGGGCTGGGTGCCGCCGGTCCGCGCGTCGTCGCGATGGCAATCATTCGAGACCTGTTTGCGGGACGCGAGATGGCGCGCATCATCTCGATCGCCATGATGATCTTTACATTGGTCCCGGCGATTGCGCCGCTGCTGGGTGCGGGCGTTATTGCTCTGGTCGGTTGGCGCGGCATCTTCGTGTCGTTCATCCTGTTTGCGTCGATTATCGTGCTCTGGATGTCCGTCCGGCTGCCCGAATCCCTGGCCCCCGAGAACCGTCGCCCCTTCCGGTTGCCGCTGATGATCGCCGCGGTGCAAGAGATGATCGCCCACCCCACCGTGCGCCTGTCGATCCTTGTACAGACCCTTTGCATGGGGCTGCTGTTCACCATGCTGACGATGGTGCAACCCATTTTCGACGTCGTCCACGACCGGGCCGAAAGCTTTCCGTTCTGGTTTGGATTCATTGCGCTGATCTCGGGCTCGGCCAGCCTGCTGAACGCGGCGCTGGTGGTCCGCGTGGGTATGCGTCGCATGGTGACATGGGCCTTGGGTGGACAAATCCTCATCACGAGCTGCGTCATTGTCCTGAACATGACCCCGCTGTCGCCTGACGCCTCGTTCGCGCTGTTCGTTACGTGGCAAACGACCGTCTTCTTTATGGCCGGCATCACCATGGGCAACCTGAACGCCATCGCGATGGAGCCGATGGGCCATATCGCAGGCATGGCAGCCTCGGTGATCGGGTCGATTGCCACGGTTCTGGCGGCAGCTATCGCAGCCCCTGTGGGTCTGCTGTTCGACGGCTCGATCACTCCGCTGACGACCGCGATATTGATCATGTGCATCCTCGGCTTCGGTCTGATGCTGCATATGGGCCGGATCGAAAACAGACTGCCCGCCTGATCTGTGCAGACCACCTGAATCGCGCTAACCTTCCCCCAATTCTTGGGGAGGGGGCTTCATGAGCGACTATTACGATCTGGGCACATATTCTTGTGCCGTCACCACGGCATCGCCCGAGGCGCAGCTGTGGTTCAATCGCGGGCTGGTCTGGACCTATGGCTATAACCATGACGAGGCCGTGGCCTGTTTTCAGAAAGCTGCCGAGCACGACCCCGACTGCGCCATGGCCCATTGGGGCGTCGCCTATGCGGCGGGGCCGAACTATAACCTGCCCTGGGATTTGCGCGACGAGCAAGGCCAGACCAAAGCGCTGGCGACCGCCTATGACGCGACGCAGCGCGCGATGGCATTGCTGGACGGATGCACGCCGGTCGAACAGGCGCTGATCCGCGCCCTGCCTGCGCGGTACCCCCAGCGGGACCCGACCGAGGATATGCACCGCTGGGATTACGACTATGCCGACGCCATGCGCGCCGCCTTCGCCGAGCAATCGGGTGATCTGGACCTGCGCACGATCTACGTGGAGTCGCTGTTGAACCTGACCCCTTGGCAGATGTGGGACCTGAAAACCGGCCAGCCCGCCGAAGGCGCGGCCACGCTTGAGGCGCAAGAGGCGCTGGAAACGGCGATGGCCGACGACCCGACCGCCATGTCCCATCCTGGTCTGCTGCACCTCTATGTCCATCTGATGGAAATGTCGCCCACCCCGGAAAAAGCCCTGAAAGCCGGGGATATCCTGCGCAGTTTGGTGCCCGATGCGGGGCATCTGGTGCATATGCCCACGCATATCGACGTGCTGTGCGGCCACTATCAGAACGTGGTTCACTGGAACGCGCAGGCCTCGGTCGCCGATCTGAAATATTATGAGCGTGAGGGCGCGTTCAACATCTACACTGGCTATCGTCAGCACAATTATCACTTCACCATCTACGGGGCTTTGTTCCTTGGCCAGATGGAACCGGCCCTGCGTGCCAATCAGGGCCTTTGGGACACCACGCCCGAGGATATGCTGCGGATCGAAAGCCCTCCGATGGCCGACTATTTCGAAAGCTATATGTCCATGGGCCCGCACATCCTGATCCGTTTTGGCCGCTGGGACGAGGCCAAGGCGCTGGAACTGCCCGAGGATCCGGACCTATACCGCACGCTCACCGCGACCACACATTACGCCCGCGCCATCGCGCACGCGGCCACCGACGACGTGGCGCAGGCCGAGGCCGAGGAACAATTGTTCCTCGCCGCCAAAACCTGCGTGCCCGAGACCCGCCGCTTGCACAACAACCGCGTAATCGACCTGTTGGAGATCGCAACGGAAATGCTGCGCGGTGAGATCGAGTACCGCAAAGGCAACTATGAGATCGCCTATGCCCATCTGCGCCGCTCGGTCGAGTTGGACGACACCCTGCCCTACGACGAACCATGGGGCTGGATGCAGCCCACCCGCCACGCGCTCGGGGCGCTGCTGTTCGAACAAGGCCACACGGACGAAGCCGAACAGGTCTATCGCGAGGATTTGGGGCTCGGCGGCACCCTCAGCCGCGCGTCGATCCACCCGGACAACGTCTGGAGCCTGAAGGGCCTGCATGATTGCCTGAAAGCACGCGGGGAAACGGTAGAAATCCTGCAAATCAAACAGCGGCTGGATCTCGCCTTAGCCCGTGCCGACCGTGCCGTCGGTGCGTCCTGTTTCTGCGCACAAGCCGCAATGAGGGCCGCTGAATGAGAACACCGTTGCTGATGGCAGGCCTGCTGATCGCCGGTTCGGCCTTTGCCCAGCGTCAGACCTTTTCGCCCATTGACGAGGCGGATCGCGATCCCTCGTTGGTGGCATTCCGCGAGGACCTGCGGACCAAGATCGAAGCCCGCGACACGGATGCCGTTGTTGCCGCCGCCTGCGACGACATCTATCTCAGCCATGGTAGCGCAGGAGGTCCGGACGAGTTTCGCATTAACCTGACGGTCCCTCCCGAAACGCTGGCCGAAGAGTTTCGAGACGAGGCCGAGGACCTGCGCAATGCCTTCTGGACGGATTTGGAAACCACGCTGTCCCAGCCGGGCTATTTTGACGATCAGGGCGAGTTCTGGATGCCGACCCACTGGCGCATCGCCCTGCCCGCCTCGGTGGACCCGTTCACCGCCTATTTCGTCACGGCCGCAGATATCTCGTTGCGTCAAAGCCCCGCGCTGGGCGCGGCCATTCTTGATCTGGTCAGCCATGAGGTAGTGATCGTACCCGACTATCAGGTGGATGAGACGTACCAGAACGTCCGTCTGACTGACGGGACATCCGGCTATATGCACACGGATTTTCTGACCCCGATGGTCGGCTATCGCGCCGCTTTCGTGAAATCCGAGGCGGGCCAGTGGCAGCTTTGCACCTTTGTCACCGGCGACTAGGTTTTTGCCTTCTTCTTCTCGGCGACAACCTTCTCGGCCAGGTCGCGAGCGATGGCAAACGCGCCCTTGATCTTGTCGCTGTCCTTCTTCCAGTCACGCCGGACCACGATCTTGTTGTCCTTGACCTTGGCCAGCCCGCGCTGGTTCTGAATGAAGTCGACCAGTCCCTGCGGCGAGGCAAACTTGTCATTGTGGAACTGGATTGTCGCACCCTTCGGTCCGCCATCCAACTTGGCAATGCCTGCCCGTTTGCACATCGCCTTGATGCGCACGACCAGCATCAGGGTGTTGACCTCTTTCGGCAGCGTGCCGAAGCGGTCGATCAGCTCGGCGGCGAACCCTTCCAGTTCGACCTTGGTCGACAGCGAAGAAAGCCTACGATAGAGCCCCAGACGCACGTCCAGATCGGGCACGTAATCTTCGGGGATCAGAACCGGCACGCCCAGATTGATCTGCGGCGCCCATTGATCATCGGCATCCGACAGCCCCTCCATCTCACCGGCTTTGATCTTGGCAATCGCCTCTTCCAGCATCGACTGGTAAAGCTCATAGCCCACATCGCGCATCTGGCCCGACTGTTCCTCGCCCAGCAGATTGCCCGCGCCGCGAATATCGAGGTCCTGACTGGCCAAGGTAAAGCCCGCCCCCAAAGTATCCAGCGAGCCCAGAACCCGCAGGCGTTTTTCGGCTGTTGCCGTCAGACGCGCGCGGGGCTTGGTGGTGAGGTAAGCATAAGCGCGGGTCTTGGACCGCCCCACCCGACCCCGGATTTGATACAACTGAGCAAGACCGAACATATCCGCCCGGTGCACAACCATCGTGTTCGCGGTCGGGATATCCAGCCCACTTTCCACAATCGTCGTGGCCAGCAGGACATCATACTTGCCGTCGTAAAAGGCGTTCATCCGGTCGTCGAGTTCACCCGCCGCCATCTGTCCATGCGCCACGACATAGGTCAGTTCCGGCAGTTGATCTTTCAGGAACTCTTCGATCTCGGGCAGGTCCGAGATGCGTGGGACCACGTAGAAACTCTGACCTCCGCGATAATGCTCGCGCAGCAGCGCCTCGCGGATCGTGACGGCGTCGAACTCGCTGACATAGGTACGGATCGCCAGACGGTCGATGGGCGGCGTGCCGATGATCGACAGGTCGCGCACCCCTGTCAGCGACAGTTGCAATGTGCGCGGGATTGGGGTGGCGGTCAGAGTCAGCACGTGCACGTCGCTGCGCAGTTGTTTCAGGCGTTCCTTGTGGCCGACGCCGAAATGCTGTTCCTCATCGATGATCAGCAGACCCAGATTTTGAAACCGGATCCCCTTGGCCAGCAGCGCATGGGTGCCGATCACGATATCCACGGTCCCGCGCGCCAACCCGTCGCGGGTTTGCTGCGCGTCTTTCGCCGATACGAAGCGCGAAAGCTGGCGAACCTCCAGCGGGAAGCCGCGAAAGCGGTCTTTGAACGAGGCAGCGTGTTGGCGTGCCAACAGCGTTGTCGGCGCAATCACCGCCACCTGCACACCGGACATTGCCGCGACAAAGGCGGCGCGCATGGCGACCTCGGTCTTGCCAAAGCCAACGTCGCCGCAGATCAGGCGGTCCATCGGCGCGCCAGAGTGCATGTCCTCCATCACCTCGGAAATCGCCCGCAACTGGTCGTCGGTTTCCTGATAGGGGAAGCGCGCGCTGAACTCTTCCCACGCGTGTGGAGGTGGGTCCATGACCGGAGCTTTGCGCAATGCGCGTTCGGCGGCGATGCGGATCAGCTTGTCTGCCATCTCGCGGATGCGCTCTTTCAGCTTGGCCTTCTTGGCCTGCCATGCGCCGCCGCCTAAACGATCCAGCAACCCTTCGTCATGGCCGTATTTTGACAGCAGCTCGATGTTTTCGACCGGAAGGTACAGCTTGGATTGTTCCGCATATTCCAGCAGAAGGCATTCATGGGCGGCACCCGCGGCGGTGACGACCTCCATCCCCATGTAGCGACCGATGCCGTGATCCACATGCACCACCAGATCGCCGGGGGACAGCGACTGGGTTTCGGTCAGGAAGTTTTCAGCCTTGCGGCGTTTCTTGGGCTGACGGATCAAACGGTCGCCCAGAACGTCCTGTTCGGCTATGACCGTCAGGTCGGGAGTCTCGAACCCGTGCTCCAGCGCCCAGACCGCCAGATGCAGGCCACGCTTGCCAACGCGGGTGCCGTCGGCGACGGGGATCGCCTCGGCCAACCCCTCGTCTTCAATCAAACCCGTCAAACGTTCCCGCGCGCCTTCGGAGTAGGACGCGATCAGCACCGGCCCTTTGGCCATCTTGTCAGTGATATGCGCCGCCAAAGCGCCGAACAGGCTGATGCTCTCCTGCTGACGTTCGGGAGCGAAATTGCGTCCGATCCTCCCACCCGCGTCGATCACGCCCGGTCCGCTGGCCTGCGGCAAAGGACTGAATTGGAGCACCCGACGGTCGCCCACCGCCGCGTCCCATGCGGCATCATCCATATACAGCAATCCGGGCGGCGTCGGCTTATAGACCGTATCCATACGAGATCGGTTTTCGAGCGCCAGCTTTCGCGTCTCATACTGATCAGCAATCGTGTCCCACCGCGCCAGCCGCGCGGGTGTCACCTGATCGTCCACGGAGATCGTCGCATCGGGCAGATAATCGAACAGGGTTTCCAGCTTTTCATGGAAGAACGGCAGCCAGTGTTCGATGCCCTGATGTTTGCGGCCTGCGCTGACCGCCTCGTACAGCGGATCATCGGTGCCTGCTGCGCCGAATTCGATGCGATAATTCTGGCGGAACCGGGTGATCGCCGCGTCGTCCAGAATGACCTCGGAGACCGGAGCCAGTTCCACGACTTCGAGCTTCTCGGTGGTGCGCTGAGACACCGGATCGAACCGACGCACACCGTCCAAAACATCTCCGAACAGGTCCAAACGCACAGGACCGGAATCGCCCGGAGGGAAGATATCGATGATGCCGCCGCGGATCGCGTAATCACCGGGCTCCATCACCGTAGGGCTTTGGATAAATCCCATACGCACCAAGAAATTGCGCAATGCCTCTTCGTCGATGCGGTGATTAACGCGCGCGGTAAACGCCGCTTCGCGCAGCACCTCGCGTGCGGGTATGCGTTGGGTCGCCGCGTTCAGCGTGGTCAGCAGAACGAACCGGTCCGGCATCTGATGCACCAGCGCCGCCAGCGTCGCTACCCGCGCGGCCGAGATATCGGCATTGGGCGACACCCGGTCGTAAGGCAGACAGTCCCAACCCGGAAAGACAAAGACCGGCATGTCGGGTGCAAAGAAGGCCAGCGCGGCGCGCATCGCCTCCATCCGCTTGTCGTCCCGCGCGACATGGCACACCGGGCCACCTGAGCGCGCGATCTCGTTAAGGACAAGCTGCGCGTCAAACCCCTCGGGGGCGCCGCCAACTGTTACGTGGTTCGGAGCCGTCATCGCCGCGTCCTTTCCGAGCTTACCAGCCCAAGAGGCCGATCGAGAAGTTCTGGTACATCCCCCAGAGCGAGGTGATCAAGATCGAAATCATCCCGATGATCTGGGTATAGATCCTGCACCGGGTCAGCGCCTTCGACACCGTATCAAGCGTCGGTTCCTGTTGGCGCAGCCGGCGCGCCGACGCGATATTCACAGCCATGACGAAACACATCGGAAACAACAGCAGAAACACCGCCTGAGCGAACTCGACATCGTAGAAAAATCCAAGCGTTGCAAGGCCGGTAAAGAAGAAACACGCCAGCGCCAATATGACCAGCCCCGACACATCAACGATATACAGCAACCGGTTCGCGTTGATGCGGACGATATCCAACAGATCACGTTCAGTCTGGCCACCCACCCGACGCGCGCGCACCACCAGATCGTAGGGAATGCCCATTGTCCAATGGCTGACCGACGACCACAACACCGCCAGCCCGATCCAATACCACAGATTCGAAAAGCTGCGCATGTCGATGAGTTCGAAGATCGAAGAGTATATGTCCAAGCGTCAGCCCTTTATTCACCGTCCGCAGGAACCCTCATCGCACTGACGCGTCCATTGTTACCCTTGAGACCACGGGCAATTCATGCCACCCAATGCGCAATTGTTCAAGGAGAGCGCGCCATGAAACCGACCATCGCCCCCTATCCCCTGACCCGCTTTCGCAGAGCCCGTCAATCACCGGCAATCCGGGGGCTGGTACGCGAAAACACCCTGACCGTCGATGATTTCATCTGGCCCGTTTTTGTGCGTGACGGTGAGGGGATCGAAGAACCCGTGCCGTCGATGCCTGGCGTCGTGCGCCGCTCGGTCGATCTGATCGCCAAGGCAGCGGTCGAGGCGCAAGCCCTTGGCATCCCGGCGATCTGTATCTTCCCCTATACCGATCCCAGCCTGAAGACCGAGGATTGTGCCGAGGCGTGGAACCCCGACAACCTGTCAAATCGCGCCATCCGTGCCATCAAAGCCGCCGCGCCGGATATCGCGGTGATGACCGATGTGGCGCTGGACCCGTACAACATCAACGGCCATGACGGCTACGTTGTGGATGGCGAGATTGTGAACGACCAGACGGTCGAGGCGCTGGTGAAGATGACACTCGCACAGGCCGAGGCTGGGGCGGACATCATCGGCCCCTCGGACATGATGGATGGTCGTATCGGCGCGATGCGCAGCGCGCTTGAGGAGGCGGGGCATCAGAACGTGATGATCCTGAGTTATGCTGCCAAATATGCCAGCGCCTTCTATGGCCCGTTCCGCGATGCGGTGGGCGCCTCGGGCGCGCTGACCGGGGACAAGAAGACCTATCAGATGGACCCGGCCAACTCGGACGAGGCCCTGCGCCTGATCGAGCGCGACCTGACCGAGGGCGCGGATATGGTCATGATCAAGCCGGGGATGCCCTATTTGGATATCTGCCGCCGGGTAAAAGACAGTTTCGGCGCGCCGACCTATGCCTATCAGGTCTCGGGCGAATACGCGATGATTCAGGCGGCTGCGCAGAACGGTTGGATCGATGGTAAAAAGGTGATGCTGGAAAGCCTGCTGGCCTTCAAACGCGCGGGCTGTGATGGCATCCTGACCTACTTTGCACCTGAGGCCGCGCGCATTCTGCAGGGCTAACGCCTCAGTTTGTCGCAATTTTTCGCCGATCTGCTGCAGTGGCAGCGCAGCTTTCCCGTGACAGGCGGGCGCAATCGGCGTAAACTTGCACATAAGATCGGGAACACCCGACATATCAGGCACATACACAGAGACAGAGAAACATGAGCAGTTCCAACTCCCCCCGACTAAGCCGTCGTGGCTTTGCCTTTGGCATGGCCGGACTGACCCTGACTGCCGCCTGCGGCAACGGCGTCGGCAACTCGAACGCGGTGACTATCGACGCGCGCGTCGATGCGACACTGAACGAGATGTATAACAAGTATCCCAACACGCGCGAGATCGCCGACAAGGCCAACGGGATGCTTGTCATGCCGCTGATCACCGAGGCCGGCTTCATCTTTGGCGGCGCCTATGGTCAGGGCGCGCTGCGTATTCAGGGCGCGACAGTCGACTATTACTCGGCCATCTCGGGCAGCGCGGGCCTGCAGATCGGCGCGCAGCAATATGCGCACGTGCTGTTCTTCATGACTGACGAGGCGCTGAACGATTTCCGCCGCTCCAGCGGTTGGACTGCCGGGGCCGATATCGGCTATGTGGTCGATGCGACCGGAGAATCCCTGTCCACCGACACCACCCAATTGCGCAAGCCGGTACTGGCCGCTGTCTTTGGGCAGGCTGGCCTGAAGTTCGGCGCAACGGTCGAAGGCACAAAATACACCCGCATCATCCCCTAAGCGCGGCCACGCCAACCTCCCCCCTCGATCAGGCCCCGCTACATCTTGTGGCGGGGCTTCGACTTTTGGTGAATTTCCACAAATTCCGGTAGCATTGCCCTTTCGGTTCAGCGGGGGTTCCAGTAACCTCGGCGCAAAGGACGACGCGGATATCTCGGGGGACAGATGGGTCTGGTTTTTCGTTGGCTGGTAAGACTTGCGACAGGCCTGATCGTGCTTGCTGTTGCCGCTGTGGGGCTGGTCTATTTTTTGGCCAGCCAATCCCTGCCCGACTACAACCAGACCGTTGAAGTCGATGGCATCACTGCCCCGGTTGAGATCGTCCGAGACACGGCGAATGTGCCCCATGTTCTGGGGCAGTCCGACCCGGATGTGTTCTTTGGCTTGGGTTACGCCCACGCGCAGGACCGGCTGTGGCAGATGACAGTTCTGCGCCGCACCGTTCAGGGACGCCTGTCCGAGGTATTCGGCCAGCGCACCGTCCATATCGACAAGCTGCTGCGACGGCTGGACCTTTACGGGCTTGCCCACCGCTCGGTCGAGGTGCAGGACGACTATACCAAGGCCGCTCTGCGTGCCTATTCCGCAGGGGTCAACGCGCGACTGGCTGAGATCAATGAGCAGGCCCTTGGACGCGGCGCGCCCGAGATGTTTCTGTTCAACGCCCCCATGCCCCCTTGGCAACCGGGTGACAGCGTGGCCATCATCAAGTTGATGAGCCTGCAACTGTCCGGTCATCTCGCAGACGAAGTCCTGCGTGCCCGCACCTCTCTGATGCTGGAGGACCCCGCGCGGTTGGCAGACATTCTACCGGACGTCCCCGGCCCCGGCATTGCGGCGCTGCCCGAATATGCCGCGTTGTTCCCAGAACTGCCCCGCTATGCGTTGGGCGCGCCGATACCCGACACGGCCCTGTCTCCCGTCCCGCGGCGCGGGCTGGCCGGCGCGTCTAACGCCTGGACTGCCGCACCGTCGCGGTCAGCCAGCGGCGGCACCTTGCTGGCCAATGATCCCCATCTGGGCTTCACCGCCCCGGGCATCTGGTACCTGGCGCGGCTTGAGCTGGCTAAGGGCGGTGTGATCGGCGCAACGATTCCCGGTGCGCCGCCCGTAATGACCGGGCGCAGCGATCGTCTGGGATGGGGCCTGACCTCGTCCTATCTGGACGATCAGGACGTGCATATCGAGCAGCTGAACCCCGACAACCCCGAAGAATACCTGACGCCCGACGGCTACAAACGCTTTCAGACCCGCCCCTCGATCATCGAGATCAAGGACGCCGCCCCCATCACCCTGACCCTGCGCTGGACGGAAAACGGCCCCGTTCTGCCGGGCACGCACTACGATCTGGAAACCATCACACCACCCGGTCATGTCGCGTCCCTGTCATGGAGCGCGCTCAGCCCCCGCGACACCTCAATCAGCGCCTCTCTGGCCCTGATGAATGCCGATACCGTGCGCGAAGCCATCGATCTGGCCGAAGGTTTCATCGCCCCCTCGCAGAACCTGTCGCTGGTCGACAAGGACACGATCGGGCTGAAACTAATCGGCGCAATGCCCCGGCGCGATCTGAACAACCAAAGCCGGGGCCGCATTCCCACGCCCGGCTGGCTGGCCCGCAACCGCTGGCAGGGCCGCCTGCCCTATGCCGACAACCCGGAATTCGTGGCCCCCGTGGGCGGGGTGCTGGGCAACACCAACAACAAGATCATCGACCGGCCTTTCCCGCGCCACGTCTCTTATGAATGGGGTGATACGCAGCGCGTCAATCGCTGGGAACGCCTGATGCAATCGCGCGAGGTGCACACGCGCGACAGCTTTATCGAGGCGCAACTGGACACGGTCAGCTTCACCGCCCGCTCGCTGCTGCCGCTGATCGGGGCCGATCTGTGGTTCACTGGCGAATCCGCGCCCGAAGGCACGCCCGAGCGTCAACGGCAGACCGCGCTGGACCTGCTGGCCAACTGGAACGGCGAGATGAACGAGCATCTGCCCGAGCCGCTGATCTACGCCGCCTGGCTGCGGGCGCTGCAAATCCGCCTGATCTCGGACGAACTTGGCCCTCTGGCGGCTGAGTACAAGCATGTCGAGCCACTGTTCATCGAACGGGTGTATCGCGATATCGAAGGAGCCTCGGTCTGGTGCGACGTGAGCCAAAGCGCCCCGGTCGAGACCTGTACCGACATGGCACGCCTGGCGCTGGACGATGCGATCATCTGGATTTCCGAACGTTATGGTACGGCGCTAGAATCCCTCCGCTGGGGCGACGCACATCAGGCCACCCATGACCACCCGGTTCTGGGAGAGGTCCCGGTGCTGCGCTTTTTCGTCAACATCCGCCAGTCCACCAGCGGCGGTGACAACACCCTACTGCGCGGACGCACCTCGGGCGAAGGGTCGGACCCATTCCAGAACGTGCATGGCGCAGGCTATCGCGGCGTCTACGATTTCGCCGACCCGGACAGTTCGGTTTTCATCACCGCCACCGGCCAGTCGGGTCATTTCCTGTCGCGCTACTATGACGATCAGGCGCAGCTGTGGCGGCGGGGCGAATATATCCCCATGTCGCTAGATATCGGGCTGGCCCGCGCCGCTGCGGTTGGGATCACAATGCTGAAACCACGCTGAACCCATCGGCAATTCCCCGCGCCTTTTTGCGCCCCGCGTGGACGCCGCCAGTGCTTTTCGCCTAAATTCTACGGGTCATTGCATTGGCAAGAAGGGGGTAATGTTATGGGTAGCCTTCGCGATACCCTGAACAATCTGGCGCGCGACTACGCCGTCGCCTGGAGTTCAGGAGATCCCGACGCCGTCGCCAGCTTCTTCGCGCCCGACGGACAGATCATCATCAATCGCGGCCAAC
This sequence comes from Ruegeria sp. CJ3, assembly GCF_056536725.1. Taxonomy (NCBI): domain Bacteria; kingdom Pseudomonadati; phylum Pseudomonadota; class Alphaproteobacteria; order Rhodobacterales; family Roseobacteraceae; genus Ruegeria; species Ruegeria sp. CJ3. The sequence continues at coordinate 103,978 of NZ_JBQFQE010000006.1, forward strand.
CCCTGCACGGTCACGCAGCAATCGCCGAGATGGCGCGCGCGCTGTATGCGGACTTCCCGGACCTCGAGGTACGCTGCGACATGATGCGGTGGGCCGGACCGCACGCCCTGTTCGTTCGGACGCTTGAAGGGCATCACAAGGCAACCGGAAACCGCGTCGTCACACGCGGATGGGAACAGTGGGAACTGACATCTGACAATAAAATTCAAAGTTCGCTGGAATGGTTTGACGCGGATGAGCGGCAAAACCAGATTGACGGCTCCTAACCGGATCTACCCCGAGCTTACCGTGTAATTCCGCGGGATGCCTTGGGTTATCCGGAACCAATCCGAATTCCGCGCCCTGTCCTGATGAGCATCGAACGCGGCCTTGCTTTCGAACACTTCCGATACGTCAAACCGCCCCGGCTGGTCCGGATTTTCGTTAACCTCGAATAACAGGCAGCCCGCTTCGGCTCGCGTCAGCGCGATATGAAGCGGCAGCGCTTTTCGCACCTGATCCAGCCGATCTTCGGGCACGGTGATGTGGCCTCGAAGAAAGACCCGCCCATCTTGCGTCATCATGGCCTCCTAACCTCAGGCAAGTCTGAGGTCAAAGCGCTGCGAATTGGGCCGCCTGCTTGTCGGTCCACAGCACGGTGATCTCGAACCCGTCGTCGGTCTGCTCTTCTGCGCGGACCACGTCCTGACGGAACAGCCACGCGCGCTTGTCGCCTTCGGCAAAATCCAGTGTCAGAGTGGTCTCATGCCGTGCGCCCTGCAGGATCGTAGCGATTTCGGACAGCAAAGGCTTGACCCCCTCGCCTGTCACAGCCGATATGGCAAAGATCGCCGGATCACGTTCGGCCCGCGCCAGCGTGGCTTCGCGGTCATCCGGGTCCAGCAGGTCGATCTTGTTCCAGACCTCCAGCCGGGGCCGGTCATCTTCAACGCCCAAAGAGGTCAGGATCGTCTCCACATCCTGCGCCTGTGCCTCGGTCTCTTCATGGCTGATGTCACGGACATGGACGACAAGATCAGCGCCCAACACCTCCTCCAACGTCGCGCGGAAGGCGGCGACCAGTTCTGTCGGCAGGTTCGAGATGAACCCCACCGTGTCGGACAGGATCACCTCGGGGCCATCGGGCAGTTCGACCCGGCGCATAGTCGGGTCGAGCGTGGCAAACAGCATATCCTTAGCCATCACCTCGGCCCCTGTCAGGCTGTTGAACAAGGTGGATTTCCCGGCGTTGGTATAACCTACCAAAGCGACAATCGGATATGGCACCTTGGCCCGGGCGGCGCGGTGTAGGGTGCGGGTCTTGATCACTTTCTGCAATTGGCGGCGCAAGCGCACCAGCTGATCATCAATCGCGCGGCGGTCGGCCTCGATCTGTGTCTCACCGGGGCCACCAACAAAGCCCAAGCCCCCGCGCTGACGTTCCAAGTGGGTCCAGGCGCGCACCAGGCGCGTCCGCTGATAGCTGAGCGCGGCCATCTCAACCTGCAGCACCCCTTCACGGGTGCGCGCGCGGTCGCTGAAAATCTCAAGGATCAGCCCGGTCCGGTCGAGGATCTTGACCTTCCACGCCTTCTCAAGGTTGCGCTGCTGTACCGGAGTCACCGGCCCATCAATCAGGACCAGCTCGATTTCATTGTCATGAAGCCGCTCGGCCAGCTCGTCGATCTTGCCGCTGCCGAACAACAGACCGGCCTGCGCGCGCGGCAGGCGCACGATCTCGGACCCGACCACATCCAAATCGGGCAATGCGGCAGCCAGTGCCACCGCCTCGGCCAGCGCCGGTTCAGGGACGCGGCGCTGTTCATCTGATTTGATTTCAGGATGCAGCACCCAAGCCCGGGTGCGCGCCCTTTCATGTTCCATCAAGAGGCGTCTTCGCCCTCATACAGGTTGATCGGCTGCGACGGCATGATGGTCGAAATCGCGTGCTTGTACACAAGTTGCGACTGTCCGTCGCGGCGCAGCAGCACGCAGAAGTTATCGAACCAGGTGATCACACCTTGCAATTTCACGCCGTTGATCAGGAATATCGTGACCGGGACCTTTGCCTTACGTACATTGTTCAGGAACGCGTCCTGCAGATTTTGTCTGTCCGAAGCCATATTGTTATAATCTCGCCATTGTTCTTGCTACGCGCTGCGGACCAACGCGCTCCCTCTGCCGTACTATGGAGCGGCGCGCACAGATATTCCAGATGAAAAATCAGGCAGTAACGCCAATCGATGACGATAGGTCAATCACGCCACAGGGTCGGTGTGATCAGCGCAACGATGGCCAGCGTCTCAAGCCTGCCGATCACCATCCCCGCACAGACGGTCAGCTTGGCCGCATCGGACAGATCGATCAGGCGTATCGGCACGTCGGTTGCCAGCTCGATCAGCGGCCCGGTTGTACTGAGTGCGGCGACCGCCAGCACCATCGCCTGCTCGAACCCAACCCCCATGGCGGCCAGCAGCAGGTTGAAGAATGCCAGCGTCAGAGCGAACATCATCAGGAATATCCACGCGATAAAGGCACCATCGCTTTGGATGCGACGGTTGCCCCCGCCCTCACCGCTGATAGACGAGGGATAGATAAGCCGGTCGATCTCACGCTTGCCATTTAGGTACAGCGCGAAGACCCGCAGCAGCTTGACCCCGCCCGCAGTGGTAGCCACGCCACCGCCAATCAGCGCCAGCCCCATCAGGATCAGGCCCGGCGTACCCAGACCTGACAGCTGCTGCGCATCGTTCCAGTCGGCACTTTCGAACCCGGCGGTGGTCAAAAACGACATGGCCGTAAAGATCATCCCCCAGATCACCTGCAGCGCCTGCATCGGAGAAATCTCGATGCTCAGCTCGGCCACACCGGCCATGAAACGTAGAAACAGCAGCACCGCCACCGCCAGCACGATCGAAATGCCGATGCGGAACTCGGGGTCCTTGTCCAGCCGCGCATAGCCCGAGGTCGCGGTATCGGCGGAAAAGGTCAGCCGTGACAGGGCGAAGAACAGAAACAGGAACAGGATCGCCTCGCCAGTGAAGCCCGCCGTCGACCCTTCCAGTCCGCCGACCGGCGAGATGCCGGAGGTCGCCATCACCGACATCGCATGGCAAACCGCCGTCAGCCCCTGTTCCCCTGCGATCAGCAACAGAATCCAGATCACCACGGTCAGCCCGGCATAGACCGGGCTCAGCGTGCGGGTCACCCGGATCAGATGCCCGCGTGGGTCGGTCTTTTCGCTTTGCGCCACGCCCGAGACCGGACGGCCCGGCTGTCCCCGCGCGGTGACCTCGAACCCGCCCAGCGACAGCGGAGCAAGAATGGCCGCCGCGGAAATCCACATCAGCAGACCGCCCATCCACCCCACCAGCGCGCGCCACAGATGCAACGGCGCGGACAGCCGCGCCGGATCGGGAAACAGATCTGCCCCGGTTGTGGTCAGCGCGCTGACCATATCGAAATAGGCGTTCAGAAAGCTGGTGGTACCCAGCGCATCATGGAAGGGAATGGCCAGAAACACCGGCATGATCGTGAAGGCAGCCAGCAACACTGCCAGTTGCCCCAAGGTACCCCGACGCGGCGTCCGGTTCGACATCGCCACCGCGATGATAGACACGCAGAACACGCCCAGAAGACCCGCGTAGAAAAACGCCCGGGACGTCGCGTGATCATCGAGCACCAGCGCATAGGCCGCAGGTATCCACATCGCGAGCGCGGCAATCCCCCAGATCATCAGAAGCAGCGGCAGTCGCCGCATCACCCCGACCTGTTGCTGTGCGCGCGCCTGCACCATCAGAAGAAATCAATCGAGACCTGCATCAGGCGTTCGACCTCGGGCACGTCCTTGGCCATGGCAAAGATGGCGACCACGTCCTTTTCGTCGATCCGCAGGCTGCCAGTCGGGCGCAAAAGCTCATTCCCTTTGCGGACCGCCCCGACCAGAACGCCTTCGGGAAAGTCGATATCGCGCAGCTTCTGCCCGGCCATGGGCGAGGTCGACAGTACCTCGGCCTCGATCACCTCGGCCTCGGCGTCACCGATGGAGTAGACCTGGCGAACACGCCCGTGCCGGATATGCCGCAGGATCGAGCTGACGGTGGTTGCGCGCGGGTTGATGTAAGCGTCAATCCCAAGGGGCCCCATCAGCGCCACCATGCTGGGATCGTTGATCAGCGCAATGGCCAGCGCACAGCCTTCGCCCTTGGCCCGCACGGCGGCCAGCATGTTAGTGCGGTCATCATCCGTGACTGCCAGCATCGCATCGGCGCGTTCAATCCCCGCCTCGCTCAGCAGCGCAGAATCCAAGCCATCCCCGTTCAGAACGATCGTCCGTTCCAACGCCTCGGCCGCGACCTCGGCGCATCTGCGGTCGCGCTCAATGACCTTGGCTCGCACCCGGCTTTCCCGCTCTTCGAGCGTGCGGGCCACTTCCAGCCCGACATTGCCGCCGCCGACAATCACAACCCGGTCCTGCTGGCGCTGCGCCTTCCCGAACACTTCCATCGTGCGGTCGACATCGTTGACGCTGGTGAAAACATAGCATTCGTCACCGACGAACAACTGATCATCCGGCTCGGGGGCGAACAGCGACCCTTCGCGCCGGACGCCCACGACAATCGAGCTGAGGGTCGAGAACAGGTCGGTCAGCTGACGCAGGGGGGTATTTACGATGGGGCAGTCCTCATCGACCCGAATGCCCAGCAACTGCGCCTTGCCATCCATGAACAGCTCGGTGTCAAAGGCGGCGGGCGCGGACAGGCGACGCATGGCAGCCGCCGCAACTTCGCGTTCGGGGCTGATCACCACATCGATGGGCAAGTGATCGCGGCGGTAGAGGTCAGAGTGGATCGCCTCAAGATAGGATTTCGACCGCAGACGGGCGATTTTGCGCTGGATGGCAAACACTGAATGCGCCATCTGGCAGGTGACCATGTTCACCTCGTCCGAATGGGTGGCTGCGATGATCATGTCGGCATCACGGGCCCCTGCCCGTTCCAGCACGTCGGGATAGCTGGCAAATCCGGCGATCCCCTGCACGTCCAGCGTTTCGGTCGCACGGCGCACAAGATCAGGGTTGTTGTCGACCACCGTCACATCATTCAACTCGCCCGAAAGGTGGCGCGCAATCTGCCAGCCGACCTGACCGGCACCGCATATGATGACCTTCATATTACTGGCCCTTCTGCCTGAAATCTTTGAATGACAGATGCCCCCGAAGCGGTCAATTGAATTGTCATGCGGCGCAAGCTGCGGCAAGATAAGCGCATGAAAACACTGCTGCCTGCACTGATTTGCCTGCTGACCCTTTCCGCCTGCGGCCCGCTATCGCTGTACTACCGCGAAGGTGAGAGCGTTGCGCGGATGCAGACCGAGACCACGGCCTGTCAGGTGCAGGCGCTGAAAGACGCCCCTGTGGCCAATCAGGTCCGGCAAAGTCCACCGACCTATTGGCCCGGTCGCACCTATTGCGACCGCAATGGCCGGTGCTATCGCAATCCGGGCTGGTGGGAGCCGGGGCGGATCTACACCGTCGATGTCAACTCGGCGCTGCGCAACACGGTCGAAGCGCAATGCATGGCCGCCAAAGGCTATCAGCCGGTCAGCCTGCCGCCCTGCAGGCAAGGGGTGAAATCACGGGTAACGCCTGCGCGCACGACCACCCTGCCGCCGCTGAGCACCGAGAGCTGTTTCGTCAAATTCGACGATGGATCGTTCCAGATCATCACGCCGGGGCAGACGGGTTAACTCGGCGGATCACTCCGCCGGCTCAGGCTCGTCAATCTGCGCCACCCGCGCACCGGATTTGTTCGAGGTCACCACGCCCAGCGATTTCAGCTTGCGGTGCAGCGCGCTGCGCTCCATGCCGACAAAGCTGGCGGTGCGGCTGATATTGCCGCCAAACCGGTTGATCTGGGTCAGCAGATATTCCCGCTCGAACGCCTCGCGCGCCTCGCGCAGCGGTAGGGTCGCCAGTGCACCCGACAGGACGACACGCCCAGACTCGTCGGATTTCTCTTCCTCGCTGGGCAACTCGCGCGCCTCAATCGGGTCGGTGCCATCGCCCAGGATCAGCACCCGTTCGATCAGGTTCTTCAGTTGTCGTACATTGCCCGGCCATGTCATCGTCTGCAGCAAAGCGACAGCCTCGTCCGACAGCTCGCGCGCGGGCAAGCCCTGCGTCTCGTTGCACATTTCGATGAAGTGCTGCGCCAGAACCGGGATATCCTCGCGTCGTTCTTCCAGCGAGGGTACGGCAATCGGAACCACGTTCAGGCGATGATAAAGTTCCTCCCGGAAACGGTCAGCCACAATTTCTTCTTCCAGATCGCGGTTGGTGGATGAGATTACCCGCAGATCAACCCGCACCTTGTCGCTGCCGCCCACACGCTGGAATTGCTGGTCCACCAGCACACGCAAAATTTTCGACTGAGTGCCCAGCGGCATATCCGCGACCTCGTCGAAATACACGACACCGCCATGCGCCTCTTCCAGCAGACCGGATTCAATCCCCCGTTCTGAGGATTCGCGACCGAACAGAACTTCTTCGACCCGCTCAGGCTCGATCCCGGCGCAGTTCACGGTGACAAAGGGCGCATTGGCGCGGTTGGAATGGGCGTGTATGTAGCGCGCCGCGATTTCCTTACCCGACCCGGCCGGACCGCTGAGCATCACGCGACCGTTGGATTTGGTCACCTTGTCCAGCTGCCCCTGCATCGCCCGGAACGAGGCCGACTTGCCAATCATGTCGGAACAGCTGACCTCTTGCCGCTTGAGCGAGGCATTTTCGCGCCGCAACCGCGAGGTCTCCATCGCGCGGCGGATCACCACCATCAACTGGTCAATATTGAAGGGCTTTTCGATAAAGTCGTAAGCGCCCTGCTTGATCGCGGCCACCGCGATTTCGATGTTACCGTGGCCCGATATGATCACCACTGGCACGTCTGGATTGTCGCGTTTCACCGCCTTCAGGATATCAATCCCGTCCATGCGGCTGTCTTTCAGCCAAATATCCAGAATCAACAGCCCAGGCGGCTCGGCATTGATCGCCGCCATGCAATCATCCGAATTTCCCGCCAGCCGGGTGGAATAGCCTTCGTCCTCGAGAATATCGGACACCAATTCGCGAATATCGCGTTCGTCATCTACGATCAGAATGTCGCTCATCTTTGGCCTGCTTTCAGTTTGTTTGTTTTAATCGCCTGTTTGTCTGGCGCGATTGACGGGCCGCCTGAGGCCCCGGGGAGACGAATGACAGCCATCGCGCCGAAATGGTCCTGTCCGTCGAATGTGGGCGCATCTTCCAATGTCAGCGCTCCGCCATGTTCTTCGATGATCTTCTTGACGATGGGCAGGCCCAGGCCGGTGCCCTCGTCGCGGGTGGTCACGTAAGGTTCAAACAACCGTGCCCGATCCTCGGGCAGACCGATGCCGTTGTCGGCAATGGTGATCTGGGTTCCAGCATCGTCGCCGGCGAGAACCACCTTGATCTGCGGCTTCAGATTATCCGGAGCGCCCTTTTCTTTCAGCGTGCCGATGGCCTCGCCCGCGTTCTTGATCAGATTGGTCAGCGCCTGGCTCAGCATCGTTGCGTCCACATCCGCCAGAACAGGGTCATCCGGCAGCTCCGCATCGATCTGCACATCCGGCTGACCGGCCTGCTGCAGCAACACCGCCTCGCGGACCAGAGTGACGATGTTCTCTTCGCGCCGTTCGGGCTCCGGCATCCGCGCGAATTTCGAAAACTCATCGACGATCCGCCGCAGGTCATTGGTCTGCCGTACGATGACGTCGGTCATCGACTCCAGACTATCGCAATCATCCTCATCCAGCTTGCGCGAGAACTTGCGCTTGATCCGCTCGGCGCTCAGCTGGATCGGGGTCAGAGGGTTCTTGATCTCATGCGCAATGCGCCGCGCCACGTCGCCCCACGCCGCCATCCGCTGCGCGCTGACCAGATCGGTGACGTCATCGAAGGCCACAACGTAACCCTCAAGCCCACCATCCTCACCACGCCGTGTCGCCATCCGCACCAGCAGGTTTTCCAGCCGGCCTTTGCGGGTCACCTTGACCTCACCCTGAACCGCCTCTTGGCCGCTGGCTTTCAGTTCCTCAAAAAGCGGTAGGAACTCCGGCACTGCGATACCGATGGCCAGATTCTGTTCCCCACCGGACCAATCCAGCAGCCGTTCGCCGGATCGATTCACGAAAGTCACACATCCATCGGGGTCAACGCCGACCACGCCCGAGGTCACCGAACTCAGCACCGAGTCAAACAGCCGCCGACGGCGTTCGATATGGCGCGTGTTGTCCAGCAAAGTATCGCGTTGGCCCTTCAACTGGCGCGTCATCTGGTTGAAGTATCGGCCCAGCATAGCAATCTCGTCATCGCTGGCCTCTTCATAGACCTGCACGCTCAAATCCCCTGCACCTACGCGCTGCGCCGCCGTTGTCAGACGCCCGACAGGGCGCGACAGGCGTTCGGCAAACCACATGCCCAATGACATGGCGGCGAGGATCAGAATGACCGCAAAGCCCAGATATAACAGGCCAAACTCGAACAGAACCCTTCCACGTTCGCTTTCCAACTGGCTGTAGAACTGCGCCGTTTCCTTGGTTTCATCCAATAGGGTCAGCAGCTCACCATCCACCTCGCGGCTGACATAGAGGTAACGATCCAGATAAGCCTTCAACGGCACAAGCGCGCGGAATTCGCTGTTGTCCCAATCGGCGATGATGGCCATGCCCTGATCGTTGGCCTCGACCATCTCCTCGGGCGTTGGCGCTTCGTAATCGAACAGGTAGGATCGGTCCCCGCGTGACCGGATCTCTCCGCTTCCGTCAATCACATAAGCCTCGCGCAAGCCGCGCTGAATCTGCGCCTGTCCCTGCGCCAGAACCTCGCGCAGTTCGGCATCCGAGATGTAATAGTCAAGCGTCCGGGCATTATCCAGAAACCGCGCCAATACGACCGCGTCCTGCGTTAAACCCTGTCGGTGTTCCTGCTCATAAGCCTCCGCCGCACTCAGCGACGAACCAACAACCTGCCGCACCCGATCCGAGAACCAACCCTCGAGCCCGATATTCACAGTGAGCCCGGCGAAGATCGCCACGGTGACGGTCGGAACCAATGCCAGTAACGTGAACGCACCAATAAGGCGCAGGTGCAAGCGAGAGCCCGCCGATTTCGCCCGCCGCGCTGCGATCAGGCTGAAAAGCTGCCCCAACACTAGGGCCGCCACAACCAGCACATAGACGAGATCGGCCAGCAGAATCAGCCGCAGCGTGGGGGCCGCAGCGCCCAAATCGAAAGGACCAATGACCAGATAGGTTGCGAACGTCAGCACAGGGCCCAGAACCACCAGCCCCAGCGTGCTGAAATTGCGCATTTTCCGGGACTTACGCCACCGGTTGATCCATAGGATCGGCCCGCTCTGTGCCCGGGTTGCCACCGTCTGCCCTCTTACTGATGTGCCGCCTGTGCGGCTGACCGCCATATGTCGTGGTCGTTGTCGGGAGCGAACCCGAATGCCACGGTTTGTGTGGCGATATTACATCAGTTTGCGGCGACGTGTCACCTGAATATCGAGGTCGGTGATCTTTTTCCGCAGCGTATTCCGGTTAATCCCCAGAAGATCAGCACATTTTGCCTGATTGCCCCCGGTCGCATCCAGCGCAATCTCGATCAACGGTGCCTCGACCTCTCGCAAAATGCGTTGATACAGGCCCGGTGGCGGCAGGATGTTTCCATGCAGATCGAAATAACGCCGCAGGTGGCGGCCAACCGAGGAGGACAGTTTTTCACGCTCCCCATCACCCAGAACCGGCTCGGCCTCGGGCTGGCTGCCCAGCACCATCTCGACCTCGGTGCGCGATATCTCATCCGCACGGCTGGTCAGGCTGAGGCGACGGATCGCGTTTTCCAACTGACGGACGTTGCCAGGCCACGAATAGCGGCGTACCAGTTCCACGGCCTCGGGGCTCAGGCGTCGTTGCGCGCCGCTGTCGCGTTCTTCGCGCACCAGAAAATGGTCGGTCAGCAGGGTAATATCGTCGACACGTTCTCGCAGAGCCGGGACATGGATCGTCGCACCGCACAGTCGATAATACAGGTCCTGACGCACCCGACCGCTCTCCATCGCGTCGGTCAGGTCAGATTGGCTGGTGGCCATGAAGCGCGGTACATGATCGCCCGGCGTGTCCATCATCCGCACAATACGGGCCTGAATTTCATCATCGATATCAGCGATTTCGTCGATGAGCAGCGTGCCGCCACGCACTCGCGCCATCACTCGCGCAGGACCTTCCAGATCGCTCAGATCAGCCGCGGTTGCGGTGACAAACGGCAATGTCCGCCGATCCGAGAAGTCGTGAATAGCGCGCGCGATCAGGGACTTACCTGTACCGCTTTCGCCCGAGATCATCACCGACAGATCGGTATTCATCACCCGCGCCACCAGACGGTAGAGCGCCTGCATCACCGGCGTCCGCCCGACCAGAGGCAGTTCATCTGGGCGATCCTCGCTGGCCTCGACCGGCTCCACCTGAGCGCGCTGTTTTTGATCCAGCGCCCGCGCCGTACGCTTCATCAGGTCGGGTAGATCGAAGGGCTTGGGCAGGTAATCATAGGCATCAGCCTCAGCCGCCTGAATGGCGGTCATGATGGTGTTCTGGGCCGAGATCACGATGACCGGCAATCCGGGCCGGTCCTGCGCGATCTTGGGCAGCATCTCAAGCCCGTTCCCGTCCGGCATCACCACGTCCGAGATCACCACGTCGCCTTTCCCTTCGGCGACCCAGCGCATCAGTGTCGTCAGGGAAGACGTCGCATGCACCTTGCACCCTGCCCGCGTCAGCGCCTGTGTCAGAACCGTGCGGATCGTGCGGTCGTCATCGGCAACCAGAACTGTGCCATCCATCAGATGCTCTCCTTATCATATGGGTCCGGCGGCGCGCGCCGCAGGGACAGGCGGAAGACGGTGCGCCCGGGCACCGAGTCCGCCGAAATCCAGCCGTCATGGTCGGACACGATCTTGCTGACCAGCGCCAGCCCCAGACCGGTGCCGTTTTCCTTGCCCGAGACAAAGGGGTCGAAAATATCACTTCGAATATTTTCGGGCAGCCCCGGACCGTCATCTATGATCTCGATCTGCAACGGCAGCGAATGGCCCGACCCGTCGCTACGCCGCAAGCGGAACGAATGTTCGAAATAGGTCCGCAGCCGGATTGTGCCTTTTTCCTCAGCGGCTTCCGAGGCGTTCTTGAGCAGGTTCAGCACCACTTGCAGGAACTGGTCCGGGTCGCCATAGGCCAGCGGCAGCGAGGGATCGTAGTCCTCGACAATGGTCATATGCGCGCCAAAGCCCAGCAGGGCCGAGCGGCGGGCACGGTCCAGAACGTCATGGATATTGACCGGCTTGAACGCGGGTTCGGACAGGTTTCCAAACTGTTCGACCTGCTCTAACAGCTTCACGATGCGGCGGCTTTCCTCGACAATAAGATCCGTTAGTTCAAGGTCTTGCTGCGCAATATTCATGCTCAGCAACTGCGCCGCACCGGTGATTCCAGCCAAGGGATTCTTGATCTCGTGCGCCAGCATCTCGGCCATACCGATGGCGGACTGCGCCGCCGATTTTACCGTATTGCCCCGCGTCATTCGCCCGGCCAGTTCACGGGGCGAGATGATCATGATCATAGACCCGGGATGGCCCATCAGCGGCGCGATCTGCAACGCGCATTGCAGCGGCGCACGATTGCCCGAGCCCACATCCACATCGTTCACAAACAAAGGCGTGCCATGCTGGCGGGCCCGCAAAAACGCTTCTTCCAGCGGCGCATCGACGGCGATCTGATCCCAGACCGGGTGCCCGACAACTGCCTTGTGTGACGCGTTCAAAAACCCCTCGCCCGAGGAATTGACGTCGGATATCCGATCCTCGGCATCGATGATAAAGGCCGGTACGGGCAACGAGGCCCAGATGCTCTGATCCGAATTCATGCCGCTGCCTCTGCAGGGCCGCTCAGCGCGTCGTTCAGCAACCGCAGCACCTCATCCGTGTCGCGCGACGTCAGAACTGCGCGCCGAAGGTTGGCGGGCGTTGCGGCCTCATCCATATACCAGCCCAAGTGTTTACGCGCGACGCGCAGGCCCAGATCGGTGCCGTAGAACTCCAGCATAGCCTGATAGTGACCACGCACCATGTCGATCAAGTCCGAGCCCTTGGGAATGATCGGGGCCTGCGCCCCGTAAAGATCATGGCAGATCTGCGCCAAGACCCACGGCTTGCCCTGCGCCCCACGCCCCACCATCACACCATCCGCGCCGGACTGATCCAGCGCCATCCGCGCGGTTTTGGTGTCGACAATATCTCCATTGGCGATGACGGGGATCGAGACCGCCTCTTTCACCGCCCGGATCGCCTGCCAATCGGCGCGTCCCTTGTAGAACTGGCAGCGGGTGCGCCCGTGGATCGTGACCATTCGGATACCTGCATCCTGCGCCCGCCGCGCCACTTCCGGCGCGTTCAGCAGGCTGTCATCCCAGCCCAAACGGGTCTTCAACGTCACCGGCAGGTCCACCGCTTTCACCACGGCCTCGATCAACGTCAGCGCATGATCTGGCGTCTTTAGCAGAGCAGACCCGGAATAGCCGTTCGTCACCTTCTTGGCGGGGCACCCCATGTTGATGTCAATCACCCGCGCCCCGCAGTCGGCAACCTGCCGCGCGGCCTCGGCCATCCAATGCGCCTCGCGCCCGGCCAGTTGCACGGCGGTGTTTTCCACATCCGCCGACAGTTCTGCCCGTTCGCGCACGCCCGGCTTGGCCTGCACCATTTCCTGACTGGCGACCATTTCGCTGACCACCATGCCCGCGCCGAAGCGCATCACGAGATCGCGGAAAGGCCGGTCGGTGATTCCGGCCATGGGTGCCAACAGCACCGGAGGGGTCAGATCCTTTTCAGCAAGACGCAGGGTCAACGTGCCTAATCCTTGAGCAATTGTGCATTTGATATCGAAATCGCAGCATATGAACAACAAAACAGCGTCATTCAAGCCCGCAAAATCATCACGTGATTAATTTTTAGGCATCTTGACGCGGGTGATTGCCTCTGCATTCACCGCCGCCTAAACAATGCCCAATCAAAGGAACCCGCAGATGACCACAGCCGCCATCATCGTCGCCGCCGGACGCGGCCAACGTGCCGGGGGCGGTGTGCCCAAACAGTGGCGCAGCTTGGGCGGGCGGCGGGTGGCGGACTGGACGCTCGATCGGTTCCGGGGACGCGTCGATCATATCGTTCTGGTGCTGTCGGACGACGACACCGAGGCGTGGGAAGAATTCAACGCCTCGGACCTGATCCTAACCTCGGGCGGTGCCAGCCGCGCTGCATCGGTTCAAAGTGGACTGCGGGCTTTGGCGGCGCATGGTGTTGATAAGGTCCTGATCCACGACGTAGCGCGCCCCTGTGTCAGCGCTCGGATCATCAGCGATGTTCTGGCCGCGCTCGACACCCACCCCGCCGCTGCGCCGGGGCTGGCCGTCACAGATGCGCTCTGGACGGGGGACGGATCGCTGGTGACGGGAACGCTGGATCGCGCGGGCCTCTTTGCTGCGCAAACGCCGCAGGGGTTTCACTATGACGCGATCACCGCAGCCCATGCAGCCCATACCGGCGACGCGGCGGATGATGTGGAGGTCGCGCGTTCGGCGGGGATTGATGTGGTCATCGTCCCCGGCGACGCGGATAATCTGAAAATCACCCGGCCCGAGGATTTCGCCCGGGCCGAGCGCATAATGGGAACAGATATGAATGTAAGGCTGGGCAACGGCTATGACGTGCACCGCTTTGGTAATGGGGATCATGTGATCCTGTGTGGCGTACGGGTCCCGCATGATCGCGGGCTTCAGGGTCATTCGGATGCCGATGTGGGGATGCACGCAGTCACTGACGCCATCTATGGAGCGCTGGCGCAGGGCGATATCGGACAGCACTTTCCGCCTTCCGACCCGCAATGGAAAGGCGCGGCCAGTGAGATCTTCCTGCGCCACGCCGTCGAACTGGCCGGGCAGATGGGCTATGCCATTTCAAACGTCGATTGCACGCTGGTCTGCGAATATCCCAAGATCGGCCCCCATGCCGAGACCATGCGCGCCGAGATGGCGCGGATCATGGGGCTGCGCGCAGATCAGGTCTCGGTCAAGGCGACCACGTCCGAACGGCTGGGCTTCACCGGCCGCAGCGAGGGTATCGCATCGGTGGCCACCGCTTGTTTGGTGAAATCATGACGGCGGCGCAGTTGATCGGAACCGTCTGCGGCGTGGGCTACCTGCGCCCCGCCCCCGGCACATGGGGCTCTCTGGCCGCGTTGCCTCTGGCGTGGATTCTGCATGTGATCGGCGGCTTTCCTTTGTTGGTAGTGGCGACCGCCGCAGTCTTTGCCGCGGGCCTATGGGCCACGCGCGTCATGACCGACGGCCAGGACGATCACGATCCATCTGAGATCGTCGTCGACGAGGTCGCCGGTCAGTTCATCGCGCTCTGGGCCATTTCCTACCCGTCCTGGGCGCATGGGATCGAGATCACAGCGCTCTGGCCCGGTTGGGTGGCTGGTTTCCTGCTGTTCCGCCTGTTCGACATCACCAAACCCGGCCCCGTTGGCTGGGCCGACCGGCGCGGAGACCCCATGGGCGTGATGCTCGACGACGTGATCGCCGGTGTCTTTGCTGCCATCGGCGTCCTGATCCTTGCCGGGATCGCGCATGGAGTCATGGGCCTGTGAATGTCGCCGACCTGCTGGACCGCGCCAAAGCGCAAGGCGTGATGATCGCCACGGCCGAAAGCTGCACGGGCGGCATGGTTGCCGCCGCGCTGACCGACATTCCCGGCAGCTCTGCCGTGGTCGAACGAGGCTTTGTGACCTACACCAACACCGCCAAGCAAGAGATGCTGGGCGTGCGCCGCGAAACGCTCGACGCACACGGCGCGGTCTCGGAACAGGTTGCGCGCGAGATGGCCGAGGGCGCTGTGCAGCATTCACATGCGCAGCTGGCGGTCTCGATTACCGGCATCGCGGGCCCCGGCGGGTCCGAGTTCAAACCCGAGGGCCGTGTCTGTTTCGGGCTGGCCATGGACGGGCAACCGACTCGCACCGAGACGGTCGAGTTCGGCCCACTAGGGCGGGAGTCTGTTCGCAAGGCCGCGCGCGATCATGCGCTGCAGATGCTGCTACACGGCCTTTCGCAATCCGCCTAAATTTCGCGCAAAGGCCCGAGAGGGGCGCAAATTTCATCGCCAGTTGAGAAAAAGCCGCCAAAATAAGCGGCATTTTCTGCCGTTGCCTCTTTTTTCCCCGTCGCCGCTCGGCTTCAACCCGCCGCACACCACTCACGAAGCGTCGGGCACATCGCCAGATGCCCGCAGGTAAAGGAGAACGGCCCATGAACGGAGCCGATACAGCCTGGATCATCGTTGCAACCGCACTGGTCCTGTTCATGACATTGCCGGGGCTTGCCCTGTTCTATGGCGGGCTTGTGCGCGCCCGAAATGTGCTCAGCGTGTTCATGCACTGCTTTTCGATTGCCTGTTTGATGAGCATTCTGTGGCTGATCGCAGGCTACTCCATCGCCTTCGGCCCCGGCGAGAGCGGCATCTGGGGCGGCTTGGGCAAGGCGTTCCTGAACGGCGTGGACGCCGACAGCCTTGCCGGCACCCTGCCCGAGATCCTGTTCTTCGCGTTCCAGATGACCTTTGCCATCATCACCCCGGCCCTGATCGTCGGCGCCTATGTCGAACGGGTGGGCTTTGGCTTTGTCCTCACCTTCTCGGCCCTTTGGATGCTGCTGTGTTATGCGCCGGTGGTGCATTGGATCTGGGGCGGCGGGATGCTGGCTGACGGCGGCATTCTGGGTGAGATCGGCGTGCGCGATTTCGCGGGCGGCATCGTGGTGCACGAAACGGCCGGTCTGGCCGCGTTGATCATTGCAGTGATCCTCGGCCCCCGTCGCAACCGCACCACGCCGCCGCACAATCCGGGCTATGTGATGATCGGTGCCGCGATGCTGTGGGTTGGCTGGTTCGGCTTTAACGGTGGCTCGCAATTGGCGGCTGACGGCGGGGCCGCGATGGCGATGACGGTTACGCATCTGTCTGCTGCCACCGCCTCGCTGACTTGGGCGCTTTGGGAACGCATCCGGTTTGGTAAGGCCTCGATGGTGGGTCTGGTAACGGGCACGATTGCGGGGCTGGCCTCGATCACCCCGGCCTCGGGTTTTGTGGGTCCGGTGCAGGCACTGATCATCGGCGCGGTTGCGGGCGTCCTGTGCCAAGAGGCCGTGAACGTCATCCGCAACAAGCTGAACATCGACGATACGCTGGACGTATTTGCAGTGCACGGCGTCGGCGGCATCTTCGGCACCATCATGATCGCGTTGTTCGGCCTTGGCACTTGGACCGCGCAGCTTGGCGGGCTGGTGATCGTGGGTGCCTTTACGGCAGTTGTCACGATTGTGCTGGTCAAGGTGGTTGCGCTGATCACGCCGCTTCGCGTAGACGCAGAGACCGAGACAAACGGGCTCGACCTCTCGGTACACGGAGAACGTGCCTATGACATGAGCAGCTAGGCCCACCTTGGCTGTTCCGCCCGTATGGGCGAAAGCGGACCTCTTGGGGGTCCGCTTTTCTTTTTTGGCCCTCTCGACTCTGCCCCAAGGGTCACGCTATCAGCCCGCAACGTCCCTTTAGCCCAGAGGTTTGCGCCATGATCCCCAGTTCCTTCCCCGACAGCACCGAAATCGCCCGCCTGACCGCGCGGATGCTGCTGGAGATCAAGGCGGTGCACTTCAATTCGCGCGAGCCGTTTACTTTGGCCTCGGGCTTGCCCAGCCCGACCTATATTGATTGCCGCAAGCTGATCTCATACCCGCGCATCCGCTCGACCCTGATGGACTTTCTGACCGTCACCGTGATGCGCGATGCCGGGTTCGAGGCGTTCGACAATATCGCAGGTGGTGAGACCGCAGGTATCCCCTTTGCCGCTATGGTCGCAGAACGCATGGCTCTGCCGATGACCTATGTGCGCAAGAAACCCAAAGGCTATGGCCGCAACGCACGTATCGAAGGCGCAATGAGCGAAGGCGAACGTGTTCTGCTGGTCGAGGACCTGACCACCGATGGCGGCAGCAAGCTGTCCTTCGTGGATGCAATCCGTGAAACCGGCGCAACCTGCGGGCATACGGCGGTGATATTCTACTATGGCATTTTTCCCGAAACCGAGAAGACACTTGGCGATCACGGCGTGCAATTGCATTCCTTGTGCACTTGGTGGGATGTGCTGGCCGAGGCTAAGGCCCAGAAAGCGTTCGACAAAGAGACGCTGGACGGGGTCGAAGCCTTCCTGAACGACCCGCGCGGCTGGCAGGAAGCGCACAAAAGCTGACGCTGCGACATCTGTGCGCGGTTTGGAAACAATGTCCGCGCACAGTGATCCAATCGCACAATATGTTGACGAATGACCCCACCTTCCGTCAAGATGGTGGGGTCCGGAGATATGCACAACCTATCCCCAGAAACATACAATTTGCCCCCTCCGGCGGGGCTGAGCTATGGACTGTGCCAACAGGCATAGAGAGCAGCAATGAACGAGATCAGCAGCATCGAGCAGGCAGCCGCACAGATTCAAAACCCGGAAACCATGCCGCACTCCATCGAGGCCGAGCAACAGCTTCTGGGTGCGATTCTGACGAACAACGACCTTTATGACCGGGTGGCTTCAATCATCGGGGCCGAGCATTTCTATGATCCGGTTCATGCGCGCATTTACGAGGTCGCCTCAACACGGATCGCCAAGAACGCGCTTGCCTCGCCCGTAACGCTGAAATCCTTCATGGCTGAGGATGAGGGCCTGAAAGAACTCGGCGGTCCCGCCTATCTGGTCAAACTGGCGGGCGCCTCGATCAGTGCCTTCGCGGTGCATGACTACGCCCAGATGATCTATGACCTCGCCATCCGACGCGAGTTGATCCGGCTGGGGCGCGACATCTCGGACAAGGCCGCACGGGTTGATGTGTCCAGCGAGCCGAAAGAACAGATCGTCGAGGCCGAGCAACAGCTTTATCAGTTGTCCGAGCAGGGCCAGACCGAGCAGGGGTTTCAATCCTTCCTCAAGGCGGTCACAGAAGCCGTCAACGTCACCAACGAGGCGTACCAGCGCGGTGGCGGCATGGCGGGGATTTCCACCGGTCTGGCCGACCTGGACAAGCAATTGGGCGGGCTGCACCCGTCTGACCTGATCATTCTGGCGGGTCGTCCGTCGATGGGGAAAACCTCGTTGGCGACCAACGTGGCGTTCAACGTGGCCAAGGCCTATAAGCGCGGCACTAAACCCGATGGCAGCGAAGGCGCGATTGACGGCGGTGTGGTCGGCTTCTTCTCGCTTGAAATGAGCGCCGAGCAGTTGGCCGGTCGGGTTCTGGCCGAAGCTTCGGAAATTTCAAGCCACAAGATCCGTCAGGGCGACATGACCGAGGCCGAGTTCCGCCGCTTCGTGGACGCCGCCAAGGAACTGGAAGCCTGCCCCCTGTTCATTGATGACACGCCTGCCCTGCCCATTTCTCAACTTGCCGCACGTGCGCGACGGCTCAAGCGGACACATGGGCTGGACCTGCTGGTGATTGACTATTTGCAGCTCTGCCGCGGCATGGCCGACAACCGCGTCAACGAGATCGCCGAGATTTCGATGGGTATGAAGGCCATCGCAAAGGAGTTGAACATCCCGGTCATCGCGCTGTCGCAGCTGAGCCGTCAGGTCGAAAGCCGCGACGACAAGCGCCCGCAACTGTCTGACCTGCGGGAATCAGGCTCGATCGAACAGGATGCTGACGTGGTGATGTTCGTGTTCCGCGAGGAATACTACAAAGAGCGCGAAAAGCCCGGCGATCACGAGCTGGAGAAGATGGAAGACTGGAAGCAGGCCATGGAACGCCTGCATGGCAAGGCCGAGGTCATCGTCGGCAAGCAGCGCCACGGTCCCATCGGCACGGTCGAGCTTTCGTTCGAGGCGCAGTTCACGCGGTTTGGCAACCTCGTCAAACCGTGGCAGCAGGACGGCCAAATCGAAGGTTACTGATCCTTACCAGAGTGCGGGCTGGTTCAACGCCGGAACACAACGCGACGCGCCCTGCAACGGCGCATCACCACGGGCCGACAAGGGTTGCCCGATCCAGCCATGCGGGTGGCTCAGCCTAAGCGGAGCCCGCGCAAACGCCTCGGTGATCGGCTGGAACCCGGTTTTGCAGTAGTAACCCGGGTCGCCGTAAGTGACGACAAAATCAACGCCTGCCGCGCGCAGTTGATCCAGCCCATGATGGATCAGCGCTTGTCCGACACCACTTCTCTGGTGTTTGGTGCTAACCGCGACGGGCGACAGGATGAACACCTGCCGCTCATCCTGATCAAACCGCAGACGCGACAGGAAGATACACCCCAGCAGCGTATTTTCTTCCATGGCCGAGAACACATACAGGTCCTCATCCGGCGTGGTTTCCATCAGCCCGCGCACCAATGAGCCGACCAGCCTGCCTTCGTCCGCGCCTTCCGAGGCGGTGAAGACGTCGGTGAAAAGCGCCTCTATCTCGCTCCCGCGCCCGTTGTGACCTGTTATGAACCGGATCGCCATCATAATACCCATTGCTACCACAGCGGCAGAGTGCGCCCGGCCCGCCCCCAAACGCAACCGCCAATTCAGCGCTGGTTGCCGCCTGCACGCAAAACATGAACGATAGGCCATCCCGGCGCGTTTTAACACTGATGTGAGCACAATCCCCGAACGGACCGCCCAATCCCCCAAGCCAGCCAAATCCTTGGATTTATTGGCCCTGCGACATCACGCTCTCAGTTCGAGACATTAAACCCTAATCTAAATCACCATTCCCTCTTGACCTTGGATCGGGCAATGTCATGAACGGGATTATGAGTACCGCACGTTTAACGATCAATCTGCACGCGCTCGCCCATAACTGGCGCGCGTTGGATGCAAAGACGGATGTCGAAACCGGCGCAGTTGTCAAAGCTGACGCCTATGGTTTGGGTGCCGAGCCCGTGGCCTGGGCGCTGGCCGAAGAAGGCGTGCGCAAGTTCTTCGTCGCCGCTGCGGAAGAAGGCGCCATCGTGCGCGAAGCGGTCGGCCCCGAGGCGTTGGTCGCTGTGTTCTCGGGCCATATGGAAGGTGACAGCGACCTGCTGCGCAACCACAACCTGACACCGCTGATCAACTCACCGGAACAGTTCAAACGCCATCTTGAGGCGCTGCCCGACCATCCCTTCGGCATCCAGCTGGACAGTGGCATGAACCGCCTCGGGCTGGAGCCCGCGGATTGGGCGGAATTGAAGCACAAAGCGCTGGAGCGTGACCCGCTGGTCGTGATGTCCCATCTGGCCTGCTCGGACGAGCCCGAACACCCGATGAACCGCCAGCAGCTTGAGACCTTCAAGCAGATGACCGACGGGGTCGAGGTGCCGCGTTCGCTGGCCGCGACCGGAGGCACCCTGCTGGGGCCGGAATTCCATTTCGATTTCTGCCGCCCGGGCATTGGCCTCTATGGCGGGATCCCATTCGCCGGGGCCAAGCCCGTGGTCACGGTCGATCTGCCTGTGATTCAAGTGCGCGACGTCGCTGTCGGCGAAACCGTGGGCTATGGCAACAGCTGGTCCGCACGCCGCCCGTCCAAGATCGCGACGGTGGCGGCAGGCTATGCCGATGGGCTGCATCGTGCCATTGGCGGCGGCATCGACACATTCGCTGGTGATCAGCCCTGCCCGGTGGTAGGACGTATCTCGATGGACCTGATCACCGTGGATGTTACCGACTTGCCGTACAAACCTGACCGCCTGCGTATCCTGAACGGGCACCAAACCGTCGATGATCTGGCCGAAGCTGCCGGCACCATCGGCTATGAGATTCTGACCTCGCTCGGCAGCCGCTATTCCCGAGGCTACGTGGAATGACCCCCCTCTCATTGCTGGGGGAACTTGGTCGGACCATCTTGACCATGCTGGCCGCGTTTGGCCGCGTCGCGCTGTTCGCGCTGGACGCGGTTTCGCATATTTTCCGCCCTCCATTCTATCCGCGTGAATTCGGCATTGCGCTGCTGAACATCGGTTGGCTGTCCCTCCCCGTGGTCGGCCTGACCGCCATCTTCACCGGCGGCGCGCTGGCGCTGCAGATCTATGCTGGCGGTGCGCGTTTCAACGCCGAGGCCGTCGTGCCCCAGATCGTCGCCATCGGCATGGTGCGCGAACTGGGCCCCGTACTTGTCGGCCTGATGATCGCCGCCCGTGTGACGTCCTCCATCGCGGCAGAAATCGCTACGATGAAAGTGACCGAACAGATCGACGCCCTGGTCACCCTGTCCACCCATCCGATGAAATACCTTACCGCCCCACGCGTGCTTGCAGCACTGATCACGGTTCCCGTACTGGTCGCGATCGGAGATATCATCGGCATCGCAGGCGGTTACACCGTCGCCACGCAAAATTTGGGCTTCAACCCGGCCGCCTATCTGAAAAACACGGTCGATTTCCTTGAAGCGCGCGACATCGTCTCGTCACTGGTCAAAGGGGCCGGCTTCGGCGTCATCGCCGCCATCATGGGCTGCTATTACGGCATGTCCTCTGGCCGCGGCGCGCAGGGCGTCGGGCGCGCCACCAAAGGCTCGGTCGAGGCCGCTGCCGTGCTGATCCTCGCCGCCAATTTCGTACTCACAGGGGTGTTCTTCTCGCTATGATCCGGATGGAGAACGTACATAAAGCCTTTGACGACAACCACGTGTTGCAAGGCATGAACCTGGATATCCCCAAGGGCACCTCGATGGTCATCATCGGCGGCTCGGGCACGGGTAAATCGGTGGCGCTGAAATGCATCCTTGGCCTGATCAAGCCCGACAGCGGCATGATCTATGTCGACGGCAAGGACGCCCAGAAAGGTGACCGGGATGCGTTTCTGGCGCGCTTCGGGATGCTGTTTCAGGGCGCGGCGCTGTTTGACTCGCTGCCCGTCTGGCAAAACGTCGCCTTCCGCCTGCTGCGCGGCTCATTGAAACGCCCCGCCGAAGAAGCCCGCGAAATCGCCATCGAGAAACTGCGCCGCGTCGGCCTGAAATCCAACGTCGCCGACCGGTTCCCGGCGGAATTATCAGGCGGGATGCAAAAACGCGTCGGCCTCGCCCGCGCCATCGCCGCCGAGCCAGAGATCATCTTTTTTGACGAGCCCACCACGGGGTTGGACCCCATCATGTCCGGCGTCATCAACGACCTGATCCGAGAAATCGTGACCGAGATGGGTGCCACCGCAATGACCATCACCCACGACATGAGCTCGGTTCGCGCCATTGCCGACAACGTCGCCATGCTGCACGGAGGCGTGATCCAATGGACCGGCCCTGTCGGTCAGATGGACGCCGCGGGTGATCCCTATGTGGAGCAGTTTATCAGTGGGAGTGCTGAGGGGCCGATTGAGGCGGTGCGGTGAGAGAGGAATTAATATGGCAGATTTTTTTGATATTTTATTAAAGCACATTGCAGCGTTCGAAGAAGCTTGGGAGCAAGAAAGCGGTAACAGTGACTCGGACACATGGAATGAGAACTACTACGAGGATTTTTTGCGCGCAGATACGAGATTCAGACATGCCGCCAAACGTTTGGGATTCGAATATCCGGAAAAACCACCAAGTGGTTCCGCACAGACACAAATGTTGGATATTAGTTCTCGCTTCGAGGAAATCGTAAGTGGCTGGAAGACCCATATCTTAACCATGCAAATAGAAGAACAAGTTGCATTGGAGTATGAAGATCAATCGGAAGAGTTTTCAGAAGCCATAACTTTCGATGGGGAGCACCGCAAAAAAATCCATGAAATCATTGGGGAACTAAGGCATGAAGTCCACGAAAATACGTGGATGAACAAAGAGCAGAAAAGACGCGTTCTGTCTGCGGTGAACTCAGTTCAAAGGGAAGTCGACAAAGAGTTGAGTAACTTTCATCTAGTTCTTGGCAAACTCGTCGACCTTGGCGAAGCTCTTGGAACAGCGGGTAAAAAGGCTAAGCCAGCATTTGACAGGGTGGAACAACTTTCAAATGCGGTACGTGGTCAACGAAAACAAATACTATCATTAGATAAAACCGATGATCCATTGCAACTTGAGGATATGAGAGACGCAGAGGAATGACCCTCCGCCTCGCCACCCTCTCCCTCCTGATCCTCTACCCCATCGCGTGGTTTGCCCCACTGATGCGCGCAGGCCTCCTGCCGATCTTCGGCCTCAGCGAAATCAGCGTCATCACCGGCCTCCAGTCCTTGTGGAAAGCCGACATCTTCCTCGCGCTGATCGTCACCGTCTTCGCCCTGTTCGCGCCCTACATCAAAACCATCGGCACCGCGTTGATCCAATGGGACCTGCTGGACCCGCGCGTGCAGCCCGCGCTCAACATCCTCGGCAAGCTGGCGATGGCCGATATCTTCCTCATTGCGCTGTATATCACGCTGGCCAAAGGCATCTCTTACGCCACCATCGAAACCGCCTGGGGCCTCTATCTTTTTACCGGATGCATCCTCGCCTCGTTGACCCTGGGTCATATTACAGAGATGACATTCGGTTCACGAAAACCTCAGACCTAATTGATTGAAAACGCATTTCTAGGTATCATTTAGATATTTCGAGCAGCAACGTGTTTGTAGTTCACGGGTCCGCAGCGGGCCAGATCGTGTTTGATGACCCTCCGCTTCGGCCCGGTTTCGTATCGGTAGATGAAGGAGTTCGACGACCATGGCCGCCCTCCACGCAGCAACATTGCAATTCCAGAATGTTTTCCTGAAGTTCACGTTTTTCCTAATCTGCGCCGCCGCCCTCGGCGCGGTTACGGCCACAGCCCTGTCGGCCCTTGGCATCATTCCCTGGCTTTCGATGCAGGCCGGTTTCGGTGAAACGGGCGTGATCGACGCTGGCATCTACATCCAGATCGGCCTGACCGTGCTGATCCTGATGCTGGCCTTCTACCTGCCCTCCAGCGCCCGCATGATGGCGCTCGAACGGACCCACCGCAACTTTTCCCTGAACATGCAGGACGTGGCCGGGGCCTATCAGATGGCCCACGCCGCCGACCGCAGCGGGGCCTTCTCGCTGTCCTCTGAATTCGACGCGGTGAAAGAACGCATGGCCTTTCTGCGCGACCATCCCGATCTGCAGGGGCTTGAGCCGCAAGTGCTGGAACTGGCTGCACAGATGAGCCAGATCAGTCAGGAGCTGGCCGACACCTATGGCGACGCCAAAGTGGACCGCGCCCGCACCTTCCTGCAGCAACGCCAGCAAGAGGTCGAGCAGTTCCAGCAGCGCATCGAAGAGGCCCAGATCATCCAGCACGAGTTGCGCCAATGGACGCGCGACATCGAGATCGAGGAATCCATCGCCAAATCGCAACTCGCGCGTCTGCGGGATGAGTTGTTCGATCTGCTGCCTGAACTCTCGGCGCAACTGCAATCCTCGACCGACGACAAAACACCCGCCAGCGTGGTTGCCATGACCCCGCCTCGGGCAGCGGAATAGGCGCTGAAAGCGCCCGCCGCAGAGGATGGCCCGCAGGGCCTGACGACGCGGCCCGCCCCCGGCGGTGAGGAAAGCCCGCAAGGGCTTGAAGAACCGCCCCGCCTCGGGCACGAAGGGCGCCATGGCAAAGACACAAACATTCTCCTGCTCCGCCTGCGGTGCCTCACACACCAGATGGTCGGGTCGTTGCGATGGCTGCGGCGAATGGAACACCATCATTCAGGAAGCCCCCCTTTCCGCTGGCCCTGCGAAAAAATCCCTTGGCGGCAAACGCGGACAATCCATCGCTCTCACTGACCTCTCGACCGAAGAAACGCCCCCGCCCCGCACGCTTTGCGGGGTCGAGGAACTTGATCGCGTCCTCGGCGGCGGCCTCGTCCCCGCCTCGGCCCTGTTGGTGGGCGGAGACCCCGGCATCGGCAAATCCACCCTTCTGCTGCAGGCCGCCGCCCGCTTTGCCCGCAATGGGATCAAAACCATCTACGTCTCAGGCGAGGAAGCCAGCGCGCAGGTGCGGATGCGCGCGCGTCGTTTGGGATTGGAAAATTCTCCGGTCCAACTGGCCGCCGAAACCAACCTGCGCGATATCCTCACCACGCTTGAGGCCGAAAAGCCCGGCCTCGCCATCATCGACTCGATCCAGACCATGTGGGCCGACAATGTGGACAGCGCGCCGGGCTCGGTGTCACAAGTCCGGGCCGCAGCGCACGAATTGACCACGTTTGCGAAACGACACGGCGTTTCGATCATCATGGTTGGCCACGTCACCAAAGAAGGCCAGATCGCAGGGCCGCGCGTCGTGGAACACATGGTCGACACCGTACTTTATTTCGAAGGCGAACGCGGTCATCAATTCCGCATCCTTCGGGCCGTCAAGAACCGCTTTGGCCCAGCCGATGAAATCGGCGTGTTCGAAATGACCGGCAAGGGGCTCGCGCAAGTCACCAACCCCTCGGCCCTGTTTCTGTCCGAACGCGGCACACCCAGCCCCGGTTCAGCCGTGTTTGCAGGGATCGAAGGCACCCGTCCGGTATTGGTCGAATTGCAGGCTCTCGTCGCTCCGTCACCCCATTCTCAGCCCCGGCGCACCGTCGTCGGATGGGACAGCGGGCGGCTTGCGATGATCCTTGCAGTGTTAGAGGCGCGCTGCGGTATCCCCTTTGCGGGCCTCGACGTCTATCTGAACGTAGCCGGAGGGCTGAAAGTTTCCGAACCCGCCGCGGATCTCGCCGTCGCCGCCGCATTGCTCAGCGCCCGCGAAGACACCGCCCTGCCCGCGGATACCGTGGTTTTCGGAGAAATCTCGCTATCCGGGGCACTTAGACCCGCCCCGCAGACTGAAAACAGGTTGAAAGAAGCGCAAAAACTTGGTTTCACAGCGGCAATTGCTCCGGCGGGTGGCAAAACCGGCACTGTGGCAGGTCTGACACTCACCCGACCCTCTGATTTGGTTGGGTTTGTTGGCGAAACCTTCGGAGCAGGTTAAGGTCGCGCCCCGAGGGGCAGAAAAACGAACAGGCGAGGGCCATGGAAGGTTTTACAATTATTGACGGGGTTGTGGCCCTGATCATCGTGCTGTCGGGCTTGCTGGCCTATTCGCGCGGTTTCATGCGTGAGGTTCTGGCCATCGCGGGCTGGGTCGCCGCCGCAGTTCTGGCGTTCATCTTCGCGCCCCAGGCCGTGCCGCTGGTCAAAGAGGTCCCGGTGGTCGGAGAATTCCTGCGCGACAGCTGCGAACTTTCGGTCATAACTGGCTTTGCTGCCGTCTTCGCTGTCGCGCTGATCATTGTCAGCATCTTCACGCCGCTGTTCTCGTCGCTCGTGCAACGTTCGGCGCTGGGTGGGCTGGATCAGGCGCTTGGGTTCTTCTTCGGCATCGCGCGCGGCATCCTGCTGGTGGCTATCGCGTTCTTTGTCTACGACACGGTGATGACCGGCCAGTCTTACACGATGGTCGACGAAAGCCGCTCGGCCAAGGTGTTCGAACAGTTCAGCGGCAAGATCGAAGAACAAAACCCCGAGGCTGCTCTGGGCTGGGTCACCACTCAGTACGAAGAACTGGTCGCAAGCTGCACCGCCGACAATGCCGCTGACGCGCCGACCGAGGCTTCGGACAGCTGATCCCGCTCACAAAGCACTAAACGTAAGAAGCCCGGCTATGACCGGGCTTTTTCATGCCCGCTCAGACGAACCCTTCGCCGCCGCAGATCGTGCAGCGGATGCTCTTAAGACCAAAACAGCCGTCGCACCGGCTGGGGATCGGCTTGCCGTATTGATCGCGGCTTTTGACCACCTCACCGCTGCCTTTGCAGATCTCACACGGCGCGCGCCCGGACCCACGGCACCGGTGGCACCGCCGCTTGACCGGTTTGTCCTTTGGAGCGTTCTGCTTGTGCTGCCACATGGCTGGCCTTCCACCCAATCCCGTTCGGGAAACATGACAGCACAGGCCAGCCATTTTGTCATCCATTACCCGCGTCCCACAGAAATCCCGCCTGCGGCAAACCGCATATGTGATCCTTTGATGACACGCGCAGCGTTAGGCATTATGTCGGGGCCGTACCGACATGGAATCGGAGCTGCCGATCTTGCTGTATCTGTTCTCACTCGCACTGGGCCCCGCGCTCGTGCAGGCGTGCCATCCCTGCGGGATGCACCGGATACCGTGCCGCACCCTCTCCGACCAAACCGCCAGCCAGACCAAGCCATAGAAAACGGAGCCCGTGTATGTGTGGGATTTTGGGGATCGCAAGCCGGACACATGATGTCTTTGCGGAAATCTATGACGGGCTGCTGATGCTGCAGCACCGGGGTCAGGATGCTTCGGGGATCGTGACCTATAATGGCGAGTTCTTCCGCGAGAAAAAGGCCAATGGTCTGGTCAAGGACGTGTTCAACGCCGGCGACGCCGAGACCTTGCTGGGCCGGGTCGGCATGGGCCATGTCCGCTATCCCACCGCAGGTTCGCTGAGCGCGGCCGAAGCGCAGCCGTTCTTTGTGAACGCACCTTACGGCATCTATCTGGTCCATAATGGCAACATCACCAACACCGAAAAGCAGCGCGAAAAAGTCACTGCCAAATACAGCCGCCATCTGCGCACCACTTCGGATTCCGAGGTTCTGCTGAACGTGCTGGCCGACAAGGTCGCCGATGCGATCAAGGTCAACGGCAATGCCGACCCGATCCACAACCTGTTTGCAGGCGTCAAGATGACGATGGAGCGGGTGCAGGGTGCCTATTCCGTGATCTGTCTGGTCGCAGGCGTCGGGATGCTGGCCTTCCGCGACCCCTACGGCATCCGCCCGCTGTCGGTGGCCAAACGCGCAGCGCCGGGTGATGGCGATGATTATGCTTTCGCCTCCGAGGACGTGGCCTTTGGCATCAACGGCTTTGACAAGCTGCGCGACCTGAACCCCGGCGAAGCAATCCTGATCGATCTTGATGGCAACATGCACGAGTTTCAGGCCGTCGAAGGCCAACTGACCCCCTGCATCTTCGAATATGTCTATCTGGCGCGCCCGGATTCCCTGCTGGATGGGGTCTCGGTCTACAAGACCCAGATGCGCATGGGTCAGACGCTGGCGAAACAGATACAGGACTCAGGGCTTGAGATCGACCGGATCATCCCCGTCCCCGACAGCGCCCGCCCCGTCGCGCTTGAGGCTGCCAAGATCACCGGCATCCCCTATCGTGAGGGTCTGGTAAAGAACCGGTATGTGGGCCGGACTTTCATCATGCCCGGTCAGGCCGAGCGTCAGAAATCCGTGCGCCGCAAGCTGAACGCGGTACCGTTGGAGTTTGACGGACATAATGTGCTGCTGATCGACGATTCGATCGTGCGCGGTAACACCATCAAGAAAATCGTGCAGATGTGCCGCGAGGCGGGTGCAAAAAAGGTCTATATCGCCAGCGCCTCGCCCCCGGTGAAATATCCCAACGTCTATGGCATCGACATGCCCACCCGGCATGAACTGATCGCCAACGGCAAAGAGATCGAGGAAATCCGCGAGGAACTGGGTGCGGATGCGCTGTTCTATCAGAACCTCGACGACCTGATCTGGGCCGCAAAAGAGGGCAACCCCGAGATCGAAGCCTTTGATTGCTCGTGCTTTGACGGCAACTACATCACCGGGATTGACGAGGACTATCTAAACAGCCTCGAAACCAGCAGCCGGGTCAGCAAAAAACGCGAGGACATGCAAGTCGTCGGCGGATCGTGGAACGCGGCCAAACTTGCGTCGGGCTAGCCCTGCCCCTTGAGGCGAATCGCTTTGGCCGGGTGACGCCCGGCCATTGGGATTGACCCCGACCATCGGTCAAAATCCGCCTACAACCTTTTGCTGAACGGGCTGCATTTGCAGCAGGTTCCATTACCCCGTTCAGCCCCCCCCCAAAAAAGCCGGACCAAATGGTCCTTTCGACCCGGTGGCTGCTGTGTTAGCCGGGCGCCCTCAACCACTCACAAAACAGGGTCCGGGCGCGCAGCCCGGCCGCAGATCATGGCAAATACAACAGTCAGCAGCGCCGCCACGCAGGCCGGTGTTCTCAAGAAGAATCTGGTCTCGGTGCTGGGCGTGTTTGGCCCCGGGGCCGAGTTACAGGCGCTCATGCGCCTGTCGTCGGGACGGGTCAAAAAGGTCAAGCCCGGAAGCCGTGTGGGCACGGGCAAGGTGGTCGCCATTGATCAGGACGGCGTGGTGCTGCGACAAAGCGGCCAGAACCGCCGGATCGCCATTCCCGGTAGTTGATCCTGACTTGACGCCCTGCGCGCGCGGGTTCAAACCCCAGTCATGACCGATCAGACCAAAATCGCCCTGATTACCGGGGCCTCGCGCGGGTTGGGTGCGGCCTTGGCCGAGGCCCTCAGCCCCGAGTATCACATCGTCGCCGTCGCCCGCACAACGGGCGGGCTGGAAGAGTTGGACGACCGCATCCAAGCCAAGGGTGGCGCGGCCACTCTGGCCCCGATGGATATCGCCGATCCCAATGCGATGGCGACCCTGTGCCGGGGCATTCATGACCGCTGGGGCAAGGTCGATCTTTGGTTGCATACGGCAGTCCACACCTCGGCCCTGACACCCGCGCATTTCGTTGATCCGAAGGAGTGGGCGAAGGCGGTCAATATCAACGCGACGGCAACCTCGGTTCTGATCCCCTACATCACGCCCCTGCTGGGCGAGTCGGGTCAGGCGGTGTTCTTCGACGATCCCAAGGCCGGTGAGAAGTTCTATGGCATCTACGGCGCCACCAAGGCCGCCCAGATGGCCCTGGCCCGTAGCTGGGCGGCCGAGACCGAGCGGACCGGTCCCCGTGTATCGATTGTCGAGCCTGCGCCGATGCCCACCGCGGTGCGCGCCCGGTTCCATCCCGGCGAAGATCGGGATGCTTTGACCAGCACGGCGGATGAGGCCGCGCGGATTTTGGCGCAGCTTTAGGGGATGGCCCTTGCGGGCCATGCCTCCGGCGGGGATATTTATGGCCAGATGAAGCGGGTGGATCACCCGATATGGACGCCGTTGCGCCCGGCAAGGTCGACGAAGAATTGCCATGCGACGCGGCCCGAGCGTGCGCCACGGGTGGCCTGCCATTCGATGGCCTCGGCGCGCAGGGTTTCTGCGTCGACTTTCACTCCGTGGGCGGCGCAGTAGCGGTCGATCATCGCGAGGTATTCGTCCTGATCGCAGGGGTGGAAACCCAGCCACAGGCCGAAACGATCTGAAAGCGAGACCTTCTCCTCGACCGCTTCGGACGGGTTGATCGCGCTGGAGCGTTCGTTTTCGATCATGTCGCGCGGCATCAGGTGGCGGCGGTTCGACGTGGCATAGAACACCACGTTTTCTGGGCGGCCTTCGATGCCGCCATCCAGCACCGCCTTGAGCGATTTGTAGTGCTGGTCATCGTGGCTGAACGACAGGTCATCGCAGAACAGGATGAACCGGTGCGGCGCGACGCGCAGGTGGTTCAGCAGGCGCGCGACCGAGCCCATATCCTCACGCTGCAGTTCCACCAGTTTCAGATCCGGGTGGTCGGCTTGCAGCGTTCCATGCACCGCTTTGACGAGGCTGGATTTCCCCATCCCCCGCGCGCCCCACAGCAGCGCGTTGTTGGCCTTGTACCCATTGGCAAAGCGGCGCGTGTTGTCCAGCAGCGTATCGCGCGAGCGGTTGATGCCTACCAGCAGGTCCAGATCGACTCGATTGACCTGCGTCACAGGCTCCAACCGGTCGGGCTCAATATGCCACACGAAAGCCGGGGCCGCGTTGAAATCAGGGGCTGCCAGTGGCGCTGGGGCCATGCGTTCCAGCGCGGCGGCGATACGGTTCAGGGCTTGCTCGTCCATCGATTTCTCCGCGGGTGTTTCGGCGAAGTTCAACCATGTTCGACCCGGCACAACAAGGGCGGAACATGAAAAAGGCGCGCCGATGATGGGCGCACCTTTTCAAAGTTTGCAGCGGATTACTTGGTCTCTTCGTAATCCTGCATCATGTCCGCGTCAGCCTCGGCTTCTTCGTCATCATAGTAACCATCAGCGCGCAGTTGCTCTTCCCGCTTCTTCTCGACACGGGCGACGAGGAAGATCGAAATCTCATACAAGCCATAGACCACCACGAAGAGAATGATCTGAGTGATCACATCCGGCGGGGTCACGATCGCCGCCAGCACCAGAATGCCAACCACCGCATATTTGCGCACCGCGCCCAAACCCTCGGCGCTGACCAATCCGGCCTTGCCCATCAGGGTCAGCAACACGGGCAATTGGAAGCACAGGCCAAAAGCTACGATGAACTTGATTGTCAGGTTCAGGTATTCCTGTGCAGAACCCTGAAACACAACGCTCAGCGGCGCGGTGGCGCCTTCGGTCACAGCCTCACCTTCAGCGCCAAACTGCTGAAACCCAAGGAAGAAGTCGTAAGCCAGCGGCGTGACGACATAGAACGCAAAACTCGCCCCCAACAGGAACATGAAAGGCGAGGCCAGCATGAACGGCAGAAACGCGTTCTTTTCGGACTTATAAAGTCCCGGGGCCACGAACCGCCACATCTGCATCCCGATATAGGGGAACGCCAGAATGAACCCGCCCAGCAGCGAGACTTTGATGGCGACAAAGAACCCTTCCTGCGGCGAGATGAAGATCAGCCCGCAATCCTGCCCGCGCTCGGTCAGAACCTCGCACAGCGGCATGGTCAGGAAGTTAAACAGCGGTGTGGCCACGGTGAAACAGATGATCATCCCAATCAGAAACGCGACCACGCTGTGGATCAGCCGTGTACGCAGCTCGGTCAGATGCTCAATCAATGGGGCCGAGCTGTCCTCGATCTCGTCGGTCTTGGTCATGTCTTGCTTTCGGTCTTCAGCGCCGCTTCGGCCTCTTCCGCCTTCGTCAGCGCGTCCGCTGCTTCTTTAGCCTTGCGTTCAGCAGCCGCGCGGGCAGTCGTCGCTTGAATCTTCTTGGCCTGCTCGGCACGCTCGGCAGCCAGCTTTCCGGTCTCGCTGTCGGGATCGAACTTGGTCGGGTCGATGGATTTGGCCACGTCGCGCGCGGCCTCGTTGATCCCGTCCATAGCGGTGCTCACGGGATTGGCCGCCGCATTCAGGCCCTTCTTGATCTCGTTGACGCCAGCCTCATCCGCGGCCTCGTTCATCGCGGTGCTGAACTCGCGCGCCATGCCCCGCGCCTTGCCGACAAAACGGCCGACATTGCGAAACAGCACAGGCAGGTCTTTCGGCCCCACCACAATCAGCGCGACGATGCCGATGACCAGAAGCTCGGTCCAGCCCAGATCAAACATCTAAGCTCAGACCTTGTCTTTGTCGGTCTCGGGCGTGACGTCCTTGGCCAGCTCGGACGCGTCCTGTTCCAGCTCTTCGGTGCCGTCCTTGACGCCTTTCTTGAACGCGGTGATGCCCTTGCCCACTTCACCCATCAACGAGCTGATCTTGCCGCGGCCAAACAGCACCAGCACCACAACAGCAATCAGCAGCAGGCCGGGAAGGCCGATATTGTTAAGCATGTCTTATCTCCTTCTGCGTCGGCGCGGGCGCGCCGGGAACATGATCTGGGCCCGTGTCTACGCCCGGACAGCACCCGGAGAAAGTGAGGCAGATCAATTCTGCGCGTGAAAGTGAACAAATCGCGCATTTTTTGCAGACTCGCATTTTTCAACTGACAGGTTTATGTCAGTTGGAAGGACCTATGACGATCACATCGAAACCCAGGTCAACGGAGATCCAAATGACCCATGTTGCAGAAATCGTCACCTTTGCCCTCGCCCAAGGCACAACCCCGGATGAGTTCGTGAAACTTAGCCAGACAACCGAGGCTTTCGTCCGCGCCGCCCCCGGCTTCGCCCACCGCCAGCTGAGCCAGGGTGAGGACGGCCGCTGGACAGATTATGTTGTCTGGACCGATATGAAATCGGCAAAAGAGGCCGCCGCTGCCTTCATGCAGCAGGATTTCGCTCCCGCCCTGATGGCCGCGATCAACCCCGACAGCGCTCAGATGCGCCACGAGACCGTGCTATGGAACATGACCGCCTAAACGCGGATCAGACGGCGTATCATGCGCCGCACTGACCGCCTGTTCGACATCATTCAGATCCTGCGCGACGGTAAACTGCACCGCGCGCAGGACATCGCGGACCGGCTCGAAGTGTCGGTCCGCACGATCTACCGCGACATGGACACGCTGGTAGCCTCGGGCGTCCCGGTCGAAGGGGAACGCGGTGTAGGCTATATGGTGCGCGAGCAGATCACCCTGCCGCCACTGAACCTGACGCCCGCCGAACTTGAGGCTCTGAACCTCGGCATGGCCATTGTGGCCGAGGCCGCCGATCCCGACCTCAAATCCGCCGCCAATTCCCTTGCCGAAAAGATCGACGCCGTGCTGCCCACGCAGGTCATCGCCGAGGCCGACAGCTGGAAATTCGCCGTCTACCCCTTTGCCGATGCCGCACGCGGGCTGGCCCATATGGCCCCGATCCGCGCAGCGATCAAATCGCGCCAGAAACTGCACCTCAGCTATCGCCGCATCGACGGCACCCTGACCGAACGCACGATCCGCCCCCTGCACATGGAATATTGGGGCCGCGTCTGGACGCTGACCGCATGGTGCGAACTGCGCACAGGTTTCCGCGTCTTTCGCATCGACCTGATCGAAAGCATCACGCCCTTGCCGGAACTTTTCACAGACGAACCCGGCAAACGCCTCAGCGATTACGACCCGAACGGGTGATCCGCCCTTCATCTGGCCATAAATATCCCCGCCGGAGGCATGGCCCGACACGGGCCATTCAGATCACTTCAGATAAGGCTCAGGATCAACGGATTCAAACCCCTGCCGCACCTCAAAATGCACATAGGCATTGTCGCCCCCGCGCAGTGACGCAATCTTCTGCCCCCGTCGCACCCGATCCCCTTTCTTCACGGTGATCGTCTCGACATTGGCGTAAACCGTCAGCAGGTCGTTGTTGTGCTTGACCACAATGATCGGAACCTGATCCGCATCTGCCGTGATCGCGGCGACCGTGCCGGCCTCGGCCGCAGTGACCGAGGTTCCGGGAGGCGCGGCGATGTCGATCCCCTCGTTCTTACCCTTTTTGTAAGGCCGAATGATCGACCCACTCACCGGCAAAGCCAACGCAGAAGACCCGGTATTGGTCGGAGCCTCGGCCGTCACATCCGGCGCAGGCGTCGCGGCCGCCACCTGCTCATCCGGCAGAGGCTGCGTCGCACTCGGCGGCGTCGGGGTCGGCGAGCCCTGCCCCGGCTGGGTCACCGCCGTCGCAGTCGCTGCCGGAGCCGCCGCGCGCGGCGCTGACTGATCCTTGACCGGGATCAGCAGATACTGGTCCTCACGCACGGTGAAATCAGAGCCCAGACCGTTCCACTCGGCCAGCGATTCGACCGACACCTGATAGAGGCGCGAAATGGTATAGGCCGTCTCGCCGCGCTTGACCTTGTGCCGGATCGGCTCGGGGCCTGCTGGCACAGGGGCTGGTGCGGGCTGCGCCGGGGCCAGCGCCGTGGTCTGAACCGACCCGGTATCGGGCGCCTCATCAATTGCGGTGCCTGCGATGCTTGCAATATCGACATTGCTGCCACCACCGACCGACCGCGGCAGGGCCAGAACCTCGCCATCGCGCAGCGAGTCATTGGGCTGCAGCCCGTTGAACCGCGCCAGTTCGGCCACCGGCATCCCGATGCGGCCCGCCACATCGCCAACGGTGTCGCCCTGGCGGGCCACTGCAACCTGATAATTGGGATAGGTGATCACACCGCGCGCGTCTGGCGCGGGACGGCTTGCGGTCGCCCCAAGGGCGGCATCTGCGGTCGAAAACCCGCCGACATTGCCCCGCAGGTCATAGTCATACGGCCCCTCGCAGGCGGCTAAAAGGGTCAGTGCGGCCACGCCTGTCGCACAGCGGCGCATTGCTGATCTGGAAACTGCTCTCATTTTGTCGTCCTCAACACCTGCCCCTGTTCTCCGGGGTTCCGGTACCTTTGAATATAGCTTTAAACGCCGTCTTTTCCCAGCCCTTCCAACAAGGGCACGAAACGAACGGGTAAAAGTTCGTCATAGTCCAGCCCGCTTTCGGTCCGCGTGACCCGGATCAGGGTCTGCACCGCATCCGACTGTCCCACGGGCAACACCATGATACCGCCGATTTTCAACTGGGCCAAGAGCGGCCCGGGCGGGTCCTCGGCGGCTGCGGTCACAATGATACGATCAAACGGGGCCTGTTCGGACAGACCAAACGAGCCATCCGAAAGCATCGCGGTGACATTGGTCAGACCCAGTTCACGAAACAACTGCCCGGTTTCGCGCACCAGCCGCTTGTGGCGCTCGACTGTATAAACCCGCCGCGCCAGTTTCGACAGGATCGCCGCCTGATAGCCCGAGCCTGTGCCGACCTCCAACACCGTATCCCGAGGCCGCACCCTCAGCGCTTGCGTCATCAAACCCACCACCGAGGGTTGGCTGATCGTTTGCCCGCAGGCAATCGGCAGCGGCGTATCCTCATAAGCACGTTCCGCGAACAGACCTTTGACGAACCGCCCTCTGTCGATCTGCTCCATCGCAGCCAGCACGCGCGCATCTGTCACCCCGCGCGAACGCAGGGCAAATAGGAACTGCATCGTGGTTTCTGCGCTTGGTCCGGTCATTCGATTGTCTTCAGCGCCTCCAGCGCATCATGCGCCGTCAGATCAGCCCGCATCGGCGTGACCGAGATATAACCTTCCAGATTCACCGCCGCATCCGTTCCCGGCGCGGTCGGATTGTGCTGATAGCCGCCCTTAATCCACAGGAACCGACGGCCCGAGGGTGAACTGTGCGGTTCGACCGAGAAATGCGTGTCACGACGGAACCCCTGCGGCGCGACCCGCGAGCCCAGAACTTCGTCTGCGGGAACAGGCGGGAAGTTCACGTTGTAAAACAGGCGGTAATCCCCCTGCGCCCCAGGCGTTGCTTCCAAAATCCGGCGCACAAGCGCCGCGCCGTGGCGCGCTGCGGCTTCGAACGGATCATCCAACCCCAGATTGCGCGGGCCAAAGAACTGCGACAGGGCAATCGACGGCACGCCTTGCAGCGCGGCCTCCATCGCGCCGCCCAACGTGCCGGAATACAGAGCATTTTCAGCTGAGTTGTTGCCCCGGTTCACGCCTGACAACACCAGATCAGGCGGCGCGTCCTTCATCACATCATGCAACCCCACCAAAACACAATCCGCCGGAGAGCCCTCGGCCGCGAACCGACGCTCGCCCAGTTTGGCAACCATCATCGGATGGGTGTAGCTGATGCAATGCCCAACGCCCGACTGCTCAAAGGCGGGGGCGACGATCCAGACCTCTCCCTCCGGGCCAGCCAGTTCCTTTGCGATCGCCTCAAGCACGATCAGTCCCGGCGCGTTGATGCCGTCGTCATTTGTCAGAAGAATGCGCATGGCTGCTCTACCCCCGCGTTTCGCCCTTGATAGACCCGCCCTTGCGCTGCGGCAAGCGACCGGCACCCGCAATCTGCGGCATTCCCGCACCACTTGGACGGAAATCGTGACGTTGAGGCCTCAGGCCGGAAACACAAAGCACCGGTCGCGGCGAATGGTCAGCCACATCACCCGACCCTCTTTTGGCACAAAGACATTCGGCACCGTCGCTTTCAGGATCGAGCCGTCATAATCCATGCGGAACTCAATCAGGCTTTCATTCCCCAGAAACCGCGCCCGCTCCACGACGCCACGCGCCGCAACGCCATCGGTGGGCGTGGGCATCGGGCCTTTGCCATTGCGGTCAAAATCCAGCTTCACATGCTGAGGTCGGAACACGATCTCAACATCGGTCTCATCCGGCACGCCCGGTGCCAGAAAGCGCCCAAAGGGCGTATGCGCCAATGCGCCATTAACTTGCGCCTGCAAGACATTGACATCACTAAAAAATGCAACTGCAGCCTTATCCGCCGGGCGCGTGTAAACATTATACGGAGCGCCCTGCTGGACAATCTTGCCGCGCCGCATCAAAGCGATTTCATCCGCCATGCGCATCGCCTCTTCCGGCTCATGGGTAACCAGCAGAACGGCGGCGTCTTCCTCCTTGAGGATCGCCAGCGTCTCATCCCGGATACCGTCGCGCAAACGGTTGTCGAGGCCCGAGAACGGTTCGTCCATCAGCATGATCCGGGGACGCGGGGCCAGCGCGCGGGCCAGCGCCACCCGTTGCTGCTCGCCACCTGACAATTGATGCGGGAAGCCGTCGATGAACCGCATCAGGTCAACCTTGGTCAGCAGTTCCTCGACCCGGGTGCGCTTTTCATCCCGACTGCCTTTCAGGCCAAAGCCCACATTGTCCGCCACGCTCAGATGCGGAAACAGCGCAAAGTCCTGAAACATCAGACCAATCTCGCGCCGCTCGGGCGGCACCCGAAACACCGTGTCGCAGATCAGTTTGCCATCCACGTAAATCTCGCCCGAGGTCTGCATCTCGACCCCCGCAATCATCCGCAACGTGGTCGACTTGCCGCAGCCCGACGGCCCCAGCAAACAGGTCACCTTGCCCGCCTGCACCGTCAGCGAGACGTCATCCACCACCGTGCGCCCGCCAAAGCGCGCAACCATATTGCGGATTTCCAGTCGCGGAGGAGCTGTATTTACGTTCACCGATGGACCCCGTAGCCTTTCCCGATCAAATCCATCGGGCTTGGGCGGGGATAGCAACCCCGCCCCTCAGGTGCAAGGGATCAGCAGCACCCGGTGGACGCTGTGTCGCCCTCAACCACAAACGGGCTGTCGCCGCCGCAGCCTTCGAAGATGCCGTAATGGGTCGAGAAATCGCCGATGAACTCGAAATGCCGGGCAAAGCGCGTGTCCTGCAGCATCATCCATGTGTTGCCGCAAACCGGGAAAACCTTGCCGGTCTCGATTGCATGGTGATCGTCCAGCGCGAATTCATGCGGCGCATTGGGGATCGTGCCCTTGTAAATGACCGCCTGACCGTAATCCTCACAGGCAGGTTCCAACGCAGGCAGTTTAAACAGACGGTAAGTGGCCGAGATGAAACTCAGCGGTGCAACCCGTTGTTCCAGAACCGGATTTTCAATGGTCAACGGGCGGTGCGTTACCCGACGCGGATCATGGAACCCAGCAGCGCGCGACATCGACAGGAAGTCATTCCAATAGAGCGCGCCCGACAGGCATTCGCCATACAGAACCTCATCGTCGGCCATCGCTTTGGGAACCCGGCGATCCGCATAGACGTCCGAGAAATACATCTCGCCGCCCTCTTTTAGCAACCGATGCGCACCGCGCAAAACAGCGGCCTTGTCGGTCGCCAGATTGATCACGCAGTTCGAGACGATGATGTCAAAGCTGCCGGGCTCAAGGTCCAGTTCATCCAGCTTTTCGATATAGCCGTGGTGAAATTCCACATTGCTGGCCGCGTGACCAAAGGCCTTCGCGTGATAATCCTGATGTGCGCGGGCAACCTCCAGCTGCTCGGGCGTCATGTCCACGCCCACGACACGGCCCGTTTCACCCACCATCGCGGACAGGGCGTAAACGTCCCGCCCCGCGCCGCAGCCCAGATCAAGGATCGACATCCCCTCAAGATCCAGCGGCGCGATCAACCCGCAACCATAGTAACGTGTCAGCACATCGTCATGAATTTGCGACAGAATTGCCTTGAGGTGATCCGGCATGTCGTCAGGCGTACAGCAGGCATTCGTCTGCAAATCCGCGCTGCCCTGCAGCACCTCGCCATAGTAATTCTGCACAGCCTCATGCTTCATCGCCGCATTCCCTTTCGTGAGTGGTTGCAACGCAGCTAGTGCAGCCGCCCGCGCGTCGCAATCCGAAGCCGCGCGATCTGACGAAACCGTGACCGGGATCAGGCCAAAAGGTCGAATTCTGTGCTGTTGCGAACGCGACCGTTCACCTGAACCTCTAACCGATGCGGCCCCGGCACCAGCTTGAAGGTCGTGGCATTGCCCTTGAGCTTGTGCCGCTTCGACAGAGACAGCGTGCCATCCGCAAGCACCGCTTGTTTCAGCTTATGCACTTTGGGTGAGATTTTGCCCCCAGGACGCTGAAAATGAATGATATAATCCACCAGAACGGGCTGTCCTGCAGCCCCTCCAAGGGTCACGTCAAAATCCAAGGCTCCACCGATACGCGCCTCTGCGTTCAACGTGATCTCAACCGAAATCTCGGCATCCGGGTCGTATCCTAGCGCTTTCATCGCCCCAGGATGGCCCGCTTTGACCAACCCGCGCAGGGCATGAGAAGTCATCCAATCCAACTCATCCCCCGCCTGGTGTCCGGCCTCTCGCCAGCTCTGCAACCGGCCCAGCACCAGTTCAGGGTCCTTCTTGGTGATGTCGTTCAGATGATTGGCCACCGAGCGCGTAACATAGCGCGTCTTATCGCCATGCAACCGATCCAACAGCGGCAGCGGATCGGACAGGTCCAGCCCGACTGCCTGCCCCCATGGCAGCCTTGGCCGGGTGCCCTCGCTGACCAATCGGCGCACGTGATAGCTGGAGTGGTCACACCACTGTGGCATCCGCGCCATGACCAGATCGGAATGGTGGTTCAGAAACGGGCGGATCGCCCATTCCATCGAGAACCGCTGGGTCAGCTCCTCAAGCACGTCCAAGGCCAGGTCCGGGTGATCCAATCCGACCGAAACGACCCAATCCCCCAAAGGCGCAAAGATGAAGTCGCCGAAATCATCGTCGGTCTTGTCCGGATCAAGCGGCGGAGGCAGCGCCCGCAGGATAACCGGGGCGACCGCTGGCAGGTCGCCCGGAACAGCCTCTTGCAGGCATTCCGCAATCCACGTCATTCGCTCTTTCAACTCAAGTTCAGGCAGGCGTGACATCACCTGTTTCTCGAATGCAACGGCATCGAACGACGCCTCAACATCCGCAAACAACGTACTGAGGTAGCTAACCTTTTCGGCGTTGAATAACTGATCCTTGAGCGAAAAACCCTGCGCCATGGTCACATCGTCAGATTGGTGGCGCCACCATCAAGCAGGATATTCTGCCCAACGATGAACCCGGCATGCTGCGAACACAGGAATGCACAGGCCGCCCCGAATTCCGCCCGCGTCCCATAACGACGCGCCGGAATTGTGGCCGCGCGTTCCGCCCGCGCCTCATCCATCGAAATGCCCTTTTGTGCCGACACCCCGCCATCCAGCGCATCTGCCCGGTCGGTGGCATGAATACCCGGCAACAGATTGTTGATCGTCACCCCATGGGGCGCGACCTGCCGGGATGTCCCCGCAACATAGCCGGTCAACCCCGTTCGTGCCGCGTTCGACAGCCCCAATACAGCAATCGGTGCGCGCACGGATTGCGAGGTGATGTTCACCACTCGCCCCCAACCCTTGTCCATCATGCCCGGCAACAGGGCTTTCATGAATGAAATCGGTGTCAGCATGTTGGCATCCAGCGCCTTGATGAAGTCCTCCCGCTCCCAGTCCGACCACATGCCAGGAGGCGGTCCACCCGCGTTTGTCACAAGGATATCAACACCCTGCGCGGCACTTATTACCTGCGCCTGACCGTCAGCCGAGGTCACATCACAAGCCACGGTCTGCACGTCGATACCATGCTCGGACTGCAGGCGCGCCGCCTCGGCCTCCAACGCCTCGGCCCCGCGCGCATTCATCACCAGATCAACGCCCGCCGCCGCCAAGGCCTCGGCGCAGCCCAGCCCCAGCCCCTTGCTGCTGGCGCAGACCAGCGCACGTTTTCCGCGAATTCCAAGATCCATCCGATCCTCCCTGTCTGTTGTTGCCCGCATGTCTAGCACCGGCCAGACAAAGAAGACCAGAATCGCGCTTTAGTAAAAGAACTCTTCCCGAACGATCTTGCCATCCGCTACGTGGTAAACCGCAACCTCGCGCATATCAAAGCTGTCGCCGGTTTCCTTCACCGTGCCCTTAACCTCGAAGATAACGGCAAAACGGTCTTCACCATGGGCAAAAGGGTCACTGACCGACGCAGCGGAGACCTCATGCGCGCCTTCCCACCATTCGTGCTTGCCACGGATCGCGTCGCGGCCCTTCACCTCACGTCCCATACCCGAATAGTCGACCGCCTCAGCCGAAACGGCATCAGGCGCATAGAGTTTTTCAAGGTTCTCCTTCGCCCGGTTCTCGCGGCAGCCCGCAACCAGTTCGTCGGCAATCTCTTTCAAATTCATCGCTCCACTCCATTATTTGTTCACTATATGTTCTTATAGCCACATGGACATGATTCGAACCACCCCCTTTGTCTTGCCTCGGCGGGTTTCCCCGCCTATACGCGCGAATATGCTTGATACCTCGAACCAACCCTCCCTACCGCCCGAGATCGCCCGGCGCCGGACATTCGCCATCATCTCGCACCCGGATGCGGGCAAGACGACGCTGACGGAAAAGTTCCTGCTGTATGGCGGTGCGATCCAGATGGCCGGTCAGGTGCGCGCCAAGGGCGAGGCGCGGCGCACGCGGTCCGACTTTATGCAGATGGAAAAAGACCGGGGTATCTCGGTTTCGGCCTCTGCGATGTCGTTTGACTATGGGGATTTCCGGTTCAATCTTGTGGACACGCCCGGTCACAGCGATTTCTCGGAAGACACCTATCGCACGCTGACCGCCGTAGACGCCGCCGTGATGGTGATCGACGGCGCAAAAGGTGTGGAGAGCCAGACGCAGAAACTGTTCGAGGTTTGCCGCCTGCGCGACCTGCCGATCCTGACCTTCTGTAACAAGATGGACCGCGAAAGCCGCGATACGTTCGAGATCATCGACGAAATTCAGGAAATGCTGGCCATCGACGTCACGCCCGCCGCCTGGCCCATTGGCGTGGGCCGTGATTTCATCGGCTGCTATGACATGCTGCGCGACCGGCTGGAATTGATGGACCGCGCCGACCGCAACAAAGTGGCCGAGAGCATCCAGATCAACGGGCTGGACGATCCCAAGCTGGCGGAACACGTCCCTGAGCACCTGCTGGAGAAACTGTTGGAAGAGGTCGAGATGGCACGTGAATTGCTGCCTAAGCTCGACCCACAGGCAGTGCTTGAGGGGCACATGACCCCGATCTGGTTCGGCTCGGCGATCAACTCGTTCGGTGTGAAGGAGTTGATGGAAGGCATCGGAGCTTATGGCCCGCAGCCACAGGTTCAATCGGCTGAACCCCGCCAGATCGCACCCGATGAAAAGAAGGTCGCAGGCTTTGTGTTCAAAGTGCAGGCCAACATGGACCCCAAGCACCGCGACCGGGTGGCGTTTGTGCGCATGGCCTCGGGCCATTTCAAGCGCGGCATGAAGCTGACCCATGTGCGGACCAAGAAGCCGATGGCAATCTCGAACCCGGTGCTGTTTCTGGCCTCAGACCGTGAATTGGCCGAGGAAGCCTGGGCGGGCGACATCATCGGCATCCCCAACCACGGCCAGTTACGTATCGGCGACACTCTGACCGAAGGCGAAGCGATCCGGGTCAAGGGCATTCCATCCTTTGCGCCGGAACTGCTGCAAGGCGTCCGCGCGGGCGATCCAATGAAGGCCAAGCATCTTGAGAAAGCGCTGATGCAATTCGCCGAAGAAGGCGCAGCCAAAGTGTTCAAACCCTCAATCGGCTCGGGCTTTATCGTCGGCGTCGTGGGGGCGTTGCAATTCGAAGTGCTCGCCAGCCGGATCGAGATGGAATACGGCCTGCCCGTGCGGTTCGAGGCCTCGCAATTCACCAGCGCCCGCTGGGTCAGTGGGGACAAGGCCGAGGTCGAGAAATTCGTCAACGCCAACAAGCAGCACATCGCCCATGACCACGACGGCGACATCGTGTATCTGACGCGCCTGCAATGGGATATCGACCGGGTCGAGCGCGATTATCCCGCGTTGAACCTCACCGCGACCAAAGAAATGATGACCTGACGCACAGATGATGGCCCGGATATGACGCAGGATCGCCCTACCTGGGGGACCGTCTCAATGGTCCGCGGCGATGCGATGGATATCCTACGATTCGTCGCCCACCACCTCGATCTGGGCGCGGATTATATGTACGTCTATCTGGACGAGCCCAACCGCCGCGCCTTTCGCTCGCTGCGGCAGCACCCAAAGGTTCGGGTGCGCATCTGCGATGACGCCTTCTGGCAAAAACGCGGACGCAACCGGCCTGAGAAGCACCAGCTGCGCCAGACCGTCCACGCCACCTTTGTCTATCGCAACACCGATCTGGACTGGCTGGCCCATCTGGATATGGACGAATTCCTGTGGTCCGCCAAACCGGTGGCCGAGCTGTTGCAGGACATCCCCCAAGACATCCCCGCCGTCCGCATGCGCCCGGTTGAAGCCATCGCCGGGGATGATGACCTCTATAAGGCGCATATTCCCAGAAGCCCGCAGCGCGAGGCGCTGGTTGAAACGCTTTACCCCAACTATGGCGGCTTTGTTCTGGGCGGGTTCCTCAGCCATGTGCAGGGTAAGCTGTTCGTGCGTACGGGGATGGAAAACCTCAACTACCGCATCCATAACCTGTTTCAGAACAAGAAGATTTTGCCGGTCAAAACGGAACTGCCGCAGATCGACCTGTGCCATCGCCACGCACCCAGCTGGGATCACTGGCAGGCGCATCTGAGGTTCCGCATGGATCGCGGTTCCTATCAGGCGGGCATGTCCCCCAACATGCCGCGCGACCGGGGTGGGCTGAACATGAACGAGCTGCTCAGCTGGATCGAGGCCGAACAGGGTCCCGACGGCCTGCGCGCCTTTTACAATGAGATGAGCGCCACCGATCCGGATGTGCGCGCGCGGCTGGAAGATCACGACCTGATCCGGCACCGGCCGCTGGATCTGGACCGGAAAGTGGCGAAACACTTCCCCGGAACCCTCTGAATTGTTGCATCAATTCGCCGACCCGGCGAAGATGCAACAGGTTAAGCCCTCTTCATTTGACCCTGCCCCACGTTTTTGTTATGCCCCGCTTCAGCCGATATGCGCATGAGGCGCATGGCCATCCGGGCCCGGCATTTTTCATACGCGCGGGCCAGGTACACGTGTCCGCATGAACCGGACATACATGACAAAGTTTAACGAACTGAACCTGAACCCCAAGGTCCTCAAAGCCATTGAGGAAGCTGGCTACGAAACCCCGACACCGATCCAGGAAGGCGCGATTCCACCCGCTTTGGAAGGGCGCGATGTATTGGGGATCGCCCAGACCGGCACCGGGAAAACCGCCAGCTTTACGCTGCCGATGATCACCCTGCTGGCCCGTGGCCGCGCGCGTGCGCGGATGCCCCGGTCATTGGTGTTGTGCCCGACGCGGGAACTGGCCGCACAGGT
Source organism: Ruegeria sp. CJ3 (assembly GCF_056536725.1). Taxonomy (NCBI): domain Bacteria; kingdom Pseudomonadati; phylum Pseudomonadota; class Alphaproteobacteria; order Rhodobacterales; family Roseobacteraceae; genus Ruegeria; species Ruegeria sp. CJ3. The sequence continues at coordinate 148,380 of NZ_JBQFQE010000006.1, forward strand.
GGCCGAGAACTTCGACACCTATTCCAAGCACCTGAAACTGACCAAAGCGCTGTTGATCGGCGGCGTCAGCTTCAAGGAACAGGACGCGCTGATCGACCGGGGTGTCGACGTGCTGATTGCGACGCCGGGCCGGTTGCTGGACCATTTCGAACGTGGCAAGCTGCTGCTGACTGGCGTGCAGATCATGGTGGTGGACGAAGCTGACCGGATGCTGGATATGGGCTTCATTCCTGATATCGAACGCATCTTCTCGCTGACGCCCTTCACACGGCAGACGCTGTTTTTCTCGGCTACAATGGCCTCTGAAATCGAACGCATCACTGATACATTCCTGTCCGCCCCGACACGGGTTGAGGTTGCCCGCCAGGCCACCGCATCCGAGACCATCGAACAGGGTGTCGTGATCTTCAAAGGCGGCCGCCGCGACCGCGAGGCCAGCCAGAAACGCAAGACGCTGCGCGCACTGATTGATGCGGAAGGTGACAAATGCACCAACGCCATCATCTTCTGCAACCGCAAGACCGATGTAGATATCTGTGCGAAATCTTTGAAGAAATACGGCTATGACGCAGCTGCCATCCACGGCGATCTGGATCAATCGCAGCGGACAAAAACACTGGATGGGTTCCGCGATGGCTCTCTGCGCCTGCTGGTCGCATCAGACGTCGCTGCGCGCGGGTTGGACGTACCCTCGGTCAGCCATGTGTTCAATTTCGACGTCCCCGGCCACCCCGAGGACTACGTCCACCGGATCGGCCGCACCGGCCGTGCCGGGCGCGAGGGCAAGGCGATCACCATCTGCTCGGGCCGCGATGAAAAGGCGTTGGCAGCGATCGAAAATCTGATCCAGAAAGAAATCCCGCGTCTGGACAACCCCGTTGCAGCCGAAGAGCCGAAGGCAGAAAAGCCCAAGACCGAAAAGCCCAAGGCCGAGAAAAGAACCCGGTCATCAGACACCAAGAAAGCCGAGCCTAAGAAGGACAAAGAGCCTAGAGGCCGTGGCGGACGTGGTCGCAGCGACAATAGGGGCCCGGCGGTTGTCGGAATGGGCGATCACCTGCCCAGCTTCATCGCGCTCAGCTTTGATGAACGCCGCGCCGGGACGTCTTCGGAACTGGCCGACGCCGACGCGTCCTAGATCGCCAGCACCAGCGCCAGTATCGACAAACCCAACAAGGCCATCCCGGCGATCTCTCGCCGGGTGATCTTCTCGCGGAAAAACAGGATCGAGGCGAACAGGCTGAAGATCAGCTCGACCTGCCCCAGCGCCTTCACATATGCCGCGTTCTGCAACGCAAAGGCCACGAACCAGCAGAACGAACCGCTGAGGCTGGTGAGACCGACGAAGACGCCGGTGCGCCGCGTCTCCCACACGGCACGCAATTCGGCCCGGTCGCGCCACAGCAGCCACAGCCCCATGCTAAGGAACTGAAACGTCACTACGGCCGCCAGCGTCACCAGCGCGCGGAACCATGCGTCGACATCGCCCAACTCCAGCGTCGCCCCCCGATAGCTGACCGAGGAAAACGCAAACAGCACCCCCGATCCCAGCCCCAGACGCGAGGCCCGGTTGGTCAGATTGCGCCACCAAACGCCCTCGCCTCCGGGCATCTTCGACAGCAGCAGCACCGCCATCAGCCCCAGCAAAATCGCCCCCAGCGCCCCGGTCGAGACCGCATCCCCCAGAACCAGAAACCCGATGATGGCGGTCTGGATAACTTCGGTTTTCTTGAAGGTGATGCCCACCGCGAAATTGCGCTGCTTGAACAGGGCGACGACGCAGATCGTCGCCAGAATCTGCGCGGTGCCGCCGATCACCGCGTACAACCAGAACCGCGCTGAAAGCGGCGGCAGCTCAAACCCCGTGACCTGTAGCGCAACGACCAGCGCCAGCACGGCCAGCGGCATCGAATAGGCAAACCGCGCAAAGGTCGCCCCGGCGGCGGACAGTTTCACGCTGCTCAGCGATTTCTGCAGCATGAACCGCACGGTCTGGAACGCGGCGGCAGCGATGGTGACGGGAATCCACAAGCTCATGGGCTCCCTTTTGTCGTCAAATCAGGGCTTTGGCCAGAGCGGATGCGCCACCGGGTCCTTGGCCCGCCAGAAATAGGCCCGGAATATCTGCCCGTATGAGCGATAGACATAGGCTTCATTACAGGCCAGATAACGCTCTTTCCCGGCACGATACAGCGCAGGCAGACGGTACCATGGTGTCGCTGGATTCATGTGATGAACCACGTGCAAATTGTTGTTCAGAAACAGAAAAGCCAGTAGGCCGCGGTCTTCGACTATGACGGTGCGCGCGCGGGATCTCTCATGCGCGCGATGCTCCAGAAAGGTGCGTATCTTGACCAGAGCAAGACCCAGATAGGCCGACAGGACAAACGCCCAAACCGGCATCGGTGACAGCGCCACGATCCACAGCACGGCGACCACTCCGGGCAGATGCAGCCCCCAGGCCAGCAGAATGTCCCGATCCCCCCGCCGCGCGCCGCGCCACTCATCGCGCAAAAACGCGATCTGGCCGATGGCAGGCCCCAGCATCATCCGACCCAGCAAGGTGTTATTGACCCGGTACATCCGCCGCTGCCAACCCATCAGCCCGGACCAGACCTGCGGATCGAGGTAGTTGGTTTCCGGATCGTCATAAGGATCGGTCAGGTTGGCGTCACAGTGATGCGCCAGATGCAGGTCCCGAAACCGGTTGAAAGGGATGAACAGCGTCAGAGGCAGCGCCATCAGCGCCTCATTCAGCCATTTCTGACGGAACGGATGCCCATGCAGCGCCTCATGCGTCAGCGACGAATGCAGCGCCGCGACCAGCCCCATGGCAGGGATGGCCAGCCAAAGGGTCACACCCACCAGCCCGAAGATCACCCCCAACCACGCAAGATAACATCCCACGATCAGGCCGAACGTGCCCCATTCCGGCGATTGTGGCGTGGTGGGCTCAACCATGTCGGCCCCACGCGATCCCCGCCCAGATCCGTTCGTACACCACATACATCGTCAAACCGATGGCCGTATTGACCAACGCCAACGCCCCGCCAAAGGCGGCAGACCCCGTGGCAATCAACCCGACCAACGTCATCACCGCCAGCCCCATCACATTCCACAGCACAGCCTTCACGACCGATCTTCGTCGCGTCTCCATTCCGGACCCCATTCTTGTTTTTATGTCCTCAGCGTTACAGATCGGGCCATAGGTCGGGAATTCTGGATATGATTAACAATCCTCATCATCTGTGATATTTATAATCACATGATTGAAAAGATCGACAAACGAGACCGCGCGGCTCAGTTCCGCCAACGCTTGACCCGCGCGATGCAGGACCGGAGCATCAGCCAAAGCGCCCTGGCCCGCGATATCGGCGTGGATCGTTCGACTGTCTCGCAACTGTTGACCGGCGCCGGTGCGCGCCTGCCCAACGCGCATGTGGTCGGCAGCTGCGCCGCAGCGCTGGGTGTGTCGGCCGACTGGCTGCTGGGGCTCTCGGACCGCCCCGAAAGCGCGGCTGAGCTGCTGGCGGGTTCCCTGACCCTGACCGAGGCCGCCCGCGCGCTGGTCGATGAACGCATCTTCGAATGGCATCAAGAGGCGGCGGGCTACAAAATCCGCTATGTCCCGGCCACCCTGCCCGACATGCTGAAAACCCGCGCGGTGCTGGAATGGGAATATGCCCCGCATCTGGGTCGCACCGCGGATCAGGCCATCGGCGCGTCCGAGGACCGGCTGTCATGGATGCGCCGCGCCCAGTCGGACTACGAAATCGCCATGCCGCTGTATGAGCTTCACAGCTTTGCCCACGCCACCGGCTATTACCACGGGCTGCCGCTGCAGACACGACGGGACCAGATCGACCACCTGCTGACGCTCTGCGAACAGCTTTACCCCCGCCTGCGCATCTATCTATTTGATGCAAAAAGGCTTTATTCCGCCCCGGTCACGATCTTCGGCCCGCTGCTGTGCGTGTTCTACGCCGGCAGTCATTACATGGCCTTCCGCGACCGCGACCGGATCGAGGTCTTTTCCCGTCATTTCGACCGCCTCGTGCGCGAGGCCGATATGACCGCCCGCCAGTTTCCCGCCCATCTACAGCAACTGCGCGCAAACATGACCTAAGCGGCAACCTATAGTATAGTCACCCTGCGCGAACCCTCAGACCTTTTCGATCCGAGATGGAGGATGACAGGAATGGACGCACTCAAAACCGCAGAATACGCCCGCGCGCTCTACACCGCCCACGGCGATCAGGCCGAGGCCGAAGCCGCCCGCAAGATGCGCGAATGCGAAGCCGCCGGAAATCGGAAACAGGCGCAGGACTGGCAGGCCGTACGCAGCACGATCCGCCAGATGCGCGGCCCCAATCAGGGCTAGCCCGGCTTGCGGATCGCCGCCCCCGCCCCGTCAGGATAAGGCAGCGCCGCCTGCGCCTGCGCGATCCGCGCCATAGCGGCCTCGATTGCGGGCGACGGAGGGCTGGGGCGGCGGGTCTCAAGACTGACATGCAACAAAAAGCTCTCACCGGTGGCCAGCAACCGGTCGCCCTCATACATGCTGTGGAACACGTGCAGCTTCTTGCCCTGCCCCAACAACATCTGCGTCCGGCACTCGATCCGCGCGCCCGCATGGGTTTCATGCATATACCTGATATGGTTCTCGGCCGTGAAATAGCTGCCGCCCGTGGCGATATAGTCCATGTCACATCCGATGATCTCCATGAACCGGTCGGTGGCGGCGGCGAATGCCTCAAGGTATTTCGCCTCGTTCATGTGGCCGTTATAGTCCGTCCAATCCAGCGGCACCGCGCGCGACAGGGTCAGGATCGGCTGGCTCAGATCCGCCTGATCCAGCGTCGGCAGCGCCCCGGGCCTCAGCGCCGCATCGTGCCGGTTCAACACCGCCCCCGCACCCCAATCCTGCGCCTTGAGCGCCCGCATCATGCCCACAAGATTGTTGTCCCGAATCCGCTCCAGTTCCCGGATCGAGTGCATGCCCGACTGCGCATCCGACTGATCGGCGATCATGTCGACCAACCCGTCGGTAAACTCGGGCACATCCATCAGCTTCGTCCAAGGCCATTTCAACGCAGGCCCGAACTGCGCCATGAAATGCCGCATCCCGGCCTCGCCACCCGCAATGCGGTAGGTCTCGAACAGCCCCATCTGCGCCCAACGAAGGCCAAAGCCCATGCGGATGGCCTCATCCACCTCTTCGGTCGAGGCAATCCCGTCGCTGACCAGCCACAGCGCCTCGCGCCAGACCGCCTCAAGCAATCGGTCCGCAATATGCGCGTCGATTTCCTTGCGGACATGCAGGGGGAAGAACCCGACCGATCTCAGCATCTCCTGCGCCCGCGCCACCATCTCCGGCGGGTTCTTGTCCGAGGGCACCAGCTCCACCAGCGGCAACAGATAGACCGGGTTGAACGGATGTGTCACCACAATTTGCCCGGGCCGCAACGCGCCCTCCTGCAACTCGGACGGTTTAAACCCACTGGTTGACGAGCCAATAACGGCCCCCGGATCACAAGCCTCCTGCAAGCCTTTGTAAACATTCAACTTCAGATCAAGCCGCTCCGGCACGCTCTCCTGAATCCAGACCGCGCCCTGAACCGCGTCAGCCATATCCTGACGAAAACTCAACGCCCCCTCAGGCGGCAATGGCACATCACTCAACCCCGGCAACGACCGCCGCGCATTGTCCAGAACCTCGCCGATCTTGCGCTCGGCCTCAGGGTCCGGGTCAAACACCCGCACATCCCAACCATTCAGCAGAAACCGGGCAGCCCATCCGCCGCCAATAACCCCGCCCCCAATGATCGCTGCAGTATTTTTCATCTTTCTCACCGGTTTATTGGCCACTCGATTTTCGCACCATTAATGGGCCAGCCATCTTCATTGTAACCTACACAAAGGTCAGGATTAGCCTTCCTGTCTGCTCGATAGTCACGCGCGATTTTTTCACAGATTACATTCACAGCGTGTTGACCATCAGCTTCGATATACACTGGGTTGTCTTTGCCCAAATTGGAGCACGCGGTCACAAGTAACGCAAAAAGAAGACGTGTAACTCGTTTCAATTTGGCGCCCGCTTCACCAGCCCCAGCTTCTCACGCACTGCCGCGGGCCCGATCACCCGCGCGCCCATATTCTCGATAATGGTCCCCGCGCGTTCCACCAACTGCCAATTCTCGGCCAAGACGCCCTTGTCCAGCCACAGATTGTCCTCAAGCCCAACCCGCACATTACCCCCCGCTAGTACGGTGGCCGCGACATACGCCATCTGATGCCGCCCCAACGCAAAAGCACTGAACGTCCAGTCATCCGGCACATTATTCACCATCGCCATGAAGGTGTTCAGATCATCCGGCGCGCCCCAAGGCACCCCCATGCACAGCTGTACCAGAGCATCGGGCTCCAGAACCCCCTCCGCCACCAATTGTTTGGCAAACCACAGATGCCCGGTGTCAAACGCCTCGATCTCGGGCTTCACCCCCAGATCGGTCATCATCTGCCCCATCGCCCGCAACATCCCGGGCGTGTTGGTCATCACATAATCGGCCTCGGCAAAGTTCATCGTGCCGCAATCCAGCGTGCAGATCTCGGGCAAACACGCGGCAACATGCGCCACCCGCTCGGACGCGCCGATCATATCGGTCCCCTCCGCCACCGGGAACGGAGCCTCCACCCCGCCAAACACAATATCCCCCCCCATCCCCGCGGTCAGATTAAGCACAACGTCCACATCCGCCTCGCGTATCCGGTCGGTCACCTCACGGTACAGATCCAGCCGACGGCTCGGCGCGCCAGTATCAGGGTCACGCACATGGCAATGCACCACCGCCGCCCCGGCCTTGGCCGCAGCAACCGCACTTTCGGCAATCTGCGCGGGCGAGCGTGGCACATGCGGGCTGCGATCCTGCGTCCCGCCCGAGCCGGTCACGGCACAGGTAATAAAGACGTCGCGGTTCATTTCCAAAGGCATGGCGTTTTCCCCAACTTATACCGGCTTGTGCCGTGGGTTTTCCCCAGACTTCTCCCCGGTTATCGATTTGCGTTGCCCCCAACTCTGGCGCAGCCTTGCAGAAACACTTGCCAGAATGCGAATCGAACTTGATAAAATCCGCAAAAAACATCCTCCAACCCGAACATCGCGCCCTGAAAACGGCGGTTCTGGTGCTGGACGAATGCAACACGCTCAGCTTCGCCGCAGCGGTCGATCCGATGCGCGCCGCCAACCGGCTGGCCGACCGCCCGGCCTTTGATTGGGACTATGTGACCGCCACCACCGAACCGGCCATGCTCACCAGCGCCCTGACCGTCCCCGGCATCCCGCTGGCGCGGCTGCAAAGCTGCGACCTGATGATCGTCGCAGCCGGGTTCCAGCTGGCCCGCCACGCCACACCCAGCCTGTTGGCAGGCCTGCGCCGCATCGCCGCGACCGGCGCTACCATGGCTGGCATCGACGGCGGCCCCTGGCTGCTGGCCGAGGCTGGCCTGCTCGACGGTCACGCCGCAACCACCCACTGGGAAGACCTGGAAAACTTCGCCGCGCGCTTCCCCAAAATCGACGTCCGCCCGGACCGGTTCACGGTATCAGAAAACCGCCTGACCTCGGGCGGAGCCGTCCCGGCTGTCGACATGATGCTCCACATCATCGCCGCCCGCCACGGCGCAGGCTTCGCCGCCCGCGTCTCGGGCCTGTTCCTTTACGAAGGCCCGTCAGAGCCGACAAAACCCCAAAGCCGCACCGGTGCCCCGCACCGCCACACAGCGCTGACCGCGAAGGCAAACGCGCTGATGGAGGCATCGCTCGACGATCCCCTCCCCCTTGCCAATCTCGCCGAAACACTGGGCACCAGCCCGCGCACCTTGCAGCAACAATTCCGCCTGCGCCTCAACACGACGCCACAAGATCACTACCTGCAACTCAGACTGGCAGAGGCGCGCCGTCTGGTCACCGACACCAACCTGTCGCTGATGGACGTCGCACTGGCCACCGGCTTCACCTCACAATCCAGCTTCGCCCGCGCCTTCCGCACCGCGCACGGCCTCTCGGCCCGCGACCTCAGACAAGACCGCACCCAACCCACCCATCACTAACGGGATCCCCCTTCATCTGGCTAAAAATATCCCGGGGGAGTCGCCAAAGGCGACGGGGGCAGAGCCCCCTTAATATGGCATCGGAAACGCCCGATGCGCCGCGCTGATCTCGTCCATCACCTCGGACGGCAATACCAGATCCTTGCCCGCCAGCACATGCTCCAGCTGCGCCAGCGTCGTCGCCCCAAAAATCACAGACCCCATGAACGCCCGGCTGCGGCACCAGGCCAGCGCCATATGCACCGGGTCCAGCCCATGCCGCGCGGCGATATCCAGATAGGCTGCCACGGCATCAAACACACGCGCTGACTTGCGCCCGCCCATCTCGGGCACCAGCGACATGCGCGACCCGTCGGGCACCGCACCACCCTGATACTTGCCGGTCAGGAACCCTGCAGCCAAAGGCGAAAACGCCAGCAGACCAACATCCTCGAACAGACAAAGCTCGGCCAGATCGGTATCGAACAACCGGCACAGCAGGGAGTATTCGTTCTGGATCGACGCGACCCGAGGCCCCCCGACCTCTTCCGCTGCCCGCAGCCATTGCGCCGTGCCCCAGGCACTTTCATTCGACAGACCAAAGGCGCGGATATTGCCCTTGTCCACCTGCGCCTGCAGCGCGACCAGACAGTCCTGCATCTCGGCCACGACCTCATCCCGGTTATGTCCGGATGGCGCGAAATCCCAGTTCTGCCGGAACATATAGCTGCCGCGATTGGGCCAGTGAAACTGATACAGATCGATGCAATCGGTCTGCAACCGGCGCAACGAGCCCTCAATCGCTTCGGGAATAGTTTCCTTCGATATCGGAGCCCCCCGACGCGCATGCATGAACCCGGCGCCCGAGTGTTTGGTGGCCAGCACATAATCCCCACGCCGCGCGCGGTTGGCAGCGTTCCAGTTGCCCAAAATCTCTTCAGTCCGGCCAACGGTTTCGGCGGAAATGGGATTCACCGGATACATCTCGGCGGCATCAACGAAATTGATCCCGGCCGCCAGCGCCATGTCCATCTGACGATGCGCATCCGCTTCCGAGGTCTGCGTGCCAAAGGTCATCGTGCCCAGACACAGATCCGACACCATAATATCCGTGCGGCCCAAAGGCTTCATTTCCATCCGAAATCTCCTGAAATCGCGCAGCCGATCACGCCTCGGCCTTCTTTTCCCAACGTCCTGTTTCTTCGGACCAATATTGCGCCGAGCACCCCGCCGCGGTTAGTGCCTTCCACTGCCCGCGCGCCTGCTGAACCGCATCCGGATCATTTCCGTCAAACAGGATACAAACCCGCTCCAGCGCCTGAACCTCATCAGCCTCAACCGCCGCGCCATCCACCGCCATGACGCAAACTGCGTCATTGGCAGCCTCGGCCCCGGTGGTCAGCAAAATCGGCTGCGCCGCGTCATGCGGCCCTCCCGCGCGGCCATGCGGCAGGAACCCGTCCTCGGGCCCCAGCCACAGCTTTTCGTCCAGCCAGTCCATCCGCGCGGGATCAACACCCCGCACGGCAATCCGCCACCCAGCCTGCCGCGCCTTGTCAAGTAGCACGGGCAATGTGTGCTCCAGCGGCTGACGGGTCAGGTGGTAGAAATAGACGGCCCCCACAGGATCAGTCTTCCAGCGTCTCGAAATTGTCTTGCACGAACCGGCTCAGCGCGCGCACGCCCCAGCCGGTGGCGCCCTTGGGCGCATAAGACGTCTCGGACGAGACCGAGGCCACACCCGCGATATCCAGGTGAATCCACGGCGTCTCTTCCTTGACAAAGCGCTGCAGGAACTGGGCCGCGGTGATCGAACCTGCGGTACGTCCGCCCACATTCTTCATATCTGCGATACGCGATTTCAGCAGTTCGTCATATTTTTCGCCCAGCGGCATCCGCCACGCACCCTCATCCTCGGCCTTGGCCGATTTGAGGAAGGCATCGCAGAACGTGTCATTGTTCGAGAACACCCCGGCATTTTCATGCCCCAGCCCGATGATGATCGCGCCGGTCAGAGTGGCCAGATCGATCATGCCCACCGGGCTGAACCGATCCTGCGCGTACCACATCACGTCACACAGAACCAAACGGCCTTCGGCATCAGTGTTGATGATCTCGACGGTATCGCCCTTCATCGATTTGATCACATCACCCGGACGCGTGGCATTGCCCGACGGCATGTTTTCGACCAGCCCCACCAGCCCGACCACATTGGCCTTGGCCTTGCGCTTGGCCAGCGCCCGCATCGTGCCCGCAACGACGCCGGCACCGCCCATATCCATGGTCATGTCTTCCATGCCCGCAGCGGGTTTCAGCGAGATTCCCCCGGTATCAAACACAACACCCTTACCGACCAGAGCCAGCGGCGCGTCATCCTTGTCGCCGCCATTCCATTCCATCACGACAACCTTCGAGGGGCTGACGGACCCCTGTCCGACACTCAACAACGTGCCCATCCCCAGCTCGGCCAGCTTGTCCTCTTCCAGAACCTCGACCTTCAGGCCCAGCGATTCCATCTCGGCCAGACGGTCGGCGAATTCGGTGGTGGTCAGCACATTCGCGGGTTCGTTGGTCAAATCGCGGGTCATGCGCACACCATCGGCCACGGCATACAGCGGGGCAAAGGCGGCCTCGGCCTCGTCGGGTTTACCGTGGGCGATGACGATCTCGCCTGCGGGATCCGTCTCTTTGGTTTTATGCGCGTCGAAATCATAGGCACGCAGCGCCATGCCAAGAGCCAGCTCCTCAATGCGCACTTGATTGGCGGCCATCACCAGAACGGATTTGCCGCCTGCCAGCTTGACCAGCTTGGCCCCGGCCTTGCGTGCCTCTTCATGGTCGGGACGGCGCGGCAGGACCAGCACGTCCAGCGCCTCGGCCTCCATCCCCGTGGGCCAAGCCAACGAGATCACGTCGCCGGACTTGGCCTTGCCGAACCGCTCGCTGTCCATCAGCCGCGCCACGGCACCTTTGGTCAGGCGGTTGGCCCGGCGCGCGGCGGGGCTCATCTTGCCGTCATCGGGGATGATGATCGCGACGCGCCCCGTGGCCGTGGCCATGGCATCCAGATCAACGGGGGTAAAACGGACGGGCACCAGACTGCTCATGTCTTTCTCCTGAAAAATACGTTGCCCCAGACCTAGCCCGCGCGGTCGCAGATGACCAGATAGCAGTTTTCCCCGCCCACCATTTGCATTATGGTCGCGCCAAAACAACGGCAGGCTCGGGGGAGAGAACGTGACACCAATCGGCAGGCATAGGCCGTCGCGCATGATTCCATGCCCGACTGCGATTCCCCTGCGCCGTGATCGGGCAGAGATGCCTGCATGATCCTCGACCGTTATTTCGCCCGCCGCTTTATCCAGAGCTTTCTGGTGATCGGCGGAATCTTTCTGACCCTGATGATCCTGATCGACCTGATCGAACAGGTGCAGCGCTTTGGCGGAATCGATCTGTCGTTTCCACAGCTTCTGGGCCTGACCCTGCTGAACACGCCCACGGCCATCAGCGAGATGCTGCCCCTGCTGATGATCCTTGCCACCATCGCGCTGTTCGTTGGTCTGGCGCGCAGCTCGGAACTCGTGGTGACCCGCGCCATCGGACGCTCGGGCATACGTGCATTGCTGGCCCCTGTGCTACTGGCACTGACGATCGGAACTGTCGCGGTTGCCCTGCTGAACCCGATCGCCGCCGCCACCTCTGAGGAATATCAACGCCTGTCAGACGGTTACCGCAACAACGGCAGTTCCGCCCTGTCGATCAGCCGCGACGGGCTGTGGCTGCGGCAGGGCTCGTCCAGCGGGCAGTCGGTGATCCATGCGCTTGGTACTGTCAACAGCGACAGGTTCTCGCTGCGCGACGTGACCATCACCACCTTTGCCCCTGACGGCAAACCCACCGAACAGATCGCCGCCCGACGCGCCGATCTGGAAAACGGCCACTGGGCGCTGCACGATGCCAAGGTCTGGACGCTTGCGGATGATTTGAACCCCGAAACCAACGCCGTCAGCCACGAGGTCCTGAACCTGCCAACCACCCTGACCCGCGACCGCATTCTGGACACGCTGGGGCAGCAGGATTCGGTCTCGGTCTACGATCTGCCCAAGCTGATCCAGGACCTGCGCGAGGCCGGATTTTCGACCAAGCAATACGAGGTCTGGCTGCAGGTCCAACTGGCGCGGCCGCTGTTTCTGGTCTCGATGGTGCTGATCGGCGCGGCCTTCACCATGCGCCATGTGCGCTTTGGCGGCACGGGGATTGCGGTCCTGACTGCCGTGCTGCTGGGCTTCGGCATCTATTTCATCCGCAACTTCGCGCAGATTCTGGGCGAAAACGGCCAATTGCCCATCCTTGTCGCCGCCTGGGCCCCCCCGTTCGCGGGGATCTTGCTGTCGCTGGGCCTGCTGCTCCATGCGGAGGACGGCTGATGCGCGCCCTTCTGCCCCTGCTGCTGTCCAGCGCCCTGATCTTGTCGATGCCCGCCCCGGTCCGCGCGCAGATCGAGGACCCTGCCGCCCAAACCGACACCGCCGAACAGGACCAGCCCGCCCTGCTGGTGGCCGACCAGATCTTTATCACCCCCGACCGCAAGCTGGTCGCCGAAGGCAATGTCGAGGCCTATCAGGGCGACGTCAAACTGACCGCCCAGAGCATCACCTATGACCGCGACACCGGAGAGCTGACGCTGACCGGCCCGATCCGCATCGATCAGGGCGGCCAGTCCACCTTGCTGGCCGAGACGGCGCAACTGGACGGCGGCATTCAGAACGGCCTGCTGACCGGCGCGCGGATGGTGTTTGACCAGCAAGTGCAGATCGCCTCGGTTCAGGCGACGCGCGCAGCGGGGCGCTATACGCAGTTCAGCAAGGTCGCGGCGACCTCGTGCCATGTCTGCGCCAACGGCAAACCGCCGCTGTGGCAGATCCGCGCCCGCAAAGTGACCCATGATCAGGTCGAGCGGCAGCTGTATTTCGAAGGGGCTCAGTTCCGCGTGCTGGACGTGCCGGTGTTCTATTTCCCCGCCCTGCGCCTGCCCGACCCGACGCTGGACCGCGCCACCGGGTTTCTGGTGCCCTCGATCCGCACCACCTCGCAGCTGGGGACTGGGGTGCAGGTGCCGTATTTCTTCAAACTGGGCGATCACAAGGACCTGACGGTCACGCCTTATGTGTCGCCCAACACCCGCACCCTCGGCCTGCGTTACCGGCAAGCCTTCAAGACCGGACGCATCCGCCTGCGCGGGGCCTTCACGCGCGATGACCTGCAGCCTGATCAGGACCGCGGCTATCTGTTCGCCGACGGCGCATTCGGCCTGCGCAACGATTACCGGCTGAGCTTCGACATCCGAACCACCTCGGATGACGCCTATCTGGCCGATTACGGCCTGCCCGATTTCGACCGCCTGCGCAGCGAAATCGCGCTGGAACGGATCAAACGCGACACCGCGTTCAAGACCAGCTTCATCCACTACGAAACCCTGCGGGACAGCGAAGAACAGGACGAGATCCCCTCGCGCATCTTCGACATCAACTACCGCAAGCGCTACTTCCCCAAGGCGCTGGGGGGCGAGGTCGCACTGGCCCTGATCGGCCACACCCACACCCGCACCAGCGACGAGGATATCATCGGCCGCGACGTGGCCCGCGCCACGTTCGATGCCGAATGGCTGCGCAGCTGGACCTTTGCCACCGGCCTGCGCGCCGATGCGCGGCTGGGCGCTGCGGTTGATACCTTCCACATCCGCAACGACAGCAGCTTTCCCAGCGACGTGACCCGCGCCACGCCCCGCGCGGCCTTCACCCTGCGCTATCCGCTGCTGCGGCGCGAACAAAGCGGCGCGACCCAGTTTCTGGAACCTATCGCTCAGGTCGGCTGGACTCATGTGTCGGACACGGACGTGCCCAATGACGAAAGCACCTTTCAGGAATTCGATCAGGGCAACCTTCTGGCCCTGTCGCGCTTTCCCGCCGAAGACCGCCGCGAAGACGGGGCAACGGCAGTCGTGGGTCTGAACTGGGCCCGCTACAACGCCGATGGCTGGCACGCGCTGGCCACCGTGGGTCAAGTGTTCCGCGCCGATGCCGACCCCGATTTCACCCTGACCTCGGGCCTGCAGGGCACTCAATCCGACCTGCTGCTGGCCGGGCAGCTAAACAATGGCCGCGGCCTGACCCTTGCCGCACGCGGGCTGCTCAATGACGATTTCAGCTTTACCAAGGCCGAACTGCGCGCCGCCTGGAGCCGCGGCGACAACGCGATCAGCGGCGGCTATGTCTGGCTTGAACCCGACCCGGCCGAGCTCAACACCGATGAAATCTCTGAAATCCGGGTTGCGGGACGCTATCGGATCGACCAAAACTGGCTGACCCGGGCCAACGCCCGCTATGACCTCAGCGAATCCGAGCCGCTGCGTCTGGGCTTCGGGATGACCTATAGTAACGAGTGCGTACAGGTGAATATGACCGTCAACAGACGCTTTACCTCGTCATCAAGTATTGAGCCTTCGACAGAATTCGGGTTTACCGTAGCCCTCACGGGGTATTCCGTCGAAAGCGATGGTAAGAAGTTCAGGAAAAGATGCAGCTGATCTCAGGTTTCACAAAACTCCTCCGCGCTGGCTGGCGCAATCCGGTGCTGCCGGTTCTTGTCGCTGCGCTGATCGCGGGTGCCCCGGTGCAGGCGCAAAGCCTGTTTTCACCCGCCATCCGCGTCAACCAGGACATCGTCACATGGTTCGAGCTTCAGCAGCGCCAGCAATTCCTTGAGCTGCTCGGCGTTCCCGGCAGCTCCGAATCCGAGGTCCGGCAGGCCCTGATCGATGACCGCCTGCGCGGTCAGGCGATGCGCGAAGCCGGAATTCAAGCCGCCCCCGAGGACGTCCAGAACGGCATCGAAGAATTCGCGTCGCGCGGCAACCTCAGCAGCGAAGAGTTCCTCAGGCTGCTGGGCGACTCGGGCATCTCGCAGGAAACCGTGCGCGATTTCATCGCCGATCAGCTGTCATGGCGCGACTACGTCGCCGCCCGCTACCTGTCGCAGGCCCGCCCCACCGAAGATGAAATCAATCGCGCCCTAGGTCAGGGCAATGGAGGAGGCCTGCAGGTCCTGCTGTCCGAGGTCATCATCCCGGTCACGCCGCAAACCCTGGCACAGGCCGATGCACTGGCCGAGGAAATCGCGCGGCTTCCCGATCAGGCCAGCTTTTCCGCCGCTGCCACGCAATATTCGGCCGCCGCCACGCGGGAAAATGGCGGGCGTCTGGAATGGTTGCCGATCACCAACCTACCACCGGCACTGCAGCCGGTGATTCTCAGCCTCAAGACCGGCGAGATCACCGATCCCCTGACCCTGCCCAACGCCGTCGCCCTGTTCCAGATGCGCGGCATCCGCGAGGCCCCCAGCGGCACACCCAACTATTCCGAGATCGACTATGCGATCTATTACCTGCCCGGCGGCCGCAGCGCCGAAACCCTGTCCCGCGCGGCTCGGCTGAGAGAAGAGATCGACACCTGCGACGACCTTTACGGCCTCGCCAAGGGCCAACCCGCCGAGGTGCTTGACCGCGTCACCGCCAAGCCCTCGGAAATCCCGCGCGACGTGGCGCTGGAGCTTGGCAAGCTGGACCCGAACGAGGTCTCGACCACGCTGACCCGCAACAACGGGCAGACGCTGATGTTCCTGATGCTGTGCAGCCGCACCCGCGATCTGGGCGAGGAAACATCACGCGCCGATGTGGCCAACGCGCTGACCCAGCAGCGGCTCCAGGCCTTTGCCGACAGCCTTCTGGAACAGCTCCGGGCCGAAGCCATCATCGTCGAACAATGACCGCGCCCATCGCGCTCAGCTGTGGCGAACCCTCGGGGATCGGCCCCGAAATCGCAGCCAAAGCCTGGGACGCGCTGCGCGACACCTGCCCTTTCGCCTATATCGGCGATGCCGCGCACCTGCCTGCGGGCACACCGGTTGCGCAGATCTCTGAACCCGCCGAAGCCCCCGCCGCCAGCGGCACCGCCCTGCCCGTACTGCAACTGGATTTCCCAGCCCCCAACCGCCCGGGCGATCCCGACCCCGCCAACGCGCCCTCGGTCATAGACGCCATCGAACGGGGCGTCGCGCTGGTGCAATCGGGTGCCGCCTCGGCGCTCTGCACCGCTCCGATCCACAAAAAGGCGCTGATCGACGGGGCAGGCTTTGCCTTTCCCGGCCATACGGAATTCCTCGCCGCCCTTGCAGGGCGCAAACGCGTGGTGATGATGCTGGCCAGCGCACAGCTACGCGTCATCCCCGCCACCATCCACATCCCGCTGTCACAGGTCCCCTCAGCGCTCACCCCCGACCTTCTGCGCGACACGATCGCAATCACCGCCCACAGCCTGCGCACCCAATTCGGAATCCCCCAACCACGGATCGCCATCGCCGGCCTGAACCCGCACGCAGGCGAAGGCGGTAAAATGGGCACTGAGGAGCTGGACTGGATCGCCCCCCTGCTGCAGGACCTGACGATAGAAAACACAACCCTCACCGGCCCGCACCCGGCCGACACGCTGTTCCACGCCGCCGCCCGCGCCAACTATGACGCCGCCATCGCCATGTATCACGACCAGGCCCTGATCCCGATCAAGACGCTGGATTTCGACAAGGGCGTGAACGTCACCCTCGGCCTGCCGTTCATCCGCACCTCGCCCGACCACGGCACTGCGCTTGACATCGCCGGCCAAAACATCGCCACCCCCACCAGCCTGATCGAAGCCCTGCGCCTCGCACAAACCATGGCGCACAGCCCCAATGCTTCACCTGGCTAAAAATATCCCCGCCGGAGGCAAAAAATCTCTGGCGCCACCCCACCAAACCGCACCACGATAAAGCCATGAGCGCCATCGACTCCCTCCCCCCTCTGCGCGAGGTCATCGCCACCCACCAGCTCTCTGCCCGCAAATCGCTGGGCCAGAACTTCCTGCTGGATCTCAACCTGACCGCCAAGATCGCGCGGCAAGCGGGTGACCTCAGCCAATGCGACGTGCTGGAAATCGGCCCCGGCCCCGGTGGTCTGACCCGGGGGCTGCTCTCCGAGGGCGCGCGAAAGGTGGTCGCGGTGGAAAAAGACACCCGCTGCATCGCTGCCCTGAACCAGATCGCCGCCGCCTATCCCGGCCAGCTTGAGGTAATCAACGGCGACGCGCTGGAAATCGACCCGCTGGCGCACCTGACGCCACCCATCCGCGTCGCCGCCAACCTGCCCTATAATGTCGGGACCGAGCTTCTGATCCGCTGGCTCACCCCGCCCGACTGGCCACCCTTCTGGCAAAGCCTGACGCTGATGTTCCAACGCGAAGTGGCCGAGCGTATCGTGGCCCAGCCCGGCAGCAAAGCCTACGGTCGCCTCGCCATCCTGGCCCAGTGGCGGGCCGAGGCGCGCATCGCCATGTCACTGCCGCCCGGGGCTTTCACACCGCCGCCCAAGGTCTCAAGCGCCGTGGTCCACCTGACTGCCCTACCCGAACCGCGTTATCCCGCCGACGCCGCCACCTTGTCCCGCGTGGTCGCAGCCGCCTTCAACCAGCGCCGCAAGATGCTGCGCGCCGCGCTGAAAGGCGTCGCCCCCGATATCGAGGACCGCCTGATCGCCGCCGGCATCCAGCCTACCGAACGCGCCGAGCAAGTCTCGCTCGAAGCGTTCTGCGCACTGGCCCGCGAAATCAAAAAATCCTGAAGCCATGAAAAAAGCCCCGGGGCCGAAACCGCGGGGCTTTGTCTGTGTCCGGGGGCCGTCTTACTCGGCCGCTTCCGGTGCGTCACCCTCATCTGATGGCGCGCTCTCGGCAGGTGCAGCCTTGGGCTTGCGCGCCCGCGGTTTACGCGCGGGCTTGTCCTTCTTATCGGGGGCCTCGGCCCCTTTGTTTTCCGGCGTTTCAACCAGCCCGCTTTCCGGGGCAGCCTCTGGCGCGCCAAAATCCATCACATCAGGCTGCGGCGCCTCGGCCGGGTCGGCCTGACGGGCGGCTTCGCGTTCCTGACGCTCGGCACGTTCGCGGTCGCGCTCGGCCTGACGTTCGCGGTTCTGCCGCTCCTGTTCCTCGCGGCGGGCCTCCATCTCGCGCTGCGCCTCGCTCAGCAACCGCAGATAATGCTCGGCATGTTGCTGAAAGTTCTCGGCCGCCACGCGGTCATTGGCCAGCTGCGCATCGCGCGCCAGTTGGTTGTATTTGTCAATGATCTGCTGCGGCGTGCCACGCACCTTGCCTTCCGGCCCCGAGCTGTCAAAGACCCGGTTTACAACATTGCCGCCAGAAGGACGATTGCGGTTATTCTTGGCCCGCGAACGGGATTTGGAAGATCTCATCTTACTTTACGTCAGCCTTATCACTTCTCTGCCGATCAACCCGTACCTTACGCTGCTCAGTGGCTTGTGCCGTAACGCGCTGTCGACTTTTTGGGCTTGGCGTCAGGGGCGCGCTGAAACAGCGTCAACCTCTCCGACTACACCTGAGTAAGCATGTCCTGCCCGCCCAGACAAGGGGTTTGTCCGATATTTCGCAGCTTTTTTACATCAATCGGCGTTTTTCGGCCTCAGAGGCAGCCCTCTACTGCGGCATTCTGGCGCCGACCACCCGGTCACGCCCGTCCAGATCGGGGATCACGCAAGGCTCGGCCAGACCCGCCGCATCGAACAGGGCTGCGACATATTTTCCCTGTGTCGGCCCGATCTCGACCAGCAACCGCCCGCCAGGCAGCAGAAAATCAGGGGCCGCCGCCGCAATCCGACGATAGGCCGCCAATCCATCGCCCTCATCGGTCAGCGCCATGCGGGGCTCATGCTCGCGCACCTCGGGCGACAGATCCTGCATTTCTGCCGCCGAGATATAGGGTGGATTCGAAACAATCAGGTCAAATTGCCCCTCAATGTTCTCAAACCAATCCGATTGCCGAATCTCTGCCCGCGCCTGCACCCGATGCTGAACCGCGTTGGCGCTGGCCTGCAGACAGGCAGATTCGCTAAGGTCCACACCCATCCCCGACGCACTGGCGCGCTCGGCCAGCAGCGTGATCAGGATACAGCCCGAGCCCACGCCCAAATCCAACACATGGTCAAATGGCTCGCTCAGCGCCGCCTCGATCAACGCCTCGGTCTCGGGGCGCGGGTCCAGCACATCGCGGCTGACCTTGAAGCGGCGGCCATAGAATTCACGCTCGCCCAGCAGATGCGACACCGGCACCCGAATGGCGCGCAGCGAGATCAGCTGATCATAGCGTTCCGCAATATCAACGGGCAGTTCCTCGGGTGCGATCAGCGTCACGCGGCTTGCCTCGATCCGCGCCGCATGGGCCAGCAAAACCCGCGCATCCCGCGCCGGGTCGGACACGCCCGCCGCGCGCAAACGCGCCGTTGCGGCGACCATGGCCTGAGCTGCCGTGAGTGCTGCAATCATAGCGCCATCTCCGCCAGCAGCCGCGCCTGATCATCCGCGGTCAGCGCGTCGATCACTTCGTCCAGATCGCCCTGCATCACCTGATCCAGCTTATACAGCGTCAGGTTGATGCGGTGATCCGTCATGCGCCCTTGCGGGAAATTATACGTCCTGATCCGCTCCGACCGATCGCCCGAGCCCACTTGGCTGGCCCGGTCCGCAGACCGTTCACTGTCAATCCGCTGCCGTTCCAGATCATACAGGCGGGTCTTCAGCACCTGCATCGCAATCTCGCGGTTGCGGTGCTGCGATTTCTCGGAGCTGGTCACCACCAGGCCACTGGGCAAATGCGTGATCCGCACCGCCGAGTCTGTGGTGTTCACATGCTGCCCCCCTGCCCCCGAGCTGCGCATCGTATCGATGCGAATGTCATTCGCGTCGATCTGGATGTCGACATCCTCGGCTTCGGGCAGAACCGCCACCGTCGCCGCGGACGTGTGAATGCGCCCGCCGCTTTCCGTCTCAGGCACCCGCTGCACACGATGCACGCCGGATTCGTATTTCATCCGCGCAAAGACATTGTCGCCCTTGATATGCGCCACGACCTCTTTGATCCCGCCCAGATCGGACGCCTGCTCTTCGATGATCTCGAACCGCCAGCCCCGCGCTTCGGCGTATCGCTGATACATCCGCAGCAGGTCACCGGCGAACAGCGCGGCCTCATCGCCACCCGTGCCGGGGCGAATTTCCAACATCGCCGGACGCGCATCAGCTGCGTCCTTCGGCAACAGCGCCAGTTGCAGCGCATGTTCCGCCTTGGGGATACGAGCCTGCAGATCGGGGATTTCCTCTTCGGCCAGCTCTTTCATATCGGGGTCGGTCAGCATCGCCTCGGCTTCGGCCAGATCGGCGACCAACTGACGCCATCCCATGATCTGATCGACCACGGGTTTGAGGTCGGAATATTCCTTGGCCAAAGCCGCAATATCCCCGCCCGAAGCCCCATCGGCCATGGCTGCTTCGAGGTATTGGAATCGCTGTGTTATCTGTTCAAGGCGTTCTTCGGGGATCATCCGCGCGGTGTCTATCATCCGAGGGCTTTGGTCAAGGCCCCGCCTTGTGCTAGGTTTGCCTTATGAAACGCCTGATCCTCGCCCTGACCCTCTGCTCGACCCCGGCGCTGGCGGATTACGTCGGCCCGGATGGCAAGGTCCGCGACTGCTATTGCACCGACAAGTCCGGGTCACGCATCGAGTTGGGCGAAATGATCTGCCTGCAGGTCGACGGCCGCATGTTTATGGCCCAGTGCCAGATGTCCCTGAACGTCCCCATGTGGCGCGAGGTTCAGGAAGGGTGCTTGTCCTCAGGACTGCAGCAAAGCCAGCCAACCGGTGACCCGGTCCCGATTGACGCCAAAATCCTTCCGGCCAAATCTTAGGCGCGCATAGAAGCGCAGCCTGTCGCCATCCTGTTGAACGGTGGTGTAATCGGGAAAGCCGAAGACCTTGGTACGGGTGACATAGGTCACCATCCCCTCTGCCACCGACCCGACCAGCACGGTTGTACGCGGGGCCGCGCGGGCGATGGCATCCAGACGCGCCAACCCGTCCGGGCCGGTCTCGACAACACGAACAACCCCGCCTTTCAGGTCACGATCCGCACCTTCGGGCGCCACATGCCAGCGCGCAGGGTCGGACGGAGCAAAACGGACATAAGCCCCCATCGCCACGCCCAAAGCAATCACCAGCCACAACACCATTTTCATATGCCTGTTCTGTCCCTTTGGCCCCTGCCTACCCCGTTCGGACGGTGCCCCGCATCCCTATCGTGACGTCACACCGGGCAAAATGCACAACATCTCGAACAGCAGGTTCGCCGCTGTCAGCGCCGTATTTCCCGACGGATCGTAAGGCGGAGACACCTCGACCAGATCGCAGCCCACCACGTTCATCCCTCCCAGAGCGTGGATCAGCTGCAGCGCCTGCGGCGTGGTCAGACCCGCGATCTCGGGCGTGCCGGTGCCGGGTGCATAGGCCGGATCCAGGCTGTCGATGTCATAGGTAATGTAGACCGGATGCTCGCCCACCGCCTTGCGGATTTGCGTACCGATCATGGTCAGGTTCTGCTGCCACAGCTCCCACGCCGGGAACTGGCGAAAGCCCCAGCCCTTCGCCTCGGTAAAGTCGCTGGCGGCATAGCCCGAGCCGCGAATGCCGATCTGGAAGGTCTTGTCGGGGACGATCAGCCCTTCTTCATAAGCGCGGCGGAAGACGGTGCCATGGGTTTCCTTCTCGCCGAACATCTCGTCATTGACGTCGGCATGAGCATCCACATGCACCAACGCCACCGGCCCGTGCTTGGCCGCGATGGCCCGCAGGATCGGCAGGGTAATCGAATGATCCCCGCCCATTGCAACCGGGATCACATCCTGCGCCAGAATGCCGTCGTAACTGTCCTTGATGATCTTCAGACTGTCAGTCAGCGAGAACGTATTGATCGCCAGATCCCCGATATCCGCGATCTGCAGATTGTCGAACGGGGCCGCCGCATTGGCCATGTTGTAAGGCCGGATCATCGCGCTTTCGCTGCGGATTTGCTTGGGTCCGAACCGCGTGCCCGATCGCCACGAGGTGCCGATATCCATCGGAATACCCAGCACCGCCACATCCAGCCCCTCCAGCGAAGACGCCTGCGGCAGCCGCATGAACGTATTCGGCCCCGAGAACCGCGCCAGATCATTGCCGCCAATCGGTTGGTTGAATTCAGTCATGTGATGTCTCCGATCCGGTGCCTCACCCAGCAGATACCGGAATTATGCCTAACCAAAGGTTAAGACCTCAGCTTGTTCCACCCCAGCAGGCAAATGATCTGCGTCGCCACATGGGCCCCCGCAATCGCCGTCGCGCCCGAGGTGTCATAGGGCGGAGAGACCTCGACCACGTCTCCGCCCTTGATGTTGATCCCGGCAATGTCGCGCAGGATGATCTGCGCCTGAACCGAACTTAGCCCGCCCCAGACCGGTGTGCCGGTGCCGGGGGCAAATGCGGGGTCCAGACCATCAATGTCAAAGCTCAGATAGACAGGGCTGTCACCCAGAATGCCTTTGATCTTCTGCGCCACGGCGGCGGGGCCGGATTCGTAGACCTCGCGCGCGTCGATGATGTTAACGCCCAGCGTGTCCTCGTTCGTCGTCCGTATCCCCACCTGAACCGAGCGCTTCGGGTCCACGATCCCCGACTTCACCGCTTTGTAGAACATCGTGCCGTGATCCACGCGGGACATATCATCATCGGCCCATGTGTCCGTATGCGCATCGAATTGCAACAGCGACATCGGTCCGTATTTCTCGGCATAGGCTTTCAGGATCGGAAAGCTGATATAGTGATCCCCGCCCAACGTGACCGAGGCAACGTCAGCCTTCAGAATGGTGCGGATGTGATCGGTCAGCGTGTCGGGAAAGGCCGGGATATTGGCGTAGTCATAGGCCATGTCGCCATAATCCACGATGGCCAACTCACTGAGCGCGTCAAACGGCCAGCCATAGGGCGCGTCGGGCGATTGCAGGGCGCTGGCCTCGCGGATCGCGCGGGGGCCAAGGCGGGTCCCGGGACGGTTGGTGACGGCCTGATCGAAGGGGACGCCGGTCACCGCGATATCCACGCCGCTCAGGTCCTTGGTGTAAAGCCGCCGCAGGAAAGAGGTCGCGCCGCCAAAGGTATTTTCATTGGACAAGCCCCTGAGATCGGGGTTGGTGAACGCCTCGTCCACCTGTTTCTTTGCATCTTCCAGTGCCATGTCTTGCCCCCATCAGCCCAAAGGCTGCGCCTTTTCGACGATCCGTGCGAAAAACGAGGCACCCACCGATGCGACATCGTCGTTGAAGTTGTATTTCGGATGGTGCAACCCGGCCCCATCACCCTGCCCCATAAACAGGTAAGCCCCGGGGCGGGCCTGCAGCATGTACGAGAAATCCTCGGCTCCCATGTCGCGGCCCATATCGTCGACCACACGTTCTGCGCCGGACACGTCGCGCGCAACGTCGGCGGCGAAGGCCGCCTTCTCGGCATCGTTGATCGTGGCCGGATAACCCACCTGATAGTCCAGCCGCGCCTCAACCCCATACGAGGCCGCCTGCCCCGTCACGATCTGTTCCATCCGCTCGATCACCATCTTCTGCACCGCCGGATCAAATGTGCGCACGGTGCCGTTCAGATAAGCGGTATCCGGGATCACGTTGTTGACCGTCCCGGCGTGAATCTGCGTGACCGAGACCACCAAATCCTCGACCGCATAGTGATTGCGACTGACAATCGTCTGGATCGCCTGCGCAATCCCGCAGGCCGCCATCACCGGGTCTTTGGTCTGATGCGGCATGGCCCCGTGGCCGCCAACGCCCTGAATGTGAATCTCGAACGTATCCACCGCTGCCATGATCGGTCCGGGCGTGGTGTAAAACGCGCCCTCGGGGTTCCCGGGATCGTTGTGGATACCGTAGACCTGAGAGATATCGAACCGCTCCATGATCCCCTCTTCGACCATCACACCCGCGCCACCGCCCTCTTCCTCGGCAGGCTGAAAGATCAGCGCCACGCGGCCCGCGAAATTCCGCGTCTCGGCCAGATAGCGCGCAGCCCCCAACAGCATCGTGGTGTGGCCGTCATGTCCGCAGGCGTGCATTTTGCCGGGGTTCTTTGAGGCATACGCCACCCCCGTCTCTTCGGTGATCGGCAGCGCGTCCATATCCGCGCGCAGACCAATGGTCGGGCCATCCGCTTGCCCGTTGATAATCGCGACCATGCCGGTCTTGGCGATGCCTTCGTGTAGCTCATCCACTCCGAACTCGCGCAGACGCTCGGCCACAAACGCGGCGGTCTCATAGCATTCGAACTCCAGCTCGGGGATCGTATGCAGGCGCTGGCGCCAGGCGGCCATATCGGCGGCGTAATCGGCAATTCGGTTGACGACGGGCATCTGGGGTGGACTCCTGATCGGGACTGCGGGATGGATGCATCTGACACCGGAACGAAAGGGTTCGCAATGGCCGAAAATCCTCTGATCCACGATACGGACGCGGGCATCGAGCGTCTGTTGCAAATCATGCGCCGCCTGCGTGACCCGCAATCCGGCTGCCCGTGGGATATCGAACAGGATTTCGCCACCATCGCCCCCTACACGATCGAGGAAGCCTACGAAGTCGCCGACGCCATCGAACGGCAGGCTTATGACGAGTTGAAAGGCGAGCTGGGCGACCTGCTGTTCCAATCCGTCTTCCACGCGCAAATGGCTGAAGAGGCTGGGCATTTCACTTTTCAGGACGTGGTCCGCACCATGTCGGACAAGATGGTCGCCCGCCACCCGCATGTGTTCGGCGACGAATCCCGCGATAAATCCGCCGACCAGCAGACGAAAGACTGGGAAACCATCAAAGCGGCTGAGCGCGCAGGCAAGGAACAAAAAGGCGCGCTGGACGGTGTCGCCGCCAACCTGCCCGCTCTGCTGCGCGCCCATAAACTGCAAAAACGCGCCGCCCGCGTCGGGTTCGACTGGCCCGACGCCAGCCATGTGCTGGCCAAGATCACCGAGGAAGCCGCCGAACTGGAAGAGGCGCGCAATGCCAAGGACGCCGACGCGCTTGAGGATGAATTCGGCGATCTGTTGTTCGTCATGGTCAACCTCGGCCGCCATCTGGGGATCGAGCCCGAGGCCGCCCTACGCCGCACCAATGCCAAATTCACCCGCCGTTTCGAACAGGTCGAGGCGCGGTTGGCCGAACGCGGCAAAACCCCTGCGCAAAGCGATCTGGCCGAGATGGACGCGCTCTGGGATGAGGTCAAAACCGAAGAACACCGCGCCAATGGCAAACTCCCGCCGGTGGATGCGACGGTGGACGCGGAAATCGGCTAGACAAGTCGCGCGACACTTGCGAGTGTCCGCGCTTCAAGCCCCCGGAGACCCCCATGCCCCGCAAAATCATCATCGACACCGACCCCGGTCAGGACGACGCCGTCGCCATCCTGCTGGCCCTTGCCAGCCCCGAAGAGATCGAGGTTCTGGGCATCACCGCCGTTGCCGGGAACGTATCACTGGAACTGACAGCCAAGAACGCTCGCATCGTCTGCGAACTGGCGGGCCACACCGAGATTCCCGTTTATGCCGGATGCGACAGGCCCCTGAACCGTCCGCTAGTGACGGCCGAGCATGTTCACGGCAAAACCGGGCTCGACGGCCCCGACCTGCCGGACCCCCAGATGCAACTGACCACAGGTCACGCGGTTGATTTCATCATCGACACCCTACGCGCGCATGAGCCGGGCACCGTGACCCTCTGCCCGCTGGGGCCGCTGACCAACATCGCCACCGCCTTCCAGAAGGCCCCCGACATTGTGGACCGGGTGCAGGAAATCGTCCTAATGGGCGGCGCCTATTTCGAAGTCGGCAACATTACTCCTACGGCGGAATTCAACATCCACGTCGACCCCGAAGCGGCTGATATTGTGTTCAAATCCGGAAGACCCATCGTCGTCATGTCGCTGGATGTCACCCATAAGGCGCTGGTCACCAAGCCCCGCAACGATGCCTTCCGCGCGCTTGGCAACCCTGTCGGTATCGCGGTGGCCCAGATGACCGATTTCTTTGAGCGGTTCGACAAGAACAAATACGGCTCCGAGGGTGCTCCGCTGCACGATCCCTGCGTCACCGCCTATCTGATCAGGCCCGACCTGTTCTCGGGCCGCTTCGTGAATGTCGAGATCGAAACCCAGTCCGAACTGACCCTCGGCATGACCGTCGCCGACTGGTGGGGCGTCACCGACCGTGCGCCCAACGCGACCTTCATGGGGGATCTGGATGCCGACGGCTTCTTTGCCCTGCTCACAGAAAGGCTGGCCCGCCTATGACCGCCGCTCTTCGCCTCGCCCGCCCCGACGATCTGGATCGCCTGATGGCGCTGGTTGCGGCGTTTCATTCCGAATCCGGCATCGCCCAAGATGACGAGAAACGCCGCACCGCGCTGGCCCCCCTGCTAGATGGTATCCCGCATGGCTGCATCTATCTGATCGGCCCGGGCCGCGCGCCGCTGGGCTATGTCATCCTTACCTTCGGCTGGTCGGTCGAGTTCGGCGGAATGGACGCCTTCGTCGACGAAATCTACATCCGCCCGGCCGTAAGGGGCCGTGGCATCGCCACCGAAGTGCTACAGGACTTGCCCAAAGCGCTGGCCGAGGCCGGGCTGACCGCCCTGCACCTTGAGGTCGACCGCACCAACGAGACCGCGCAGAAGCTATACCTGCGCTCAGGCTTCAAACCGCGCGACGGCTATATGCTCATGAGCAAATCGCTCTAGCGCGACTCGCCCCGGAAGATCAGGCCCGGATTGTACATTTCCCGCACCGGATCATCCTGCGAGACCTCCATCCCCGTGATCGGATAGGTCCCCGGCTCTGAACATGCGGCCAGAACTCCGGCGGAAAGCATTGAAATTACAAGAAAGAACTTTGAAGCAGACATGATGTCCCCCTTTCTGCAATACAGGCAGACTATCGGGGGTTACGTAAGGGCAATAGGAACAAGTTCACACATACGCAAATTTATGTCAGCAGACCAAGCGGCCTACAGGCAGTTCTTCTTGAACGTCCGCTCCATGGTCTTGAACTGTCTTTGCACCCGCTTAGGCTCGGGCAGCGCCTCCAACTGCGAGGTCACGTTTTCGCCTGTGTACCACGACTGAAACAGCAGCGCCTTGATATCGTCGTCCAGAACCGTGTCGGCGACGTTATAGGTGCACAGACATTCCTCCATTGTGATCTGCCCGCTGGGATCGCCCTCGACCATCTTCTGACACACCGCTTCGGGTGGACGATCGGCCCAGGCAAGCTGAGGCAGGATCAACAGCGCCCCCGCGCCTGCGATGTGTTTGAATTTGGTCATAAGACGTCCTCTCCCATCATGGATACTGGGGTTCAGCTTAGACGGATCGCGAAGGACGCAAAGAAAAAAATGGCCCCGGCGTTTCCGCCGAGGCCTGATCTGGGTCTGGATCGGTGCTGCGATCAACGCTTCAGGATCGACGCGCCCGCATATTCGGCGACTTCGCCCAGCGATTCCTCAATACGGATCAGTTGGTTGTATTTCGCCAACCGGTCCGAACGCGCCAACGAGCCTGTCTTGATCTGACCACAGTTCGTCGCCACCGCCAGATCGGCGATGGTGGCGTCCTCGGTCTCGCCCGAGCGATGGGACATCACGTTGGTGTACCGCGCACGATGGGCCATATCGACGGCGCGCAGGGTCTCGGTCAGCGAGCCAATCTGGTTCACCTTGACCAGCATCGAGTTGGCACAACCATTCTTGATCCCCTCGGCCAGACGTTCCGGGTTGGTCACGAACAGATCGTCGCCCACCAGCTGCACCTTGTCACCCAGCAGATCGGTCAGGGCGCGCCAGCCGTCCCAATCATCCTCGGACATGCCGTCTTCGATCGAGATGATCGGATAATCCGCAACCAGCGCCGCCAGATAGGCCGCATTCTCTTCGCTGGTCAGGCTTTTGCCCTCACCCGACAGAACGTATTTGCCGTCTTTGTAGTACTCGGTCGCAGCGCAATCCAAAGCCAGATGAATTTCCTCGCCCGGCTTATAGCCCGCCTTCTCAATGGACTTCAGAACGAAATCCAGTGCCTCACGGGTCGAGGCAATATTCGGCGCAAAACCACCCTCGTCCCCGATCCCCGTGCTCAGACCCGCCGCCGACAGTTCTTTCTTCAGCGTGTGGAACACCTCGGACCCCATGCGCACCGCCTCGCGGATATTGCTGGCCGAGGTCGGCATGATCATGAATTCCTGAATATCGATCGGGTTATCCGCGTGCTCACCACCATTGATGATGTTCATCATCGGCACCGGCAAAACCCGCGCCGAGGTGCCACCCACATAGCGATACAACGGCTGTGTGGTGAAATCCGCCGCCGCCTTCGCCGTTGCCAGCGAAACACCCAGAATTGCGTTTGCGCCCAGACGGCCCTTGTTGTCCGTGCCGTCCAGTTCGATCATCGCCTGATCAATCGCCACCTGCTCGGTCGCGTCAAAGCCCACCAGTTCTTCGGCAATCTCACCGTTCACAGCGGCGACGGCTTCAAGCACGCCCTTGCCCATGTAACGCGCCTTGTCACCATCGCGCTTTTCGACCGCTTCATAGGCCCCTGTCGACGCGCCCGAAGGCACGGCTGCGCGGCCCATGGTGCCGTCTTCCAGAATCACGTCCACCTCAACCGTCGGGTTGCCCCGGCTGTCCAGAATTTCGCGTGCGTGGATGTCGATGATCGTGCTCATGAGGCCGTCCCTATGGCTGCATTCGGTTGCACGCGTCATAACAGCAACCGGCGAAAAGTAAACCGGTACCGTTAACGCTAACACGTATATTTTCCTGCCTTTAGGGCTAACACTTGCCTGTTTGCGCCAACAGCGATCAGGCGGCGGCCACCTGCCGCGCAAGACGGCGTTCGCGGACAAAGGTATAGAGGCCCGAGGCGATGATCAGCGTCGCACCGGCCAACGTCATCGCATCGGGGCGTTCGTTGAACATCAGCACGCCCGCAATCATCGAAAACACCAGCCGCGTATAACGGAAAGGCATCATGGCCGAGGCCTCACCCACCCGCATCGCCGCCACGATGCCATAATAACCCAACATGCTGAAAATCACCGCCGCAAGATACGGCCCGACCTGCGCCGCCTGCAGCGGGGCGTAAGATTGCCCCGTCGACACCATCAGCACCAGCCCCGCCAGCGTAGCGGCGATATAGGCCTGTAAAGCGACAACCGTAGACGCGATCCGCGCATCCAGCCTGCGCGTGATCAGGTCGCGCGCGGCGATGAAAACAACCGTCGCCACGACCAGCAGCGTTTCAGGCTGAAACCCCTCCAGCCCCGGGCGAATGATCATCAATACACCGATGAACCCGACACCGATGGCGCTCCACCGCCGCCAGCCGACCTGTTCACCCAGAAACAGCGCAGCCCCCATCGTCACCACTAGAGGCAGCACCTGAAACACCGCCGCAACCGTGGACAGATCGATCAACGACAGCGCGGTCACGAACAACACGGCGCCCAGCCCCTCGCACGCCGCGCGCGCAACCGGCATCAAGGTCCACGCCGCCGGATCGAAGATCCGCTTGCGCGTCACCACCGACAACAGCGCAAAGGCCAGACCACAGAAAACGCCCAGCACAATCAGAATTTGCCCGGTCGATACGGTGACCGACAGGTGCTTGATAAACATATCCTCGATTGCAAAAGCTGCCATCGAGCCGACAAGCAGCAAAATACCGTTTACATTGTTCATGCGCGTTTCCGTTGGGGGCGGGCCGGTGATCTCCGGGCCATCATGTCAGCACAACAGGAACATCCCCGACACCGCAAGCCCGATTGCGACAGCTTCGATGACTTGCCGTGATACGGCCAATCGCGTTCCCTGATGGATCAGTCCTTGTCCAGCGGTACGCCGTACAGCTCCAACCGGTGCCCCTTGAGCCGATAGCCCAGCTTGGCGGCGATCTTTTCCTGCAAAGCCTCGATCTCGGGATCGACGAATTCGATCACCTCGCCCGATTGCATGTCGATCAGATGATCATGGTGGTCCCGCTCGGCATCCTCATACCGCGCGCGGCCATCGCCAAACTCCAGCCGTTCCAGAATCCCCGCCTCTTCAAACAGCTTCACGGTGCGATAGACCGTTGCGATGGAAATCCCCGCATCCTCGGCCGAAGCGCGGGCATAGAGTTCTTCCACATCCGGGTGATCCGCACTCTGCTGCAACACGCGCGCGATGGTCCGGCGCTGGCCGGTCATGCGCAGGCCCTTGGCCTCACAACGGGCGATGATCGTGTCGGACATGGTGACCCCCGGAACTGTTCGGACCTCAGTCTTAGTATGTCCACGCGCCCTGCGCCACCGACGATTTTGCCTCAGGCCGCGCGGCGCAGGTCTGCCCAGACCGGCAAATGATCCGAGGCAATATGCGCAGGCCGGGCGTCATGCACCCCATGCAAGGTCGCCTCAAGCCCATGCCCCACAGCGATTCTGTCCAGCGCCCCCAAAGGCTGCGCCGCGGGAAAGCTGGCTACCGGAGGCAGAAACCGCATATCCGGGGCCAGATGGTCCAGCACCGGCTGGCGCGACCATTCGTTGAAATCCCCGGCCCAGACGGTTGGCATGTCCTCCAGATCAGAATCGCAGCGCCGGATATGGCCGATCTGCTGCCGCCGCGATGCGGGCAACAGCCCCAGATGCATCCCCATCACCCGCAGCGGCCCGATCTGCGTGTCGAACTCAACCCGAACGGCCCCCCGAGGCTCCAGCCCCGGCAAATCGTGATGCCCGGTCTGACGCACCTGGATGGCGTCGCCACGCCAGATGACGGCGTTGCCATGCCACCCCAAACTGCCCGCACCACCCAGATCGACAATCTGCCAACCCGCCTCATCCAGCATGAAATGCGGCAGCGCGGCAGGGCGCGGCGGCAGGCGCTTGTCGGCCTCCTGCAGGACCACGATATCGGCCTGCATACTCTCGATGACCTGCAAAATCCGCTGCGGCTGCCGCCGAAAATCGAGGCCCACGCATTTCTGGATATTATAGCTGGCAAGGCGCAGAGTTGGCGGCTGGGTCATAGCAAGCAAAAATCCGATCGGCGCGCACGCAAACCATTGCCCCCGCTATTCAATCCATTGGGCGACATTGCTGCAATCTGCGCATTCCGCCAATAGGCTGTCCGGGTATCCGATGACCTCTGCCTTGTTCTGACGAATTTCACCGTCGTCCAATGACAGGCTAGTCCACCCGGAATGCGACACACCAATGGCCGAGACACGCCCCGCATTCAGCAACTCAATCGCTTCTTCCCGGGTCACATTCGCAACCGGCCCGGTCGAGCACGCCACGAAGGGTAGAATGAGCGTCAGAGCGAGCACGAGTTTCATAAAATTCTCCAGTTTTGTGGTCTCTGCAACTTAGTCGCAAAGCAACAGGAGTTGAAGCCGCAAGTTCCCTCCGGCAAACCTCACCACCAGCACCTGAAACTTCAAAAGTTTCAGGGCCGGTTTCTTTTTAAGAAACCGCGCCAATCACGTCCCGCAGAACGTCGCCTGAACAACTTCGCCCTCAGCCGGCGGTCGCATCAGATCAGACGCATCAGGCTGATCCTCATAAGGCCGCGACAACACCGCGTTCAAACGATGAAACGGTGCGTAATCACCCTGCACAGCAGCCTGAATCATCTGCTCGACCCGGTGATTGCGCGGGATAAAGGCCGGATTGGCCACCGCCATCACCTCCGCCGGGGTCGCCTCGCGCTGCAGTCGCGCACGCCAGCCCTCGGCCCATCCGTCAAACGCCGCCGGATCGGTGAACTGATCCCGCGCCCGGTCCCCACCCAGCGCACGGAACGTATTGGTAAAATCCGCGCCACCCTCGGCCATGCGCACCAGCAGGTCTGAGATCATCTGCAAATCCCCATCCTCGGGCCGCGCCAGACCGATCTTGGCCCGAAACCGCCGCAACCACTCGGCCTGCAGCAATTCAGGCATCGCATGGACGATCTCGGTCGCCTCCTCCACCGCGGCCTCCTTATCCTCAACCTGCTGGATCAGAGCCGTCGCCAACTGCGCCAGATTCCACACCGCTATCTCGGGCTGGTTCGAGTAGGCATAGCGCCCCATCCGGTCAATCGAGCTGTAGACCGTGTTTGGGTGATAACTGTCCATGAAAGCGCACGGCCCGTAATCAATGGTCTCCCCCGCAATCGAGCAGTTGTCCGTGTTCATCACCCCATGAATGAACCCAACGCTCATCCATTGCGCAATCAGCCGCGCCTGCGCATCCCGTACCGCGCGCAACAACTCCATCGGCCCCTCGGCCTCCGGGTAATGGCGCGCGATGGCGTAATCGGTCAGCCGCCGCAAACTGTCCAACTGCCCGCGCGCGGCAAAGACCTGAAAGGTCCCCACCCGCAAATGGCTCTGCGCCACACGGGTCAGCACCGCACCGGGCATCGGCCCCTCACGCAGCACAATCTCACCGGTCTCGACCGCCGCCAGCGCACGTGTGGTCGGAATTCCCAGCGCATACATGGCCTCAGACACCACATATTCTCGCAGCACCGGCCCCAACCACGCGCGTCCATCGCCCTGACGCGAAAATGGCGTCGGCCCCGACCCTTTCAACTGAATGTCACGCCGGACACCATCTGCACCCACCGTCTCACCCAACAACACGGCGCGCCCATCGCCAAGCTGCGGATTGTAGTTGCCAAACTGATGCCCGGAGTACAGCTGCGCCAGCGGCTGCGCCCCCTCGGGCACACTATTCCCGCCAAAAGCCTCAGCCATCTCTTCCACATCGCCGGGCGAAATCCCCAGCAATCGCGCCAGATCGGCATTGAACGCAATCAGGTGCGGCGCACGCACCGGCACCGGGGCCTGCCGCGCATAGAAGGTATCGGGCAAACGGGCATAGCTGTTGTCAAACGGGATCGTCAGGGTCATGCGGCAAACATATGCCCTGCATGCACAATTGCCATAGCAGATCGCACCCGCCCGTGCATAATCGCCACAAAGCACCAAAGGCCCGCCATGACCGCACAAGACATCATCGACCACCTCAACCTGCAGCGCCACCCCGAGGGCGGCTGGTTTCGCGAAACCTGGCGCGCCACGAACGCAGGCCGCGCCACCGGCACCTGCATCTACTTCCTGCTGGCCGAGGGCGAACACAGCCACTGGCACCGCGTCGACGCGACCGAGATCTGGCTCTACCACGCGGGCGCCCCGCTGGTCCTGTCGCTCAGCGCCACCGATGACGGCCCTGCCGCCGATCACCTGCTTACTCCCGACCTGACCCAAGGCGCGCCACAGTTGATCGTCCCCGAAAACCACTGGCAAGCCGCCCGCAGCACCGGAGACTACACTCTCGTCAGCTGCACCGTCTCCCCCGGGTTTGAATTCGACGGCTTCACCCTGGCCGCCCCCGGCTTTGACATCGCCCGAGGCTAGCCGGATGGACCACCGCAGCCTGATCGCCACCCTCCCGCCCGAAGTCAAAGCGCAGCTCCAACACCGCTCCAACCAGGCGGGCCTGACCCATCTCGCGCTTTACCTGACAGCCCTCGGCCTCACCTCAACCGGCATCACTTTGCAAGTGCCGCTCTGGCCGCTTCTGCTGCTGCCCCAAGGCATCCTGCTGGTGTTCCTCTTTACCCTCAGCCACGAATGCACCCACAAAACACCGTTCCGCACGGAATGGATCAACACAGCGGTGGGCCACGCGGTCTCGATCCCCATCGCGCTGCCTTTCACATGGTTCCGCTATTTCCACCTGGCCCACCACAAATGGACCAACCACCCGGAAAGAGACCCGGAACTGGCGGGCAAACCCCGCCCCGACACTTGGCCCGGCTTGCTCATCTATCTCAGCGGCATACCCTATTGGAGCGGCATGACCCGCACCCTGCTCCAAAACGCCTTCGGAAGGATCGACGCCCCGTACCTGCCGCCTCGCCAACACCGCGCCATCAGAACCGAGGCCCGCCTGCTCCTCGTCCTCTACACGCTCGCCGCCGCCAGCCTGTTCTTCACGCCGATCCTCATCTGGCTCTGGCTCCTGCCGGTGCTGCTTGGCCAACCGTTCCTGCGCCTCTACCTGCTGGCTGAACACGGTCTCTGCCCGCCGGTGGCGAATATGCTGGAAAACTCCCGCACTACCTTCACAAACCGCGCTATCCGCTTCATCGCGTGGAACATGCCCTACCACGCGGAACACCACGCCTTCCCCAACGTGCCCTTCTACCAACTCCCGACTTTTCACCGCTGGACCCAAACGCACCTGAAATCCACATCAAACGGCTACACAGAATTCACGGGCACCTATACCCGCACCCTCCGGCGCTAGATCCGTTCTTCATCTGGCCAAAAATATCCCGGCGGAGTCGCGCAGCGACGGGGGCAGAGCCCCCTACCCGCGCGCCACAACCTCCCGCGCCGGAGACGACACAACCCCGCCCCCCACCAGCGCACTGACCCCGGTCGTTCCGGGGCACGAGGTCGGCATCCCCCGCGCCACCCGCACCGCGAGATAGGCAAAGGCCTGTGCCTCCAGCATATCGCCATCCAGACCCACAGCCTCCACCGGCTCGACCGGACAATCCAGCGCCACGCGCAGCATCTCCATCAACACCGGATTGCGCCGCCCTCCGCCCGTGACAAGCAACCGCGCAGGCGGCTTCGGACAATGCTCCATACCCTGCACCACACCCGCCGCGCACATACCCGTCAGCGTCGCTACCGCATCCGCATCGCTGAGTTCCTGAACCAACCCGATCATCTCGGCAAAATCGTTTCGATCCAATGATTTCGGAGGCATCCGGTTAAAAAACGGCTCGGCCAAAAACAGCTCCAGCGCGCCGGTCTCGACGGTCCCGTCGCGCGCCAGCGCCCCGTCGCGATCCATCGGCAGGCCCAAACGCGCCTGCATCAGATCATCCACCGGCGCATTCGCGGGCCCGGTGTCAAACGCCAGCAACGCCCCTGACGCTTCGGGCCCCTCAAACGACGGGTCCACATAGGTCAGATTGCCAACCCCACCCAAATTCAGAAAACACAACGGCACATCCGCACCAATCCACTTGGCGCAGGCGAAGTGAAAGAACGGCGCAAGCGGCGCACCTTCTCCGCCCAACGCCACATCATCGCTGCGAAAATCCCAGACAACCGGCAGACCCAAGGCCTGCGACAGGCCGATCCCATCGCCCACCTGCAACGTCCCGCGCCCGCGCGGCTCATGCGCCAGCGTCTGGCCGTGGAAACCGATCATGTCGACATCTTCGAACTCGGCCAATGCCTCGGCATGGGCCAGCGTCACCAATTCTCCCGCTGCCTCAACCTCGGCCCCGTGCCAATGACCTAACGCCGCCCGCAGAACGGCGCGCTCGGCCTCGGAATAGGCGCGATAGCGGCTCTCGCCAAAGCCAAAAATCCGCTGCCCGTCGGTTTCGACCACAGCGGCATCCACACCATCCAGCGAGGTCCCCGACATCGCCCCCAGCGCCCGGATCGGCCCGGTTTTTCCGTTGCTCCGGCTCACGCCTCTCTCCTGCTCAATTCCGCGCGTCCATCCGCGAAGGCCAGCAAGGGCCACTCAACCAGACGCTGCACAAGTTTCAAACTGCCCCCAGACCCCAGTCCCTGACAAGACGCATTCACCGCAAAGCCGGTATTTTTCGGTCACAGACTCTGTAAAGGCACGCCCATGGGCAAGATTTTCGCAAGCCAATTTCTGAACTTATGTAATATGACGCAAGAAACCCCTGATGCATCTGACAGAACACAGCGCCGAGACATGGAAAAGAACACCACAGCCCCGGTGGAAAACCGCAACTATCAGCTGATCTTCTGGTCCGGCGCGCTCTCCACGATCGGAGGGCAACTGGTCAATCCCCGTCTGGTCCTGCCCTTCCTCTATCTGGCGCTGGGAGCACCCACATTTGTCGCCGGCCTGCTGCTGCCCTTCGTCACCGCAGCGCGGCTGATCGCGGAGATATTCGTCTCACCCTTCGTCAACCGTGTCACCCGCGCAAAGCTGGCGGTCTATGTCCCCAACCTGCTGACCGCGCTGATCCTGTCCGTCGTAGCCCTGTTCGCGACCGGACTTCCGCAACTGTTGGTGGTGCTGCTGTTTCTGACCACAGCGATTGTAATGGGCCTGTGTCAGGGCATCACCAGCCTCGGCACCAGCCAGATCTACGGCGTTTCGATTCCCGACCAAAAACGCAACCGCATGGTGTTTGCGCAGGCCACGATCTCGGGCGCGCTGGCCATCGTGGTGGTGTGGCTGACCAAAGACCTTCTGGTCTCGGACCAACCCATGCAGCGCCATATCGTCGTGATGTGGTGCGGCGTCTTTGCCATGTTCGCCGCGGGCATCAGCTTTGCCGGGGTGCGCATCTTCGAAGACGACCGCCCTGCCCCCAAACCCACCGCCAAGCCAAAACCGCTGGCGGAACTGGCCACCGGGTTCAAAACCGGCATGGCCTATCCGTGGTATCGCAAGTTCCTGCTGGCCCGGCTGATCTTCATCTCGGTCGAACTGGCGATGCCGTTTTATACCATCCACGCAGCGACCTATCACGTGGGTACCAAACACTCGCTCAGCTATTTCGTCATCGCCGCCAGTGCCGGGATGGTGATCGGATCGCTGGTCTGGGGCTGGCTCAGCAGCCGCATCTCGGTCAAACCGGTGATGTGGATGGGTTGCCTGATCTCGGCGGCCTCGGCGCTGATGGCGCTGGCCTTCACGCTAATGGGCTATGCCCAGAACGTCCAGCTATACGCGCTGGTGATCGGCCTTCTGTCGCTGGGCGGTAACGGAGTGATCTATGGCCGCTACCTCTACGTCATTGAGATGACGGACGAAAAAGAGCGCCCCTACCTCGTCGCCCTCGGCGATGTCAGTGCCGGGCTGGTGGGGATCGTCTTTGCCGCCATCCTCGGCGCGGTGGCGCATCTGCATGATCCGATGACCCCGATCATCGCGCTCGCGGCGCTCAATCTGGCAGCCATGGCCTATGCCATGGGCCTGCCCGCGACGACCGCACAGAAAAAGCCCTGACAGCGTCTGAAAAACGCATCTTTCCCTCACCCATCCCGCCGCCTATACAGTGCCCCGCAATATCAACCCAAAGGGCACGCTATGACCTACCACCCCAAATCGGATTTCATCGCCACGATGATCGAGCGCGGCTTTCTCGCCGACTGCACCGATTATCAGGGCCTTGATGAGGCGCTGATCAGCGGGGTGCAGACGGCCTATATCGGTTATGACGCCACCGCGCAGTCGCTTCATGTGGGGCACCTGATGAACATCATGGTGCTGCGCTGGCTGCAAAAAACCGGCCACAAACCGATCACCCTGATGGGTGGCGGCACCACGAAGGTGGGCGATCCCTCATTCCGCTCGGACGAACGCCCCCTGCTGGGCCCCGAACAGATCGACGCCAATATCGCGGGCATGAAGCAGGTGTTCTCGAAATACCTGTCCTATGACGACAGCGACACCGGCGCGCTGATGCTGAACAATGCCGAATGGCTCGACAGCCTGAATTACCTCGATTTCCTGCGCGATATCGGGCGGCATTTCTCGGTCAACCGGATGCTGTCGTTCGAGTCGGTGAAATCGCGCCTGGATCGCGAACAATCGCTCAGCTTCCTCGAATTCAACTACATGATCCTGCAGGCCTATGACTTCCTTGAGCTGAACCGCCGCTATAGCTGCGTTCTGCAGATGGGCGGCAGCGACCAATGGGGCAACATCGTCAACGGCATCGACCTGACCCGCCGCGTGCTGGATCACGAAATCTACGGGCTCACCACGCCGCTTCTGACCACCAGCGATGGCCGCAAGATGGGCAAATCGCAGGGCGGAGCCGTCTGGCTGAACGGCGACATGCTGAGTGCCTATGAGTTCTGGCAGTTCTGGCGCAACACCACCGACGCCGATGTGGGTCGGTTCCTGAAAATCTTCACCGAACTGCCCGTCGACGAATGCGACCGTCTGGCCGCACTGCAAGGGTCCGAGATCAACGAGGCCAAAATCCGCCTCGCCAACGAGGTCACCACCCTGCTGCACGGGGCCGAAGCCGCAGCCACAGCCGAAGCCACAGCCCGAGAAGTGTTCGAAAAAGGCGGCGTGGGCGAGGACCTTCCGACCCTGACGCTGAACGCCGAAGACCTGCCCGCCTCGATCGTGCAGATCATCGTCAAATCCGGCCTCGCCAAATCGGGCAAAGAGGCCAAACGCCTGATCGCCGAGAACGGAGCCAAGCTGGACGATGCCCCTCTGACCGATGCAGGGCTGATGATCGACGCGGGCGCGCTGTCCTCACCGATCAAGCTGAGCGCGGGCAAAAAGCGGCACGCGCTGGTGCAGCTGGGCTAAACCCAGACCGCAGAAACGAAAAACGGCCACCTTGATCGGTGGCCGTTTCCATTTTTGCCAAAGGCATCATGGCCGGATCAGCGCATTTACTTGCTCTTACCCTTGCCTTTGCCGCCTTTGCTTTTGCCTTTGGACTTACCGCCCGATCTGGCAGCATCCGCCCGGGCGCGGGCCGCGTCGGCCTTGGCGTTGGCTTTTGATCGCGCCGCGTCAGCCCGGGCTCTGGCCTTTTCAGCGCGGGCCTGACCGTCCTTCTCAGCGCCCGGCTTACCGCCGCCGGTATCACCACCGCCACCAGTATCGCCACCGCCACCGCCGGTATCTCCACCGCCGCCAGTATCTCCACCGCCACCGGCATCACCGCCGCCGCCAGTATCTCCACCGCCACCAGTATCTCCACCGCCGCCGGTATCTCCACCGCCGCCAGTGTCGCCACCGCCACCGGTATCGCCGCCGGGCCCACCGTCAAACTCATTCGGGTCCGAGTTGCGATCCTCGCCCCGCGGCGACGCCGCTGCGATGCTCGCCGTGGGCAGATCGGTCAACAGCCCCGCCAGCCCCGGACATTGCGCCCCGGTCACACCCAGAACCGTCTCGAAATCCGACCGCCTCTGCAGCCGTTTGAGGAAACTCGGCGTCACCTGCGCACAATCGCACAGCCCCGCATAATCCCCTGCATTGGCCAGATCGCGCGCAACCCGCCCATCGCATACCTCGGTGGCAGCCGCCGCGCTGCCCGCCATCATCACCCCCACGACAGGAGCCGCAACAATCGCGCCCAGTGTGCGCTTCGCATTCGTTAACATCAACATATCGGTACCTCCTGAAAACCAAACACGCCCGGCCCACGGGTTGTTCATTCACGAAACAGCGACCCGACCGTAAACTGTCAGTTCGAGCCTTCCCCAACAGGCCAGACACCCTCAAAACAGTAGACAGCACCCCGGCGATCCGTTTAATGAACAATTGTTCAAATCCTAGGGAGGAGCGACCATGCAGCTATCCACCACTGCAGCGATCATCACCGGCGGCGCGTCGGGCCTGGGCGAAGCCACCGCCCGCCATTTCGCCGAACAGGGCGCGCAGGTCACCATCCTCGACCGCGATGCCGACCGCGGCCCGCAGGTCGCCTCGGAGATTGGCGGATATTTCGCACAGACCGACGTGACGGACGAAGCTTCGGTCACGGCCGCGATCGCACATGCGGTAGACAAGATGGGCAAGATCACCGCCGCAGTGAACTGTGCAGGCATCGCCATCGGTGCCAAAACCGTAGGCCGAGATGGCCCCCATCCGCTGGATGCCTTCCAGCGCACCATCGACATCAATCTGATCGGCACCTTCAACGTATCGCGTCTGGCAGCCGCCGAGATGGCCCGCAACGACCCTGACCCCGACGGCGCGCGCGGCGTGATCATCAACACCGCCTCCATCGCCGCTTTCGACGGCCAGAAAGGTCAGGCCGCTTATGCCGCATCCAAGGGCGGCGTGGTCGGCATGACCCTGCCGATGGCACGCGACCTCGCCTCAACCGGCATCCGTGTGATGGCTATCGCCCCGGGCATCTTCATGACCCCGATGCTGGCCGGCCTACCGCAAGAGGTGCAGGACCAGCTTGCCGCCGACGTCCCAAACCCCGCCCGCCTGGGCGACCCACGAGAATACGGACGGCTGGCCGGGTTCATCGTCGAGATGGGCTATCTGAACGGCGAGGTCATCCGCATCGACGGCGCATTGCGGATGCGCTGAGCCGAGAGATCGGACCAGCGCCCCCATCCGAACCGGGGCCCGCAGAACGGTCGTCGACTTGGTTCCCAACAGATCACATAGATCGGTTAACAAACCGTTGGCAAAACCGGAGTTTCCGCGGCTGAAAATTTGTACAATTCAAACAAACCACCGTTTCGCGGACGTACAAAACGAACTCAACCGGCCTCGGCCTTCTCTTCCAGCGTCAGCCACTCTTCCTCAGCCGCCGACAGTTTTTCCTGCCGCTCAACCAACGCTTCAGTCGCCTTCTGGAACTTCACCGGCTCACGCGAGAACAGGTCCGGATCCGACATCAACTCTTCCAGCTTGGCAATCTCGGCCTCAAGCCGCGCGATCTCGGCGGGCAGCTTTTCAAGCCGGTGTCGTTCCGAGAACGACAACCCTGCTTTCGGCTTCGCCTCTTGCTTCACCTTTGGCTTTGATGCCTTTGTTTTATCTTCTTTTTTCTCAGATAAATCGCCACGCTGAGCAATATAGTCGGACCAGCCTCCGGCATAAACCGTGGCCCGCCCGTTGCCCTCCATCGCGATGGTCGTGGTGGCCACGCGGTCCAGAAAGTCCCGGTCGTGGCTGACCAGCAGAACGGTCCCGTCATAGTCGTCCAGCAACTCTTGCAGCAGGTCCAACGTCTCGACATCCAGATCGTTTGTCGGTTCGTCCAGTACCAGCAAGTTCGACGATTTCGCCATCAGCTTGGCCAGCAACAACCGCGCTTTTTCCCCACCTGACAAGGACTTAACAGCCGCTCTTGCCTGCGCATCGTCGAACAGAAACTCCTTGAGATAGCCCACCACATGCTTGGGCTGCCCGCCCACCATCACTTGATCGGCCTTGCCCGAGACCCGCATCTCGGGGTCACCTGTCAGACTGTCCCACAGCGTCATCTCGGGGTCCAACTGCGCACGCGCTTGATCAAACACAGCGATCTCGAGATTCGTGCCCAGCGAAACGGTGCCCTCATCCGGCTCCACCTGATCCAGCAACATTTTCAGCAGCGTGGTTTTTCCCACCCCGTTGGGCCCGACAAAGGCGACACGATCCCCGCGCTGGACCAGCAGATCAAAGTTACGCACAATCTGCTGCGCGCCAAACGCCTTCATCAATCCCTTGGCTTCAGTCACCTTGCGGCCGGATTTCGGGCCGGATTCCAACGCCATAGCAGCCGAGCCCTGGCGTTTGATCTGCGCCGCCTTCTCGGCCCGCAGCGCCTGCAGGGCGCGCACCCGGCCCTGATTGCGTTTGCGACGCGCGCTGATGCCCTCAACGGCCCACCGCGCCTCTGACTTGATCAGACGGTTCAGCTTGTGACGCTGCTGATCTTCTTCCTCCCAGACCTTGTCGCGCCAGCCCTCAAAGGCCTCGAACCCCTGCTCCTGTCGCCGCACAGCGCCGCGATCGATCCATAAGGTCGCCCGCGTCAGCGCACGCAAAAAAGCCCGATCGTGCGAGATCAGAACATAGGCTGCACGGGTCGCGCCCAACTCGCGCTCCAGCCATGCAATCGCTTCGATGTCCAGATGGTTGGTCGGCTCGTCCAGCAGCATCAGATCCGGTGCTTCGGCCATCAACTTGGCCAGCGCCGCGCGCCGCCGCTCGCCGCCCGAGGCGGTTTCGACCGCACGTTCGGGGTCGAATTTCAGCCCCTCTCCGGCGCGTTCGACCTTATACAGCTCACCGAGCTCCAACCCGCTTGCGGCATAGTCGCCCAGCGTCGCGAACCCCTCCATCCCCGGGTCCTGCTCCATGTAACCGACTGATTTTCCAGGCGGGATCACGATATCCCCCTGATCGGCCTCGACCAGACCAGCCATCACTTTCATCAGGGTCGACTTGCCCGACCCGTTCCGCCCGACCAGCGCCACGCGGTCGCCCGGTTGAACCACCAGATCAAGATCGGAAAACACCGGATCGCCCCCGAAGGTCAGGGAAATACCGGACATCTGCAACAAAGGAATTCTCGCCATGTCCGCCAGCTAAACCGGTGAACACAAGGCGTCAACGCCCCTGCTTCACCTTTTCACAAATACTCAAATCACCCGGCCACCGCCCGCAACAGACGTTTGCGTTCAGCGGGAATCGCCCCAATCTCAAGCCCAGTAAACACATGCAGCGTGTTCATATGCCGATCCACCACCGCATGATCGCTGACCCAGCCACCCATCATCAGATAGGTCCGCAGCAAGGGCGGCATCCGCAGCATCGCCTGTTTCACGTTCGGCCTGCGCCGCAGACGGGCGGCAAAGCGGAACACGTCCGGTGCCTTGACCCGCGGCAACCAGCGCTTGGGCGCCAGATGACGATGCTTGAGCATGGCGAACGCGTCGAGATACTCGTCTGTTTCGGTCCCTGCGAAGGAAGAACAGCCAAACAGCATTTCGATGCCGTTCTGATCCACATAGGCCGTCATCGCGCCCCATGCCACGCGCAGAATGTCGGGATCGGTCCAATCGGGGTGGATGCAGAACCGGCCCATCTCGACCATCGGACCACAAAACCCGTTCAAAGCGGACAAATCATAGAATTGCGCCGAATAGCTGCACCCGATCTCGGAGCCGTCCTGCATCGTCAGCATACGGAAACAGCAGACCAACTGCCCACCGGACCGCATATCCTCGATCAGAACATGGGCACATTGGGCGTCATACATATCGCGATCCGTGCCCGACGTTCCGAACGCCAGCGTCCGCAGCGCCTGCGCCGCGGCCACATCCCGCGCAGACCCGGCCAGCCGGGCCCGGTATCGGCCTTTGTTCAACAGCTCAGCCATCATCGCCCCCTTATGCGGTTGCTGACCGTTCGTCTTGTCCTGCCCTACCATAACAGGTGTGACGAACGCGTGACCTCTGCAAGAGGTCCGGGCGATTTAGTTGGTGGCCCCGGGGATGTTTGCCGGGTTGAAGTTGCCGATATTGCCAAGCAGCTGACGCAGGAACCCTTTGTCCTCGACGTTGGAATCGGTCACGCGGCGGTCCAGCACGATGACATAGCCATCTTCAAGGCCGAACCGCTCGATATTGCGCACGACGCCGCGCTGATCAAAGCTGATCGCGACCAGCCGGCGCGAGACGACCTCGGGCCGCCGGACGCCCGACGTGCGGATGCGCGAGGCGACATAATAATAGCCCGAGTCCCGGACCAGACCGGCAGAACTGGGCGCGCCGATGGCCTCTTCCACTGTTTCGCGCGTATCGACACCGACCTTGATCTTGGCCAGATCCTCGGGCGGCGGCACATAGCCGTGATTCTTGAACACCGGCGAACATGCGCCCGCGATTGCCAGACAGGCCGCAAAGACAAGCGTTTTCGACGCCGGTTTCACCCTGTTCACACCCATCAACTTGCACACCCTCTTGCCTTGGCCCCTTGCGGACCCTATCCGATTACATCAAACCGCAGCCCCGGTTCAACACAGGAAAACCTCACGAATGAGCAACCCGACATCTTTGCGCGTCACCGACCTGCCGCAAAACGCACCGACGCCCTTCGAACTGCGCCCCACCGGCGAGGCGCTGGAGGCGATCAAGCTGGAACTTGGCCTGCAGGGCCTGCGCAAGCTGAGCTTTGTGGGCGCGCTGCGTGCGCAAGGCAAGCGCGACTGGGTGCTTGAGGCAAAACTGGGCGCGACGGTGATCCAGCCGTGCGTTGTGACGCTGGAACCGGTGACCACGCGCATCGATACCCCCGTGACTCGAGTGTTTCTGGCCGATTGGACCGACCCGGACGAGCCCGAGTTCGAAATCCCCGAGGGGGACGAAACCGAGCCATTGGGCGCCGAGATCGACCCTGCGCAGATCATGGTCGAGGCGCTGTCGCTGGCCCTGCCCCAATACCCGCGCAAAGATGGGGCCGAACTGGGTCAGGCCGACTATACCGAGCCGGGCAAACAGGCCCTGACGGATGAGGATGTAAAACCCTTTGCCGGTCTGGCTGGGCTGCGCGATGCGCTGAAAAAAGACGAGTGACAGGGGGCTGATTTCCTGTCATAGCAAGCGGCCAGAAAAACCGCTTGAACATGGCGAGAATCGCAGTATTTTCGCGCGCTCATTGGATTTTGGGTTGGACATTGCGGGGCAAGCCCCTTAAACGCGCGTCAAACCACGAGAAAACGAAGAACGTAACCCGGCCGGCGGCGAATCTGCTGGCCCATATCAGACAAAGGTTGAGACCATGGCCGTCCAACAGAACAAAGTTTCCAAGTCGCGCCGCAACAATCGCCGCGCACATGACGCTCTGGTTGCTGCAAACCCGAACGAATGCGCAAACTGCGGTGAGCTGAAGCGCCCGCACCACGTCTGCGCGTCCTGCGGCCACTAT
Organism: Ruegeria sp. CJ3; assembly: GCF_056536725.1. Lineage (NCBI taxonomy): Bacteria > Pseudomonadati > Pseudomonadota > Alphaproteobacteria > Rhodobacterales > Roseobacteraceae > Ruegeria > Ruegeria sp. CJ3. Next base: position 192,940 of record NZ_JBQFQE010000006.1, read on the forward strand.
GATGACCGTGAAGTCGTCGCTCAGGCCGACGAAATCGACCTGGACGAAGACGCGGCCTAAGCCTGATTGGACGCAGGCCAAGGCATGACGGATCAGCCCACGCAAACCGGACGGATCACCATCTCGGTTGACGCTATGGGCGGAGATTCGGGCCCTGCCGTCGTTGTGGCGGGCATTGCCAAATCTGCGGACAAGAACCCCAATATCGGGTTCATCCTGCACGGTCAGGAACAGGAACTGCGCAAGCTGGTTGCCAAACGGCGTGTCCTTGACGGGCGCGTCGTTTTTCGTGATTGCCCCGACGTGGTCACGATGGATGACAAACCCAGTCAGGTTGTCCGCAGCGGCAAGAACACCTCGATGTGGTCCGCGCTTGAGGCAGTCCGCCAAGGCGAAGCCCATGGCGCAGTTTCGTGCGGGAACACCGGTGCGCTGATGGCGATGTCGATGCTGCGCCTGCGCAAGTTGCCCGGCGTGAACCGCCCCGCGATTGCGATCCTGTGGCCCTCGCGTAATCCGCAGGGGTTCAACGTGATGCTGGATGTGGGCGCAGATGTGCGGGCCGACGCCAAAGACCTGCTGCAATACGCGCTGATGGGGGCCTCCTATGCGCGCAACGGCATGGCGCTTGGCCGTCCTCGGATTGGATTGCTGAATGTCGGCACAGAAGAGCACAAAGGCCGTGCTGAGTTGAAAGAGGCCCACGCCATGATCTCGGACTTCGCAGATCAGGCGAATTTCGAGTTTGTGGGCTTTGTCGAAGGCAGCGACATTCCCGGCGATAAGGCCGACGTGATCGTCACCGACGGATTCACCGGCAATGTTGCGATCAAAACCGGCGAAGGCACAGCCAACCTGATCGGAGACCTGTTGCGCCAGGCGTTCAAGTATTCTCCGCTCTCGCGTCTGGCCTCGATCCTTGCGATCACCTCGCTGAACCGTCTGAAGAAACGGATCGACCCGCGTCAGGTCAATGGCGGCGTCTTTCTGGGGCTGAATGGCACCGTGGTCAAATCCCATGGCGGAGCAGATGCAACTGGCGTTTCGGCAGCGGTCAAACTGGCCTTTACACTGGCCGAATCCGGTTTCTCGGAAAAATTGGCAGCACGGGTTGCATCAACAGCCGCCCTTGCACAAGATGCGGCCCATTCCGTGTCTCAATCGGAATAATAACAAAAAAGGCAGTACCCCAGCATGGCAGGCCGCTCAGTTGTTGTAGGTGTCGGGCATTATTTGCCGGAACGTGTCGTACCGAACGCCGAGTTCGAAAAAACGCTGGATACCACGGACGAGTGGATTCGCAGCCGGTCCGGGATCGAGCGTCGCCACTTCGCCGCTGATGACGAAACCACATCCGATCTGGCCACCAAGGCCGCCGAAGCCGCACTGGCCGACGCCGGGCTGACCGCCGATGATATCGACGCCATCGTGCTGGCGACCTCGACCGCCGACCTGACCTTCCCCTCTGCCGCCACCATGGTTCAGGCCCGTCTGGGCATGACCCGTGGCTTTGCCTTCGACGTGCAGGCAGTCTGCGCCGGGTTTGTCTTTGCGCTCAGCAACGCCAACGCCCTGATCCTGTCGGGTCAGGCCAAGCGCGTGCTGGTAATCGGGGCCGAGACATTCTCGCGAATCATGGATTGGACCGACCGGTCGACCTGTGTGCTGTTTGGCGATGGCGCAGGCGCGCTGGTGCTGGAGGAACAGCAAGGTAAAGGCACGTCCGACGATCGCGGTATTCTGGCGACCGATCTGAATTCGGACGGGCGCTATAAGGATCTTCTCTATGTGGATGGCGGCGTGTCGACCCAATCGACAGGCCATCTGCGGATGCAGGGCAATCAGGTCTTCCGCCACGCGGTCGAGAAACTGGCCAAAACCGCCGAGGTCGCGCTGGAGCGTGCAGGCCTGACCAGCGGCGATGTCGACTGGATCGTGCCGCATCAGGCCAATATCCGCATCATTCAGGGCACTGCCAAGAAAATGGGCCTGCCGATGGACAACGTCGTCGTCACCGTTCAGGACCACGGCAATACCTCGGCAGCATCCATCCCCCTGGCCCTGTCTGTGGGCAAGCAACGCGGGCAGATCAAGCAGGGTGATCTGATCGTGACCGAGGCCATTGGCGGTGGTCTGGCCTGGGGCGCGGTTGCCCTGCGCTGGTAACCGGCACAATCCAGCTTACAGAGCCGAGCGCAATTCATTGATATTGACAGCGAATTTTGCATCGCCATATGCTTGCCCATCAACAGGGGAAAAAGCATGGGCGACAAAACACTGACCCGAATGGATCTGAGCGAGGCCGTCTTTCGCGAGGTTGGCCTATCACGCAACGAAAGCGCGCAACTGGTCGAAAGCGTATTGAACCATATGTCCGACGCGCTGGTGCGTGGCGAGCAGGTCAAGATTTCGTCTTTCGGGACCTTCAGCGTTCGGGACAAAACCGCCCGCATCGGCCGCAACCCCAAAACCGGCGAAGAAGTTCCAATTCAGCCGCGCCGCGTGCTGACCTTTCGCCCGTCGCACCTGATGAAGGATCGCGTCGCCGCCGGGAACCGCAAGTAAGGTCAGGACGTCCGTGTTATGAGTAAGTCTCGCGACGCATTTCGCACCATCAGTGAAGTTGCGGATTGGCTCGGAGTTCAGGCTCATGTGCTGCGATTCTGGGAAAGCAAGTTCACGCAGGTCAAACCGGTCAAACGCGCCGGGGGGCGGCGGTACTACCGCCCCAATGACATGCGGCTGCTGGGCGGGATCAAGAAACTGCTGCACGAGGACGGGATCACCATCAAAGGCGTTCAACGCATCCTGCGCGAGCAAGGCGTAGCGCATGTGGCGTCGCTATCCCCTGCTCTGGATGACACCGGGTCCGAGCCGATCGTCGACAGCACGGTTATCCCTTTCACGGCCAAACCCGCAGAACCGGCGGATCAGATCAATATGGATCTGGGCGAACCCGCCAAACCCGCCGTGGCGGCAGCCCCGGAACCATCCCGGCAACCGGATGAAGTCGACGCGGCTCCGCTGATGGGGGGCATCACGTCGCTGGCGTGGAATCGGGACGAGTATGACGATGCGCTGCTGCATCAGATCGCACCCATCGCCAAGGACCTGCGCAGGTGGCTGGATCGGGTCGAAAACCACGCGGCGGGATAACAAAAAAGGCGATGATTTCCTCTTGCCCCTGCCGGGAAAGTCTTTATGAACACGTCAACGTCGGGCTATGGCGCAGCCTGGTAGCGCGTCCGTCTGGGGGACGGAAGGTCGCAGGTTCGAGTCCTGCTAGCCCGACCAAATCACACCGACGTTTATGGCACATAGGCCAGATCCCGCTCTGGCATCAGAGGGGATCGAGATGACAGGTGTTTGCCCAAACCAGCAGCTTGAGGCGATGATTTCGCGCGGTGAGATCACCGCCAGCCCGGACGTCATTCCGGCGCAGGTTCAACCGGCCAGTCTTGATCTGCGTTTGGGAACAGTCGCTTATCGCATCCGCGCCTCGTTTCTGGCGGGTGAAGGACGCTCAGTCTCCGACCGTCTGGCAGAGTTCGAGATGCACCGCATCGACATCACCGACGGTGCGGTTCTGGAAAAAGGCTGCGTCTATCTGATGCCGCTGATGGAATCGCTGGCCCTACCCAATGACGTCAGCGCGGTGGCCAATGCCAAAAGCTCGACCGGGCGGCTGGACCTGCTGACCCGTACCATCACCGATGGCGGCACCGAGTTCGATCGGGTCCCCGCGGGCTATACCGGCCCGCTTTATGCCGAGATTTGCCCAAGGTCGTTCTCGGTTCTGGTGCGTCCGGGGATGCGTCTGAACCAGATTCGTTTCCGCAAGGGGCAAGCGGTGCTGAGCGATACGGAACTGACCGCGCTCCACGATCAGGCCCCGCTGGTCGACGGGCCAGCCGTCATTCAGGACGGGTTGGGCTTTTCAGTCGACCTGCAACTGCCCGACACCGATCTGGTCGGCTATCGCGCAAAACCCCATACTGGCGTGATCGACCTAGACCGGATCGGCGAATACGACCCGCAGGAGTATTGGGAAGAAGTGCGCACCAAAGACGGTCGCATCATCCTGGACCCGGGCGCATTTTACATCCTCGTGAGCCGCGAGGCGGTGCATATCCCGCCGATGTACGCCGCCGAAATGGCCCCCTATCTGGCCATGGTCGGCGAGTTCCGTGTGCATTATGCTGGTTTCTTCGACCCCGGCTTCGGTCACGCCGAGGCAGGTGGTGCCGGTTCGCGCGGGGTGCTGGAAGTGCGCTGTCACGAGGCGCCTTTCGTACTCGAGCACGGACAGGTTGTCGGACGGCTGGTCTATGAGAAAATGGCCGAAATGCCGACGCAGCTATATGGCGCGGGCATTGCCTCGAACTATCAGGGTCAGGGCCTGAAACTGTCCAAACATTTCAAGCCCGTAGGCTAATCGTCAGAACTTCATGAACCGGCGCATCTGACGGGAAACTTGCTTCATCTGCTTTGCACCCTGTTTCTGGCGCGCGGCGGTATCACGCATCTGGCGATCAGCTTCCGGGCTGTCGGGGGGCGCTGACTGGCCAGGCTTACGGCCAACGCGGCCAGCCATATCAATCCCCTTGTCGACCCCATGGTTCACAAGGCGGCGCATCACCTGACGCACGATCATATCGATGATCCGATTGGCATTCATCTGCTCAACTCCGTTTTCTGCGCCTTACACTAAGCGCATTCTGCGGCAATAAAAGGGCTGTCCGATCACTCTTCCTCGAACAGCTCGGTCTGATCTTCGTCTTCTTCCTCTTGCCCCTCGCCCAGCGGCACCGCGCCCGGCGGAGGCCGGTTTTCCAGCAGCCCGGCGGCGCGCAGCTCTTTCAAACCCGGCAGGTCGCGAGCATTCTCCAGCCCGAAATGATCCAGAAACTCGGGCGTCACGACAAAGGTCACCGGACGGCCGGGCGTCATGCGACGGCGACCAAGCCTGATCCACTCCATCTCAAGCAATTGATCGATGGTCCCGCGCGAGACGGACACTCCACGAATTTCCTCGATCTCGGCTCGGGTGCAGGGCTGATGATAGGCGACGATGGCCAATGTCTCGATCGCGGCGCGGCTCAGCTTGCGGGTTTCGACGGTTTCCTTTTGCATCAGAAAGCCCAGATCGGGGGCCGTGCGGATCGCCCAGGCCTCGCCCACGCGCACCACGCGCACGCCACGCCCCTCATACCGTTTCTGAAGTGATTCAACAGCTTGCGCGGCAGTGCTGCCATGGGGCATCCGCGCCTCAAGGTCGGCGATGGTCACCGGTTCGGCGCTTGCGAACAGGACCGCTTCGACCATGCGTTCCTGCTCGGCCAGGGGGGGCGCTTCGAACAGGGTGCCGGTTTCTTCGGGGGCGTCAGTCACGGGTTTCTGTCCTCTTGCGCAATTGGATCGGGGCAAAGGTCTCGCTTTGCTTGATCTCCATATGTCCTTCTTTCACCAACTCCAGCGAGGCCGCAAAGGTTGCCGCCGTGGCGGACCTGCGGCGCACCGGGTCAGCCTCCCAGCCGTCGGGCAGATAGGTCTCCATATCCGTCCACGCCCCGGCAAAACCGATCAAAGGGCGCATCCGTTCCAGTGCCTGTTCCATCGTGAAAACAGCGTCGCGGTCCATGACGAAGGGACGGAATTCGTCACGGGTGCGGATGCGCGCATAGCCCTGCATCAGGTCCAGCAGCGTGGCTGAATACGTCACTGTGCGAATGCGGGTCACATCCTCGCCCTGCCCGCGTTTGAAGAAATCACGACCCAGCTGATCGCGCGCCATCAGTCGTGCAGCGACGTCGCGCATGGCCTGCAGGCGTTCCAGCTGGAACGCGAGATGCGCCGCCAGTTCCTCACCCGAAGGCCCTTCGTCATCCGGGTCGGGGGGCAGCAACAGGCGGGACTTCAGGAAGGCCAGCCACGCCGCCATCACCAGATAGTCGGCTGCTAGCTCGATCCGCAATTGCCGCGCTTTTTCGACAAAGGTCAGATATTGCTGCGCCAGCGCCAGAACCGAGATTTTGCGCAGGTCCACTTTTTGCGTCCGCGACAGGGTCAGCAGCACATCCAGCGGGCCTTCGAACCCGTCCACATCAACGATCAGCGCCTCGGCGGCAAGCCGATCCGCGACCGAGACCGGGTCTTCGCTGAAAAGGTTATCCTGCATATACCTGCCCGCCCATTAGGGCAGATAGTTCCGCCTCGGCGGCCTGGATGTCAAGTTCCTGCGGTGGCTGGCGCATCGCCAGCGCGCGATCTGCGCGGGCTTGTGCCGCATCAGGCATCTGACCGGCGGCTTCCAGCACCTGAGCGCGTTCGTCAAACGCTCCGTTACAATGCAAAACCACATCACATCCGGCGTCCAGCGCCTGACGCGCCAAATCTGAGGGCGCCCCTTGCAAAGCCTTCATCGTGATATCATCGGTCATGATCAATCCGTCAAAGCCAATGCGCTCGCGGATCAGCGTCATCATCGCGGCCGAAATCGTCGCGGGCTGAGGGTCAATCTGATCGTAAACCAGATGCGCTGTCATCCCCATCGGCAGGTCATTGAGCGCACGGAACGGCGCAAAATCCGCCTCATCCAGCGTTTTCAGCGGTAGATCCACATGCGGCAGGTCGTGATGACTGTCGAGTGTCGACAGGCCATGGCCGGGCATGTGTTTGACAACCGGCAGTACCCCGCCATCCAGATGACCTTGCGCAACGGCGCGACCAATCTCGGAAACCTGTTTCGGATCAGAGCTATAGCAGCGGTTCTTCAGAAACGCATGGGTGTCGTCGCGGGCCAGATCAACCATTGGCGCGCAATTGCTATCGATCCCCAGTCCAAGCAATTCATGCGCGATCAGGCGATAACGCAGATACATCGCCCGTTCCGCCTGATCCCCCGCGCGGGTGACATGATCCAGCGGCGGCATCCATTCGCGGGCCAAAGGGGTCCGCAAACGCTGCACCCGGCCTCCTTCCTGATCGACAGTGATCAGGCAGTTCCGCCCCACGGCCTCACGAAAATCCTCGCACAGCGCGCGGGTCTGATCGGCGCTTTCGATATTTCGAGCAAACAAAATGAACCCAAATGGGTTCATCTCTTTGAACAGGGCCTTCTCATCCGACGTCAGGCGCAGCCCTTCGGCATCGGAGATGACCGCGCCAAAGCTCACCGGACGGCGACCGGGATGCAGTCAGCCCCCTGCGCAACCAGCGCAGCGCAAAATTGGCGCGAGTCGCTCAGATCATCGAACCCCATGACGCGCAGGCGATAGAAGGTTCGGCCACCGCTTGAGGTTTTCTGGATAACACGCTGTTTTCCATCCATATATTCGCCAAACCTGTCATTCAGGCGTGCCCATTCCGCTTGCGCCACATCAGAGCTTTCATACGCACCCAACTGCGCCAGCCGCGTTCCCTTGGGCAAAGCGTTCGGGTCCACATCCAGACCAACAGCAGCCTTGACGGCAGCGTTGATGGCCGCCTCGGTGGCGCTGCTAGACGAAACCGAGCTTGGGGTCGCGCGCGCCGGACGCACATGCGGGCGCAGCGACCGCCGTACGCCCGGTAGCGCCGCGATTTTCGGATCAGGCAATTGAGCCGCGAAATCGACCGGGTCAATCGCCGGTTCTTCCTCGGGCGTCACCAACGCGGCCAGTTGCACCCCCTGTTCGGGCGTTTGTTCGGGCTGGATTTCAGCGGCCAGCCCCTCGACCAGCGCATTCACAGCCGCCTGATCGGTGGCAGGTTCCTCGACCACATGCAGGGCGTTCGTGGCCTGCGGCGCACCCATCGGCTTGTCTTCGTCAGTCAGAGACACCGGGCGCGGTGCGAGGATCAACCGGTCAGCCGGAGCTGCAGCAGAGCCCACGGCAGCCACAGTGTTGACCGCCAGCCCCTGATGATCGGCGGGCGTTCCGCCGGGGTTTTCCGGCTGGATACGCATCGGACCTTCGGCGGCGCGTACAACCGGAACGCCGCTGACATCCCGCATTACCAGCTTGTAGCCCCAGACTCCGACGCCCGCGACCAAGGCCAAAGACGCAACCGCCCCCAGAACATTCACAATACGACCTAGCCCTGCGCCCGCGCGCGGGGCTTCGTCATAACCATAATTTTCGTCGGGATAGTCATACGCATCCTCGGGATGCGCTTGATTCGAGTAATGCATCTGCTCGGGGCTTGCCTGCCCCGAGTAATCGTAACGTGCCATATCCGCCTCACCGCCCGTTTGGCGCCTTAAAAAGTGGCGCGCGGGTCATTTCTTGCCTACCTCGTACCGGCGGTTCGGGCGATATTGGTTATCGCATCTCCTGCGCCGGGGTAACGCCAAGAATACCCAAGCCCGCTGAAATCACAACAGAAACAGCGCGGGCCAATGCGATTTTCGACTGGCTTGTGGCAACATCGCCATCCTGAATGAAACGCAGCTGGGTTTCGTCGTTGCCCTTATTCCAAAGCGCGTGGAAATCCCCTGCAAGTTCATACAGATAGAAGGCAACCCGGTGCGGTTCGTTGGTGCGGGCAGCAATCTCGACCAACCGTGGCCATTCTGCCAGCTTCTTCGCAACGGCCAGCTCCGAACCATGATCGATCTTGCCCAGATCCGCCCCGGCAAGGGCCGCATCCTGCGCATCGATCCCGGCCTCGGCAGCACGGCGCAGCACGCTCATGACGCGGGCATGGGCGTATTGCACGTAGAACACCGGGTTCTCGCGGCTTTGTTCCAGAACCTTGTCAAAGTCGAAATCCAGCGACGCATCGTTGCGCCGCGTCAGCATGACAAAGCGGGTGACGTCGGGGCCGACCTGCTCTAACACGTCGCGCAGGGTGATGAAGGTCCCTGCCCGTTTCGACATCTTGAACGGTTCACCATTCTTGAACAGCTTCACAAGCTGCGTCAGTTTGATGTCGAAGGACACCCGCTTTTCGTGATCCAATGCGGCCACAATCGCTTTCATCCGTTTGACATAGCCGCCATGGTCGGCCCCGAACACGTCGATGATGACATCGAAGCCACGCTTGATCTTGTCATAGTGATAAGCCAGATCGGGCGCGAAATAGGTCCAGCCGCCATCCGATTTCTGCACCGGGCGGTCGACATCGTCGCCATACTCGGTCGCCTTGAACAGCATCTGTTCGCGCGGTTCCCAGTCCTCTGGCGGGGCTTTGCCCTTGGGCGGCTCCAACACGCCGCGATAGACCAGCCCCATCTCTTTGAGCTCTTCCAGCGTCTTTTCGATCTTGCCGCTGTCATAATACGACCGCTCGGACGTCCAGACATCCATCTGAACCCCCAGCATGCCCAGATCTTCGCGGATCTGCCGCATCATTTCGTCAATGGTGAAATCGCGGAAGGTCACAAGCCAGTCGGCCTCGGGCTTGTCGATCATGCTGTCGCCGAACTTCTGTTTCAGCGCTTCGCCCACCGATACGAGGTAATCGCCGGGGTACAACCCGTCTTTTACCTCGAATTCCAGCCCGTTGGCCTCGCGGTAGCGTTCATAGGCGGACCGTGCCAGCACATCGACCTGCCCGCCGCCATCATTGACCCAGTATTCCCGGGTGACGTCGAACCCGGCGTAATCCAGCAGACCCGCCAGCGCATCGCCAAACACCGCGCCCCGACAATGGCCCACATGCAGCGGTCCGGTGGGGTTGGCCGAGACAAATTCGACATTTGCGGCCTTGCCCGTGCCCATATCGGACTTGCCGTAATCCGTGCCCTTTTCCAGAACCGATCCCACGATGCCCTGCCAGACCGGCAGCGCCAGCCGAAGGTTCAGGAACCCGGGGCCTGCGACCTCGGCGCTGGTGATCCGGTCATCAGCGGCCAGCTTACCTGCCAGAGCTTCGGCAATGTCGCGGGGCTTCATTCCGGCCGGCTTGGCCAGCACCATCGCCGCGTTGGTCGCCATGTCGCCATGCGCCGTATCGCGCGGAGGTTCGACCGCCACATTGTCAAAGCTCAACCCCACGGGCAGCCCGCCGTCGGACTGCATTTGTGCCAGCGCGTCCAGAACAAGGACGCGGATCTCGGAAAACAGGTTCATTTCGAATGTCCTTCTGCTTGCCGTGCGGTTTATCACGCAAAGCGCCAAGGTCAATGGACGCCTAAAGTTTGCACTTGGTTCAGCCGCGCAGACCGGTAATGTCATATTTGCAATACAACCGCCGGAGCCCCCAATGACGCGCCTTGCCCTACCCCTTACCCTGTTGCTGACCGCCTCTGCTGTCTGGGCCGAAATGCCCGCGCCGCAGGGCCACGTGATCCTGACGCTGGGCGGCGCGGTTGACGAAACCAACTTGCCCGCGCGCGGTGAAAATGACGGCGGCTTGCTTGGGTTTCTTGAGGTCACCCATGACGGGGCCGCCGGTTTTGACGCCGCCATGCTGGACGGGCTTGCGCAGGTCGAGATTACCATCCCCTATGGCCCCGAAGACCATCAGCGCGACTACACCTTCTCAGGCCCGCTGCTGTCTGAGGTCATGGCAATGGCAGGGGCCACCGGCAAATCGGCCCTACCCATGGCGCTGGACGGCTACCAGGCCGAAATCCCATGGCCCAGCATCGAGGCACACCAACCCATCGTTGCGACCCATGCGGACGGCGTGCCGATGGGGATCGGGGGCTACGGGCCGACGATGATCGTCTTCCCGCCCATCGACGATGCCGATCTGGCGCAGGAACAGGCCGGGCAACAGGTCTGGGCGCTGGCCTATATCGGGATCGAGTAATCAGCCCCCGGTCAGCCGGGCGTGGTCTTGCAGAGCGAAGCGGTCCGTCATCCCTGCGATGTAATCCGAAACAATCCGCGCCAACGCCGTTTCATCCCCCGCCGTTTCGATATCCGGATGCCAACGCGCGGGCATTTGCCGGGGGTCGTTCAGGTAGATCGGAAATAGCTCCTCGACAACCTTGCTGACCTGCGCGCGTACTGCCATCACGCTGGGCGCCCGGTACATGCGGGCGAACAAAAACGCCCGGATTTGTCTCAGCTGCGCCCACAGCTCAGCCGAAAAGCGGATCACGGGATGACCCAGATGGCGAATGTCCCCGACCGATTGCGCGCCGGATTGCAAGATCAGATCTGCAGAGGTGTTTATGACATCCGAAACCATGACCCCGAACACCCGGCGCAGCGCCTCATGCCGGCGGCGATAAGTGTCGAGACCGGGGTATTTCCTGTCCACCTCGGCATAACAATCGCCCACGATGGGCAGTTGCTGAATCTCTTCATCCGTGAACAGTCCAGCCCGCAGCCCATCCAGAAGATCGTGGTTATTATAGGCGATATCGTCGGACAGCGCCGCCACCTGCGCCTCGGCGCTGGCGTGTGTGTGCAGTTCCAGATCGAACCCCTGATTGCACTCGGCCAGCGCCCATGGCAACGCCCCCAGAACGGGGCCGTTGTGTTTTGCGATCCCTTCCAGACATTCCCAGGTCAGGTTGCAACCATCGAACTCAGCATAGTGACGTTCAAGCCGGGTGACGATGCGAATGGCCTGCGCGTTGTGATCGAACCCGCCGTAAGGCGCCATCAAAGCGTGCAAGGCATCCTCACCGGTGTGGCCGAACGGCGTGTGCCCCAGGTCATGGGCCAGCGCCACCGCCTCGGTCAGTTCGGGATTCAGACCCAGCGCCCCGGCAATGGTCCGTGCCACCTGCGCGACCTCAATCGAATGGGTCAGACGGGTGCGATAGCTGTCGCCCTCATGTTCGACAAAAACCTGCGTCTTGTGCTTGAGCCGCCGAAAGGCGCTGGCATGAATGATCCTGTCCCGATCTCGCTGAAAGCATGACCGGAAACTGCTTTCTTCCTCGGGCACCAGCCGCCCCCTAGCGCGGCCCGGATCCGAGGCAAAACCCGCTCGCTCCAATGGTCTTGTCCTTGTCGCCTGTCTCTGGATTTCATATATTGTAGAGCGCTGAGGAAATAAACCTTTGGAGTCCGGCATGAATCTGCCCCCAACAGTTACAGACCGCGCATTTGAACGCCTGGCCGAGATCGGAGCCGCCGATCAGGGTCAGGCCCTGCGCGTTGCAGTAGAAGGCGGTGGGTGTTCTGGTTTTCAATACGAAATCGCACTAGACCAACCCCGAGAAGACGATCTCGTGCTGGAGGGGTTGGGCCAGAAGGTCATCGTCGACTCGGTTTCGCTGCCGTTTCTGGAGAATGCGGTGATTGATTTCACGCAGGAACTTATCGGGGCCCGGTTTGTCATCGAAAACCCTAACGCCACCTCCTCCTGCGGCTGCGGCACCTCTTTTTCGATGTAGCGACCGGCGGGGGCTTTGCCCCCACACCCCCAGGATATTTTTGGCCAGATGAAGCAGGAATCCGCTCTCCGACCATGATGTCGGAGAGCTTCACCTGGCGCGGTCATCGGCGTCCCCGCCTGTACCGCAGATGAAATCTCCCGCGGATTGGTTAAGGATCCATTACTTCATCTGGCTAAAAATATCCCGGAGCGCGAGGCAGAGCCTCGCAAAACGTCGACCCTATCCGGCCAGGGATGGCAGGTAGAGGACAATGCCCGGGAAAACCACAAGCAGCGCGATGGTGAGGGCGTCCGCGATGAAGAATGGTGTGACCCCTTTGAACACGTCCTGCACGCTGAGGTCGGGCCTGACCCCCGCGACAACGAAACAGTTCAGGCCGATGGGCGGGGTGATCAGGCAGAACTCGGCCATTTTGACCACCAGTATTCCGAACCAGATCGCGCACATCGGGCCCGACATGCCAAAGGCACTTTCTGCGGCGCTGACCGTTTCGCCGCCGTTCAGTGCCATGACCGCGGGATAGACGACTGGCAGGGTCAGCAGCAGCATTCCGATTGCGTCCATGAACATACCCAGCACGGCGTAGGCCAGCAGGATGCAGATCAGGATCAGCATCGGCGACATTTCAAGCGAGGTGATCCAGTCGGAAAACGCCCCGGGCAAATCCGCAAAGCCGAGAAACCGCACGTAGATCAGCACGCCCCAGATGATCGCAAAGATCATCGCGGTCAGTTTGGCAGTCTCGAGCAGGGCCGACTTGAACTCGGGCCAGCGCATCCCGTGGATCAGGGCAAAGCAGAATACGATGAAGGCCCCGATTGCGCCGCCCTCGGTCGGGGTGCCCCAGGCCTGATCGCCAAACGGATTGTAGACGAAGCAGATGATAATCAGGATCACGGCCACGATTGGAAAGGCACCCGGCAGGGCCGCCAGGCGCTGTTTCCAGCTGAAGCCCGTTACCGGCGGCCCCACGGACTTGAAGATCACGGCAATCCCCACGATCAGCAGGCCGTAAATCACCGCCGAAAACGCGCCCGGGATAAACCCGGCCAGCAGCAGCTTACCGACATCCTGCTCGACGATGATGGCGTAGATGACCAGGATTGCGGAGGGCGGGATCAGCGAGGCCAGCGTGCCGCCAGCCGCCACCACTCCGGCGGCGAAGCGCTTGTTGTAGCCCACTGCCAGCATCTCGGGGATGGCGATCCGGGCGAAGACGGCAGAGGTTGCAACCGACGCGCCCGACACCGCTGCAAACCCTGCAGTTGCGAAGATGGTCGACACCGCCAACCCGCCGGGAACCCAGGCGATCCAACGCTTCGCGGCCTCGAACAGCGCACGCGTAAGTCCAGCATAGTACGCCAGATATCCGATCAGGATGAAGGTCGGGATCAGGCTAAGCGTGTGCGAGGCCACCTTGGAATGGGGCACCTGCCCCGCCGTCTTGATCCCGATGGTCAGCGCCTTGCCAAAGCGGCCCGGGTCATAACCGAACTTGGCCCAGAAGATCCAGACCAGCCCCACCAACCCCGCAAGCCCCGCCGCAAAGGCCACACGCATTCCGGTGACCACAAGCACCAGCAACCCGCCCGTGACCCAGAGGCCGATTTCAATCGTGTCCATTGGTCAACTGCGCCCTTCGTACTGCTCGGCCTCGGCTGCGGCCTGAGCGGCCGCATCCTGTATAAGCGGCACGGCAACCGGGTGCTCGACACCCAGAACAAAAGCGCGACCATAGCCCCAGACCTGAAGGATCAGTCGCGCGCTCAGCACCGAGAAAGCAACCGGAGCCAATAGCTTGGCGGGCCAGATCGGGATACCGATGTCGATGGAACTGTCGCGGCTCCAGAGCGGGGCTGTGAAATCGAAGGACCGGTCGAAATGGGACCAACTGCCCCAGACCAGCGCCAGCATCAGTACCAGTATCAGCAGGACCGAGATCAGTTCGAACAGCCATAGCGCCCTGCCCTTCAGCCGCGAGATCACGATATCCATACGGATATGCCCGCCATCGCGCTGCACGTATGAGATACCCAGAAAGGCGATCAGCGGCATCGCCTGCTCGATCCAATCCACGTAGCCCGGCAAGGGGGCGTTTAGCGCATTGCGCCCGCTGACCGACACGACCGCGAGCACCATCAACCCGAAAACCGCAAGCCCGCTGATCAGCGCCAGGGCCCGCTCGACCCGCAGCAGACCGCGGTCCAGCCGGCTGAGAAGGCTACTATCCTCCAGCACCGTGGCATGTCCTGCCATCCCCGTGTTCCTTTATCTGTCGATGAGGCCGGGCACCCGCATGAGGCCCCCGGCCAGACGATCAGTTGCCGCCGCGCTGCTGCTGCAGGGTCGCCTGAACAAGGTCATAGAGTTCCTGCGCGGGCAAGCCCTGTGCTGCCATATCCGCGATCCACTTTTCGCGGATCGGATCAGCAGCCTTGGCGCGGAATTCGGCGATCACGGCGTCGTCGATCATGACCTTCTCGACGCCCTTCTCGGCCAGAACACCGTCCCACTGTTCAAGCAGGCCGCCGTAGTTGGCCAGATAATGCGCAATGGCCTCGTCAATCGAGCTGTCCAGCGCTGCGCGGTGATCGTCGGACAACGCGTCATAGGCGTCGATATTCACAACGACCGGGCAATTCACCGTGCCGGGGTTCAGGTTGGCAGTCCACCAGTCGGCCTCGTTGATGGTGCCGAAGGACAGATGTGCGTGCTGGGCGAACGCCACCGTGTCGACGACACCGGATTCCATGGCGTTGTAAGCCTCGGTCGCAGGGACGGATGTGGGTACACCTCCGACCGCCTCGAACGCCTGACCCAGACCGCCGGTGGCGCGCACCCGCATCCCTTCGAAATCGGTCAGCTTGTCACGTGCGTCGCCGGTGCCGACAAGATTATACTGCGGCATGGGCGAGGTCATGATGATGCGCGCATTCCATTGCGCCATCTCGTCCTTAACCGCCGGATGATCATAGACGGCATGACTGACGGCCACTTCTTCGTCCAGCGTGTTCACTCCAAGGAACGGCAGTTCAAGAACGGTGATCGCCCGGTTCTTGTCGCGGTGATAGCCCGCGCAGAACTGGGCCATCTCGAACGCGCCGATCTCAATCCCGTCCAGATTTTCGCGGGGCTTGGACAATCCGCCATAGCTGACATTGATGGTGAACTCGCCGTCGGTTTTCTCGCTGACCAACTCGGCCAACTTTTCCACATGCTCGGTAAAGGCCCGGCGTTTTCCCCAGACCGAGGCGCTCCACTCGGTCGCCGCGGCCTCGGTGACAAACGCCATGCTCAGGGCGGCGACGGCTGCGCCGCTCAACATCTTGTTCATAGTGATTTCTCCCTTTGATGCGCCCCTTCCCGGGGCGCTTGAGGTTGAAGCTAGCGCGTCACCCCGAATGTGCCAACCCCCGCGTCCGGCCACCCCGATCCGGGCGGTGACGACGGGTATGGACTGGCAACAGCTCGACTACGATCCATGAGGGCCTGAAGCGCGTTACAATTTAAGCATTGATTAACAAAGATATTTTCAATTCAGCCTACATTTATTTACAAAATACATGCGAATCCTGAAATTTATTTACAAACAAATGCTGACATTACGGCAATTTATTTATTTCTTTTCCGAACTCCGTATTATCCGGCGTGGGGAGGACGCAGGAACGACATGGCCTGACCCAAGGGCAGTGTCGAACCAACACAATCCAGTCCAGAGGGAGGAGCCTCAACAATGACTACCGCTGCCCAGGCAGATGCCAAAGTATATCCGCCATCCGCAGAGACCGTGGCCCGCGCCCATGTCGATGCCGACAAATACGCGGATATGTACGCCGCCTCGATCAACGACCCCGAGGGCTTCTGGGGTGAGCAAGGCAAGCGGATCGACTGGATTAAGCCTTACACACAGGTCAAGGATGTCAGCTATGATTTCGGCTCGGTCGGGATCAAGTGGTATGCGGACGGAACGCTGAACGTCTCGGCCAACTGCCTGGACCGCCATCTGAAAACGCGCGGCGACCAGACCGCGATCATCTGGGAACCCGACGATCCCAACGATGAGGCGCAGCACATCACCTATGCCGAGTTGCACCGCCGCACCTGCCGGATGGCCAACATTCTGGAATCAATGGGTGTGCGCAAGGGCGACCGCGTAATCATCTACCTGCCGATGATCCCCGAGGCGGCCTATGCCATGCTGGCCTGCGCCCGCATCGGTGCCATCCACTCGATCGTTTTCGCCGGGTTCTCACCCGATGCGCTGGCAGCACGGATCAACGGTTGCGATGCCAAGGTCGTCATCACCGCCGACCACGCCCCGCGTGGCGGCCGCAAAACGCCACTGAAATCGAACACTGACGCGGCGCTGCTGCACTGCAAGGACACTGTGAAGTGTCTGGTGGTCAAGCGCACAGGTGACCAGACCACATGGATCGCCAACCGCGACTACGACTACAATGAAATGGCGCTTGAGGCCGACGACTATTGCGCCCCGGCCGAAATGAACGCCGAGGACCCGCTGTTCATCCTGTATACCTCAGGCTCGACCGGTCAGCCCAAGGGTGTCGTGCACACAAGCGGCGGCTATCTGGTTTATGCCTCGCTGACGCATCAGATCAGCTTTGATTACCACGAGGGCGATATCTACTGGTGCACCGCCGATGTGGGCTGGGTCACTGGCCACAGCTATATCGTCTATGGCCCGTTGGCCAATGGTGCGACCACGCTGATGTTCGAAGGCGTGCCGACCTATCCCGACGCTGGTCGTTTCTGGGAGGTCTGCGCCAAGCATAAGGTCAATCAGTTCTACACCGCCCCCACCGCGATCCGCGCCCTGATGGGTCAGGGCAACGAATGGGTCGAAAAGCACGACCTGAGCGATCTGCGCCTGCTGGGTACCGTGGGTGAACCGATCAACCCCGAAGCCTGGAACTGGTACAACGACGTGATTGGCAAGGGCAAATGCCCCATCGTCGACACGTGGTGGCAGACCGAGACCGGCGGTCACATGATGACTCCCCTGCCCGGCGCGCACGCGTTGAAGCCCGGCGCGGCTCAGAAACCGTTCTTCGGCGTGCAGCCGGTGGTTCTGGACCCGCAATCGGGTGTCGAGATCAACGGCAACGGCGTCGAGGGCGTTCTATGCATCAAGGACAGCTGGCCTGGCCAGATGCGCACCGTCTGGGGCGATCATGAGCGGTTCGAGAAGACATATTTCTCGGATTACAAAGGCTACTACTTCACCGGTGACGGCTGCCGTCGCGACGAAGATGGCGACTATTGGATTACCGGCCGAGTCGATGACGTGATCAACGTCTCGGGTCACCGTATGGGGACTGCCGAGGTGGAAAGCGCGCTGGTTGCCCATGCCGCCGTGGCCGAGGCCGCCGTTGTGGGTTATCCCCATGAAATCAAAGGACAAGGTATCTATTGCTATGTCACTCTGATGAATGATCGCGAGCCTTCGGATGAGTTGCTGAAAGAGCTGCGCACATGGGTCCGGACCGAGATCGGCCCGATTGCCAGCCCCGACGTGATCCAGTGGTCGCCGGGTCTGCCCAAGACCCGCTCGGGCAAGATCATGCGTCGTATCCTGCGCAAGATCGCCGAGAACGACTTTGGTTCACTGGGCGATACCTCGACATTGGCCGATCCGTCGGTTGTCGACGATCTGATCAAGAACCGCGCGAATAAGTGAGGGTGTGATGGACGCAACAGCCACCACCGCTCCCGCCGTTCTGATCCTTCTCGGCCCTCCGGGCGCCGGGAAGGGCACACAAGCCCGTATGCTGGAAGATCAGTTCGGACTGGTTCAGCTCAGCACCGGCGATCTGCTGCGCGACGCTGTCGCCGCGGGCACCGACGCGGGCAACGCCGCCAAGGCCGTAATGGAAGCCGGTGATCTGGTCAGCGACGACATCGTGATCGCCATCCTGCGCGACCGCATGGCCGAACCGGATTGTACCAAAGGCGTCATTCTGGATGGCTTTCCGCGCACCACCGTTCAGGCTCAGGCGCTGGACGGGTTGCTGGCCTCAAGCGATCAGAAGATCGGTGCCGCCATCAGCCTCGAGGTCGAGGATGCCGAGATGGTGACGCGGATTTCAGGCCGTTACACCTGCGCTGGCTGCGGCGAAGGGTTTCACGACACGTTCAAGCAGCCCGTCGTCGAAGGCCAATGCGACAAATGCGGTCATACCGAGTTCAAGCGCCGCGCGGATGACAACGCGGAAACCGTGGCCTCGCGGCTTGAGGCCTATCACGCGCAGACCGCGCCGCTGATTGATTACTACCACTCACAGGGCGTTCTGAAACGGACAGACGCCATGGGACAAATCGACGACATCGCCCGCAACCTGCAAGACCTTGTGGGCGAGGTCATGAGCTAAGGGGAGGAGAGAGGCCCTTTAAGGCTTTGATCCTGAAAGAGAATACTTCAATGGACCGCCTTGGCGGAACAGAGGAGTTTCGTCCGACGTCACGGGACGTCGGGCACAATCGAGAAGCGGCCCACTGCACTGGAGGATTGGGCACGGGCCGCCAAACGAGCAAGCAAGGAGGAACCCGCGATGGCGGATAATTCAACCAACTCTGCGCAGGCTGCCGAGTCCGATAAGGGCTATTGGCAGGCCAACCTGCGTCTTATCTACATCAGCCTCGTAATATGGGCGCTGGTGTCGTTTGGATTCGGCATTCTGCTGCGTCCGCTGCTGTCGGGCATCTCCGTCGGAGGTACAGATCTGGGCTTTTGGTTCGCTCAGCAAGGATCGATCCTGGTCTTTCTGGTGCTGATCTTCAACTACGCCTGGCGCATGAACAAGCTGGACGCTGAATACGGCGTCGACGAGGAGTAACAGCATGGACCAGTTTACCATCAACCTGCTGTTTGTCGGCGCGTCCTTTGCGCTGTACATCGGCATCGCGATCTGGGCCCGTGCGGGTTCCACATCGGAATTCTACGCCGCCGGTCGCGGCGTTCACCCGGTCACCAACGGTATGGCGACAGCGGCAGACTGGATGTCTGCGGCCTCGTTCATCTCGATGGCGGGCCTGATTGCCTTTACCGGCTATGACAACTCGACCTTCCTGATGGGTTGGACCGGCGGCTACGTGCTGCTGGCGCTGCTGCTTGCGCCTTACCTGCGTAAGTTCGGCAAATTCACCGTCTCGGAATTCATCGGCGACCGCTTCTATAGCCAGACAGCCCGTATCGTGGCCGTGATCTGTCTGATCGTCGCATCGGTGACCTACGTGATTGGTCAGATGACCGGCGTTGGCGTGGCCTTTGGCCGCTTCCTCGAAGTGTCCAACACCTCGGGCCTGCTGATCGGTGCTGCCGTTGTGTTCGCCTACGCGGTGTTTGGTGGGATGAAAGGCGTGACCTACACTCAGGTCGCTCAGTACTGCGTGCTGATCACCGCCTACACCATCCCGGCGATCTTCATCTCGCTGCAGCTGACCGGCACCCCGGTTCCGGCACTGGGTCTGTTCGGTGACACCGCCAGCGGTGAGCCCTTGCTGACCAAGCTGGATGCCATCGTGACCGAGCTGGGCTTCAACGAGTACACGACACACCATTCGAACACGCTGAACATGGTGCTGTTCACGCTGTCGCTGATGATCGGTACCGCCGGTCTGCCGCACGTGATCATGCGCTTCTTCACCGTGCCGAAAGTGTCTGACGCACGTTGGTCCGCTGGCTGGGCGCTGGTCTTCATCGCGCTGCTGTACCTGACCGCCCCTGCGGTTGGCGCAATGGCCCGTCTGAACATCAGTGACATGATGTGGCCCAATGGCGGCATCGAAGGTGGCGCTGTCTCGGTCGAGGAAATCGACACCGATCCGCGCTATGACTGGATGGCCACGTGGCAGAAAACCGGTCTGCTGGACTGGGAAGACAAGAACGGCGACGGCAAAATCCAGTACTACAACGACAAGTCGGACGCTCTGAACGCGATTGCCGAGGAAAAAGGCTGGGCGGGCAACGAACTGACCAAGTTCAACCGTGACATCCTGGTTCTGGCCAACCCCGAGATTGCCAACCTGCCGGGTTGGGTGATCGGTCTGGTCGCGGCCGGTGGTCTTGCTGCTGCTCTGTCGACCGCTGCTGGCCTGTTGCTGGCGATCTCGTCGGCTGTGTCCCACGACCTTATCAAGGGCGCGATCAACCCGCAGATCTCGGAAAAAGGCGAGCTTCTGTCGGCACGGATCGCAATGGCTGTGGCCATCGTTGTGGCAACCTATCTGGGTCTGAATCCTCCGGGCTTCGCGGCGCAGACTGTTGCTCTGGCGTTCGGTCTGGCGGCTGCCTCGATCTTCCCGGCGCTGATGATGGGGATCTTCTCGACCCGCATCAACAACACCGGCGCGGTTGCTGGTATGCTGGCTGGTCTGACCGTCACACTGGTCTACATCTTCCTGCACAAGGGCTGGCTGTTCATTCCGGGCACCAACTCGTTCACCGATGCTGATCCGCTGCTGGGTCCGATCAAGTCGACCTCGTTCGGCGCAATCGGTGCCATGGTCAACTTCGCCGTCGCCTACTTTGTTGCAGGCGCGACCAAGGAGACCCCGCAGGAGATCAAAGATATGGTCGAAAGCATCCGCATTCCCCGTGGTGCGGGCGCAGCTCAGGATCACTGAGTTTAATGCGGTCGGCGGCCCTTGCCTCTGACCGCATTTTTCGATCCACTGTTCCCGCCCGGCATTCCACCGGGCGGGATTTTTCATTCAGAACCCCGGAGACACCCCATGCCCCTGTCCCATGACGAGATCACGCGGTTTCTGAAATCCGTCCACCCCTACGATTCGCTGCCAGCCGAGGCGCTGGACGATCTGGCCAAGCAGATCGATGTCTGGGAAATCGACGAAGGTGCGTCGGTATACGAGCTGGGCCACGCCATGCCCGGCGTGTTTGTCATCTATGAAGGACAGATCGAAATAACGGATGAAAACGGCGCCGTAGTATCCCATCTGGGTTTGCGCAATTCGTTTGGCGAACGCGGCCTTCTGAAGGATGGCAAGGCTGCGACCAAAGCACAGGCGCATACGCCCTCGGTCCTGATCGTGCTGCCCCCCGATCTGGTGCGGGACCTGATTGCCGGGCATGATGTCGTTTCGAAATTCTTCAATCGGACCCGCGTCAACCGTGCCGGGCCGCACAGTCTGGCCACCAGCGCGGTCGATATCCTGATGGCCCGCAACCCCGCCACCTGCCCGCCCGACACCCCGGTCCAGACTGCCGCGCAGATCATGCGCGACCGCCATATCTCATCGCTGTGCGTCACAGAAGGCGATGCCCTGCGGGGTATTGCGACCCTGCGTGACATCTCGGGCAAATACGTGGCTGACGCCATGCCTGCAGAAACCCCAGTTTCGGCCATCATGACCCGCAATCCGATCACCCTGTCACCGTCAGATATCGGCTCGGACGTTCTGCATGTGATGATGGAACGCGGCATCGGCCATATTCCCATCGCCGAGGGCGGTCGGCTGGTCGGCATGGTCACACAGACCGACCTGACCCATTATCAGGCTGTCAGCTCTGCCGAACTGGTGCGCCGGATCGCGCGAGCGGATACAGCCACGGAAATGGCCGTCGTCACCGCCGAGATCCCGCAACTGCTGGTGCAGCTTGTGGCGGGCGGTAACCGGCACGAGATCGTCACCCGCCTGATCACAGACATAGCAGACACCGCGACCCGCCGCCTGTTGGCATTGGCCGAGGCCAAGTTGGGCCCGCCGCCGGTGCCTTATCTGTGGCTGGCCTGCGGATCACAGGGTCGGCAGGAACAGACAGGCGTGTCCGATCAGGACAACTGCCTGATGCTGGATGACAGCGTGACCGAGGCCCAGATGCCCTATTTCGCCGAGCTGGCCAAGTTCGTCTCGGACGGGCTGGATACGTGCGGGTATTTCTATTGCCCCGGCGATATGATGGCGACCAACTCGCGCTGGTGCCAGCCGGTGCGCGTGTGGCGCGACTATTTCAAGGGCTGGATCGCCAAGCCCAACCCCGAGGCACAGATGCTGGCCTCGGTCATGTTCGACCTGCGTCCCATCGGCGGCACCTTTGCGCTGTTCACCGATCTGCAGACGGATACGCTGGCAGCCGCCAATGCGAACTCGATCTTTGTGGCGCATATGGTTTCGAACTCGCTGAAACACACGCCGCCTCTGGGCCTGCTGCGCGGTTTCGCCACGATCCGCTCGGGCGAGCATCGCAATACGCTGGACCTCAAGCATAACGGCGTGGTTCCGGTCGTCGATCTGGCCCGGGTCTACAGCCTTCAGGGGCGGCTGACCGAGGCCAACACCCGCGCCCGCCTCAGCGCAGCCGAGGCGGCGGGCGTGTTGAGCGCATCGGGCGCGCGCGACCTTCTGGATGCCTATGACCTGATCGCCGAAACCCGGCTGGAGCATCAGGTTCGGCTGGTCAAATCGGGTGCGGCGCCGGACAACTATCTGCCGCCATCCGAGCTGTCGGATTTTGAGCGAAGTCATCTGCGCGATGCCTTCGTGGTGGTAAAGACAATGCAATCGGCGGTGGGCCACGGCAAAGGAATGCTGGGCTAAGACCCTTCGCAAGAACGGAGAGACACGATGTTTCTGGAACTGATCGGCACGGTTTTCGCGGGCTTCGCGTTTGCGGGGCTCGTCATGGTGCTGAACAAGCTGACCGGAGGCCGCCTGCCCAAATGGGCCGC
Organism: Ruegeria sp. CJ3; assembly: GCF_056536725.1. NCBI lineage: Bacteria > Pseudomonadati > Pseudomonadota > Alphaproteobacteria > Rhodobacterales > Roseobacteraceae > Ruegeria > Ruegeria sp. CJ3. Next base: position 215,932 of record NZ_JBQFQE010000006.1, read on the forward strand.
TCCGGTCGCCGCCGGTATCGGGATGATCGGCATGACCATCTCGAGCGAATATTCGTGGTATGGCCGCACCGTCGACACGTTGCCCGAAGGGCTGGAAATCGTGCAAGAGGTCGAAAGCCGCGCCCTCTATCGCCCCTGGACATACGCGGTGCCCTTCGTCGACCGGTTCGCCGCCATCGACACCGTATCGGTGCGCACCAACAACAAAGTACCGGACGAACGGCTGGTCGATCTCTATTTCTTTGGCCGCTGGGCCCCCCGATCCATGATCCCTGTCGCGGTCAACTGCGCCGATAACAGCCGTGCCAATCTGGCCGACGGGGCGGAATTCGCCGATGACGGACGTCTTGTGAACGCCGACTGGATCGAGGCCCCAGCCAATGATCCCGTAATCGAGGCAACCTGCGGAGTCTGACGATGCTCAACCACCTGAGCCTGCGCCTGAGGGTATTTCTGTTCTTCTTACTGCTGGCAGCGGGTGGGCTGATCATCAGCGCGCTGGCCCTATGGATCAGCTACAAGCGCCTCGACAACCCAGCCTTGATTGATGCCTATATCTTTGCCGAGATTCTGATCGCTTTCGGCCTGCTGGCCCTGATCGTCGGCGTCTGGCTGTTGTTCGATGATAACGTCGCCAAACCGATCGAGCGGCTCTCGGCCCAGTTGCGGGCCCGGGCCCATGCTGGCGTCAGCACCGATCTGGACCTGCAGGCCGCGCGCTATTTGGGCGATCTGGCCCCCGCCGCCGCCGGCTTGGCAGAGCAGCTGGCCGCCAACGCCATGAGCACAGCCGAAGCCGTCGCTGCAGAAACTGCTCATCTGGCCTCGGAAAAACAGCGTCTCACCGCGCTGCTGACAGAAATTCCGGTTGCCATGTTGCTGGCCGGACCAAAGCACCAGATCGTCCTCTATGACGCGCAGGCGGCTGAGGTTCTGGCCCAGATCGCGCATCCGCGGCTGAACGCTTCACTGTTTGACTATCTGGAAGCGACGGGCCTGACGGATGCCTATGCCAAGCTGATCAAGACCGGCAAGGACGTCTACTGCAGCCTCAGCAGCGTTGACGGGCGGCAGACCTATTCGGCGCGGATGAAGCCGCTTGGCGACGCGCCCGGCTATATGCTGGTGTTCGAAGACAGCGTGGCGCGGATCGCCCCCGAGGACGCTCGCCCGTTGGTCTATGATTTCGAACTTCTGGATACACCCGGTGATGACGCGTTCGAGGATCGGCCTCTGTCGGATCTTTGTTTTGTGGTGTTCGACACCGAAACTACCGGGCTTTTGCCGCACAAAGACGAGATCGTACAGATTGGCGCGGTGCGCGTCGTCAAAGGCAAGATTGTCGACGGTGAGCGGCTGGACACTCTGGTCAATCCCGGCATTCCGATCCCGCCCGCCTCGACCAAGGTGCACAAGGTCAGCGACCGGATGGTTCAGGGCGCGCCGGACATTGCAGAGGCCGGGCGAAGCTTTCACCAATTCGCCCGCGATGCGGTGATTGTTGCTCATAACGCGCCATTCGACATGGCCTTCCTGCGCCGCCACGCAGACCGAATGGGGGTCGAGTGGACCCACCCCATTCTCGACACGGTTCTGCTGTCGGCGGTCCTGTTCGGAGCCAGCGAGACGCACACGCTGGATGCGGTCTGTGATCGGCTGAGCATAGAAATCCCCGAAACCCTACGCCACACGGCTTTGGGTGATGCCGTCGCCACCGCCGAGGCGCTGGTTCGGATGCTGCCGATGCTGAGCGCACGCGGCATGGTGACCTTTGGCGATGTCATCGCGGAAACGCGCAAACACGGGCGGTTGCTGGAAGATCTGAACTGATCGGAAATTCCCGAAATCGCGTCAGCTTTTCGTGGACAATCCCCGCGTCGCATGGCACCTGAGACAGGCCCATTGGATAAGCGCGCGATGACGGAAAAGACATTCATTCCCGGCCCTGAACAGAGCCTTGCCTTTCGCGAGGCCTTGGGCTGTTTCGGCACCGGCGTCACGGTGGTTACCACAAATACCGCGCAAGGACCTGCCGCGATCACGGTGAACTCGTTCGCTTCTGTCTCGCTGGATCCGCCGCTGGTCTTGTGGTGTCTGGATCGGAATTCGAACCGGTATGATGCGTTCAGCACGTGCGAGCATTACGCGATCCACGTGATGGCACAGGATCAGCATGATCAGGCGTTGCAGTTCGCGCGCAACGGGTTCGACTTTTCCCATGCGGATTGGCAGGAAGACGACGCCGGGCGGCCCCGGCTTGCCGAATGCCTCGCCCGGTTCGACTGCCGCCTTTCAGACCGTCATGAGGCCGGAGATCATCTGATCCTTGTCGGTCATGTCGACAAGGTCATGCACCGCCCCGGTCAGGGGTTGATCTTCAAGCGCGGTCAGTTTGGCGGGTTCGCGGACCTGATCTAATCGTCCAGCGACCCGTGAACGGCCAAGGCCTCAAGCTGGGTCTCTTGTGGGGTGATCACGCGAAACGCCTCATGCACCCCTGCCCCGGTCAGTTCGCGGGCGACGGTCAGCAGCGTATTTGGCGCGTGATCCTCGCACATCTCGGCCATATGCGCGATTTCGGTTTGCGCCACCTCCATCGCGGCCTCGACCGAAGGTGCACCGTAGAACTGCACGAAATGCTCGGCCAGATATTGCGTGATCTGGTCAATCTCGGCCTGTTCGACCTGCGTGACGGCAACAAAGGTCACGCGTCCAAATGTCTCCAGCCCCAGCCAGCCATTGGCAAAAGCCTGACGCGCCTTGCCCTCAAGATCGCCCTCACCCCAGTTCGAGAACTCGAACCCGCCCGAAATGCACCACTCGCCCGTCCGCGCCGGAGAATGGAACACACTCATATCGCTTTCATCGAAGTGGATTGCACGGGCGAGTTTCATCAGGTGGTCTCCAACAAATCGGTCAGCGGGCGCAGGTGGGTGTCGGCCCCATCGCGGATCAGCATTCCGAACCGCTCATCGGTGCCCAGAAAGACGCCGGTGTCGCCGATGGGCTCTCCAACACCACGCAGCAGGCCCATCCATTCGGCGTGCAGAGGCGCGTTGCCGTCCTCTTGCCAACGGTTCAGCCAGGTCAGCATGTGGCGCGACCAGCTTTCGACCAGCTGCGTCGCCGAAACCTCGGCGCACCCTTCGTCATAGAGCGCGGTGACATCCGGGTTTTCCCCCGGCGCGTCGCTGGTCTGCAGCAGCGCCAGTTCCCAGCCGACGATCAGCCAATCGGGCACTTCATCCGCCCGGGTCGAAGAGGCGGCAACCTTCAGCATCCCACATTTAGCCCCGTTCACACAGATCAGCCCATTCCAGCCCAGATGCACCGCAACCTCGGGCGGGGCCAGCGCGCCCAGCGCATTCTGAAACCCGACCGCGCACAGCGGCAGCATCGCCATCGCGTCCTGCAGCGGAACCTCGGGCGCAAAAACGATGGCCACGCGTAGGCGATCTGCCTGAATGTTGTGGACCACCGTCCCCCCATCGCAACCCAGCGCCGCCATGGCTTGCGCCTGCTCGAACGGGTCCTGTCCGGCCTTTGCGGGGTGCCCGTCGAGTAGCGGGGGAAAGACCGGCTGGGTCATGCGCTGCCTTTAGCAATCAGGTCGCGGGCGATCTTGCGGAAAGCCTCGGCCTGCGGTGTGTCGGGTTTGCTGACCACGATCGGCGCCCCTCCGTCGGCGGCCACGCGGATATCCAGATGCAGTGGGATTTCCCCCAACAGCGGCACACCCAGCGATTCAGCCTCGGACGCCACGCCGCCATGGCCGAAGACGTGCTCTTCGTGGCCACAGTTGGAACAGATATGCGTCGACATATTCTCGATCATCCCAACGATGGGCGTCTTGAGCTGGTTGAACATATCGATCCCTTTTCGGGCATCGATCAAAGCCACGTCCTGCGGTGTCGAGACCACGATCGCACCATCCACCTGAAACTTCTGGCTCAGCGTCAACTGCACGTCACCGGTGCCCGGCGGCAGGTCGACGATCAGCACGTCCAGCGCGCCCCATTGCACCTGACTCATCATCTGCTGCAACGCGCCCATCAACATCGGACCACGCCAGACAACCGCTTGTCCTTCGTTGGTCATCAGGCCCATAGACATCATCGTGACGCCATGATTGCGCAGCGGCAGGATCGTCTTGCCATCCGGGCTGGCCGGACGGCCCGACACGCCCAGCATCCGCGGCTGCGACGGCCCATAGACATCCGCGTCCAGCAGACCCACGCGCCGCCCTTCGGCTGCCAAGGCGCAGGCCAGGTTGGCCGAGACGGTCGATTTGCCGACACCGCCCTTACCGGACGCCACAGCGATGATCCGGTCCACGCCGGGCACTGCCTGCGGGCCGGTTTGCGAAGGTTTGGGCTTCGGCTTCAGATCCGGCGGGGCCTTGTCCGAATGCGCCGTCATCATCGCCGAGACATTGGCAACCCCATCCACCATCTGCGCCGCCTGCTCGGCGGCGGCGCGGACGGGTTCCATCTTTTCGGCGTGTTTGGGATCGATCTCCAGCACGAACCGCACGGTGTCACCTTCAACATTCAGTGCACGCACAATACCCGCGCTGACGATATCCTGCCCCGAAACCGGGTCGGTGATCTTTTTCAGGTTCGCCAGAACCGCGTCACGGATGCTCATGCCTTTACCCCGTTTACCTGCCCAACCATGTGGCTGATTTTCATTGCATGTCTCTCCGTCTCATTCAGTTTATTTGACGCATCCGGTTTGCCGCCGTTAGGTTTGGCCATGCGCTTTGTCCTGTTGTGCCTTAGCCTGACGCTCACCACCAGCCCCTCTCGGTCGCAAGAGGCGTTGGGCCTTGCCGCCCCGGATGAGGTGACAGACTCGGGCCTTTTGCAACATATTCTTCCGCGCTTCTCTCTCAAGACCGGGATACGCGTTGTTGCGGATGAAAGCGGCGTCATGTCACTGGCGCCTTCCGCACCCGGCGATCCGGTCTTTGCCCGTGATGGGGTGATCTATCACCTGCGCATCGATGACAGCGCCAAACAGGAGCGGTTCCGCGACTGGCTGCAATCCGATATCGGCAAGCGCACGGTCGAGGGCTTTGCGCCCTCCGAAGGCGCTCCGTTCACTGCAAGTTTCGAGATCACTGTTATCACTGAGGACGTCGAAATCGACGGCAACGCACTGTTGGGCGAGGATCTGTCCATGACCCATTGTGGCCGCTGCCATGTGATCGGTCCGCAGAACCGTATGAACGGTCTGGGTTCCACGCCCTCTTTCGCGGTGCTGCGCGCAATGCCAGACTGGTCCGAGCGATTTCAGGCCTTCTTTGCACTGAACCCGCACCCTGCCTTCACGCAGATCGAAGGCGTGACCGAGCCCTTCCCGCCAGAGCGCCCCTCGCCCATTCATCCGGTCGAGATGAGCCTTGATGACCTTGAGGCGATACTGGCCTTCGTCGCCGCCCTGCGCGCCGCCGATCTGGGCGCTCCGCTGCAACTTCAGTGATCCTTGCGCTTTGAGAAATAGTCGTCAGTGGTGACAACCTTTGGTCTGGGGGCCGACTGGAACGGGTTGTCAGTGCTGTGGAACTGGGCGTTCACCCGGCAATTGTCGCACATCTGGATCATCCGTGCCTGATCCGAGGTGGCAAACATCGGGTGCGTGCCCGACAGCTTGTCCATAATCCGCTCAACAGTTGATTTCACACCAAAGGCCGCGCCGCATTCGACACATTCGAACGGTTCTTCCTCGTTCAGCACCTGTTGCGATAGGGTATTGTCACTCAGATCGAGCTGAGGCACCAGCGTGATCGCCTGCTCGGGGCAAATCGTGCGGCAGATACCACATTGCAGACAGGCGTCCTGCTGGAAGTTCAGCTGCGGCTTGTCCGGGTTGTCGATCAGCGCGCCCGAGGGGCACAGCGACACGCAGCTGAGGCACAACGTACAGGTATCAGTGTTCACCGCGACTGCGCCATAGGGCGCGCCTTCGGGCAAGGACAGTGGTGCTTCAGCCCCAGGATTCAAAGCCTGTGCGGCAAGTCTGGCGATTTGGCGACGGTTGCCAAGCGGCAGCACTGGATCGGTCAAAGGCGGCGGCACCTCTTGTGCATATAGCAGATCGGCCAAAGCATCCGGGTCGGCCTCATCGATCAGGCCGAGGGCACCCTGCCCTGCAATGGCCTGCGCCAATAGCAGTTCCCGATCCAGCGCATCGCGCTCGGTCTTTGGCCCCATCAAGACATCAACCCGCGCGAAGCCATGGGCCAGCCCGGCCAGCATTTCGGCATGCCCAAAGCCCGAGACCACGTTCAGCTCCAACGGAATGACATCTGCAGGCAAGCCCCGGCCAAACCGCGCCGCCATCCGGATCATCTGCGCGCCATGCGCATCGTGTATCAACAGGCGCGGCGCGGTGCCACCTGCGCGCCGGAACGTGCGGGCCAGAATATGCATCCGCGACAGCAGCGCCGAAACCGGCGGGTCTTCGTAGGTGATCGCAGTCGAGGGGCACAGGGCAGAACATTCACCACACCCGGCGCAGATCATCGGATCTATGGCTACGTGATCGCCCGCAGGGGTGATCGCGCCCGTCGGACAGATATCCAGACAATTCGAACACCCCATCTGCTCGGCCCGCGCATGGGCGCACAGTGTTTCATCCAGCCGCACATAAAGCGGCTTCTCAAACGTCCCGACCAGTTGCGCCGCATCAAAGGCAAGGCGCGCGACTGCGACCGCGTCGCGGGGATCGGCGCGCAGATATCCCTCGCGCTTGTCGGGGGCCGCGACCAGAGGCGTTCCTCCGGTCACATCAACGACGATATCACAGCGCGAGGTTGCCCCGTCTCGCGGGGCGCTCCAGCGGAAACCACCGCGCCCGCCGGGCTCGAGCTGCTGCACCTGATCCAGATGCCATGTGAAGCCGCCCAGCGCCCCAGTCAGGTTGCGCACCCGCGCTTTAGCCACATCAAAAGCACGGCTTAGGGGATCGGCATCGTCCGTCACCAAAACCGTCACCGCCAAAGTGCCGGACAGATCTTCGGCCAGTGGATAGGCAACCGCACCGGGGCCGATGATGCAACAGGTGCCTTCGCTAATCACATCGACGCTGGCGGGGGCCGCGCCGGGCAACAGCGCTTCGGCGGCCAGCGCTGCCATTTTGGGCGTTGCGTCCGCGCCCTGCTCGGACCACCCGGCCCGGTCGCGCAGATCGACAAAGCCGGGTTCTTCAACGCCCAACTCCTCGGCCAGTTCGCTGAACACGGCGCTTTCCTGCCCGCAGGCGATCACTACCTGATCACCACCTTGCAGAAGATCAGCCGCAGCCTGCAGCTGTTGAGTGCAAAGCGCTGTGTGCACCTTGGAACATGCCACCTCGCAACCTGCAGCGATGCCTTCTGCATTCAGCGTTTGCGTTCCTTCGCAATCACACAAAACGAGTTTGCTGGCCATGTCCCCTCCCTGGCGCTGCTAGCTGCACGTCAGCACCTTAGACCTAATCCGGGCCGAGGCAATGCGATGGCTAGGCGAAAATCCGAAAATATGCACTATTTTTCACCATCACTCGACGCGATGTGCCGCGTTTGCGAATAAAGAGTTAGTGAATACGACTGAACGAGGCCAAACTAGACTTGGCACAGCGTCACTTTATGTACCATAGTACATTCAAGCGAAGGCAGGGGAGAGCCTTCCAGGGAGGACCACGTGGCCAAGGCCGCAAACCAGATCGAAATGCCGGTTGGCGTCGTTGTGCGCAAAACACCCGGGGTCACACGCTGGGCCCGATGGAGTTGGCGCGCAGTCGGCTTGTTGCCCGGCGCAGGCCCCGCCGATTGGCAGGAACTGCGCCGCGAAGGCGAAGCTGTGGAGTACCACGCCGCGACCCTGCCCCTAACCTTATGGGCCGATGAAACCGAGGCCTACATGGTCAACCTCTCGGACGGGCAGCCCTCGGTCTATCTGGTGCTTCGAAATGAGTTGCAGGGCGATACGCCGCTGAACGCCGTGCTGATCACGGCCTCTCCGTTCGAGGGGCAGGATTATGCGGATACCGGTGAAGAGATTGTCGAGAAAATTCCGATGACCGAAGGGCTGGTTGCCTGGTTGCGGGATTTCACGTTGCAGCATCACCGAGATGAGGCGTTCGTGAAACGCCGCCGCGACAAGAAACGCGTCGATCTGGTGGAAGATGGCAAAGGCGATGCGCGCATCCGTCAGGATTCAGACGTCTATCGCGCGCCACGCAGGGTGCTGCAATGAGCCAGACGCGCGATTTCTGGTCACGCCGCAAGGCTGCCGTGCAGGCCGAAGCTGAGGCCGAGGCGCTGGCCGCCGAGGAACAGATCGTTGCGACACAACAGGCAGAACTGGAAGAAAAGAGCGACGCCGAAATACTGGCCGAATTCAACCTGCCGGACCCTGATCAGTTGCAGGCCGGAGATGACGTCTCGGGCTTCATGGCCAAGGCGGTACCCGACCGCTTGCGCCGCCGAGCCTTGCGCCGCTTGTGGCGATTGAACCCCGTGCTGGCGAATGTCGATGGTCTAGTCGACTATGGCGAGGATTACACCGACGCCGCCTGCGTGATCGAAAACCTGCAAACCGCGTATCAGGTGGGCAAAGGCATGCTGGCCCATGTCGAAGCACTGGCCGCGGAAGCAGAGCAGGACGAGGTCGAGACCGAGGCTCAGCAAACCGAGGACGTGCCAGAGGCTCAACCGATTACAGTAGAACCAATTGAAGAATTGGCCGCCGCACCTGAGCCGATCGCCGAATTGGACGAGGCGGAAGAGCTTACAGAGCTTCCCCCTGCCCCGCGCCGCATGAAATTTGAATTCGAAGGATAACCTTATGACCGCAAGCGAAGCGCAAAACATGGATATCTCGGCCGAGGATCGGTTGCGCGCAGATTTCTACAATTTTCTGGGGTTGCTGCTGGCCGGTCCACCTGATCAGCTGCTACTGGACCAAATGGCCGGCCTGAGCGGTGATGACAGCGATTTGGGTCAAGCCATTCAGGCGATGTCGCGGGTGGCAAAGGTCACCAAACCCGCCGCTGCCGAACGCGAGTTCAACGCGTTGTTCATCGGCTTGGGCCGTGGCGAACTGCTGCCCTATGCCAGTTTCTACCTGACAGGGTTCCTGAACGAAAAACCTCTGGCGCAATTGCGCAATGACATGGCCGTGCGCGGGATCACTCGTGCGCAAAACGTCTATGAGCCCGAAGACAACATCGCTTCACTGATGGAGATAATGGCAGGTATGATCGTCGGTCGGTTCGGCCCGCCTGCCCCATTGGAAGACCAGAAAGCGTTCTGGAACAAGCATATCGGCCCTTGGGCTGCACATTTCTATTCAGATTTGGAAGCCGCCGAGAACTCGGTTCTCTATGCGTCGGTCGGCACGGCCGGTCGGGTATTCATGGAGATCGAGCGCGAGGCGTTCCGAATGACGGCGTAACCCGCCACTCGCCGATGCCCCTTGGGCATCAAACCGCAATTGGGACAGGAGGAGCCCATGAGCAAGACCAAGGAAGAAGGCGCAACCCGCCGTGACTTCCTGAAACTGGCCGGAACCGCAGCACCCGCTGCCGTAGCCGCCGCCAGCCTGTCCGGGAAAGCCGAAGCAGCCGAGCTGCCGACGGATGAAACCCGGATGCAGGACACCGCGCACACGCGCGCATACATCGAAAGCACCCGGTTCTAACCGGACGCCTTCACCACCCGACTGACGGTTGCGATTGGCCCTGACGTCGGTTTGCGAAGTACCAAGCCAGCCGTGGCTGACACGGCGCGCAAGGGAGGAAAGTAATGCTTAGGAAAAAGACCAACGGGGTTGCGAGACGCCCCCAGCGGACAAGTATCCTGTCCCAGATCGGCGAGAAAACCGTCGATCGCCGCGCATTCCTGCGTGGCTCGGGCCTGACGATCGGCGGCCTTGCCGCGATCAGCGCCACGGGTGGAACCGTGACGCCAGCCAGCGCCCAGACAGCGGCCAATCAGGCCGTCGAAAACATCAAATCCGTATGCACCCACTGCTCGGTCGGCTGTACCGTCGTTGCCGAAGTGCAGAACGGTGTCTGGGTCGGGCAGGAACCCGGCTGGGACAGCCCGTTCAACCTGGGTGCGCACTGCGCCAAGGGGGCCTCGGTCCGCGAACACGCCCATGGCGAGCGCCGCCTGAAATACCCGATGAAAAAGGAAGGCGGAGAGTGGAAGCGCATCAGCTGGGAACAGGCGATCGACGAGATCGGCGACGGCATGATGAACATCCGCGAAGAATCCGGGCCGGACAGTGTGTACTGGCTGGGGTCTGCGAAACATAACAACGAACAGGCCTATCTGTTCCGCAAGTTCGCCGCCTACTGGGGTACGAACAACGTGGACCATCAGGCCCGTATCTGCCACTCTACCACTGTTGCGGGCGTTGCGAACACATGGGGCTACGGCGCCATGACCAACTCGTATAACGACATGCACAACAGCCGGGCCATCTTTATCATCGGTGGTAACCCGGCCGAGGCGCACCCCGTCTCGTTGCTGCATATCCTGCGTGCGAAAGAGCAGAATAACGCCCCCCTGATCGTCTGCGACCCACGCTTTACGCGCACCGCGGCACATGCGGATGAATATGTCCGTTTCCGCCCCGGCACCGACGTTGCACTGGTCTGGGGTATCCTGTGGCACATCTTCGACAACGGCTGGGAGGACAAAGAGTTCATCCGCACCCGTGTCTGGGGCATGGACCAGATTCAGGAAGAAGTGCGCAAGTGGAACCCCGAAGAGGTTGAGCGAGTCACCGGCACGCCCGGCTCGCAGCTGCGTCGCGTCGCCCGGACCATGGTGAACAACCGTCCCGGCACCGTCGTATGGTGCATGGGTGGTACGCAGCACACCAACGGCAACAACAACACCCGCGCCTACTGCGTGCTTCAGCTTGCGCTGGGCAACATGGGCACCTCGGGTGGCGGCACCAACATCTTCCGCGGCCACGACAACGTGCAGGGCGCGACGGACCTTGGTGTTCTGTCTCACACCCTGCCCGGCTATTATGGCCTGTCGAAGGGTGCGTGGGGTCACTGGGCCCGTGTCTGGGGTGAAGAACCTGAATGGCTGGCTGGTCAGTTCGCCACGATCAAAGACAAGGAAGGCAAGGATAAACCGCTGCAGAATGAGCGCGGCATCCCGGTTTCCCGCTGGATCGACGGTGTTCTGGAAGATCCGGCCAACATGGATCAGGACAACAACGTCCGTGCCATGGTTCTGTGGGGCCACGCGCCCAACTCGCAGACCCGGATGACGGAAATGAAGACGGCGATGGAAAAGCTGGACATGCTGGTCGTGATAGACCCGTATCCCACCGTTTCCGCCGTTCTGCATGACCGCACCGATGGTGTCTACCTGCTGCCCGCCTGTACGCAGTTCGAAACCCGTGGCTCGGTCACGGCCTCGAACCGGTCGCTACAGTGGCGCGACAAGGTGGTTGATCCGCTGTTCGAAAGTCTGCCGGACGAGGTCATCATGGCCAAGTTCGCCAACAAGTTTGGCTGGGCAGATCGGTTCTTCCGCAATATCGAGATGGACGACCCGGAAACCCCGAATGTTGAAAGCATCACGCGTGAGTTCAACTCGGGCCTCTGGACCATCGGCTATACCGGCCAGTCGCCAGAGCGTTTGAAAAGCCACATGGCCAACCAGCACACGTTCGACAGAACAACGCTGCAAGCCATTGGTGGACCCAACGACGGCGAATATTACGGTCTGCCTTGGCCCTGCTGGGGTACGGCAGAGATGGGTCATACGGGGACACCGAACCTGTATGATATGTCCAAACCGGTGGCCGAAGGCGGCCTGACCTTCCGCGCCCGTTTCGGCGTGGAACGGGATGGTGACAACCTGCTGGCTGAAGGGGTCTATAGCGTTGGATCGGAGATTCAGGACGGGTATCCCGAATTTACGATGCAGATGCTGATGGATCTCGGCTGGGATAGTGACCTGACGGCTGAGGAACGCGCAGCGATCGACGCTGTTGCGGGTCCCGAAACCAACTGGAAGACCGACCTGTCGGGCGGCATCCAGAGGGTCGCGATCGCTCATGGCTGTGCGCCCTTCGGGAACGCCAAAGCCCGCGCCGTCGTCTGGACCTTCCCGGATCCGATCCCGCTACATCGCGAGCCGCTTTATACGCCGCGTCGCGATCTGGTGGCAGACTATCCGACCTACGAGGACCGTCAGGCCTATCGCCTGCCTACCCTTTATGCTTCGATCCAAAAGAACGACTTTTCAAAGGATTACCCGATAATCCTCACGTCAGGTCGTCTGGTCGAATATGAAGGCGGCGGCGAGGAAACCCGGTCGAACCCGTGGTTGGCCGAGCTGCAGCAGGATATGTTCGTCGAGATCAACCCGCGCGATGCCAACAACCTTGGTATCCGTGACGGGCAACAGGTCTGGGTCGAAGGTCCGGAAGGTGGAAAGGTCAAGGTGATGGCGATGCTGACCAACAGGGTCGGTGCCGGCGTGGCCTTCATGCCCTTCCACTTCGGTGGCCATTTCCAGGGCGACGACCTCAGGTCGAAATATCCAGCTGGTGCAGATCCCTATGTGCTGGGTGAAAGTTCCAACACCGCCCAGACCTATGGCTACGATTCAGTGACACAGATGCAGGAGTCCAAGGTGACGCTCTGCAAAATCTGGTCAGCGTAAGGAGGACGACAATGGCTAGAGCAAAGTTTCTCTGCGACGCTGAACGCTGCATCGAGTGCAACGCCTGTGTCACCGCGTGTAAGAACGAGCACGAGGTGCCATGGGGCATCAACCGCCGCAGGGTGGTAACGATCAATGACGGCAACCCGGGCGAACGTTCGATCTCGGTGGCCTGCATGCATTGCTCGGATGCGCCTTGCATGGCGGTGTGCCCGGTCGACTGCTTCTATCAGAACGAAGAAGGGGTTGTCCTGCACTCCAAGGACCTGTGCATTGGTTGCGGCTATTGCTTCTACGCGTGCCCCTTCGGCGCGCCGCAATATCCTCAGGCGGGCAACTTCGGATCGCGCGGCAAGATGGACAAATGTACCTTCTGTGCTGGCGGCCCCGAAGAAACGCACTCGACCGCAGAGTTCGCCAAATACGGTCGCAACCGGATCGCCGAGGGCAAACTGCCCATCTGCGCCGAGATGTGTTCCACCAAGGCCCTGCTTGCCGGTGACGGCGACGTAGTGTCGGCCGTCTACCGCGAACGCGTCGTGGCGCGCGGATTTGGCTCGGGCGCCTGGGGTTGGGGCACAGCCTACGACCAGAAAGACGGCTGATCCGTCCGCAAAACGCACCGGCGCGCGCAATGTGCGCCGGTGCAGCAAAAGATTTTTCGACGAAAAATCTCGGCCGCAACCGTCGACGAGGGTGACATGGCGTTTCTGCGACTTCTCTTTTGTTTGTTCGTTCTGACCGTCCCTGCATTGGCGCAGGACGCTCCGGACCGCGCATCAACCGGCGGTGCCACGACGCTCGAGGATATCCTCGCCCGCCAACGCGGCGAAAAGGTCGACAACAGTTTTCGTTCGGAAAACACCGGCGCGGGCAATGTCGAGGGCCTGCTGGGGCAATTGGGTACGCGCGGCGTGGCCTCGGACAGCGAAGTATACCGCGCGCTGCGCTACGGGTCTGCCGATGTCACGGTATCGTCGCGGGGACCCGCAGACGGCGTTCTGATCCAGGACGGCGGCATGTGGTGGCTGAATTTCCGCACCGGTCCGCTGCGCGAATATGGCACCTATATTCTGGGCGGCATGTTCGTGATCCTGATCCTGTTCGGCCTGCTGCGCGGCAAGATCAGAATTGACGGAGAAAAAACGGGCCGCACGGTCACCCGTTTCTCGGGCGTCGAACGCTTTGGCCACTGGCTATTCGGCGGCTCGTTCCTTGTGCTGGGCTTCACAGGCCTGCTGACGCTTTACGGACGCGATTTTCTGATCCCGGTCGTCGGGAAAGACGGCTTTGCCACCATCGCGCAGGGCTGTAAGTGGCTGCACAACAACATGGCCTGGGCGTTCATGCTTGGGCTGGTCATCATCACCGTGAAGTGGATCTCCCACAACATCCCCAACCGGACCGACCTGCGCTGGCTGGCCGCTGGCGGCGGCCTGTTCACCAAAAACAGCCACCCGCCCGCCAAAAAGTTCAACGCGGGGCAAAAGATCATCTTCTGGTCCTGCATCGTCCTCGGCGTCTCGATCAGCCTGTCCGGCCTGTCGCTGCTGTTCCCCTTCGAACTGCCGCTGTTTGCCAAAACCTTCTCGGTCGCGAATGCAACCGGCCTGCCGCAGATGATGGGCCTGAACCTGCCCGTCCAGATGTCGCCGCAGGAGGAGATGCAATATGCTCAGGTCTGGCACGTGATGATCGCCTATGTCTTCCTTGCCATCATCATCGCCCATATCTACCTCGGGTCCGTCGGAATGGAGGGCGCGTTCGAGGCGATGGGTTCCGGCGAGGTCGAGGAACAATGGGCACGCGAACATCACTCGCTGTGGCTGCAGGAGGTGCAGGAAAAAGAGGCCGACAAAGCCGTGGCCTCTCCGGCGGAATAGATGCGCACACTAGCCCTGGTTCTGGCGCTGCTGCCCCTGCCCGCCGCAGCCGAGTTCTTTACCCTCAAAGGCCACGGAGGCCCCATCATGGGCATCGCAACTGCGCCCGACGGGCGGATTGCGACGGCCAGTTTCGACAATTCGGTGGGCCTCTGGTCAGGGCGCGCGCCCACATGGCTTGAAGGGCATGACGCCGCGGTCAACAGCGTTGCTTTCAACGGCACGGCGATCTATTCGGCAGGCGATGACTTTACCCTCCGGCGCTGGCCGGGCGGTCAGATCGTCGGTCAGCACAAGGGCAAGATCGTCGGCATTGCGGCCTCGAAAACCCATGTCGCGACCGCCAGTTGGGACGGGACGATCGGCCTGTGGCCCGTCGATGGCTCGGCCCCACGCATGCTGGGACCCACGGGTGCTGGCGTTAACGCGGTGGTGTTCTCTCCTGACGGCCAGACGCTCTATTCCGCCGGGATGAACGGTACCTTGCGCCGCTGGGACGTGCCAACAGGTCAGGAAACGCAGCGTCTGATTGAGCATGGCTTCGGCATTAACGAGCTCGCTCTGAATGCCGCCGACAACTGGATTGCCTATGGTGCCGTCGATGGCGTCACCCGCATTCATGACCTGACCACGGGCGAGGAACGAGATTTCACCCTTGACCGCCGCCCGATCCTTGCCCTTGCGCTCAGCCCCGACCGGCGGTTGCTGGCGGTGGGGGATGGCGAAGGCTACATCATGCTCATCGACACGGTCGACTGGCGCATCGCGCACGACTTCCGCGCCACGCTGCGGGGGCCGGTCTGGGCACTGGCCTTCTCGGCGGATGGTGCAAACATCCATGCGGGCGGCATCGACGAGGCGATGTATAGCTGGCCCGTTGCCGCGCTTGGGGATCACGAACAATTGGGCAGCGAAGAACCCACCTTCCTGCGTGATCCCGACGAGATGAGCAATGGCGAGCGCCAATTCAATCGTAAATGTTCGATCTGCCACAGTCTGACACCCGACAGCCAAAGACGGGCTGGCCCCACGCTGCACGGCATATTCGGGCGGCAGGCGGGAACGCTACCGGGATATTTGTACTCGGACATCCTGCAAGACTCTGATATTATTTGGGATGATAAGACGATAAACGCTCTTTTCGATCTGGGGCCGGACCACTACATTCCGGGGTCAAAGATGCCGATGCAACGCATCACGGGCCCGCAGGACCGGGCCGACCTGATCGCCTTTCTGCGCCGCGCCACGGTGCCGGAAAACTGAGCCGGAGGAGACTATGAAAGCCTTTCTAGCCGCCGTCGCCGCGATGGCCGTCATCACCGCCGCAGCGCCCTACACGCTGGACCAGATCGGGTTCAGCGCGGCGGATGCGGGCACAAGCCCGGCTGTGCGACTCGACTGAATGCAGGATTATCTGACGACGCGCGAACTGGCCGATTTGCTGCGCATCGGCGAGCGCAAGGCCTATGACCTGGCGTCCTCGGGCGAAATCCCCTGCGTCCGCGCTATGGGCAAACTGCTGTTCCCCCGGGCCGAGATCATCGCCTGGCTAAACGCCTCCCGTTCGGGCCCGCAGGTGGCCGAGCCGCCTCTGCCCCCGATTGTCGCGGGCAGCCATGACCCGCTGCTGGACTGGGCGTTACGAGAAAGTGGTTCGGGCCTCGCCACCTATTACGACGGCTCCTTTGACGGGCTGCAGCGCCTGCACGACCGAAGTGCTCAAGCTGCCGCCTTGCATATCCACGAAGAAGACGGCTTTAACGCCCAGAGCCTACGCGACAGCGTCGGCGAAGCCCCGGTGATCCTGCTGGAAATCGCCCACCGGCAGCGCGGGCTACTGCTGGCTCCGGGCGTCTCGAACATCTCCGGCTTTAAGGACCTGAAAGGCCGCCGTGTCATCCTGCGCCAAGATAGCGCCGCCAGCCAGCATCTGTTCGACGCCCAACTCAAAGCCTGCGGGCTGACACGCGCCGATCTCGACACCCTGCCCACTTGTGCCCGCACCGAGGAAGAACTGGCCATCGCCCTGCACGACTCGAAGGCCGAGGCCGGTTTCGGACTGGGCGCGCTGGCCGGTCTCTATGATCTGGGCTTCGCCCCAACCCACTCCGAACGTCTGGACCTCGCCATCTGGCGACGTGCCTATTTCGACGCTCCGCTACAAAAACTCCTAAACTTCCTGCACAGCGATCGCTTCACAACCCGCGCTGCCGAATTCGGCAGCTACGATCTGACACATCTGGGCCGTATCCACCACAACGGCGCAAGCGGCTGACGCACTTCATCTTTTCCCAAATACTCTCGCCGAAGGCATTGGCCGCAGGCCAATTCACCGCGCATTGGGAAAAAACAACTGCTGCCCGTCCACCATATAGGACCCGATCGCTGCCTGCCCGTGTGGCCCGGTCAGCCAATCAATGAACCGCTGTCCCGCCGCCGCCCGTACGCCCGGGTGTTTTTCGGGGTTCACGAGGATCACCCCGTATTGGTTGAACAGACGCGGGTCACCCTCGACCAGCACCGTCAGATCACCCCGGTTACCAAAGGACAGCCACGTCGCCCGGTCGGTCAGCACATAGGCGCCCATGCCGCTGGCCACGTTCAGCGTCGCGCCCATGCCCGAGCCTGTCTCGCGATACCATGTTCCCGATGCTCCGGTCGGATCAATGCCCGCATCAGCCCAATGGCGCATCTCGGCCTTGTGGGTACCGCTATCGTCCCCGCGCGAGGTAAACGGAGCTCCGGACCCCGCCACGGCGGCTAGGGCGGCAACGATATCCTCGCCCCCCGCCACCCCCGCCGGATCAGATGTCGGCCCGATCAGCACAAAGTCGTTATACATAACATCCAGCCGCTCGACGCCCCAACCGTCGGCCACAAAGGCCTCCTCGGCGGGTTTGGAATGAACCAGCAGAACGTCTCCGTCGCCGTTGGTTGCGTTGCGGATGGCCTGCCCGGTGCCGACCGCCACTACGCGCACGTCAATGCCAGTTTCCGCCTCAAACCCGGGCAGGATGTAATCCAGCAGGCCCGAATTTTGCGTCGACGTGGTGGATTGCACGACGATAAAGGCCTCTTCGGCCGAGGCCCCCGCGGCCAACCCGACCACGACCGTCAGGGCCCGAGCGAAATACCCGATCATTGAATTTCTCCGTCATTCGAAATTACGTCACCAAACCGCCCGCCAGATACCGGCGCGCGGCATCGCTTTGCGGCGCGTCCAGCACCTGCCGCGCCGCGCCATGTTCCACCACGTGACCGGCCTGCATCATGACGATATCCTCGGCCAGCCGCCGCGCCTGCCCGATGTCATGCGTCACCATGACAATACGCACCCCGCGGGCCGAGGCGCGCAGCACCATCCGTTCAATCACCTGCGTCGCACCGGGATCCAGCGCACTGGTAGGTTCGTCCAGGAACAGCGTCTCGGGCTCAAGTGCCAGCGCGCGAAGGATGGCCAGGCGCTGCGCCTCGCCGCCAGATAGCGAGCGGGCCGACTGGCGCGCCTTGCCTTCCAGCCCACCTTCGGCCAGCAACTCTGCGATACGATGCTTGCGAAGCCCGCGGGGGACAGCCTGCCGTTTCAGCACAAAATCCAGATTGGCCGACACCGAGCGCCGCAGCAGCACCGGGCTTTGGAATACCATGGCCTGCCGCGCCTTGTGACCGGCGTTCAGCGGTTGCCCGTCCTGACACACCCGTCCGCGATCCGGCGAGATCAACCCGTGCAGACACCGCAGCAACAGGCTTTTGCCCGCACCGTTCGGCCCCAATATCAGCGTCGGCCCCGGGCCGTCGAGGATCAGGCGCGGCACCTCGAGCAGCGCTTTGCCGTTGCGGTTGATATGCAGATCACGCACCTCGATCACGCCCGGCATCCCGGCCACCACATCACGCATGGCGCAGTCCCTCCTGCTCGGCCCGCAGGGTCAGGGCGCTGACCATTGCGTTCACCGCAACAGCAATCCCGATCAGGATCGCGCCCAGTGCCAACGCCAACGCCAGATTGCCCTTCGAGGTTTCAAGCGCAATGGTCGTGGTCATCACCCGTGTCACATGATTGATGTTGCCCCCGACAATGATCACCGCACCGACCTCGGCGATGGCGCGTCCAAACCCGGCCAGCAGCGCCGTCACCAGCGCCAGCCGCGCATCCCACAGCAGCACCGGAACCGAGGCCAGACGGGAGACGCCCAAGGATCGCAGCTGTTCCGAGTATTCTTCGGCCAGCATCTCGACCACCTGCCGGGTCAGGGCCGCCACGATGGGCGTCACCAGAACGACTTGCGCAATTATCATCGCCGTGGGGGTGTAAAGCAGTTCCAATACGCCCAGAGGCCCCGAGCGTGACAGCATCAGATAGACAAGCAGGCCAACGACGACCGGCGGGAAGCCCATCAGCGCATTCATCAGAATGATCAAAACCCGCCGCCCCGGAAACCGCGCAACCGCCAGCGCAGCCCCGACCGGCATCCCGATCACCGCAGAAATCAGGACCGCAAAGACCGATACCCGCAGCGACAGCAGCACGATCGCCCAAAGCTCGGCATCGCCGTTCAGGATCAGAGTCAACGCGTGACTGAATTCTGATGCAAATCCCTGCATTTTATTCCGATTAGTCAGTATTTCGTCGCGAAATGCGTTATATTACAATGAAATACTAGCCCATCGACCGCGCAAGTACAGACACAAATCCGACATCCATAACGAAAAACGCGGCCCCCCAGGGGGACCGCGCTTCAGCCATCTAGAAGCGTCGCGCCTAGTTCAGCGCCGCATCCGTGATCTGATGTGTCCACGCGCCCTCGGGCTGGGCGGTGATCACGGGATCAGAGCCGCCCGCCAGCAGCGTCGCCACTGTGCGGTCAAAATCCGCCGGGTCCAGCGCGCCATTCGATCCGGCTGTCAGCTTGGCGATCTCACCCATCATCCGCTTTTGATGCTCTTCCGTCTGCGCGCCGGTCTCGTCGTTTTCCAGCACGATGTCAGCAGCTTCGTCCGGGTGCTCCTCGGCGTATTTCCAGCCCTTCATCGAGGCGCGCACGAAACGCTCCATCTTGTCGACAAAGGCGGTATCGCTCAGGTTTTCTTCCAGCACATACAGACCATCCTCAAGCGTCGCGACGCCCTGATCCTCGTATTTAAAGGTCACCAGTTCTTCGGGCGTGACACCTGCATCGATGACCTGCCAGTATTCATTGTAGGTCATGGTACTGATGCAATCGGCCTGACGCTGCAGCAAAGGATCAACGTTAAAGCCCTGCTTTAGAACCTCTACACCGCTGTCACTTTTGCCATCCGTGCTAATGCCAAGCTGGCTCATCCAGCTCATGAAGGGGAATTCGTTGCCGAAGAACCAGACGCCCAGCGTGCGGTTTTTCAGATCATCGGGCGAGGCAATCCCCGCATCCGTCCAGCAGGTCAACATCATGCCCGAGCTTTTGAACGGCTGCGCGATGTTGACCAGCGGCAGGCCCTTTTCCCGCGCTGCCAGCGCCGCAGGCATCCACTCCACGGTCACGTCCGCGCCGCCGCCCGCAATCACCTGAGTCGGCGCGATATCGGGACCACCGGGCAGGATGGTGACGTCCAGCCCCTCTTCCTCGTAGAACCCCTTGTCCTTGGCCACGTAATAGCCCGCGAACTGGGCCTGCGTGACCCATTTCAGCTGCAATGTCACCTCATCCGCCGACCAGGCCGCTGTGGCGGCCAGGCTAAAGGCGGCGACCGCCCCGCTGAGTAGCTTCTTCATCTTCATGTCTCCTAGTTGCTGTTGGTGCCCCGTTTTCGGGGTCTGTTGAATTCTTATCCTCTTTGCGACGGGTGCCAGAAAGTCACCGTTTTCTCGATCATAGCGACCAGCCCATAGAACAGGGTTCCGGCCAGCGCGGCCACCACGATCTCGGCCCAGACCATATCCAGCGCAAGCTGCCCGACGCTGGTCGAAATCCGAAAGCCCATGCCGACAACGGGCGAGCCAAAGAACTCGGCCACGATAGCGCCGATCAGCGCCAGAGTGGTAGAAATCTTCAGGCCATTGAACACAAAGGGCATCGCGGCGGGAAGGCGCAGCTTCAGGAAGCTTTGCCAATAGGTTGCGGCATAGGTCTCCATCAGGTCACGCTGCATCGCAGTCGCCTCGCGCAGCCCAGCCACGGTGTTCACCAGCATCGGAAAGAACACCATCACCACCACGACCGCCGCCTTTGAGTGCCAGTCGAACCCGAACCACATCACCAGAACCGGGGCGGTTCCGACAATGGGCAAGGCCGCCACGAAATTGCCCACGGGCAGCAGCCCGAGGCGCAGGAACTCCCACCGGTCGACCGCTATGGCCGTCAGGAACGCGGCGGTACAGCCGATGATGTAACCGCTCAGCGCGCCCTTGAGGATGGTCTGCACGAAATCGGCCCACAGGATCGGCAGGCTGTCGCCAAACCGCACGGCGATGACCGAGGGCGCTGGCAGAATGACCAGAGGCACGTCGAGCCCGCGCACCAGCAGTTCCCAGATTGCGACGACGGTCAGGCCAAAGATCAGCGGAGCCAGAAACCGCACCATCTGGCTGTCGGCCTGCGGCCCGCTGGCAAGACGACTGTTGAGCCACCAGCCCAGCCCCCACAGCAAGATCGCGCCCAGGACCAGCATCATTGCGTCATCCCCATCCGTTTCAGGACCGTTCGCTCCAACAGCCCCAGCAGCCCCACCAACGCAGCCGCCAGAATGGCCGCACCGAACAACGCCGACCAGATCTGCACCGTCTGTCCATAGTAACTGCCCGCCAGCAACCGTGCGCCCAGACCGGCAACCGCGCCGGTGGGCAGTTCACCTACAATGGCCCCAACCAGCGACGCGGCGATCCCGATCTTGAGTGAGGTAAACAGGTAGGGCATCGACGCCGGCAGCCGCAGCTTCCAGAAACTCTGCGACCGGCTGGCGCTATAGGTGCGCAGCAGATCCAATTGCATGGCATCCGGGCTGCGCAGCCCCTTCACCATGCCGACGACAACAGGGAAGAAACTCAGATAGGCCGAGATGATCGCCTTGGGAATAAGCCCCTGCACCCCGATCGAATACAGCACCACAATGATCATCGGCGCCAGAGCGATGATCGGAATGGTCTGGCTGACAATCGCCCACGGCATCACCGATAGGTCCATAACCTTGCTGTGCACAATCCCGACCGCCAGCAGAATGCCCAGCCCGGTGCCAATCGCAAACCCCAGCATCGTCGCGCTCAGCGTGACCCAGCCGTGATAGACCAGAGACCGTTTGGACGTGATCTTCTTGTTGACCGTCGAATCCCACAGCTCCAACACCACATCATGCGGCGTGGGCAGGCGCGGGCGGTTCTGCTCCCACGTGTCGGGGATGGCAAAGCTGTTGTCCCAGACCAGAACGATGTCGTATTCCAGAACGCGTTCCTTGGCGGTTGGCGGGTCCACTTCCTCACCCGCGCGCTCGGCCGCGTTCAGCGCGCTGTCGATATTCATCGGGATACAGGCGATGTACCATACGGCCACAATCGCCGCGATCACCACCATGACTGCGGTAAACTGCTTCATGCCCGCCACTCCATCCGAATGACCGGCACCGTATCCGGCGGTGTCGGAGGTTCAGTTCCCTTCTCGACAAACCCTTCACGCCGGTAAAACCGCTGCGCATCCCGATTGGGCACATGGGTTGTCAGCCACAGAAAATCGCGCCCCTCCTTGGCCTGATCCAGTAACCGCTTGCCGATCCCCTCGCCCGTGCGGAGGCAATAGAGCGCACCGACCTTATTCTCAGCGGGATCGACGGACATATAGCAATCCACCGGATTGCCCGAGACCCACATTTCGCGCTGTGGAAACGCCTCGCGGATCAGATCGGCCAGCTTATCTTCCGGCAAGTCTTCGGGCATCCAGTCGGTTTCTTCGAGCCACGTCCTGACCACCCGCGCGCAGGCCGCGACATCCTCGGGAACCGCGCGTCTGATTTCCGCCTCCGCCATCAGACCTCATCCCCATGTCCGGCCCGCAGCCCTTCGCGCACCCGATGCGCCACCTCGATGAACGCGGGCGTGTCCCTGATATCCAGAGGCCGCTCTTTCGGCAGAGGGCTGTCGATCACATCCGTGATCCGCCCGGGCCGGGGGCTCATGACGACGATCTTGGTACTCAGATACACCGCTTCGGGGATCGAGTGGGTCACGAACCCAATGGTCTTCTCCGTGCGCGCCCAAAGCGCCAGAAGCTGTTCGTTCAGATGGTCGCGCACGATCTCGTCCAGCGCGCCAAACGGCTCGTCCATAAGCAGGATGTCGGCGTCAAATGCCAGCGCCCGCGCAATGCTGGCCCGCTGCTGCATCCCGCCAGAAAGCTGCCATGGGAATTTGCCACCAAACCCTTCCAGATCAACAAGTTCCAGAACGCTCTTCACCCGCGCATCCTGTTCCATGGCGGAATAGCCCATGATCTCAAGCGGCAGCTTGATGTTCTTCGCAATGGTCCGCCACGGGTACAGCCCTGCCGCCTGAAACACATACCCATAAGCCCGCTTGCGTCGCGCCTCGTCCGGGGTCATGCCGTTGACGGTCAGGCTCCCTCCGGTCGGATGCTCAAGCGCCGCGATACAGCGCAGAAACGTGGTCTTGCCGCAGCCCGAGGGGCCAATGAAACTGACGAAATCACCCTTGTTGATGGTCAGGTTCACATCCTTCAGGGCGTGAATGGGGCCATCGTTGGTTTGGAAGGTGAGATCGAGATTTCGTGCTTCGACGACCGCATTTTGGTGTTCCTGCTCCATTAGGACTCTCTCTTGTAGAGGATCAGATAAGCCGACAAAATAGAGGCAGGGATACCAAAGAGGACTGGCCAATAATTGCTTAAGTTAAACACTTCCGAACCTTTGGACACTATTCCAACAATATATAGCCCTGCCGGTATTCCCAATGAACTCAGCAGGCTGACAGCAATTGCGGCGATCGAAACTGTCAACAACGGTAGAGTTCGCGTAGGAAGTAGATTTCCAACCAACCAACGATAAAGGAAAAATCCCGGAAACAGGGAAATCAGTATGACGGGCACCCATAAGGGGCTCCCCCAAAACAACAGGAAAGCAACCAGCCAAGGGATACCCACAACGGAATCAAAGTCGCCGCTGCCAAGGGCGAAAGGAGCAAGGCACATCAACAGCATGCTTAGCAGTATGGCCGTCGCCGAAAATCCCGCATAACGCGCGATGGGTGGGTGTTCAATTTCCCAGGTCTTTCCGCTCACCTAAACCCCCGTCGCCGGTATCCCCGTCCGCTCAACCGGTCTCGGGGCCGTCAGTTCCTTCCACGTGCTCAGCGCCCTGTTCACATGGGTATTGGCCTCGCGCGCTACGAACTCACCATGGCCTTCCTGCGTGCGGATTTCTCCATCATGTACGGCAACCTGTCCCCGCGTGAGCGTAAAGCGCGGCAGCCCTTTGACCTCTTTGCCCTCGAACACGTTGTAGTCGATTGACGACTGCTGCGTATCCGCACTGATGACCTTGGTCTTTTCGGGGTCCCAAACCACCAGATCCGCATCGGCCCCAACCAGAACCGCACCCTTTTTCGGATAGCAATTCAATATCTTGGCGATGTTCGTTGACGTCACCGCCACGAACTCGTTCGGCGTCAGGCGCCCGGTATTCACCCCATGCGTCCACAACATCGGCATCCGGTCTTCCAACCCTCCGGTCCCATTGGGGATCTTGGTAAAATCGCCCACCCCGAACCGCTTCTGGTCGGTGGTAAAGGCACAATGATCCGTCGCAACCACGCTCAACGTCCCCGAATGCAGCCCATTCCACAGACTGTCCTGATGCTGCTTGTTCCGGAACGGAGGGCTCATCACCCGCCGCGCAGCATGGTCCCAATCCTGATGGAAATACTCGCTCTCATCCAGCGTCAGGTGCTGGATCAGAGGTTCCCCCCACACCCGCTTACCCTGCATCTTGGCCCGCCGAATGGCCTCATGCGCCTCTTCGCAGGACGTATGCACCACATACAGCGGAACGCCCGCCATATCCGCAATCATGATCGCCCGGTTGGTCGCCTCCCCCTCCACCTGTGGCGGGCGGGAATAGGCATGCGCCTCGGGGCCGGTATTGCCCTCGGCCAGCAGCTTGGCGCTCAGCTCGGCCACCACATCGCCATTCTCGGCATGAACCATCGCGATTCCGCCCAGCTCGGCCAGCCGCTTGAACGAGGCAAACAACTCATCGTCATTCACCATCAGCGCGCCCTTATAGGCCATGAAATGCTTGAACGTGTTGATCCCGCGCGTCTCGATGACGGTCTTGATGTCATCGAACACCTGCTCGCCCCACCAGGTCACCGCCATGTGGAAGGAATAATCGCAATTCGCCCGGGTCGACTTGTTATCCCAACGCTTCAACGCATCCAGCAGCCCCTCGCCCGGATTGGGCAGAGCAAAATCGACCACCATCGTCGTCCCCCCCGCCAGCGCCGCGCGCGTCCCGCTTTCGAAATCATCGCTCGAATAGGTGCCCATGAATGGCATCTCCAGATGCGTATGCGGATCAATCCCGCCCGGCATGACATAACAGCCCGTCGCATCCAGTTCCTTATCCCCACGCAGATCGGGCCCGATCTCGGTAATCACCCCACCCTCGACCCTCACATCCGCCTTATATGTCAGATCAGCGGTAACAACGGTGCCGTTCTTGATAACTGTACTCATTTCAAACTCCCTGATGCGGCCTGCGCCACTTGCTTCATCTGGCCAAAAATATCCCGGGGGAGTCGCCCTCGGGCGACGGGGGCAGAGCCCCCCTACTCCACGATCTCCGCAGTATCGACAACCGCATGGAACAGAACATCCGCCCCAGCCGCGGCCCATTCCTTGCTGATCTCTTCGGCCTCGTTATGGCTCAACCCATCCACACAGGGACACATGACCATCGCCGTCGGCGCCACCCGGTTGATCCAGCAGGCATCATGCCCTGCGCCCGAGATGATATCCGTATGCGAATACCCCAACCGCTCGGCCGCATCGCGCACGGCGGCCACGCAGCCCTCATCGAATTTCACCGGGTCAAAGCCGCCGACCTTCTCAAATTCGATCTGCAGACCCATCTCATCGACAATACCCTCGGCCGCGACCCGCAACCGGTTCTCCATATCGGTGATCACCTCCAACTCGGGCGAGCGGAAATCGACCGTAAACACCACCTTCCCCGGGATCACGTTGCGCGAGTTCGGATAGACATCAATATGCCCCGCAGCACCCACCGCATGGGGTGCATGCGACCACGCAATCTCATCCACTTTCTCAAGAATACGCGCCATCGCCAGCCCGGCATTCTTACGCATCGGCATCGGAGTAGACCCGGTATGCGCATCCTTGCCAGTCACGGTGATTTGGGTCCAGCTCAATCCCTGACCATGGGTGACGACACCAATATCCTTGCCTTCAGCCTCTAGAATTGGGCCTTGCTCGATATGCAGCTCGAAAAACGCATGCATCTTGCGCGCGCCAACCTCTTCGTCACCGCGCCATCCAATACGGTTCAGTTCATCGCCAAATTTTTTCCCGTCCGCGTCTTCGCGTGCGTAAGCCCAGTCCTGAGCGTGCATCCCGGCAAAAACGCCCGAAGACAACATTGCCGGCGCGTACCGCGTTCCTTCTTCGTTGGTCCAGTTGGTAGCCACGATAGGGTGCTTGGTTTTGATACCCAGATCATTCAGCGTGCGAATAATCTCCAACCCGCCAAGCACACCCAGAACGCCGTCATATTTGCCACCAGTCGGCTGCGTATCCAGATGCGAGCCCACATAAACCGGCAGGGCCTCGGGGTCCGCCCCCTCGCGATGGGCAAACATATTCCCCATCTGATCCAGACCCATGGTACAGCCCGCCTCCTCACACCATCTCTGAAACAACGCGCGTCCTTCGGCATCCTCGTCCGTCAATGTTTGACGATTATTGCCGCCCGCAACGCCCGGGCCAATTTTGGCCATCTCCATCAGGCTGTCCCACAGCCTGTCGCCATTGATCCTGAGATTCTGCGCTGGAGCTGCCATCTTGTTCTTCCCTGTTGCTTGCGATTTGGCTCGCTTTTGGTGTCTTGATTTGACCATCTGGTCAAACTCACGCTATCACGGGTTCGACCTCAGTCAAGAAATTGAAGTGTCCTGCCAGAATTTTCGACATATTCAGCGCCCGACTGGCCGAAAAAGAGACATCAGGTGAACATGCCCAAAGACCGCGCCCCAACCCGGATTCAGCAGAAAAACCGCGCCGCGATTCTCGAGGCCGCGCTGAACGTGTTTTCCGCCCATGGATTTCGCGGTGCGACCGTCGACCAAATCGCCGCCGAGGCGGGCCTCAGTAAACCCAACCTGCTGTATTATTTCCCGTCGAAAGAGGCGATTCACACCGCACTCCTTTCCGGGTTGCTGGATGTCTGGCTGGCCCCCCTGCATACGCTGGACGAGGATGGCGACCCGCTGCAAGAGATACTGTCCTACATCCAGCGCAAGCTTGAGATGAGCCGCGATCTGCCTCGCGAAAGCCGCCTGTTCGCCAACGAACTGGTTCAGGGCGCGCCTCGTATCCGCGACGCACTGTCCAGCGACCTGAAGGAACTCGTCGATGAAAAAACCGCGATTCTCACCCGCTGGATGGATCAGGGAAAAATCGCGCGCGTTCACCCCTATCATCTGATCTTCTCGATCTGGGCCCTGACCCAGCACTACGCGGATTTCGACGTGCAGGTACGCGCAATACTCGGCGACGAAGACCCTTTCGAAGGGGCCGTCCCCTTTGTCGAAACGCTCTACAGAAAACTGCTGACGCCTTAAGGCATGCTTAACCCTATTGGGAAAAGCTCGGGCCATGATGACACGCAGGCCCAATCCCGAACCGTGGATCACACAATTGTTCTCGTCCCGCTCGGCCCGCACCGGTGCGGTCGTGCGACGTTCGGTGGCGTGGGTCGAGCGCGAAGTGGGTCATTCGGCCTTTCAGGGCGAAGTGAAACGGCGCGGATACCATCTGATCCGCACCGCCAATCAATACATAGTCATCTGCCACAACGGCCCCATCGACATACTGTTCTGAGAAAATTCGTCGAATTTTCTCAATCAAGATTTTTCGCAGAAAAATCTCCGCCTACTCAGCCGCCTTTGACATCGGATTATTCGGATGCGTGGTCCAGTTGGCATATTCAGGATCGACCACCTTGCCAGTGCGTGGATCGACCGCGCCGGCAGCCATCGGCTCCATCGAGATACAACTCTCGACCGGGCACACATCCACACAGAGGTTACAGGCCACGCATTCCTCGTCGATGACCTCAAACACCCGATCCGCCGACATCGAAATCGCCTGATGGCTGGTATCTTCACAAGCGGCATAGCAGCGGCCACATTTGATGCACTGATCCTGATCGATCTTAGCCTTGGCGATATAGTTCAGGTTCAGATACTGCCAGTCCGTCACGTTGGGTACCGCACGACCGATTACGTCTTCAACGCTGGCATAGCCCTTCTCATCCATCCATTCCGACAGGCCAGCGGTCAGCTCATCAATGATCTTGAAACCATAGGTCATCGCCGCGGTACAGACCTGAACCGTTCCGCAACCAAGCGAGATAAATTCAGCGGCATCACGCCACGTCGTCACCCCGCCGATGCCAGAGATCGGCATGCCGTGCGTCGCCTCGGCCCGCGCAATCTCGGACACCATCGACAGAGCGATCGGCTTCACCGCCGGGCCGCAATATCCGCCATGACTGCCTTTGCCATCAATCGACGGCTCGGGGCTGAACGTGTCCAGGTTGACGCTGGTGATCGAGTTGATCGTGTTGATCAGCGAAACCGCATCCGCGCCACCGTTCCGCGCCGCCGCCGCAGGTTTGCGAATATCGGTAATATTTGGCGTCAGCTTTACGATCACGGGGCGGTCGTAATACTGCTTGCACCACCGGGTCACCATCTCGATATATTCCGGCACCTGCCCGACAGCCGAGCCCATGCCCCGCTCGCTCATCCCATGCGGACAGCCGAAATTCAGCTCAATCCCATCGGCGCCGGTCTCGGCCACGCGCGGCAGGATGGCTTTCCACGCCTCTTCCTCGCAGGGCACCATGAGGGACGCAATCAGCGCACGGTCCGGATAATCCGCCTTCACTCGCGCCATCTCTTCAAGGTTGACCTCAAGCGGACGGTCGGTGATCAATTCGATGTTGTTGAGCCCCAGCAACCGCCGATCCGCCCCATAGATCGCCCCATAGCGCGGCCCGTTCACATTCACGACCGGAGGCCCCTCGGCTCCCAGCGTCTTCCACACAACACCGCCCCAACCGGCCTCAAAAGCGCGGCGGACGTTATATTCCTTATCCGTCGGCGGCGCTGAGGCCAGCCAGTACGGGTTCGGGCTTGAGATTCCCAGAAAGTTTGTCGTTAAATCAGCCATTTATCCGGCCTCCCTGATGCAGATGCGCATCTTCATCTTTTCATAAATACTCATTGCGCCGCCCCGGCCATCACGCGCTCAGGCTGGCATGGATGTCCATCGCCGCATCGCGCCCCTCGGCTACGGCGGTCACCGTCAGGTCTTCGCCCCCGGCTGCGCAATCACCTCCGGCCCATACACCGGCCATCGACGTGCGTCCGGCACCGGTCACAGCGATTTTGTTGCCATCCAGCGTCAGCCCTTCGGGCGCGCCGTCCAGGGTCTGACCAATGGCCTTAAGAACCTGATCCGCCGTCACCCGCACAGTCTCGCCCGTACCGGTCAGTCGACCGTCCTCACTGGCAGTATACTCCAGTTCGATCTCAGCCGCCGCCCCATTTCCATGCACGGCCACGGGTTGCACGTTGCACAGGATGCGCACGCCGTGCGACGCCGCCAGATCCTGCTCATACCTGCTGGCCCCCATCGCGTCGCGGCCCCGGCGATAGGCGATAGTCACATGCTCGGCCCCCAGCAGCTTTGACTTCACCGCCGCGTCCACAGCTGTCATTCCGCCGCCGATCACGACCACGTTCCGGCCCACGGGCAGATCCGCCAGATCGCTGGCCTGACGCACGTCTGAGATGAAATCGACCGCAGCCCGGACCCCATCCTTATCAACCCCGTCCGCGCGCAACGCGTTCACACCGGCCAAGCCAATCGACAGAAACACCGCATCATAGTTCTGCAGCAGCCCATCCAGCGAGATTGCCTCACCCAGAACCGAACCGGTCTCGATGGCAATCCCTCCGATCTTCAACAGCCAGTCGACCTCGGCCTGCGCAAAATTGTTAGTCGATTTATAGGCTGCGATCCCATATTCGTTCAGCCCCCCCGCCTTGGGTTTGCTTTCATGGATCACCACGTCATGTCCAAGCATCGCCAGACGGTGCGCGCAGGCCAGACCGGCTGGCCCTGCCCCGATAACGGCGACTGTCTTGCCCGTTCGCGCGGCGCGTTCAAACGGATGCGTACCCGAGGCCATCACATCGTCGGTTGCAAACCGTTGCAGCCGCCCGATCTCAACCGGTTTACCTTCGGCGGTCTCGCGCACGCAGGCCTCTTCGCACAGCGTCTCGGTCGGACAAACCCGGGCACACATGCCGCCAAGGATATTCTGTTCCAGAATGGTCTGCCCGGCCGCCTTGGGCTGGCCCGCCTGTATCTGACGGATGAACAGCGGAATATCGATATCCGTCGGACAGGCCGTCACGCATGGCGCGTCATAGCAGAAATAGCAACGATCCGCGGCCACGGCGGCCTCATGCGGGGCCAGTGGCGGATGCAGATCGGTGAAATTCGAGGTCAGCTCATCGCTGGAAAGCCGCCCGGAGACGATCCGGGGTGCCATCTGGCCCTGTGCCATCACTCTACTCCCTGTAGATATGTTTGTTATTGGCCCAGCTTGCCACAATCTGATTTTTTATCAATTGGTAAAATTTATCAAAGGGTCAAAAAACGTGAAATCCGGGCAGATCAGCCCGGATTTCAAGGTAAATTGCGCAATTTCGCGGCAAACGCCGCCTCAAACCATCCCGCTGAGGTGCCCGGATTTCATCCACACCCGCGCCCCACCCTCGCCTGCGACGGCGATCGAGCGTGATCCGGGCGGCAAGCGCAGCCAATCCCAGACGCCGAATTCCTCGCCGGCCTCAACAAAGCCGCCTTCGATCACAAAGGCCTCGAGCCCCTTGCTGGCATCCAGTTCAACGCGCTCTCCGGCGGCCCAGCTTTGGACCTGAACCTCCTCATGCGCATCGTTGTAAAGCCGGATACTCCCGACGCCGTTGATCGACCGGCGCAGCTCGGTCCGGTCGTCTGGGTCGAACTGATGCAGCTTGACCAGAATGGTCGCCCCTTCGCTGGCCGAGGGCGTGTGGGACGAGGTCGGAGGATTGCGCACATAGCTGCCCACCGGAAAATCTCCGGTCTCGTCCTGAAAGACACCGTCCAACACCAGATACTCCTCGCCCCCGTCATGGGTATGGGCCGAGAATGCGCTGCCGGGGGCAAAGCGCACGATCGTCGTGGCGCGCGCCACCTCGGCTCCGATCCGGTCCAACATCTTGCGCTCGACGCCCGCGGCGGGTGAGGCGACCCATTCGGTCTGATCGAAGTGAACAGCGACCCGCTGACTGAAATCCGCATTGACCCGCATCTGCAATCCTCCTGCGTTGCTGACACAATAGATGGGCCCCAGGCTCTAATTTTCAAACGGGGCCGTTTTGGGGTTTTGACGCCCCTCACAGCTTGTTGTACTTCCGGTTGTGGCAGATGCCGAATTCCGGCCCGATCAGAAAGCGCGATAAGATGCAGGCAAGCCCGGCGACATTCAACATCCTCCTCATCGGGCAAAACAACCGTCTGCAATATGAGGCGCTTTTGTTCGCGGCCTCCCTGCGTCACAGCGCCCCCGGCTTTCAGGGTCGGCTGTTTGTGGGCGTCCCACAGCCCGGCCCGCTCTGGCAACAAAACCCCGCCATTCAAGATCCCGAGGTCTTGCAGGCGCTGCAGCATCTGGGCGCGGAAATCTTGCCCTTCGAATCCCGCACCTTCGGTGCAAGCTACCCCAACGGCAACAAAATCGAAGCCCTGCTGGCGATGCCCGAGGGTGAGCCGTTCGTCTTCTTCGACAGCGACACGCTGATCACAGGCGAACTGACCGATGTGCCATTTGATTTCGACCGGCCCGGTGCGTCGCTGCGGGCCGAGGGTACTTGGCCGAAACCCACGCTCTATGGTCCCGGTCATGATGGCATCTGGCGCGCGCTCTATAACCGGTTCGGGCTGGATTTCGAAAGTTCCCTCGACCACGGCCAACCTGCGGGCCATTGGCGGCGTTATCTGTATTTCAACGCGGGGTATTTCTTCTACAAGTGCCCCCGTCAGTTCGGCGAGCGATTTCTGGACTATGCCCGCACCATCCGGGACGAAGAAATCCCCGAACTGACAGGGCAGAGTCTCGACCCATGGCTGGATCAGGTCGCCCTGCCGCTGGTCATCCACTCATTCGGCGGCGGACGCAATGCCTTGCCCGAGGGCCTGCTGGATGGCCAGATCAGTTGCCATTATCGCCTGTTTCCCCTGCTCTATGCCCGCGAAAGCGATCATGTGGTCGAAGTGCTGGAAACCGTTGTGGCCCCGAACAAGATCAAGAAGGTGCTCAAAGGCTATGACCCGCTGAAAAAGCTGGTGATCCAACGCAAGGGCGCAAAGATCCGGGCGCTGTTTGACCGGGACAACCTGCCCGCGCGGGAACAGGTCATTCGCAAGACGATCAAATCCAAGGGGCTTTGGCTGCGGTGACGCGGGCGTTGTGCGCGGCGGGGCAATGTCCTAGAGATTCTGCAACAAACATTCCAACAGGAGATTTCAAAGATGTCTGACGGCCCAACCTACGGTTTCGACACGCTGCAAATTCACGCCGGGGCCCGCCCCGACCCTGCTACGGGCGCACGCCAGACGCCGATCTATCAAACCACCGCTTATGTCTTCCGCGATGCCGAACACGCCGCCGCGTTGTTCAACCTGCAGGAAGTGGGTTTCATCTATTCCCGCCTGACCAACCCAACGGTTGCCGTGCTACAGGAACGCGTGGCGACGCTTGAGGGCGGCGTTGGCGCGGTCTGCTGCTCGTCGGGTCACGCAGCGCAGATCATGGCGCTGTTCCCGTTGATGGGGCCGGGCTGCAACGTGGTGGCCTCGACCCGTCTGTACGGCGGCACGGTCACGCAGTTCAGCCAGACCATCAAGCGCTTTGGCTGGTCGGCCAAGTTTGTCGACACCGATGATCTGGACGCCGTCAAGGACGCCATCGACGAAAACACCCGCGCGGTGTTCTGCGAGTCCATCGCCAACCCGGGCGGCTATGTCACAGATATCCGCGCACTGGCAGATGCAGCTGACGCGGCTGGTATTCCGCTGATCGTCGACAACACCTCGGCCACGCCCTACCTGTGCCGCCCGATTGAGCACGGTGCGACGCTGGTGGTGCATTCGACCACCAAATATCTGACCGGCAACGGCACCGTCACCGGCGGCTGCATCGTGGATTCGGGCAAGTTCGACTGGTCGGCGAATGACAAGTTCCCCTCGCTCAGCCAACCCGAGCCTGCCTATCACGGGTTGAAGTTCCACGAGACATTCGGCCCGTTGGCCTTCACTTTCCACGGCATCGCAATCGGTCTTCGCGATCTGGGCATGACGATGAACCCACAGGCCGCGCATTACACGCTGATGGGGATCGAGACCCTGTCGCTGCGGATGGAACGCCATGTCGAGAACGCCCAGAAGATTGCCGCCTGGCTTGAGGCCGATGATCGCGTCGACTACGTGACCTATGCGGGGCTACCTTCTTCGCCCTATAGCGACAGGGTGAAAAAGAACTATCCCCGCGGGGCTGGTGCGCTGTTCACCTTTGCGGTCAAGGGTGGCTATGACGCCTGCGTCAAGCTGGTCAACGCGCTGGAGATTTTCAGCCATGTTGCCAATCTTGGCGATGCGCGCTCGCTGATCATTCACTCGGCCTCCACCACACACCGGCAGCTGACACCTGAGCAGCAAGAGGCCGCAGGTGCAGGCCCCGGTGTTGTGCGCGTGTCCATCGGGATCGAAGATGCGGACGATCTGATCGCCGATCTCGATCAGGCCCTCGCCAAAGCCAGCGCTTGATCCGATGGCCGGGCATGACACCAACGATCTGGGTCAACCCATCGGTTTGCCGGTCACGGGCGAGTTCCCTCGCCCCACACCGACTTATACGCCGATGCAGGGCCGGTTCTGTTCGGTTGTGCCTTTGGATGTGAACAGACATGCGCCCGGGCTGCACCGGGCGTTTGCCAATGACACCGACGGCCGCAACTGGACCTACCTACCCTATGGTCCGTTCGAGACCGAGGCTGAATTCATCGCTTGGGCACAGGCCAATTGCATGGATGCCGATCCCATGTTTCACACCGTGCTGGATGCGGACGAAACGCCGATCGGCATGGCATCTTATCTGCGCGTCGAACCGGCTGCGGGGGCCATTGAAGTTGGACACATCCATTTCTCACCGCTTTTGCAGCGCAAGCCGCAATCGACCGAGGTGATGTTCCTGATGATGCAGCGCGTCTTCGACGAGCTAGGTTATCGCCGCTACGAATGGAAATGCGACGCTTTGAACGCACCGTCCCGTCGGGCTGCCGAGCGGCTAGGCTTCACTTTCGAAGGCGTCTTCCGCCAAGCGACCCACTACAAGGGGCGCAATCGCGATACGGCCTGGTATTCGATCCTCGACAGCGAATGGCCGCGTATCCGGGATGCGTTTCTGAAATGGCTGTCGCCCGAGAATTTCGATGAGGCGGGCCAGCAGCGTCAGCCACTGCGAACCCGCGCCTGAAGTTACTCGGAAATCTCGAATTCCATCGAGATATTGACCGATACCGAGACCTCTCCACCAGCAACCGGAACCCCTCCGGCATCGGAAAAGGCAGCCTCTCGCATACGGGCAATCGGGGCCGCGCCGCCGCCGTGATCGTTGATCGAAATCACCGGGCCCAGCGTGATCCCCGCCGCCTGCGCCAGTTGTTGCGCCTTTGCGGTGGCGTCTGCGACCGCCTTGGCCCGCGCCTCGGCCTCAAGCGGTTTTGGCTCTTGTACGCCAAAACTCAGACCGCCGAAATCGTTGGCCCCGTCCTTGATGACCGCGTCCATGATCTGCCCGAGCTTGTCCAGATCGCGCACCCTGACCGACACCCGGTTAGAGGCAGCAAAGCCTGTGATCTCGGGCGGCTGGTTGTCGGAGCTGTTGCGCCCCGACCAGACCGGCGACAGCGACAGGTCGCGGGTTTGCACGTCGCGTGTCTCAAGCCCCATCTCATCCAGCCGCTTGAGAATTTGCGCCACCGCGTCCGAGGTCGCCTGCATCGCCACGGATGCCTGTTTGTCCTGGTTCGTCACCCCCAGCGTGATCGTCGCCATATCGGGCGCGACCAGCGTGGTTCCGGTGCCGCTGACCGAGATGCGACGTTCTTCCGCATGGGCCGGCATGGCGGCCACGGCTGCGGTCATCGCAGCCAGAAAAGCAAGTGTCTTCAAGGTGATCCCTCCTATTGACTTGGCCCTAAGATGGGTACCTCGCACCGCACACGGCAAGAGGGTAACGCGCCTTTTTCTTTCCCTCGGCGGGTTCCTGCCCTAATCTCGGACGGCAGACATCCAAGCGTTTGCGTTGAAGCTGACAATTATGGTTCATCCGGATTATGAAACCCGCCTTTGCGCTGTCATTTTCTGATAACGGCATTTCGCTGCATCACCAGTCAGACGATGACTGGTACTGCATCGGAACCGTGCCGCTGGATGCACCGAATCTGCCCGACCAGATGCAGGCGCTGCGCGACCAGGGGTTCGCGCTGGAAAACGATCTGGGCTGCGCGCTGATCCTTCCGCCTGATCAGGTGCGACTGATCACTGTCGAGACCGAAGGTCCGGACACAGACGTATCCGAGCAGCAGATCGAAGCCACGCTGGCCTCGGCCACCCCTTACGATCTGTCCGAGTTGGTCTATGTCACGGCCGCCGAAGGTGCCGAAACCCACGTCGCCGCCGTTGCCCGGCAAACATTGGACGAAGCCAGGGCCTTCGCCGTGGATCACGGGTTCAGACCTCTGGCCTTCTGGGCCAGCGCGGCGGGCGGGGACGCCTTGACCGGTGCGGTCTTTGAGTTGCCGGTGACGCAGCAAAGCGACAAAGCCGAGGTCGCAGCACCGTCCGCCCCCGAAACCGACCCAGAGCCCGAGGTTCCGGTTCATGCCATCGCAGGCGACGCGACACCTACCACATTTCAGTCGGCCACGGGCGCACAGGTCGGATTGCCGATACCCGATGTCAGACGGTTTGCTATTCCCGTGGTGGCAGCCTCGGTCCTGCTGGGGATGGTGCTTGGGGTATGGTCCCTGAACCGATCCGAACCCGCCGACGACCCGCAGGTTGCAGAACGTCCTATCCCCGAGGCCGAAGAGGACCCCGCCACCACCCCGGCCGAGACACAATTTGCCGAGGACGAGAGCCCCCCGGATGCGGCCACCCCGCCCGAAGCCGAGGATGAAACCGCGCTGTCGGCAACCGATGAGGCCATCCTCGAGGCGCTGAACGTCGCGCCCGAGCCGGTCGAGGACATCGCCGAACTGCCGGAAACGCGAACGCTGTTTCAGGACTTCACCGGCAGCGCCCCGGTCGAGCCCGCCGAACTGCCGGGACCGCCCCAGGCGCAAACCGCCGATATCTATCTGACATCGGTCGATCGCGCCGATCTGTCCACGGATACGGTCGCCCTGCCCCCTGTGGCCAGTCTGAACACCGACCAGCCTTTTCCGCCGATCAGATTGCCGGGGGCCGAAGAGCCGCTGGTTGTCGTCGATGAACAGGGGCTGGTGACCCCCAGCACCGATGGCACGCTGAACCCCGATGGCGTCATGGTCTATCTCGGACGCCCCTCCTCGGTGCCGCCCGAGCCGCCCACGCGGTTCGAGGCCGAACCGGTTGTTGATGCCGTTGACGAGCGGTTGGCTGGCCTGCGCCCCCGACCGCGCCCCGAAAACCTTGTGGACCAGTTCGAACGCCAGCAGCTTGGCGGGCGCTCGCGCGAGGAGCTGGCCTCGGTCCGGCCCCGCCTGCGCCCCGAGACGCTGCAGGTCAAACCGCAGGTCGATCACACGCCGACTGCGCTGGCAGTGGTCCGCGTACCGCGCCCCAAGACGCGCCCCGCAAGCGTCACCGCCCGGGCGACCCAAAAGCCAAAGACAGGCAGCGCGCCGCTTGGCTCGACCGCTAACGTGACAGCCAGCACCGACGAAGCCGGATCATTCCAGCCCAAAGCGGTGCAGCCCAAAATCCCCACCACTGCGTCGGTCGCGCGTCAGGCGACCATCGACAGTGCGCTCAACCTGCGCAAGCTCAACCTGATCGGCGTCTATGGCACCCCTGCCAACCGCCGTGCGTTGGTGCGTCTGCCCAGCGGGCGTTACAAAAAGCTGAAAGTCGGAGACCGGATCGACGGCGGCAATGTGGTTGCCATCGGTGACAGCGAGTTGCGCTATCAGAAGCGCGGACAGAACGTGACGCTGAAAATGCCGCGCGGATAAAAGAAAAGCGCCGCGTCGGGCAGACGCAGCGCTTTGGTGTTTTCATGGATCTGCGATCAGGCGGCGGAAATCTCGCCAGTTTCGATCTGCTCGCGTTCGATGGATTCGAACAGGGCCTTGAAGTTGCCCTCACCAAATCCATCATCGCCCTTGCGCTGAATGAACTCGAAGAAGATCGGCCCGATCACGGTTTTCGAGAAGATCTGCAGCAGAATCTTGGTCTCTCCGCCGTCCACGACGCCTTCGCCGTCGATCAGGATGCCGTGTTTCATCATCCGGTCTTTGGGCTCGTCATGGCCCGAGACGCGGTCATAGGACATATCATAATAGACCTCGTTCGGGCCGGGCATGAATTTCAGCCCCTTTTCGGCAATCGCATCGGTCGAGGTGTAGATATCGTCGCTGCCCACGGCGATGTGTTGGATGCCCTCACCGTTGTATTTCTTCAGGTAAGACACGATCTGCCCGGTCTCGCCTCGGTCTTCGTTGATCGGGATGCGAATGCGGCCGCAGGGCGAGGTCAGCGCGCGACTGAAAAGCCCGGTGAATTTGCCCTGAATGTCAAAGAAGCGGATTTCACGGAAATTGAACAGGTCGCCGTAGAACTTGAACCACTTGTCCATGTTGCCCTTGAACACGTTATGGGTCAGGTGGTCGAGGTAATAGAACCCGTCGCCACCCGGCTTGGATTGCTTGAGCCACTCAAACTCTTCGTTATAGGGCGAGGTGTCGTAATACTGGTCGATGAAATAGATCAGCGAACCACCGATGCCCTTGATGGCCGGAACATTCATGGTCTTGTCGGCGGCGTCGTAGGGCTCGGCCCCTTTGGCAATCGCGTGTTCATAGGCCTTTTGCGCATCCACGACGCGCCAACCCATCGACGGGGCACAGGGGCCATGCTCGGCCACGAATTTGGCGGCAAAGCTGTCGGGGTCGGCGTTCAGGATATAGGTAACATCGCCCTGCTGCCACAGTTCGACCTTGGGCGTGTCGCGGTGATAGCCGACATATTCAAACCCCATCCGGGCGAACAGATCGCGCAGTTCCTGCGGCTCAGGGTGGGCGAATTCGACGAACTCGAATCCGTCGGTGCCGGCGGGGTTTTCGTCACTGATGACGGATTTCGGGGCGTTGTGCGGGAAAGGACCCATGGCGCATCTCCTGAAAAAGAGGAATTTCTTTGCTGATTCAAAAATACGCTTTAATCGGCGCTGTTTCTGCGCGTTGTTTTCGGGTAAACTCCCTCCAAGCGCGTAAATACCGCACAGAACGGGCATAATCTGAGGAATATCCGCATATGCTGGATGCGACGGACACACGGCTTCTCTCGGCTCTGCAGAAAGATGCGCATCTGACGGCGCATCAATTGGGCGAGATGCTGAACCTGTCGGCCAGCCAGGCGGGCCGCCGCCGCCAGCGGCTGGAGGCCGAGGGCTACATCACCGGATATACCGCCCGGCTTGACCCGCTGAAACTCGGGCTGCAGGTGCAAGGGTTCATCCAGGTACATCTGGGCACCCATGGTCCGGACCAATCCGCCAGCTTTGCCCGCATGGTTAACACCCGCCCCGAGATCAGCAGCGCATGGACCATGACTGGCGAGGCCGACTATCTGCTGCATGTCTACTGTGACGACCTGTCAGCGCTCAACAGCTTGCTTCATGAGGTCATCCTGCCGCATCCTGCGGTTGCACGGGTCCAAAGCCAGATCGTGATGGACCAACTCAAACGCGACGCGCCGCTCCCGACCTGAGCGCATTAACGAGGACGATCATGAACGAGTTCCTGTATCAGGCATCCATCTATCTGGCAGCGGCGGTGATCGCGGTTCCGCTGTCGGCGCGGCTGGGGCTGGGGTCGGTCCTGGGCTATCTGGCCGCCGGTATCGCCATCGGCCCCGTTCTGGGGTTGGTGGGGGCCGAAACCGAAAGCCTGCAGCATGTGGCAGAATTCGGCGTCGTGATGATGCTGTTCCTGATCGGGCTGGAGCTGGAGCCCCGCGCCCTGTGGGACATGCGCGACAAACTGCTGGGTCTGGGCGGCCTGCAGGTCGCGTTATCGACGATCGTGATCGCGGCGGTGGCATTTTACGCCAACCATCCATGGTCCGTCGCGCTGGCGGTCGGGTTGACCTTGTCACTATCCTCAACGGCGATTGTGTTGCAGACCCTGTCCGAAAAGGGCCTGATGCAAACCAACGGCGGACGCGCCACCTTTTCGGTTTTGCTGACGCAGGACATCGCGGTGATCCCGATTCTCGCCTTCCTGCCGCTGCTGGCGCTGCCTGCCAGTATTCACATCGAGGATGACGGCTCGATCGACCGCGGCATCGACGCGGCTCATGGCGCCGACCATCACGCCACCCTGTCGCTGGTCGAAGGCTTGCCGGGATGGGCTGTCACGCTGGTCACCATCGGAGCGGTTGTATTTGTCGTGCTGGCCGGTATCTACCTGACCCGCCCGCTGTTCCGTTTCATCCATGCCACCCGCCTGCGCGAGATGTACACGGCGCTGGCGCTGATGATCGTGGTCGGGATTTCCTTCCTGATGACGCTGGTCGGCCTCTCCCCCGCTCTCGGCGCGTTTCTGGCGGGCGTCGTGCTGGCAAGCTCTGAGTTCCGACACGAGATGGAGAGCGACCTTGAACCCTTCAAGGGCCTGCTGCTGGGCCTCTTCTTCATTACCGTCGGGGCCGGGATCGACGTCGGCTATTTCTTCGCCGATCCGTTCGACCTGATCGGTCTGGCGCTGCTGGTCATTCTGGCCAAGGGGATCATCTTATTCATCGTCGGGCGCGCCTTCAAACTGCGCGGGCGCGATCACTGGCTGTTCACCTTGGGGCTGGCACAGGCGGGCGAGTTCGGCTTTGTCCTGCTGGCCTTCTCGACCCAGCAGAACGTGATCCCGCCCGGCCTGTCGCAAAAGCTGCTGATGATCATCGCGCTGACCATGTTGATCACGCCGCTGCTGTTCATCGTCTACGAGATGCTCTCGCGCTATATCAGCGAGCACAAACCACAGGTCGAGCCCGACACCATCGACGAAAAAGGCCCCGTCATCATCGCCGGGATCGGGCGGTTCGGCCAGATCGTCAACCGGCTGGTACAGGCCAGCGGATTCAAGACCGTGGTTCTGGACCATGATATCGAAACCATCCAACTGATGCGCCGGTTTGGCGTCAAAGGCTTTTTGGGCGACCCGACGCGCCCAGAATTGCTGCGCGCCGCCGGGATCGAAAAAGCAGCTGTTCTGGTCGCAGTCATGGACGACCGCAGACAAGTCACCCGCTTGGTCAGCTATGCGCGCCGCCAACGGCCCGATCTGCACATCATCGCCCGGGCCAAGGACCGCAACCATGTCTACGAGCTGTATCAGGCCGGCGCGAATGACATCGTCCGCGAGATGTTCGACGGCTCGCTACGCGCCGGGCGCTATGTTTTGGAGAATATCGGGCTCAGCGAATACGAGGCCGCGCAGGCCGAACAAACCTTCTATCACCACGACCGGACATCGGTCCGGGAACTGGCCGAGCTCTGGATCCCCGGAATGCCAACCGCTGAAAACAGAAAATACATCGAGCGCGCGCAACAGCTGGAAAAGGATCTGGAAACCGCCCTTCTGGAACTTGCCGAGGAACACGCCAAGAAATCGGCCTGACCCCCCACCGCCCGCTTCTTCTGTTCAAAAATACTTCGGGGGAGTCGCAGCCTGCTGCGACGGGGGCAGAGCCCCCACCCCGACATCAGCCGTCCGAAACCCCGGCCTCGGCAAAGGTGGCCATGCCGGAATGACACGCCACCGCGCTTTTCAGAATGCCAATCGCCAACGCGCCTCCGGACCCCTCGCCCAAACGCAGGCCAAGGCTCAGCAACGGTGCCTTGCCCAACCGGCTCAGCATGGCCGCATGGGCCCCTTCGGCGCTCTGATGGCCGGCAACCGCATGATCCAGCGCCGTGTCAGAAAGCTGCGCCAGACAGGCCGCTGCAGCAGTACAGATAAACCCGTCCAGAATGACCGGAATGCGCAATAGACGCGCGGCAGCAATCGCCCCCGCCATAGCCGCAATCTCGCGCCCACCCAGACAGCGCAGGACCTCCAGACCATCGTCATGCCCGTGCAGGGCAACACCTTCGGCCACGACAAGGGTCTTATTGACCAATCCTGCCTCGTCCACCCCGGTGCCGCGCCCGGTCCAATCGGCGGCATCCCCGCCAAACAACGCGCAGGCGATGGCGGCGGCGGGGGTAGTGTTGCCGATCCCCATCTCGCCGACCACCAGCAGATCAGCTTGGCGGTCAACCGCCTGCCAGCCGGTGCGCAGGGCGCTCAACAACTCCTCTTCGCTCATCGCGGGGCCCTGGGTGAAATCTGCAGTCGGGCGGTCCAGCTCCAGCGCGTACACATCCATCTTCGCACCCACAGCCTTGGCCAGCTGATTGATCGCCGCCCCGCCATGTTCAAAATTCATCACCATCTGCACCGTCACCTCGGGCGGAAAGGCCGACACGCCCTGCGCCGTCACCCCATGGTTGCCCGCAAACACAATGACCTGAGGCGCATTGATCTGAGGCCGTGCATCCCCGCGCCAGCCCGCATACCAGATCGCCAGATCCTCAAGCCGCCCCAACGCGCCCGGTGGTTTGGTCAATTGTCCATTCCGCTCTTCGGCACCCTGCATGGCGGATGTATCCGGGCCGGGCGCGCCGGTCAGCGCATCGCGAAAACTATCGAGGTCAGTGAGTTCGGGCAGCATGTAAAGCCTCGTTGCATCAGAGTGGTCCTGTGTGTTTAACCAATGCTGGCAAAGCAACAAGACCCTGAAAGGCCTGGGAGTGACCAAAAACGACACCACCCCGTTTTCCCTGTGGGATATCCCGCTGGCTCTGGTCCTGTTGACCCGCCTGCCCTTGCCGCGCCTGCCCGAGCCCACCTTTGACCGCCAGTCGCGTGCGGCGTGGGCCTATCCGCTGGCCGGGCTGGTTGTCGGAGCGCTGGCCTGCGGGGTCGCGTGGATTGCAATCTGGGCGCAGTTGCCGACCCTTGCCGCCGCCACCTTGCTGGTCACCATCCTGATCCTCGCGACCGGAGCAATGCATGAAGACGGGATGGCTGACACAGCCGACGGGCTCTGGGGCGGGTTCAGCACCAAACGCCGCCTGGAGATCATGAAAGACAGCCATATCGGCACCTATGGGGTTCTGGCCCTGCTGCTGTCCCAAATGCTGCGCGTGACTGCCATCACGACCCTGATCGGCGCAGGCCTGCTGACCGGAGTTCTGGCCGCCTGCCTGTTTTCCCGCGCCCTGATGCCCGTGCTGATGCGCGCCCTGCCGAATGCGCGCCGTGCGGGGCTGAGCCATTCGGTCGGCGCTCCGCCGCTGCCCTCGGCGCTGGCGGGGTTTGGGTTGGCCACCCTGCTGTCTCTGCTGCTTTTGGGCGGATCGGCCATCGCCCCAATGCTGTGCGCCCTGCTGGGGGCTGCGATCGTCGCCCGAATTGCTACGGTCAAAATCGGTGGCCAGACCGGGGACATCCTGGGGGCCACACAACAGGTCTCGGAAATCGTCTTCCTTCTGGCGCTGACCGCATCGCTCTAGGCCACGCCGCCGGTCTCGATCCGCAGCGTTTCACCGCAATGCTTACAATGCACCGCGTCCGGATCGTGCCGAAACAGCCCACAGCTTGGGCATTTGTAACGCACTTTCTGCGGCATGAAGATCGCCTGCGCCAGCCGCACGAACAGCGCCACACCGACCACCATGATAAAGACGGAAAACAACTTGCCCGCAGGCGTGGTCAGCGTGATGTCCCCGAACCCCGTCGTCGTCAGCGTTGCCATGGTGAAATACAACGCATCAATATAGGGGGTCTGTGCATCATCGGGGACAAAGAACACCAGCACGGCGGTTGAGGTCGCAAAGACAAAGACCATCAGATTGATCGCAGCAATCACCGCATCCTCATGGGTGCGAAAGAACGGGCTGTCCCGGCGCAGATCGCGCAGCAGGTGATAGGAATGGATCAGCCGCAGCGCCCGCAAGATCCGCAAAAAGGCCAGATTCCCGGTCAGAAACGGATCGAGCATCAACGAGACAATCACCACGATGTCAGCCAGTGTGTAAATCTGCCGCAGCAGCTTCCAGCGATCCTTTGAAATCCACATCCGGGCCGAGAAATCCAGCAGGATGATCAGCCCCACCCCGATACTCGCCACCGTCAG
The DNA here is from genome assembly GCF_056536725.1 of Ruegeria sp. CJ3. NCBI lineage: Bacteria > Pseudomonadati > Pseudomonadota > Alphaproteobacteria > Rhodobacterales > Roseobacteraceae > Ruegeria > Ruegeria sp. CJ3. The sequence continues at coordinate 259,338 of NZ_JBQFQE010000006.1, forward strand.
CCCCGGCCCATGCGGGATGTTCGCCGTGGCGACAAAGAAGATGATCGAAGCGATGTCGAACAGGATCAGGCCATAGCGGAACCAGACCGATACCGGCTCGTGACTGATGTAAAGGAACTTTACAGTTTGCTTCATCGTGGCCCCGTATCCTCCTGCGGTGACAGGAAAATACCCGACAAAGACCAACGGACCAAGCGGTCAGCCATGAAAAAGGGCCGCCCCGGATATCGGGACGACCCTTACCATTGCGTAATCGCAATCAGGCAGCGCGCGAGGTTAGAACTTCGTCCACCTGTTTGGCTGCCGAAATCTCATCCGCGCCGGACACGGCGGCCACTTCGCGGGTCAGACGCTCAAGCGCGGCCTCATAAAGCTGACGCTCGGAATAGCTTTGCTCGCGCTGGTCGTCGGTGCGGTGCAGGTCGCGGACCACTTCGGCAATCGAGATCAGATCGCCCGAGTTGATTTTCTGTTCATATTCCTGCGCCCGGCGCGACCACATGGCGCGTTTGACTTTGGCCTTACCCTTCAGCGTCTTCATCGCCTGGCTGATTACGTCCGGCGAGCTGAGCGACCGCAGACCGGATTCGGTCACCTTGTTGGTCGGCACACGCAGGGTCATCTTGTCCTTCTCGAAGGAGATCACGAACAGCTCGAGCGAGAACCCCGCGACGTCCTGTTCCTCGATCGAAATGATCTGCCCCACGCCATGGGCGGGGTAGACGACATAATCGTTCGGGCGGAACTCAAGCTTTTTGGACTTCGACATCAAGATACTTCCTTCGTTACGAGACCGGGACATGAAACGACAAAAACACCCCAGCCGAGGCCATATACGGCCCCGTCAGGCGGCTTTTTTGTCATAAAATCAGAACTCCAAAGCGAGCATACTTACGGAGCACATCCCAATCACAGTCATCATTCGGGATTCAGTATATCACAAATTTGCGACACTCAAAAGACCGACCTACACTCAAGCCGGAAAAGTATTATTATTTCAGATACTTACCGCGTGGATCGCCCAGCGTTTCGACGGCATTGACCGCCGAATCGCTTATCCGCCCTCGCCCGGCGCTTCCGAGAAGTATTTCTCCATCTTGCCCTCTTCGCCGTCGCGTTCTTCGGCCTCGGGCAAGGGATCTTTCTTGGTCACGATCACCGGCCACATTTCCGAGAATTTCCGGTTGAACTCGACCCACTGCTCCATCCCCGGCTCAGTGTCAGGGCGGATCGCGTCGGCGGGGCACTCGGGTTCGCAGACACCGCAGTCGATGCACTCGTCGGGATGAATGACCAGCGTGTTCTCGCCTTCGTAGAAACAATCCACCGGGCATACCTCGACACAGTCGGTGTATTTGCAGCCAATGCAGTTTTCGGTGACAACGTAGGTCATGTCGGAATTCCCGTTTGCGCTTTGGGCGATTAGCTAATTCAGTCTGCCCGCCTCTTCAAGAGAAGATCACCCCTTTGGGGTGCGAGAAAGGTCAAGCGCACGCCGTTCTTTCTTAGTTGGACGACCTTTTCCCTCAAATCCCGGATTCCTGTGCGACGCGTCCTGTTTTTCGGTCATATCGAAGTACAAAGCCTGAGCCTCAGGGGCTGGACCGCGCCGTTCGCCCAGTGCTTCGATACGAACAACCCGGACGATCCGGCCCTGCGGAAAGGTCAGAACGTCACCGGGGGCCACGGCCTGCGCCGGTTTCAGCACCCGGTTTCCGTTCAGCCGGACATGGCCGCCGCTGACCTGTTTGGCGGCCAAGCTGCGGGTCTTGAAGAACCGCGCCTGCCACAACCATTTGTCGATCCGCAGCTTGGCCTCGGCCATCGGCTTTTAGTTGCCGTCCTTCAGACCCATCAGCGCGGCGGCAAACGGGTTGTCGGGATCGATGGCTTTTTCCTTTTTCGGAGGCCGAGACGAGAACGACTTGGCGCCCTGAGACTTGCCGCCTTTCTTGCCCTGCGGTTTGCCCTGAGGTTTCCCACGCTGTTTGCCTTTGCCCTGCCCCTGCTCGCGGCGCGGGCCACGGTTCGGCTGGCGCTGGCGACCCCATGTGAAGGTATAGAATACCTCGACCTCGGGTTCGTCCGATGCAGGTTCCGCTGGTTGTTCCACTGCCGGAGCCTCGGCTGCCGCCTCGGTGCTTTCGGTGGCTTCGGCGGGTGCGCTCGGCTCCTCCGTCGCGACGGCTTCTGCCGGGGTTTCTTCGGCGACAGGTTGCCCTGGAGCTTCTGCGGCAGGCTGTTCAGCGGGTGCGGCCTTGACCTTTTCACGCTCGCCACGCTCGGCCTTATAGCCCAGCCCCTGCATCAGGTCGGCGAACTGTTCCAGCGTCATGCCGGTGATCGAGAGCATGTCGGCCTTGGCCTCGAACCCGCCCCGGCTGTCTTCGGCACGCAGCATGTCGGCCAAACGTTCCAGCATGTCGATGCGGATCGAACGCTCACCCGCGTCACGGTAGCCGCACATGGTGTCATATCCCTCCGGCGCATCCTTGGCGACGGGCACCGTGACCAGACCCGGAGGTGGTGCTTCGGGGAATTCCTGCAGACCACCCGACAGTGCCCACAGCACCAGACGCAGGCGCGTCGGCGCGGGCTTCAGCAGAAGCGGCATGAAGATGGTGAACTGGCCAAAGCGGATGCCGTGCTTGCGCAGCGCGCCGCGGGCATCCTGATCCAGATCCTTGACCTCTTGCGCGACCTGCGCGCGGGGCAGCACGCCCAGCGCCTCAACCATGCGGAAGGCAAAGCCTTTGGCAAGACCGGACAGTTCCTCGTCGCGCGACAGATTCAGCAGCGGCTCGAACAGAGCAGCAACCTTGCGGTCGATGAAATGCTGCAATCGGCGCTGGACCTTCTGTTCTACGTCCGGGCCTGCGGCCTCGTCCACGAACACCTCGACAACCGGTTTCAAGGGCTCAGAGCCTGCAACCAGTTTACCAACGGCATATTCGCCCCACATCAGGCCGCCCTGATCGGTGAAATCAATTTCGGTATCGGGCGCGTTGTAGAAGCGGTCGGCACGCAGATGGAATTGCGGCGCGAGTGCTTGCAAAGACGCGGATTTCAAGGCCTTCGCCTCGGTCCCCTGCGCGGCTTTGTCCGGGATAAACCGGAACCCTTCCAGACGACCGACGAATTCGCCTTCGACGGTCACTTCACCCTTGTCATTTACTTCGGCCAAAAGGGCCTCCTTCTGTTTGAGCCGGCGCAGCAACACGGATGTGCGCCGGTCCACAAATCGTTGGGTCAAACGGTCATGCAGAGCGTCCGACAGCCTGTCTTCTACAGTGCGCGTTTCCTCGCGCCAATGGGATTCGTCACGCACCCAGCCGTTTCGTTGCGCAACATATGTCCAGGTGCGAATATATGCCAGACGTTTGGACAGCGCATCAATATCTCCGTCCGTCCGATCAATCCGGCGGATTTGCCGCGCCATGAAGTCGTCAGGGATCGACCCGCGTTCATGCAGGTGGCCATAGATCACCTCAAGCAGGTTGGCGTGTTCAGCGTGGCTGATGCCGCGAAAATCAGGGATTCGGCAGACATCCCACAGCAATCGGACCGATTGCGGGTCGCTCGCGCGAGCCATCACTTCGGTCACTTGCGACAGCGATTTCAACACGTTCAGGTCATCGGCGGGCCGCGCTTTGATCAGATGTTCGTCATTCGGACTGACTTCCAACGAGTCGATCAACGCCTCGATGGAACCAAACCGCAAAGCGGCATTCCGCCAGTTCAGCTTTTTCATCGGCGTAAAGCGGCTGTCCATGATCGCCTGAGCGACGCCTTCGTCCAGCGGAGGCGCCTCTCCGGTCACGCCGAAGGTACCGTCCGACATGCCGCGCCCTGCGCGCCCGGCGATTTGCGCCAGTTCGTTGGGCGCCAGAAGCCGCATCCGGCGACCGTCGAATTTGGTCAGGGACGAGAACGCCACATGGTTTACATCCAGATTGAGACCCATCCCGATGGCATCGGTGGCGACCAGATAATCGACCTCGCCGTTCTGATAGAGATCCACCTGAGCATTCCGTGTGCGCGGACTGAGCGCACCCATGACCACCGCCGCCCCGCCCTTTTGCCGACGCAGCAGTTCGGCGATGGCATAGACGTTATCGACCGAGAAGCCGACGATGGCACTGCGCGCAGGCATCCGGCTGATCTTTTTGGAGCCCGAGTAGACCAGCTGCGACATCCGTTCCCGCCGGGCGAACTGAGCCTCGGGCACCAGCGCCGCGATCGCGCCGCGCAAGGTGTCCGATCCTAGAAACAGCGTCTCATGCGTGCCGCGCGCGCGTAGTAGCCGGTCGGTAAACACGTGGCCGCGTTCGGGGTCGGCACATAACTGGATTTCGTCGATGGCGACGAAATCGGCTCCCATGCCTTCGGGCATCGCCTCGACCGTGCAGACCCAGTATTGCGTGCGCGGCGGCACGATCCGTTCCTCGCCAGTGACCAACGCCACAACGGATGGGCCGCGAATGGCGACGATCTTGTCATAGACCTCACGCGCGAGCAGACGCAGCGGCAGACCAATGACGCCGGTCCGATAGCCCAGCATACGTTCGATTGCGTAATGGGTTTTGCCTGTATTGGTCGGGCCAAGTACGGCCACTACCCGGGATGACCCGCTCACCTTTGCCCCCTGCGTCCTGAGACCTAAAGAGCCTTGCCTTCAATCTGAGGCTTCAGCCGATTCACGGCATTGGTTACTTCTTCATGGTGGGGATGTATAGCCAGTGCGCGCCCATAGGCATCAAAGGCCTGTTCGGGCTTGCCTACGATCTCGAAGATCAGGCCGAGGCCATAGATCGCCTCGTAGTTATTGGGGTTCAGGGTCAGGGCGTGTTCAAGATCAGCCGCCGCCATGCCAAACCGTTCAATGCCAAAAAAGGCCGAGGCACGCACGTGCCAGCCCTCGGCGAATTCGGGCGCGTGATCGGTCAGCGCCGTCAGGTGATCCAGTGCAGCCTCGACATCCCCATCATCCAGCGCCTCGCGCCCGCGTTCCAGTAGCAAATCCGCCGAGGCCGAGCCCGATTGCGACCACAGCGCCTGCAACTGACGGTCCAACCCGACCGCCTGCTCGGGCGTAGCCTGCGTTAACTGCTGCAAAAGCGCAGCCTCGTCCCGCAGATCCGCCTGCTGCGCAAGGCAACTGGTGGAAAACGTGACTATGACGACAAGTGCCGCAACGGTAGGTTTGAGATTGGTGATTGCAATACCCATAACAATGGTCAGTGTAGCGTAGCGACCGGGGATGTCCATTCACGGCGCACTAACAAAATGAGGAAGACCATGAGCGACACATTGGAAAAAGCCGCAGCGGCATTGAACGAAAAACTGTCGGGCGGTGATTTCGACGCGTCAGCCAAATTTGCCATCGCCGATCTGGGCGCTATCGTTCTGGATGCAAGCGGTGCACGGGTCAGCGACGACGACGCCGAAGTGACCCTTAGCGCCGATGCCGATACGTTCGAGCAAATCCTCAGCGGTGACCTGAACCCCACCGGGGCTTTCATGTCCGGTAAGCTGAGCGTGGATGGAGATATGGGTGTCGCCATGAAACTTGCCGCGGTGCTGGCCTGATGGACTTCTCGCCGGCCCCCTTGTTCGAAGACGTGGCCGGCGGCCCTGCCGGTGGTGCGGCGCATTGGCTGACCACCGAAGACGGCAAACGCATCCGCGTGGGGCACTGGCGCCCGGCAGGTGATGCGCGCGGCACGGTGATGATGTTCCCTGGCCGCACGGAATATGTCGAGAAATACGGCAACGCAGCAGGTGAGTTCGTCAGCCGTGGCTTTGCCTGCTTGTCGGTCGACTGGCGCGGACAGGGTCTTGCGGACCGTTTGCTGCCGGACCCGCGCATTGGCCACGTCGAGAAATTTACCGATTTTCAGCATGATGTGCGTGCCACGCTGGCACTGGCCCGGCAGTTGGAATTGCCCAAACCATGGTACGTGATTGGCCATTCGATGGGCGGGGCCATCGGACTGCGCGCCGTGCTGGAAGGGGCAGACTTTGCCGCCTGCGCCTTTACCGGGCCGATGTGGGGTATCTTCTTTACTCCGATCATGAAACCGCTCAGCCAGCTGACCGCCTATTGGGGGCCGCGTCTGGGACTGGGAGAGAAAACGCCGCCTACCACATCTTTGGAAAGCTATGTGGCGTCGCAACCCTTTGAAGGGAATGTCCTGACCCGCGACCCAGAGATGTACCAGATGATGCGGGCTCAGTTGGCGGCACATCCCGAACTGGCCCTTGGTGCGCCCTCGACGATCTGGCTGCGCGAGGCACTGGACGAATGCGCCTGGCTGATGGAGCAGACCGCACCCGAAATCCCTGCCCTGACCTTCCTTGGTAGCCACGAGCAGATCGTGGACCGGAAGGCCATCCGCGCCCGCATGGCAAACTGGCCCAGCGGCACGCTGGTTGAAATTCCAGATGGCGAGCATGAGGTCCTGATGGAAGGGCCCGACGTGCGCGGACCCGTCTTCGAGAAACTGGTGGCGCATTTCTCGGCCGCCACCGCGAGGCCGAAACCAGAGCCCTGCCTGTAGGCTGCGCCCGCGACTGGTTGCTTGTGATCCGCGCTCTGCGCGCCTAAATGTTTGCCAACGCAGTTTATTCGAGGTGACCCATGCGCGACCTTCCCTTTCCCGTCCGTGACGCAAATGCAGGCGGTGGTGCCGATGATCTGGGCAACCTGCCGGAATGGGATCTGACGGATCTCTATGCCTCGGAAGACGCACCGGAACTGTCCCGCGATCTGGACTGGCTGGAGGGCGAATGCGCCTCTTTCGCGGCGGATTATGAGGGCAAGCTGGCTGATCTGGACGCCGCTGGCCTGCTGACCTGCGTGCTTCGCAACGAGAAGATCAACGCCATCGCCGGTCGGATCATGTCCTTTGCCGGGTTGCGCTACTACCAGCTGACCACCGACGCGGACCGCGCCAAATTCCTGTCGGACATGCAGGAAAAGATCACCGTCTTCACCACCCCGTTGGTGTTCTTCACGCTGGAAATCAACCGGTTGGACGATGATGCGTTGAAGGCACATTTCGACGCCAATACCGATCTGGCGCGTTACGAACCCGTCTTCCGCCGCATCCGCGCAATGAAACCCTATCAGCTGTCGGACGAACTGGAAAAGTTCCTGCACGACCTCGGCGTTGTCGGCGACGCGTGGGAGCGTCTGTTCGACGAGACCATCGCGGGCCTGACCTTCAGCGTCGATGGCGAAGAACTAAACATCGAAGGCACCCTGAACCTGCTGACCGAGCAGGACCGCAGCAAACGCGAGGCCGCCGCGCGCGAACTGGCAACCGTTTTCCAAAACAATATCAAAACCTTCGCGCGCGTTCATAACACGCAAGCCAAGGAGAAAGAGATCGTCGACCGCTGGCGCAACATGCCGACCGCGCAAACCGGTCGCCACCTGTCGAACGATGTCGAACCCGAGGTGGTCGAGGCCCTGCGCGAGGCTGTTGTGGCCGCCTACCCCAAACTCAGCCATCGCTATTACGAGCTGAAACGCAAATGGCTGGGTCTGGACATCATGCAGGTCTGGGACCGCAACGCGCCACTGCCGATGGAAGACACCCGCATCGTCGGTTGGGACGAGGCCGAGACAATGGTGATGGACGCCTACAACGCCTTTGATCCGCGGATGGGCGAGATTGCCTCTCCGTTCTTCTCGAAAGGCTGGATTGATGCGGCGGTGAAGCCCGGCAAGGCTCCGGGCGCGTTCGCGCATCCGACCGTCACCGAGGTGCACCCTTATGTGATGCTCAACTATCTGGGCAAGCCGCGCGACGTGATGACCCTGGCACATGAGCTTGGTCACGGCGTGCATCAGGTACTGGCCGCCGATCAGGGTGAGATGCTGTCTTCGACCCCGCTGACGCTGGCCGAGACGGCCTCGGTCTTCGGTGAAATGCTTACCTTCCGCAAGATGCTGGATCAGGCCGAAACCCCGGAACAGCGCAAGGTCCTGCTGGCCGGCAAGGTCGAGGATATGATCAACACGGTCGTCCGCCAGATCGCCTTCTACGATTTCGAGTGCAAACTCCACGCCGCCCGTCGCGAGGGCGAACTGACCCCGGACGACATCAATGCCCTGTGGATGAGCGTTCAGGCCGAAAGCCTTGGCCCCGCGTTCGAATACATGGAGGGGTATGAGACCTTCTGGGCCTATATCCCGCATTTCGTTCACTCGCCCTTCTACGTCTACGCTTATGCCTTCGGCGACGGCCTCGTGAACGCGCTCTATTCGGTCTACGAAAGCGGCGCGGACGGGTTTGAGGACAAGTATTTCGAGATGCTGCGCGCCGGAGGGTCCAAGCACCACAAGGAATTGCTGGCCCCGTTCGGACTGGACGCCAGCGACCCCGCCTTCTGGGACAAGGGCCTGTCGATGATCTCGGGCTTTATTGATGAACTGGAAGCGATGGAGGACTGATGTCCCAACCGCCGTCGGGGTCAAGGCAAGGTGACGTCCACATCCGCAAATCCGAACGATTAGCCGCGACAAAAAATCAACATCGTCTGCCTCTCTCGGCCATTTCATCGAAATAAGGTGACTATTTGCGCGGCATGACTAACGTGCCCTGACAAAGCAAGACACCATAGTTTTGAGCAGAATGAAGAATCGACGCAGTTCAGCACTTCCGAGATCCGCAACCAGCCAAGTGACCGTTATCTTGGGCTTGATGGGTTACTTTTCCGCGATCATGCTATTGTATCGATCCGGAACCCCGCGGGTGCACGCAACTGCCTTTGCGATGGCTGCCACGGCACTACCGATGATCCTGCACGAACTCTTCGCTTTGAAGACATACAGACGCCCTTCGGCAGGATTGATCGGATTTGGGTCGGACTTGAAGATGCGGCTGAATCCCTCGCGCACCATGCTCAAGCTCTGGGGCTTTTGCGGAACTCTGGCTGCGCTTTCGACTGTCTACTGGCTGCTGCCCGAGTATGACCGAGATTTGTATGATCCCTTCTGGCAGGCCTGTCGCGTCTACACGCCAGTTCTCTTACTTCTGGTTGTGCCATATTTCTTGCTTGTTGACGCCTGCATGAAGAACCCCGCAGACGGCTATCTACAGGCTGGATATTTGTTCACGGGGCAGTTTGGCAGGTTGGATAGCACCGCGATCAAATCGCATTTCTTGGGATGGACAATCAAAGGGTTTTTCCTGCCGCTTATGTTTGTCTATCTCAGCGGCAATGTCGCGTTCATAATCCAGTATCCTCCTTCAAACGCGCTCGACTCATTTCCCGCTCTCGTAAGCTATGTGGGGCGGCTCAGCCTCGGGCTGGATTTGGCTTTCGTCAGTATCGGTTATGTGCTGACAATACGGATCATTGACGCGCATATCCGGTCTCCCAATCCATTTTTGGGGGCGTGGGTCGTCACGCTGGTGATGTATGTTCCCTTCTTTTCGATCATCGGGAAAAGGTACCTGGATTACAAGGACGGGATCGGATGGCTCGAGATGTTTCAGGCCGAATGGGGCGTAGGTGTCTTCGTTTGGGGAATGGCAATAATGGCCGCCAAGTTGTGCTGGGCCTGGACCAATGTCTCTTTCGGTGTGCGCTTCTCAAATCTGACGCACCGCGGCATTCTGACCAATGGCCCCTATCGGTGGATGCGCCACCCTTCCTACGTTTTCAAAAACATCGGATGGTGGTTGCTGGCCGTTCCCTTCTATTCCCTTGAAGGCCCCGTCGAGGCGGTACGATTGTCGTTGCTTCTGCTCGCGATCAACGCAATTTACTTTCTGCGCGCCAAGGCAGAAGAAAAGCATCTGTCTCAGGACCCGACCTATGTTGCATATGCTTTGTGGGTCGAACAGCATGGCAAGTTTCGGTGTTTGGGCCGTCTTTTGCCCTTTCTACGATACAGCCCGCCTGAGCGGACATCCGCGCGCATCTAACGAATCAGGCGCGTTGCTTATTGAACCACGCTTTCCAACTGCCCGAAGTCGCGGATAACAACAGACTTCAGTTCGCTTTCAACACCAATCTTGCGCAGCTTTCCAAACGCGCGCGAAAGACTTTCGGGCTTCATTCCCAGCATGGACGCAAGAACAACCTTCTCGAACGGCAACTCAAGCCTGTTGCGGTCACCCTGCTTTTCCGACAGCCGCACCAGGAAATTGCACAACCTCTCATAACCGGTCAGGACCTTCAGCGACTCCACCTCATGCATCATGTCCTGCAGATGGGAGGACGCAGCAGACAGAACGGCCACCGCGATCTCGCTTCTCGCATCAAGACAGTCGCAGACGACCGAGATGTCAACGAACAGTACCTCGCAATCCGTCACGGCCTCGGCGTTCGCCGTGATTGGCGCCCCGCGCAACGCCGAGATTTCATCAAAGCTCTGCCCGCCATGAAGCATAGCCAGCAACGCTTCGTGCCCCGAAGCAGAAACCCGGTAGAGCTTGATCCAGCCATCCAGAACAATCTTCAGGCTGCCGCAGGGTTCGTCCTGCAGGCAGATCGTCTGCCCACGGGCAAAAACTCTCTTTTGAGCACGGTTAAGCAAGCTTTTGCGCACTTCGGGCGACAGCTGATCCAAAAGTGAGCTGTCCTGTAAAGCGTCCTGGCTGAAGTCAAACATGGCTTAATCCGGCTGAGGTCTAATACTCAGCTAGCGGAAGCTAATTTATATAAATTTGATTCATGTCAAATCGTAAGTATTTGTTTGGAAAACATTTATTCAATTCTTCGAATTTGTTTGCCCAAATATTAGGCAAAACAGAAACGAATCCTTCGGCTTAGCGCCCCACTCTCAATCTGAAACAAATGCGCGGTTCCCAACATTAAAAATGAACCAGACCTCGACCAAATGCCCGATTTATACGCGATCCCGGCTCGGACCAGCCCGCAGAATGCCCGAGGGTGCGCCCAATTGGGACGCTCAGCCCGACTGCTTCACAGATGTGATGAAAATCGCCGCGACGATCAGGATCGCACCCACGATTGCAAGCGGCATAATGGTCGCCCCCAGAAATACCGCCGAATTGACAAAGGTGAATACAACCGAGGCTGCGAATAGCAGCGTCGCGGTCAGCGTCGATACGCGCGCCGCAGCTTCGTACCACAGGTAGTAGGCCAGCGCAGTCGGCAGGACGCCCAGCAGGAACAGGAAGACGAGATCTTTGGCCGTGGGCATCTGCAATGAGAACGCCGCCAGCGGCAGTAGAAGCACACCCGAGCACAGGAATATTCCGAACAGGAAATTCAGCCGCTCAGCGGTGGTTTCCGAGGATTGCATCGCCCGGCTGCTCGCGATCAGGAAGACCGCCCAACTCAGCCCCGCCCGATCTCCATCAGGTCGCCCAGCAGGGGGTCCCCTCCGCCCTGAAAATCGCGATAGACGGTCAGGAACACGCCGAGGATAGCCAAGGCCGTGGCCAGTACATCCGTGCGTCGAACAGTCGTGTCGGCAAAGAAATACAGAAATATCAACACGAAAAAGGGGGCAGTGTTTTCCAGCACCATGGCATTGGCGGCGCCTGTATGCTCTAACCCGATGTGAAACAGGATGTAGTTCACCACGGTCGATAAGACCGCCAGCCGGAAATTCCAGTCGCCAAACCGGACCGAGACCTTCGCCCGCATCAGACGCAGCAGCACATAAATCGCAAGCGCCGCAACGAACAGCCGCGACACAGCGATCTGCAACCCACCCAAATCGCTGGTCAAATAACGTACGATGACGCTGTGCGTGCCCCACAGAAACGCGGCGAGAAAGCCCAGAACCAGACCGTTCTGCAACCATGACGGTTTCCGCGGCGGATCCTGCACCAGTACCTCGCGCTATTTGAGCTGACTGTCTTTTGACCCGCGCCGATTGATACCACCGCGCGCCTTGAAGCTGCTGTCACGATCCTGCTGACAGTCCAGACACAGCTTGACGCCCGGCAGCGCAAGACGGCGCTTATCGGGAATAGGCTCTTCGCATTCAGCACAGTGGGTCAGGCTTTTGCCTACAGGACGCTTTTGCGCCTGCATCCGCGCCAGCTCGTCCGAAATCGACGCTTCGATCTGTTCACTTACCGCGCCATCGCGCGCCCATCCGCCCGCCATTGCATCCTCCAGCTTCGGTCAAAACAGAATAGTCGAGACGCCACGCAGCTGACAAGTTAGAGCGTCGTGGCGTTGTCAAAGACCTGATCGATCACCGCTTGCGTGCCGCGCGCGAATTCCAGCGGACAAGGGTATCCAGCGCCCTCTTGTACCGTTCGGCCAAAGGCTTCGACCTGCAGCTTATAATGGTCATCGCCGGGAAAACGCGTCACCTGCACTTCCAGCCCCGGGCGATGCAGTTCAACCCGCGCCTCGCCGACTAGCCGAGCGTTAAACGGTGCGGTGAGGCGTATCACACCGCCCTCGCCATGAAACTCCATCGCTTGATGCGGGTGCATCCGGGTCGAGACGTAGGCCGAATAGGTGAAATCGGGAAACCGAGCCCGGATTTCGGTGAACACGTCCACCTCATTCTCCCACCGGATCTGGCCACTGACCTCGTTCGGCTCTTGCCCCGTTGCATAGCGCGCGCTGCCGATCACATAGACGCCGATATCGCGCAGCCCCCCGCCCCCGGTTTCGGGCCGATTGCGAATGTTGCCTGTGTCGCTGCGATTGTCATAGCTGAACACCCCGGTCACATGCACCAGTTTGCCGATCGCCCCATCGGCAATCAGTTTGCGCGCCAGCTGCCATTGCGGGTGATGGACGATCATATAAGCCTCGGCCGCCAGCAAACCGGTCTGATCGCGTTTCTCGATCAGTTGGTCAAATTCCGCGGCCCGCATGGTCATCGGTTTTTCACACAAAACATGCTTGCCCGCCTCCAGCGCCTTCAGGCTCCATTCCACATGCAGATGGTTCGGCAGAGGGATATAGACGGCCTCGATTTCCGGATCCGCCAGCAACGCGTCATAGCTGTCATAGACATTCAGATCGGGACAGAACTGCTGAAACGGCTCGGCCTTGGCCGGATCGGACGTTGCCAAACCCGCAAGCCGCGCATCATGCGCCGCATGGATCGCGGGCCCCATCTGCTGACGCGCGAATTTCGATGCTCCCAGAATACCCCATTGAACTGGCTTGTGCATCACGGCCCCTCCCTCATGACGTTAGCGCTATCGGCTGTGTAGCAGCGTGCGACGGACCTGTCATCCGCATAAAAAACCGGCCTGACAACGTCAGACCGGTCTTGGTTTCTAAAATGCGATCAGATCAGACCGCGCCCAGCATGCCTTTTTCGCGGGCCAGTTCGCGCATCTTTTTCTGCAGCTTCTCAAACGCGCGCACTTCGATCTGGCGGATGCGTTCGCGGCTGACATGGTACTGCGTGCTGAGCTCCTCAAGCGTCACAGGCTGATCCATCAACCGACGCTGAGTCAGGATGTCTTTTTCTCGGTCGTTCAGCACATCCAGCGCAGCGGCCAGCAACTCGCGCCGGGCCTCAAGCTCGTCCCGGGCCTCGTAGTCGCCAGCCTGGTCGGCGTCTTCATCTTCCAACCAGTCCTGCCATTGCATCGTGCCCTCGCCTTCGGACCCGACGGTCGCGTTCAGCGAGGCATCCCCACCGGACATCCGGCGGTTCATGCTGATCACTTCGTCTTCGGTCACGCCCAAATCAGTGGCAATCCTGGTGACATTCTCAGGACGCAGATCGCCCTCTTCCAGCGCACCGATACGCGCCTTGGCCTTGCGCAGGTTGAAGAACAGCTTCTTCTGCGCCGAGGTTGTGCCCAGTTTCACCATCGACCACGACCGCAGGACATATTCCTGGATCGAGGCGCGGATCCACCACATGGCATAGGTCGCCAGACGGAAGCCTTTCTCGGGGTCGAATTTCTTGACCGCCTGCATAAGGCCCACATTGGCCTCGGAAATCACCTCGGCCTGCGGCAGTCCATAGCCGCGGTAGCCCATGGCAATCTTGGCCGCCAGACGCAGATGCGATGTGACCATCTTATGCGCGGCCTCGGTATCCTGTTCCTCGACCCAGCGCTTGGCCAGCATATATTCTTCCTCCGGCTCCAGCAGAGGAAACTTGCGAATCTCCTGCATATAGCGGTTCAGACCACCCTCGGGTGTCGGTGCCGGAAGATTTGAGTAATTTGCCATTTATTTCCGTCCCTTGGACAAATGTTTAAGCCCTTAACATGGGATATGGGGACCAAACCCAGTACATTCAAGAGGATCATCTATCAGTCTGGAATTAACCGGATGTAAAGAAAAGCTAAAATTGCCCGTCTCACAAGGCTTTGCGGTTTATTTCACCGGTTGCCGGACCGCCGCAAGCAGGTCCTCGATGTCCTGCGGCAGCGCAGCCTCGAACCGCAGCATCTCGCCTGAGACCGGATGTTCAAAGCCCAGAACGGCAGCATGCAGCGCCTGACGGGGAAAATCGCGGACGGCCTCGGCAGCCGCAGGCGCAAACGCACGCGCGGCGAGTTTGCGTTTGCCGCCATAAACCGGGTCGCCCACCAAGCCGTGACCCGCATGGGCCATATGCACACGAATCTGGTGCGTCCGGCCGGTCTCCAGCCAGCATTCGATCAGGGACAGGCCGCCGGGCGTCCCAAAAACCTCGACAATCCGCGCCCGCGTCACCGCATGGCGCCCCCCGTGGAACAGCACGGCCTGCCGTTGCCGGTCGGTCTTGTGCCGTGCCAGTTGCGTGGTCAGGCGCATGATGTTGCCGGGCTCAAAGCTGACACCCTTGATGCCGCGCAACCGCGGATCGTTGGCATCGGGCACGCCATAGCAGACCGCGCGGTAATAGCGTTCAACCGTGTGCGCCTCGAACTGGGCGGCCAGCCCGTGATGCGCGGCATCCGATTTTGCCACCACCAGCAGGCCGCTGGTTTCCTTGTCGATCCGGTGGACGATTCCCGGACGCTTGACGCCGCCCACGCCGGACAGATCATCCCCGCAGTGATGCAGCAGCGCATTGACCAGCGTCCCGTTCGGAGAACCCGGAGCCGGATGCACCACCATCCCCGCAGGTTTGTTGATCACGATCAGATCGTCATCCTCAAAGACCACATCCAACGGGATATCCTCGGGCCCGATATGGCTGTCTTCGGCCTCGGCCACGGTAATCCCGATCTGCGCGCCTTCTGCAATCCGCGCCTTTGGGTCGTCAATAACCGCCCCGTCGACCGTCACCGCCCCGTCGCCGATCAAACGGGTCAGGCGAGTACGCGAGAGGTTCTCTTCCGCTGGCACATCCCGCGCAAGCGCCTTATCAAGGCGGGGCGGCGGCGCGGCCGCGATGTGAAACTCTATCAGGCGGATGCCCATGACTGTCCCTTCCGAACCTCAGGAACCGCAGGAAACCCCGCAGCTTAGGTTGCTGCGGCGCATGGTCATGCTGTTGACCGCGGTGATGATTGGCGGGGTTCTAGTGACATTCGCCCTGATTGTCATCCGCCTATCGGATCGGACCCCGACGCTACCGGATCAGATCGAACTGCCAGACGGCGCGCGCGCACAGGCGCTGACCATCGGGAACAACTGGTATGCGGTCGTTACCGACGACAATCGCATCCTGATCTTCGACAAGACAACGGGGAAACAGCGTCAGGAAATCGCGCTGGATTGAACCGGACACGCCTGACTGAGGTCCGGCGCGATCCGTATGGCGTTGCCCAGCGTCATCGCGGCAGTATCCGCTCCAATCAGGCGGGCGGGAATGCGCGTGGCAGCCGCCAATGCGTCGGCCAATGGAATACCGACCTCGCCCGTTAGCACCCTGATCGCCGTGGTCAGGTCCAGATCAGCCCCGGCCAGAGTGCCGTCTTCCAGCGTCAGCCTGCCCTGCTCTCGCCGGATCAGCCGCCCTTCCAACCGAAACTCCGGCAGATCGGTCCCCGCCACAGCCATCGCGTCGCTGACAAGAAAGATCTGCCCGGGACGGCGCTTGGCGGCAAACGCCGCACGCATCGACTCGGGATGAACGTGCACCGTGTCCGCGATCAGCCCCGAGGACAGATCGCCGTTGGACAGCACCGCGCCGACCAGACCCGGGTCGCGGCTGCCGAATTGGCTCATGGCGTTGAACAGATGTGTCGCGCAGCGCGCACCAGCTTGTGCATAAGCCATACAAGTGTCGAACGGTGCGTTGGTATGACCAAGCGAGACGATGACGCCCGCCCCCGACAAAGCCGCCACCTGATCGGCCGAGGCATTCTCCGGCGCCAGCGTGACCATCAAGGCTGGCAACGCGCGGGCAGCAGCCAGAAGCTGGTCAAGATCGCCAGCTTCCATCGGTCGGATCAACGCCCCATCATGCGCGCCCTTCCGTTTGACCGACAGATGCGGCCCCTCAAGATGTAGCCCCGCTATGCCCCGAACGCTACGCTGAACGGCCTTGATCGCGGCCTCGATGGCGGCGGAGGTCTTCTCGGGCGTGTCCGTGATCAGCGTCGGAAAGATCGATAACGCCCCAAGCCCGCGATGCGCCTCGGCGATGCGCTGCAGGGTCTCGACCGAGGGATCATCGTTGAACATCACCCCACCGCCGCCGTTCACCTGCAGATCAACATAGCCGGGGCTGAGGATATCTCCTGACAGGTCCTCAATCTCGGTCTCGGGCGGCAAGTCGGCCACGGGCACAATTACTTCAAGCATTCCCTCGACGAACCGCGCGGCATGGTCGGTAAACACCGTCTCTCCGTCAAAGATCGGACCACCGGCAAAGGTGAGGATCGACGCGCTCATACCGTCTCCGTCACTTTGCGCAGGTGGCGCGGGGTGTCGGGGTTGATGCCGCGACCGGTGGCGACGGTTTCGACCATGCCGTAGAAGGACGCGATCGAGGCGATAGGATCGGTCATCCAATGCGCCGTCCGAACATGCGGCAACGAGACCGCATCCTTCACCCGATCGGTCGTGGCAAAGACCTTTGCGCCCTTGGCAGCCAACGCATCGGCCACCTCGGCAATGTTGGCCTCGGCGGCATCCCCGGACGAGAAGGCAAGAACCGGGAACCCCTGATCCACGATGGAAACCGGCCCGTGCAGCACCTCGGCAGACGAGTAGCTCTCAGCGTGAATCTGGCAGGTCTCTTTGAACTTCAGCGCAGCCTCGTTCGAGATCGCCCATGACGTCCCGCGCCCCAGCGTGAACAGCGACTGCCCATCCACGGCCTCGACCACCGCAGCCCAGTCGCAGGTGATGGCCTGCGCCAGATAATCGGGCAAGCCGCGAATGGCAGACAGCAATTCACGATCCCCCTTGACCTCGGCCAGTAACCACAAGCCCGCAACCAGCGAGGTCACGAATGTCTTGGTCGCCGCAACGCTCAGTTCCGGCCCCGCATGGATCGGTAGCGCTGCCGAGGCCGCGCCCGCCAGCGCCGAGTCGGTGTCGTTGGTGATGGCAACGGAATAGGCCCCGCCTTGCGTCAGGGATTGTGTCAGACGCACGATGTCGGGGCTTTGCCCCGATTGCGAGACCGAGATGCACAGCGCGCCGGGGCACTGCATATCCACCCCGTAGATCGACTTGACGCTTGGGCCGACCGAAGCCATGGGCAGCCCCAGCAACAGCTCGGACGTGTATTTCAAATAGCTGCAGGCGTGATCGGATGACCCCCGCGCGACCGACATCAGAAAGCCCGGATCATGATCCCGCACCGCCTGCGCTGCGGCCTCGATAGCATCGGCGCCATCGGTCAAAAGTCGATCAACAGCATGAGGTATCTCATTGATCTCATGCCGCATTTGAGTGGTTGGGATGGACATCGTGCCCGGCCTTTCAGTTTGACAGACGCAGCTCTGCCACGAAATCGTAGGCATCGCCGTGATAGATGGATCGGGTGAGTTCCGCGACACGTCCGCTTTCCAGATACGACGTGCGCTGAATGCGCAGACCGGCGGTGCCTTCGGCAACCTCCAGCAACCGCGCCTCGGTGGCTTCAAGGTTGATGGCCGAGATCTTCTGGATCGCCCGCACCGGGCGGTGGCCAGACCGGCCCAGAAACGCATAAAGCGACCCCGAGACCTCGGTCGGGTTCGGCAGGATGTCCAGCGGCAGCGCTGCTCGTTCCAGCGCCATCGGTCGCCCTCCGGCGGCGCGCAGGCGGTGGATGCGGGCCACCTGATCATCGGCAGAAAGACCCAGCGCCAGCATCTCATCCGGCGACGGCAGGAATATCCCTCGCTCCAGCCAGGTCGAGGTCGTCTCGAACCCCCGCCGCTCCATATCTTCGGTAAACGAGGTCAGATGTGACAGCGATTGCTCGACCCGCGCGACCGGTTCGCGTACAAAAGACCCCGATCCCTGACGCTGTTCAATCGTTCCCTTGCGCACCAGTTCCTGAATGGCCTTGCGCACCGTCACGCGCGACAGATCGGTCAGTTCGGCAATCTCGCGCTCGGGCGGGAGCGAGCTGTTGGGGGCCAGAATGCCCTCGGCAATCCCCTGTTCAAGCCGTTGGCGCAGTTGCACATAGCGGGGACCGGCGGTCTGGCCCAGCCAGCCCTCGGGCCTCAGGAAATCAGCAACGCTCATGTTCGATCTCCTCTCTGAACGCGTGGGCCAGCGCGATGGCGCCCGACAACGGGTCGCCAAGCGGCTCGGCCAGCGCCTGCTGCATATCCTCGGGCAGATAGGTGGCGTAATGGGGGCCAATGCCTCCGGTCAGACAGATCGGAAGGCCGGGGACCCAGCCCATCCTGACCATCCGATCCGATAGATATTCGGCCCCCGCCTGCAGGATAGAAAGCGCCAGCGCATCCCCCTGCCCGGCGTGCTGCGTCACCACCGGCGCCAAAGCGCCAAATTCCGTTGGTGACAACCCGGACGCCGCCTTTACAATGCCCGCCGTCCCTTCGAACCGGGTCAGCAGATGCGTCGACAATTCAGACGACGCGCGCACCCCGTCGGCGCAATCCAGGACCAACGACAGCACTTGCCGCCCGACCCATTGGGCCGAGGCCTGATCGCCGAGAACTGGCCCCCAGCCACCGGCAAAGCGCGGTTTGCCGCCGTGCTGCGCCGCCAGAAACGACCCGGTTCCGCAATGGGCCACAAACCCATTTTGCGGCCCCAGCGCCCCGCGCAGGGCTGCGGCCCGGTCATCTTCGATCCGCACATGCGACAAAGGTAACGCGGCGGCCAGACGATCCGCCAAGGGCTGACCGGTGATGCCTGCCAGCCCCAGATAAGCAGGCGCGGCAGCAATCCGGTCCGGATCGACCCCAGCCCGCTGCTGCACGGCATTCAGCCCCTGCTGCAACTGCGCACAGGCCGCATCAAAATCGGTTGAGACATTCGCCGCCCCGACCTCGACCTGCCAACGCCGATCCCCATCCGAGATGGCGAGCCGGCATCGCGTGCCGCCGCCATCCACAGCCAAAACAATGGTATCAGAAGCGCGAGTCATAAAGAGACCTTTATAATACCTTTTGTGATTTTTGAAGACCCAAATACAACCAAACCTGCAAAACTCGCCCCCAATCGCCCCATTGAACAAACTGGTAGACTAATGGTATCTAAAAGGTATGATGCCGAAAGACTGGAGGGGTAGAATCACTTGAGCACACCTGTGACAGAACAGTTGCACCGAAACGCGATCGGGCTGGACGCCCGTCCGCTGGCGGATGCCGCAACGCTTCTGGCGCAATCTCAGGCCGAGGCCGCCTCTGCCCCGCTGGCCGCGACAGACCCGATCTGCAAAGGCGCTGTGGCCATGGCCGACACACTCCGTGCGGGTGGCATTCTGCGCTATCTGGCGGCGGGTTCCTCGGGGCTGATGGCTGCCGCTGATGCGCTGGAACTTGGCGGCACGTTTTTGATCCCGGCGGCGCAGATCCGCATTCATATGGCAGGCGGCCTGCCCACCAGCGCCGAAATGCCCGGCGATGTCGAGGATAGCGCAGATAGTCTGGTCGACGAACTCTCTGACCTGTCTGCACAGGATACGCTGATTGCGGTTTCCGCCAGCGGAACCACCCCTTACACCACCGCCGCCGCCCGCATCGCGCGGGACAAGGGCGCTGCGGTTATCGGCATCGCGAACAACGCAGACAGCGCGCTTTTGCAGCTGTCGGATCACCCGATCCTGCTGCCCACCCCGCCCGAGCTGATTTCCGGCTCGACCCGCATGGGCGCGGGCACGGCGCAAAAGATCGCGCTGAACATGCTGTCGACGCTTATGGCGATGGAGCTTGGGCACATTCAGGATGGCATGATGATCAACCTGCGGGCCGACAATGATAAACTGCGCGCGCGGGCGAATGGCATTGTCTGTCACCTGACCCGCGTCAGCCCCGACCGCGCCGCGGCCGCGCTGAACACGGCGGACGGCAACCTCAAATGCGCCGCGCTGCTGGCCGCCGGTGCGCCCACCCTGACCGAGGCGCAATCCATGCTGCGCGACACCAACGACCACCTCCGCCCCGCATTGGAGCGGCTTCAACAAAACCAAGAAACCATCAACCTGGGAGACACCAAATGACACGCAAAGTTCTGGGCCTTGCTCTGCTGAGTACAGCGCTGGTGACAAGCGCCTATGCGCAAGACGCCACGCTAACCATCGAAAGCTGGCGCAACGACGACCTCGCCCTGTGGCAGGACAAGATCATCCCGGCCTTCGAGGCCGAGCATCCGGGCATCAAGGTTGTGTTCTCACCGTCGGCTCCGGCCGAGTACAACGCCGTCCTGAACTCGAAGCTTGAGGCCGGTTCCGCAGGCGACCTGATCACCTGCCGCCCGTTTGACGCCTCGCTGGCGCTGTATGAAGACGGTCACCTGACCGATCTGTCTGATCTGGACGCGATGAGCAACTTCTCGGACGTTGCGAAATCCGCTTGGCAAACCGACGATGGTTCGGCCAGTTTCTGCGTGCCGATGGCATCAGTGATCCACGGCTTCATCTACAACAAAGACGCCTTCAACGAGCTGGGTATCGAAGTTCCCACCACCGAAGCCGAGTTCTTTGCCGCTTTGGACAAGATCAAGGAAGACGGCACCTATATCCCTATGGCAATGGGCACCAACGACCAGTGGGAAGCGGCCACGATGGGCTATAACAACATCGGCCCGAACTACTGGAAAGGTGAGGAAGGCCGTCAGGCGCTGATCAAAGGCGAGCAGAAGCTGACCGACCCTCAGTGGGTTGCGCCTTACGCGACGCTCGCCAAGTGGGCTGACTATCTGGGCGACGGGTATGAGGCACAGACCTATCCCGACAGCCAGAACCTGTTCACGCTGGGCCGCGCCGCGATCTATCCGGCAGGAAGCTGGGAAATCTCGGGCTTCAACACGCAGGCCGATTTCGAAATGGGTGCCTTCAAGCCGCCGGTCCAGAACGCGGGCGACACCTGCTATATCTCGGACCACACCGATATCGGCATCGGCCTGAACGCGGCCAGCGAAAATCAAGAAGCTGCGCGTACCTTCCTGGCCTGGGTCGCAAGCCCTGAATTCGCCAGCATCTTCGGCAACGCCCTTCCGGGCTTCTTCCCGCTCTCCAGCACTCCGGTCGAGCTGGAAGATCCGCTGGCCAAGGAAATCGTCGGTTGGCGGGATGAGTGCGAAAGCACGATCCGCTCGACCTACCAGATCCTGTCGCGCGGCACGCCGAACCTCGAAAACGAGACCTGGGGTGCATCGGTTGCTGCCATCAAGGGCGCTGAGGCCCCCGAGGCGCTGGGTCAGCAGCTGCAGGACGGTCTGGCCAGCTGGTACGCACCGCACCAGTAAAACCTGAACCACTCACACCGGACGCGGCATCCGTGTCGCGTCCGGGCCTTTATCCCTCCGGAGCTTCCCATGCAAACCCGCCGCATCCGCTGGCACATTGCCGTTTTCCTCGCCCCTGCGGTGCTGGTCTACACGGCGGTGATGATCTTCCCTTTGTTCAACACGCTGCGCCTCGCGCTGTTCACCGAGGTTGATCAAGCGCGCGTCTATGTGGGCCTGCAGAATTTCCGCACGCTGTTTTTCGATCCGATCTGGTCCGAGCAGTTCTGGAACGCGCTCGGCAACAACTTCTGGTTCTTCCTGGTTCACATGCTGGTTCAGAACCCGATTGGGATCGCCTTGGCAGCCCTGCTATCGCATCCGCGCCTGCGGTTTGCAGCCCTATATCGGTCGGCGATTTTCATCCCGACGATCCTGAGCTTCGTAATCGTCGGCTTCGCATGGAAACTGATCTTATCCCCGCTCTGGGGTATCGCACCCTCGATGCTGGACGCCGTTGGTCTCAAGTCCCTGTTCGCCCCCTGGCTGGGCAAGGAAGAATACGCCCTGACGACGCTTGCGCTGGTGTCGGTATGGCAATTCGTGGGCATCCCGATGATGCTGATCTACGCCGCCCTGCTCTCGATCCCTGAAGAAATCCTTGAAGCCGGAGAGATCGACGGCATCACTGGAGCCTCGGCCTTCTGGAAGATCAAACTGCCGCTAATCCTGCCCTCAATCGGCATCATCTCGATCCTGACATTTGTCGGCAATTTCAACGCGTTCGACCTGATCTATGTCTCGCAGGGTGCACTGGCGGGGCCAGATTTCTCGACCGACATCCTCGGCACCTTCATGTACCGCACATTCTTCGGCTTCCAGCTACAATTGGGCGACCCACATATGGGATCAGCCATCGCCGGGGCCATGTTCGCGATCATCCTTGTGGGCGTCTGCATCTACCTGTTCGGTATCCAGACCCGGATGCGCCGGTATCAGTTGTGAGGGCTAACGGATGAACAAAGCACGCCATAACCCGCTGAACACCGCTGCGATGCACGGGGCGCTGATCCTGTACACTCTGATCGCCCTGTTCCCGGTCTTTGTGATCATAATCAACAGCTTCAAAACCCGCCGCGCCATCTTTCGCGAACCGCTTGCCATGCCCGATGCCGAAAGCTTCTCGCTGATCGGCTACCAGACGGTGATGAAACAGGGGGATTTCTTCCTCTATTTCCAGAACTCGATGATCGTCACTGTGGTGTCGCTCGCCTTTGTCCTGTTGTTCGGGGCCATGGCCGCCTTTGCGCTCAGCGAATACAAGTTCAAGGGCAACACGCTGATGGGCCTCTATCTGGCGCTTGGCATCATGATCCCGATCCGTATCGGCACTGTGGCGATCCTTGAAATGATGGTCGCCACTGGGCTGGTCAACACGCTCTGGGCGCTGATCCTTGTCTACACCGCACAAGGGCTGCCGCTGGCTGTGTTCATCCTGTCCGAGTTCATGCGGCAGGTCTCGGATGATCTGAAAAACGCGGGCCGCGTCGACGGGTTGTCGGAATACACCATCTTTTTCCGGTTGGTCCTGCCGCTGGTTCGCCCCGCCATGGCAACGGTTGCCGTGTTCAACATGATCCCGATCTGGAACGACCTCTGGTTCCCGCTGATCCTCGCACCCGCTGAGGAAACCAAGACCCTGACCCTGGGCAGCCAGGTCTTCATCGGCCAGTTCGTGACCGATTGGAACGCGGTTCTGTCGGCGCTATCGATGGCGATCCTGCCGGTGCTGGTTCTGTATGTCATCTTCTCGCGCCAACTGATCCGCGGCATCACTTCGGGAGCTGTCAAATGACCAAAGTTCTGATCGCGGGCCTTGGCAATATGGGCCTGAGCCACGCGTTGGCCCATCACAACCACCCGGACGCGCAGATCGTCGGTCTGGTCAATCGATCCGGTCGCGTGGATCATCCAGATCTTGCGGGTTATCCGGCCTTTTCCGATTGTCACGCAGCTTTGGCCGAGACGAGCCCCGATCTGGTGGTCGTCGCCACCTACTCGGACAGCCACGCCGATTTCGCCTGTGCGGCGATGGAGGCCGGCGCGCATGTTTTCGTCGAAAAACCACTGGCAACCACCGTGGCCGACGCCAAGCGCGTGGTGGCAAAAGCCATCGAGACCAACCGCAAACTGGTCATTGGCTACATCCTGCGCCACCACCCCTCATGGATGCGCCTGATCGCCGAAGCGCGTGATCTGGGCGGGCCTTACGTGTTCCGCCTGAACCTGAATCAACAGTCATCAGGCGCAGAGTGGGAAACGCACAAAGCCCTGATGCAAACCACCTCACCGATTGTCGACTGCGGTGTGCATTACGTTGACGTGATGTGTCAGATCACCGAGTCCGCCCCCGTACGCGTCCACGGCGTGGGCCTCCGCCTAAGCGATGAGATCGCCGAGGATATGTATAACTACGGCCAGTTTCAGGTGATCTTCGAGGATGGATCGGTCGGCTGGTACGAGGCTGGCTGGGGCCCCATGATGTCCGAGACCGCGTTCTTCGTGAAAGATATCGTCTCGCCTAACGGCTCGGTCTCGATCACCGACGGAAACAAGGGCGCATCGGCCGATATCGACGGCCACACCAAGGTCGG
Organism: Ruegeria sp. CJ3; assembly: GCF_056536725.1. NCBI lineage: Bacteria > Pseudomonadati > Pseudomonadota > Alphaproteobacteria > Rhodobacterales > Roseobacteraceae > Ruegeria > Ruegeria sp. CJ3. Next base: position 283,715 of record NZ_JBQFQE010000006.1, read on the forward strand.
CGGCATCTTGATCCACCGTCCGAGCGGCGACCAGACCATCGAGATGCCCGATGAACCGGGCCATCAAGAGCTCTGCGACGCCGAGCAAGCCTATATGCTGCGCGCCATCGCTGAAGATATCGACCTGACCCGCCACATGAACGACGCCGTGCAATCGTTGGCCATCTGTCTGGCAGCAGATGAAAGCATCCGCACCGGCCAACCCATTTCGCTGAAAGAGGCACGCCCATGACCGCCCTGACGCTGCAAAACGTGAACAAGTCCTTTGGCCCCGTCGAGGTCCTGAAAGACATCAACATTGAAGTTGATGAAGGAGAATTCGTCGTCTTCGTCGGCCCTTCGGGCTGTGGCAAGTCCACCCTTCTGCGGGTGATTGCGGGGCTTGAAGATGTCACCTCGGGCGAGGTTCGCATCGGCGGGGACCTTATGAACCTCACCCCGCCCTCAAAACGCGGCATCGCGATGGTGTTCCAGAGCTACGCGCTCTATCCGCACCTGAACGTCCGCAAGAATATGTCACTGGCGCTGAAACAAGAGGGCCAGAGCAAGCAGGTTATCGACGAACGCGTCGCCAAGGCCAGCAAGATGCTGAACCTTGAGCCCTATATCGACCGCTACCCTTCGGAACTGTCCGGCGGTCAACGCCAGCGCGTGGCCATCGGCCGAGCCATCGTGCGCGAGCCCAAGCTGTTCCTGTTCGACGAACCTTTGTCTAACCTGGATGCGGCCCTGCGCATGAACACGCGGCTGGAGATCGCCAACCTTCACCAACAGCTTGACGCCTCGATGATCTACGTCACCCACGACCAGACCGAGGCGATGACCCTGGCAGACAAGATCGTCGTCCTGCGCGACGGTCGGGTCGAACAGGTCGGCAGCCCCATGGAGCTGTATAACAACCCCGCCAACCAGTTCGTCGCAGGATTCCTGGGAGCCCCGTCGATGAACTTCTTCCCCGCCAGCCTGATCGGCGAGAGCGCGGATACCACGCTGGGCATCCGCCCCGAAGACCTGCACCTCACCGAAGACGGGCCGCTGAAGGCTCAGGTCACCCATGTCGAGCATCTGGGTGGCGACACCAACGTGATCGCGATGATGCAAGACCACCAGATCACCGCACGACTTTTCGGCCAGCATGAGGTGACGATGGGCGAAGCCGTCCATTTCGGATACGCCGCAAACCGCACCTATCGCTTTGACGCGCGAGGCGCACGCCTGAGCTGATCGGGAATCCTTATCGATTTCAGGATGTTGGTGCGGTCGAGAAGACTCGAACTTCCACGGGTGTTACCCCACAGCGACCTCAAGTAAACCGCGTGTAAACATTCCGTCTAACGCACTGTAAACTTGGTGTCTTTGACCGCGTGACCTTCTTAGGTTCTTCGCACAGTTGGTACTGCGAGAACGATTGTTACTGTAACAGAATCGGGGTGGTCAACCCGTACATATAAGGGTGAGTCAGATTGACTCAGCTTGGAGCGGATGTGTGATGGAGATAGTTCCCGCAACTCTGATGGAGATACGGACATCCAACAGCCTACAAAGCTGTTGATGCGGCAGAAGGCTCAACCCAAGTTCAGCAGAGACACGAGGCTCCTTAGTAGCGTGAATACGCTGATGCATAGTAATAATACTAGCGTTGTCCGACTACTTCTCGCTATCTTCTTCTTTGCCTTCATTGTCTTTCGGTTTTTTGAAGTATTCCCTTAAGAACTGGGCAATACCCGCTATTCCAACCGCAATACCTACGATATTTGCAAGGGCTTCAAGCATACACAGACTCCTCCTAATAAAGAACGTCTGTGCTTTCTGCTTTCGCAATAACATAAAAGAAGCCCTTTTGGAATCCCCCTGAAACCAGTGTCCATGGATAAACTTTCACTTTATAAACAAATGGTTATGCAAATATTGGTCGCTTTCCCCCTATTTCTGGCATAGATAAGAGGGAATAATACAATATTATCAGATTGATATGGCAAAACGTCGAAGATCAAAGCTACCATATCGCACTCAGAAGAAGCTCGAATCACTCTTTGAAAGAGGTGAAAGTGCACGGGCGGCTGCACGTATCACTCAAGTCAACCGCAACACCGCTTCACTGTTTTTCAAGAAGATTAGGCAGGAACTCTTCAAGAGGCAAATGGAGCGACATCAAGTGAAAATGTCTGGACGTGTGGAGCTTGATCTCGCGCACATCCGCTTCGAAAATAAAACACTGAGCGCTGCTTATTTGTACAGTCAGCGAAATGGTTTTCGGGTTCTGGATGTTTCATTTTTGAATAGTAAAGAGATACTAGCTGTTCTTTTGAGGCATATCGAGGTTTCGAGTACCGTATGCACCGACGACTTTTACTCTTGGAATTGGTGGGTGTATCGACATCTTAAGCGCCACTATTCCCGAGTACGGGTAAAACATGAAGCGGTTTTGAAGGGTGAAGTAAGAAATGAAATAGCGAATGCAGAGTGGTTGTACTTTTGGACAATGGATCGCGCAAAAAAGTCTAGAAGCAGAGTGTTTCGAGACTTCACAGGCTATGTCGCCGAATGCGAGATGCTTGCGAACTACAAAACACTTCGAAATGTTTGGAGCGAACCTTAACTCGTGGGAACCACACCACTTGATTGCCCTAAAATAGAAGATCATTTGTTCATTCGGATCGCCATAGCGATCCAATCGGGAACCGACACTGGCTTTGCAGGAGCGAATATGCGATTTATTCGCTTATCGGAAACTGCCCTCCCAACTATCTCACGGCTTTTCGCAAAGCCTCTGTATACATTCCCAGGTCCTCTCTAGGCACACTCGCCAAGAACTCAAGTTTCCCACTTTCCCAGCCATCCTCAAACGCTTGGTTCAACCGCCGCTTCTCTACCTCAGACTTCGAGCAAGGGTAACAAAGTCCGACAATATTCTTGTACATATAGTGCGCCCTACTCTTCTCGTCGCGGTAGAAGGACCGCATGTATCCATCAATAGCGTTGAAGAGTGTCCCGTTTCGATTGTTCTCGGCCCTCATCTGTGGGCTTCGATTCAGTTCCTTGTTGGCTTGGTCGAACAGTTCGGGGCCAAGGATAGACAAAGCGTCTTCTGGCAGCGCGTCCAGAGAGGCCCTGAGGGACTCGCTGAGAGGGTCTTTGGGTTTGATGGTAGGCTGGGACTCTGGGCTAGCCTTAAGGGGCTCTGAGTCCGCTGAAGGACTCACTAAGACCCTGATAGTATTTTGTTTAATCATTATGCTTATTTTAGCTAAGTTCAATTTCGCGGGGCTTCAAACAGAGACGCCCATTGACGAGAAAGGTACATTTTGGCGGATTGATTCAATGCTAGGGTACCAATGTAAGAAAGAAATTTTTGGAGAAGATTCTATGTCGTTTTTACTAGACCTACTCGCAGCTTTCCCAAATCAAAACGCCGTGACTATCGCGGAGCAAGAAGCCGCCAAGGCCAGCTCAGAAACTTTGAAAAGCCTGATACAATATGGCATTCCGGGTTTGGCTACGATTGCGGCAGGTGTAATTGGTTATTATGCCGCGCATGCTGGTAAAAAAGCTGACAAAGAAATTGCTATGGAGCAACTTCGCGAACAAGCCAACTTAGTTACCAAAACTGCCGGAACTCAGTCCCAATTGTCCTTACTTGAGCTAAAGCGCAGCAGGTTAGAGACCGCAAACGATGACTTTGGACTATTCGAGAGTAAAGTAGCGCAGTTTATTGTACAGGCTGTGACAAGATCGAAAGTCGATCGTACTGATACGACAAGACTATACAACGTTGAGCAAGATCTTAAGACGCTGGACAAAGAGAGCTTCGATTCCTTCTACGAAGCAAATAGGGCAAAACGAACGGTATCTTTTGTGGGATTTCCAAACACTGAAACTGCAATTGCAAACACAATGAGTTGCGCCGCCTCTATTCGTAAAGATGTTCAAGCCAGCCTTTCAGAAAACAACTTCATTGATGTCCCTGAGCTTGAAGAAAAGCTGAAAGAATTCAGAGCTTCTGCCTCACAGTGTCGAAGAGAAATCGCCCAGAACTTAGATAGTCTCGTGGTAAGCTCGTGATCGTTGGTTTTTCACGTCCGTTTTGCCAATCGCCAAATCTTTATGAATCCACGTCCACAGGGTAGTCCAATTGCTCAGCCGGTATCTGGTGATGATAGGAAGTCGCCGGAATTCTTGGGTCAATGGGCTGAACTTTATATTCTTTAACCAGCTTCGCTGCCGTTGAAAGGTCGGTACCGGAGGCGGTACCTTCCTTGATTTTTGCAATCAGTTCTCGAACGAGTAGCCCGTTGAGTTCTTCGAGTTCACCTTGGGTCGCGTTCTTGATGCTTTCGGTTTCCATCGGTTCAGACATAGGGTTCCACAAGACCGTTGAACGCATCAACTGCCTCGTCACGGGTGATTTTCCCAGTCGCAGCCTTGAACCAAATGTCTCTCACGGTCTGGCGTTGTGCGCGTGTTCCCGTCTCAGCCAGATCAGCGAGAAACGCCACTCGGTCAAGTTCATAACCGTCGCCGCTATTCAGATAGCCTTGCAGCGCTCGGTTCCCTACCGCTTCCATTTCTGAGATTGTTTCACGTGCTTGTTGGGGGGACAGGTGCATATTTCGCTGGAAGTAATCCAGACCGTGTTCACTGATTTCACCATGTCGGGCAATGTCCTCGCCTACGACTTGTAGCACGTCCTCAGCTTGTTCCCCAAATGCCAGCGTTAGTTGGTCGTTCAGCAAAACCATCTCCGCTGGGCGGTCATCGACAATCTCAGCCTCATGAAAGTTCTCAGCATCCCGATAGAAATCATCCTGCGGAGTGGAAACCTGTCCATCAGTGATCGCACCGATGGCTTGAGCGGTCTCGTATTCCATCGTCATCCCATTGACCATCACGAGGTCGTTGGGTCGGAGTTCTCCACCCGAGTGAACCCGAGAACCATCCCGGATCACCACGTTCAGGTTGTTATTGAATTCATGGTCTTCGATGTAAGTCGATACTTCGTTGAAGTGCCCTTTGGCTCGGTTCTCTGCGGTGACGTCCCGAACCGAGGTTGTCAGGTCGTCCGAGTTCATCAGATTAGAGTTAGGTGCAACTGCATTGTCAGTGTTGAGTGTCATTAAGTATTTCTTTCGTTTGTAGAATTGTCTTTAGGTAGGCCAAGGGCCTCGTTTGCCTTCTCAAGAAGACGAGTGTCGGACTGCCACGCTTTGCCCATCGCATAATCGACAGCAGCGCAGAGTTCCTTACCAATGGCTCGGACAATGGGTCCGGCCTTGAATGGGTTAAGTGTGACCTTGGTGGTCACCTGTTCTGTGATAGGTCGGGGTCGGTTCTGGACAGGATCATCGGAAACATACCAAGGCTTCTCCCAACGGATGATCTTCTCTTCCGTCCTGGTCTTGGTGAACCCCGAGTTGGCCAGCACGAACTTACCGGCCCAGGTATTTACAAAGTGGTTCCGTGCTTTGACGGCCCCGCCTTTGCCGTTTGGCATCTGCCAGAGGAACTCTGACCAGAGACGACAGGCCATGTATCTGACCATCGCATCTGAGAGAGAGTTCTTTTCCCGGTGGACATAGTTGGAAAGGATCACCCAGGCTTTGGCCTTTTGGGTGTACCCCATGTCTCCCTCTAGCCGAAAGAATGGCAGAGCAAAGGCCGGGTTGTGCGTGATGCTGCGCTGGGCTGAACCCCAAGTGGACTTGAAGGCCCGCTTGGCAAAGTCGGTCGTGAGATAGTCGTCTTCGAGCCAAGCCTTGATTGCGCTTTCGATGGCTCGAAGTTCACCTTGGGTCGGCAAGCGCCCTGTTGGGTGTCCGTATCTACGGTTTCACTGATAGTGAACCCGGCAATAGCTGGACAAGTTATAGCGTTTATTTTCGCAACCAACGACAGAACAGTCTCGATCCTTGTTGGCTCGTTCCTGAGCAACGCGGCGTTGCCTGAGTGCCTCGCGCGAAGCTGTGCTGCGTCTCCCTGCCGGAATGGTAGACAAGGGTAGCTTAGCCACTCCCTGCCCCGTCTTTGAGGAACAGCGAGTTAATCCTGACTTTACCGCTTCTGTCCGTCGTCAGAGTTTGTGGAACTAAAGGCGGCCTGAACTAAGAGAGAGTTTGGCTCATCTGTTTGGCTTGATTATGCGGCGTGTTTGC
>NZ_JBQFQE010000007.1:0-256279 GCF_056536725.1 Ruegeria sp. CJ3
TTTCTCCCCGATACGCGGGGCCCGAAAGAAGGGCCTCGCGCTTTTGATTTCAGCGAATGCAAGCCAGAATCGAGGATCATATGTCAGTCAGCATCACCCACACCGAAGGTGAGTCCAACACCTCGGATGCGCGCAAATCGTGGTTGAAGTCGTCGATTGGCCCACGCTCTGCACCGTTGCTGAAACGGGACTCAGACGCGTTTTTGCACCAAAGCCTGTCCAGCCCCTGCGTCAGTACCATCGCTAAGGCTGAAGGCATCTGGATCGAGGATATGGATGGCCGCCGCTACATGGATTTCCATGGCAATTCGGTCCACCACATCGGTTATGGTCACCCGCGTCTTGTCGAGGCGATCAAAGCGCAGCTGGATGATCTACCGTTCGCGCCGCGCCGCTTCACCAATGATCCGGCGGTGGAACTGGCCGAGAAACTGGCCGAGATCGCGCCGGGTGATCTGTGCAAGACCTTGTTCACAACCGGTGGGTCAGACGCCAATGAGGTGGCGCTGAAGATCGCGCGCGCGGCAACGGGCCGGTTCAAGACCGTCAGCTTCTGGGACGCGTTCCACGGGGCGGGCTTTGGTGCGGCCTCGGTTGGTGGCGAGGCCACGTTCCGCAGCCATATCGCAGGCCCTCTGATGCCGGGGGCCGAGCATGTTGCGCCCTTCGCCTGCTATCGTTGCCCCTATAACCACGCCGGGCCTGAAACCTGCGGTCTGGCTTGCGCCAAGATGGTCGAATTCGCCTTGGAGCGGGAGGGCGATGTGGCCGCTGTGATTGCAGAGCCCATGCGCGCCGTGCCTTATGTGCCCCCGGCGGGGTTCTGGAAATCGGTGCGTGAGGCCTGCAACCGGCACGGCGCGCTGCTGATCATGGATGAGATTCCCACCGGTCTGGGCAAAACCGGCAAGATGTTCGCCTTTGAGCATGATGAGATCGTGCCCGACATCGTCACCCTGGGTAAGTCGTTGGGCGGAGGCATCCTGCCCATCGCCGCCTGCGTCGCCCGCCGCGACCTGGATGTCTGCGGTGATTTTGCCATCGGGCACTACACCCACGAAAAGAACCCTGTCACCGCGCGTGCGGCTCTGACCACGATCCAGATCATCGAGGATGAAGGTCTGGTGGACCGCGCCGCCGAACTGGGCGCTCATGCGATGGGACGGCTGCAAAGCGAACTGGCACAGGTCGAGATCGCGGGAGATATTCGTGGACGCGGCCTGATGTTCGGCGTCGAGATCGTCAAAAGCCGCAGCACGCGCGAGGCTGACAATGCCAATGCAGAGCGCATCTACTATGACTGCCTGAACGCGGGGGTAAGTTTCAAGATCAGTCAGGGCTGCGTGCTGACGCTGTCGCCGCCGCTGACCATCTCGCGGGATGATCTGGATCGGGCACTGGACATCGTCATTGCGGCGATAAAGGCCCAAGCTTGACGCTCTCGATTGCGCTGATCGTTCTGACGGCGGCACTTCTTCACGCGTCGTGGAACGCCATTGTCAAAGGCGCGCCCGACAAGGCCATCGTTTTGGGGCTGGTGTCGCTGGGCCATGCCGTACCAGCGCTGTTTGCATTGCCGTTCCTGGGCCTGCCGGTCTGGGCGGCGTTTCCGTTCATCGTCGCCTCGACCCTGATCCATTGGGGGTACTATTGGTTTCTGAACGCGGCCTACAAGCATGGCGATCTGTCGGTGGTATATCCGATCTCACGGGGAATAACGCCGATTCTGGTCGCATTGGGCGCGATCTTTTTCGCGAAAGAGTTTCTGTCGACTGGTGCATGGATTGGAATTCTGTGCATCTCGGTGGGTATCGGGTTCCTGGCCCTTGCCGGATTGGGTAAACACACCAATTGGGTCGCAATCGCCGCAGCGCTCGGCACCGGTCTGATGATTGCGTCTTATTCGATTGTCGATGGCATTGGCATAAGACTGTCCGAAAACACGCTGGGCTATATCGCGCTATTATTTGTAGCCGAGATATTCGTGGCCGCATTTATTTTCACCACGCGCTGGCAACGACTTGTTGTTTTGCCAAGGCGTTATGTCTGGGCTGGCTTGGTGGGAGGGGTTATCTCGGGGCTTGCTTATGGGTTGGTCTTGTATGCCAAGACTATTGCACCCTTGGGCGTTGTATCCGCTCTGCGCGAGAGTTCCGTTATCTTCGCGTCGATCATCGGTGTCATGTGGTTCGGAGAAGGCCCGAAATCCAACAGGCTCGCTGCGGCGATTACCGTAGCGATCGGGATCGTGATCCTGGCGCTGGCGCGATGAGTTTTTACCGAAGACGGCTGTCTGGCCCTCGGGGATGCTGTGCCTGAAAGACGGCAGGCGAGCCTACTGATCGGGGTCCGCGGGCGGGGGCAGCAGGTTCAATTCGGTGCCGGTCAGGTCTGCAATGAAGCTGTCCAGCGCAAGGTCTCCGGGATTGGCGCTGCTGGCTGCTGAGATGAGTTCGTCGACCTTTTCCTTATGCCCGGACACCGCTGCGATGCGGATGCGCATGATCCAGGCGTCGACCAGCTTGGGGTCCAGTTCGACTGCGCGGGCAAAGGCCTGATCGGCGGCGGGCAGGTTGCGGGTGGTCAGCGCAAAGCCGCCCAGTTGCAGATGGGTTTCGGGAAAGTCCAGCCGAGCGGCCATAGCGCCCTGCCACTCGCCAATCGCCGAACGGAACGAGGCCGCGATCTTGTCGGGCATATGCGCGATCGGCGCATTATAGAGCCCACGCGCAGCCGCGATGCGGACATTGCGGTTGGGGTCGTCCAGCATGGGCAACACCTGCTGTACGCGTTCGTGCCCGGGCAGGCTGCGCATGGCTTCGACGGTGGCGGATCGGATTACGGGGTCGGCCGCATTGACCAGATCCGAGATACGCCCGATCTGTTCAGGGTCGCCGGTCTGGCCGATCAGCCAGATGGCGGTCGCTCGGATCAGCCCAGGGCTGCTGACACTGCGGGCCAGCTCTACCAGATCGTCCGAGGCCAGCGTGGGGTTGGTCTGCGCCCGCGCCAGAACCTGCCCGAAATGCGGCCTGCGATTGGTGCTGTCGGGGAACCAGTCGCGCAGCTTTGCTGCAGCCCAGTCCGCGCTCTGATCGGTGTGGCAGCTGGTGCAGGCATCCGGCGCGCTGGTCTCGGCGCTCAGGTCGGGGCGGGGGATGCGGAAGGAATGATCAGCGCGCCAGTCATTGCCCATATAGACCTGCTCGGTCATGTGGCAGGATTTACATTGCGCCCCGGCGCTGCCTTCTGGGTGATGATGATGGGCGGGGCTGTCGAATTCGGCTAGCGGCAGGCTGGGAAAGCGTGGATTTCCGCCCGGGTTGTGACACTGAGTGCAGACGGCGTTGCCCTCGGCCTTCACCTGCGCGCTATGGGCATCGTGGCAATCGGAACAGGTGACGCCCTTGTCATACATCTTCGATTGCAGGAACGAGCCGTAGACATAGACCTCATCCCGGATCTGGCCGTCGGGGTGATAAAGGCCGGGTCGCAGCAGCGATAGGTTATAGGCGTCGTGATAGGGGGTGCCGGGTGTGGGGCTGCCGTCAAAGAACGCCTCGCGCCGGGAATGGCAGCCGGCGCATTGCTGGATCAGCCCTTGCGGTGTCGACAGGTCAGCCGAGAACCCGTAATTCAAAGGGGGGTCGCCAGCACTCTCGGCCCAATCCAGATGATCCCGACCGGGGCCGTGGCAGGCCTCGCAGCCCACGCCGATCTCGGCCTGAGTGGTCTGGTAGGTATCCGAGGCCGGGTCATAGCCCGCCTCGTACCCGGTGGCATGGCAGACACCACAGCGTGCGTTCCAGCTTTTGTAAGGCCCCGTCCAGTGTAGCGCGTCCGAAGGTGGCACGTTCTGATCCGGATAGAGGTGGAACCATTCGGCCTTTTCCGTATCCCAGACCACGTCGAAGCTTTGCAGCCGGCCGGGCCGGGTTTCCAGCAGGTATTGCTGCAGGGGTTCGACGCCGACGACGGAATGCACCGGATAGTCGGTCGTCTCACCGTCGCGCTCGGTCACAGAGACATGGTGGGTACCGTCGGTCTCGATCCGAAACCGCGCCGTCATGTCGCCCAGCGTGAATTCGGTTCCGTCAAAGTCGGCCCGGATGGTGTCGGGGTTGGCCTCGGTCCAGGCTTTGGCGTGATGCGAGCCCTGCCAGGCCTCGACCTCGGCGCGGTGGCAATCGGCGCAGCTGTCCGAGCCGACATAGCCGGTTGTCTGGGCCAAAGCTGCGGTGGCGAGGCTTGCATGGGCAAGCGTGGCGAAGGTGAGCAGGCGCATTGGGGTCCTTTGGTCGGTCAGGCGGTGCCGGTCGGGTTCAGCGCGGGCAGATGCTGCGCCGCGTGGGTAAGGGTGCCTGTCCGGCGCGCTGCGGACAAGGCCTTTGCGAGTGCTGCCCATGCGGGCGCGGGATCGCCGTCTTGCGGGCCATAGGCGGCGGCACCGATATTCGTAAGCGCCAGTTGCACATCCGCGCGCCGTCGTGGGTCTTGGCCGTTTGTCATAGCAGCCCACCGGTCCAGCGCGCCGTGAAGCCGGTGCAGGTCGCGGGTTTTGACGGTGTGCATCAGATCGCGAAACAGGCTGGCCTCGGTTGGTTGCGGCTTTGTCGTGTTGCGTTTGCGGGCGCTGTGGTGGGTCATCCCGATGGCGATCAGCGTTCCGAGAAGCACGGCAAACCCCGCATAGATCAGGTTGCGACGATCTCTGCCGCGCGACAGGATGGGACCGTCGATGGCATAGGGTACGGGCTCGGTCGTTGCGGTCTCGATTTGCCCGGTCCCGGTGTTGAACCAGCGCAATTCGACCGCAGGCAGGCTGCCTTGGCCGCCGCTTTCGGCCACATACACCGTGCGTTCCCTGCGTGTTCCGGAGATCTGCCCCCGGTCGTCGCTGTCCTGCACTGAGGGGCTGTCGGGATAGGCTGCAAGCCCGGTCAGTGCGCCGGGGGGCGTCAGCGTGGGCAGCAAAATGGCGCTGGCCCCCGTGATCTCGGCGGTGATCGTGCGGGTCAGGCTGTCACCGGGTTTCAGGTCCTCGGCGCCCCCTTCGATGGTTTGCGTCAGGCTAAGGGTCCCGGCTGCTAAAAAGGGATCAAGCCCTTCGGCCCCCGGTGGCACCGTCGCGGTAAAGCGCTGCGCCGTGAGGGGCAATGTCGTTTCGACGGGCGCGTTGGTCTCGGGGTCGGCCCATGTGATGCCGATCTCAAGCGGCGGGATCTGGAATTGCCCGGCGGTCAAGGGCGTGACGGTGTAGCGCCGGCTGACGCCCGACCAGTTGCTGCTGCCCACCCGCTCGGTCACGGGGCCAGACCCGCCCTCGGGCACCGAGATCATCAGGTTCGGCTGATCCAGCACCGGAAACACCGGAGGCTTGGGCATGTAGGTCGGCACCAGAATGGTCACACGCAGGTCCAGCGCCTGACCGGGCACTACGTCCGTCGTTGATATCTCGGCCCGAACGATGGGCGCGTCGGGCGCGGTTTCGGTGTCGGTGCGGGCCTCTTCCTCGGCCTTGATCTCGGCATTGGATTTGAAGCCGGGAAACGGGTCTTGCGCCATCGCGCCCAAAGGCCAGATCGAGATGCATAGGGCAAACAGAACGCATACAGGTTTCATTGGCCGTCCTCCGCAGGCGCCTGTGCGGCTTCCAGCAGAAAACGGCTTTTCAGGAAATCGCCGGTTTCGGTATCGACCGAATTCATCCATTGCTCGGCACTTTGCAGCCCGGCGGCAGCATCTTCCTGCGGCAGATCAACCTGCAACTCCTGCCCTTTGTTCTCTTCGTTGTCATAGGTGACGTCATCGGGGCGCAGTTCGGTCTGGTCTTGCGTGTCCTGCGCCTCTTGCGCGGCCTCGACATAGGCGACGATCTGTTTGGCGGTCTCCAGATTTTCGGCGGCACCGGGGTAATCCGGATCGCGGGTCAGGGCGGTTTCGAACGATCGCACCCCGTCGCGATAGGCCCGGTTTCGAATGTTTGCCAGACCTTGAATCATGGCCGCCTGCGCGGTTTCGACCCGGTCCAGTACCTGCACCGCCTCGGCATAGCGCCCGGCCCGGTACATCGCCCAGCCACGCCAAAGCGGATCGGTGAACAGATCCGAGGCGCTGGTGTAATCCTTGCGATCATAGGCGCGCTGCCCTTGCTGGTCGGCGGTCCAGAACCAGTCGGCAATGCCATCAGCACGAGATTGTGTCGGTGTCACCAGCATCAGGGCTATTGCGGCTGCGCCCCAGTGCATTGTCCAACCGCGTCGGAACCACAACAGCAATAGCAGTGCTGCGGGCCACGCAAGCAAAGGACCCTGATCCAACCATGGGTCGTCTGAGTTTTCCAGCAAGCTCTGCCGGTAAGCAGCGTTCAGAGTACGGTCGAGCCGTCGGATATCGCCGTCATCGGGCTGCACCGCGATCACTCGATTGCCAAGCGCATCCAGCCCCCGGTCGCGCGTGCCTTCGGGCAGCATCGACAGAACCGCCACCGGCATTGGGGCGCTTTCCACTGCAGGCACATCTGCTGGGTCAAGCCCATCAGCCACCAGCAACAGCGCGCCGCCGCCCTCGCCGTCCAGCAGACCTTGCGCGCGGTTCAGGGCCTGCGCGAAATCCGCGCCCTCTTTTGGCATCACGTCCGCCGAAAGCCCTTCGAGGTAGGGTTGGATGATCGAGGCATCCTCGGTCATCGGCACCACCACATGCGCGGTGCCCGCATAGGCCACCAGCCCTGACCGCGCCCCCGCCCGCAGGTCCAGAAAATCACGGATTTTCTGCTTACCACGTTCCAGACGGCTGGGGGCGAGATCGGTGCTCTCCATCGACTTGGTAACTTTCAACACGACCACCACCGGCGCGGATTGCGCCACCAGCGGGTTCGGTTGCCGCGACCATGTTGGCCCCGCTGCGGCCGTCACCAGCAACAGCAAGGTCAGGACAACACCATCAATAGGGCGAATGCGGCGGGCCAGATTGCGACCGACCTCCATTGCCGTTTGCAGATGCGGCGCGATTCCCTGTGCCGCCGTGTTGCGACCGGACCGTCGCCGTCGGATCAGCCACCAAAGCGCAAGGATCACCGGCACCAGCAGCAGCCAGAGGGGTCGCAGGAAATGGAACACCGACAGGGCCAGCATCAGATCGCTCATGCCTGCGCCCTCCGACCCCGATGGGCCAGTGACAGCCATCCCATCGCCGCACAGCCCAGCAGCGCGGCCAGCCCCAGCGGTATCCACGCCAGAGATTGACGGGGGCGGTAGGACAGGGTTTCGACCTGACGCGGGCTTTGTTCGTCGATCCGGGCATAGATCGCGGTCAGCGCGGTCTGGTCAGCGGCAAAGAAATACTGACCACCGGTACGGCGGGCGATGTCCTCAAGGGTTTTGACGTCCACCTTGTCCTCGCCCGAGGCCTCGGGGTCGCCAACGCCGATGGTCATGATGGTCACGCGGTTGTCCTTGGCGATTTCGGCGGCGTTGACCGGGTCCATGCGGCTGGCGGTGTCGCTGCCGTCTGACAGCAGGATCAGAACCCGCTCGTCAATCTCGCTGGACTCAAAGGTGTGGATCGCCAACCCGATAGAATCGCCAAGCGCCGTATGCGGCCCGGCCATGCCAACCTGCGTGCGGTCCAGCAGATCGGTGATGGTTTGCAGATCCTCGGTCAGGGGGGCCTGCAAATAGGCCTTGGAGCCAAAGACGATCAGCGCCACCCGATCCCCCTCGCGCCCTCGAACGAAGGCCCGCACCACGTCTTGGACGGCGGCGAAGCGTTGCTGTTTCTGACCCTCGGCATCGGTGAAATCCACGGTGTCCATCGAACCCGAGACGTCGATGGCAAGGATCATGTCGCGGGCGGATTTCTCGATCTCGACCGGGCGACCCACTCGTTCGGGTCCGACCAGCGCGATCACGATCAGCACCCAGCAGAGAACTGCCGCGACCATCTGCACCCGCGTACGGGACAAAACCACCGATCCTGCGCGCGGTTCCTGCCCCAGCGCGTGCGAGACCTGACGGAAGAACGGAACCCGCAGCGCAGTCACGCGCTCCCGGTGCGGCGGCACGAAACGCCAGATCAGCAGGGGCAAGGGCAGAAGCAGAAAGGCCCATGGAAACGCGAGTTGGATCATGAGGCCGCCTCGCGCTTATGCGCCTTGATCCAACGGGCGACGCGCGCGGTCAGATCGGGGGCGGCCTCGGTCGCGCCGCGATAAGGCGCGGTCAACAAATGAGGGCGCAGAGCGTCGTCCCACGGTGCACCTTCGGTGCGTTCCAGAAAGGCGATCCAATCCGGTCCCTGCAACCCTGCAACCCTACGCCGGTCATAGGCGACCAGCGCGGTGCGGCGCAGGATGGCAGCGACCTGCGCGGGATCATCACCGGCCTGTGTCAGTTCCGCCAAAGCTGCACGGCGATAGGCGTTCGCACGGTATCGGACAACCATGCGCCATAGGCCGTAGGCCAGCAGGACCAGCAGCAGCGCGCCGGCAATCGCCCATCCAGCGGTCTGCGGCATCATCGACACAGGCGGCGGAGGGTCGGGCACCACCAGCTGATCCAGCAGGTCGACAAGCGACGTGTTGGTGGGGACCTCGGTCTCGTTCATCCCAGCCCCATCAAATGCCGGATTTGCGGCAGGGTTTCCTCGGCCGCTGTCAGCGGCAGGACCGGCACGCCAAACCGGCGCTGCCAGTCCAGAACCCGCGCCACGCGGGCGCTGGCAAACTCGGTCAGTGCTGCGTGCTGTTTCGAGTCGGACGTTTTGATTTCAGCCTGCAACGCGCCGTCCGAGATGATCAACGACAGATCGCGCGGCAGGTCCTTGGCGAAGGGATCGGTGACCAGCCCCAAGATCAGGTCGTTGCGCCGTGACAGCCCTGAAACCAGCCGTTCGGTTTCATCATCAATCACGTCGAAATCGCTGAGCACCACGATCAGATGGTCGCGCGGTGCGATCCGAGCGACGGCGCGCAGCACGTCGGTCAGGCGGATCGGATCGGTCTCGGGGGCCTCGGCGTGCAATTGCCCGTTCGCCTCGGCCAAAATGGCGATAAAGCGCGACAGCGTCGCCCGGCTGCGCGCGGGTTTGATCTCGGCGATCTTGTCGTCGGTGAAGACGATGCCGCCGACCCGGTCGCCCTGATCGAAAATCCGATAGGCGGACAGGGCCGCCGCCTCGGCCGCGGTGACGGATTTCATGTTCAGGACCGAGCCGAAGAACATCGACATGCGCTGATCCACCACGATCAGCGTCGGGCGGTCGCGTTCCTCGGTCATGACGCGGATATAGGGCTCACCAGCGCGGGCGGTGACTTTCCAGTCAATCGCACGGATGTCGTCACCGGGCAGATAGCCGCGCAGTTCTTCGAAGTTCAACCCGCGCCCGCGCAGGCGCGAGGCATGGCGGCCATTCAGCACCGAGCGCGCAGGCTGGCGCGGCAGGAAACGCAGCGCCTTGGCACGCGTCTCAAGCGCCCGCAGATGCGCGATGTCCACCCGCACGCGCGGGTCTTCGGTTGCGGCGGGCCGAGGTTTGACGCGCCCCAGCCTGAGGGAGGCGTTTCGATTCAACATTTGCGTCTCACGGCAGGGCGACCTGCATCAGGATCTCGGCAATCACCTGATCGGCGCTAATGCCTTCGCCATGGGCCTCGTAGGTCAGCCCCAACCGGTGCCGCAGCACATCTGGCGCAATGGCCCGGACATCCTCGGGGTCGACATAATCGCGCCCGTTCAGCCAGGCGTGGGTGCGGCTGCATTTATCCAGCGCGATCGAGGCGCGGGGGCTTGCACCGACCTCGATCCAGCGGCTCAGATCGTCGCCATAGGCCTCGGGCGTCCGGGTGGCCTGCACCAGATCGGCGAAATAGCGGTCGATGGCGTCCGAGACATGGATCGCTCCGATCTCGGATCGGGCGTCAAAGATGGCCTGTTGCGGGATGGGCGCAGGTTTTTCGCCTCCCTTGGCCTTGCTCTGGGCAGCGATTTCCTCGGCGCGGACCAGACGGACGACCTCGACCTCATCATCGACCGGAGGGTAGGTGATCAGCACATGCATGAGAAACCGGTCCAGCTGTGCCTCGGGCAGGGCGTAGGTGCCTTCCTGTTCGACCGGGTTCTGGGTGGCCATGACCATGAACAGGGGCGCCATCTTATGCGTGGTGCCGCCCACGGTAACCTGCCGTTCCTCCATCGCTTCAAGCAGGGCGGCCTGCACCTTGGCGGGGGCGCGATTGATCTCGTCGGCCAGCACGATATTGGCAAAGATCGGCCCGGCCTCGAACCGGAACTCACCGCCCTTGTCGGTCTGGTAGTAGACATCCGTGCCGGTCACGTCTGAGGGCAGTAGGTCGGGCGTGAACTGGATGCGACTGAAATCGCTTTCCAGGTTCTTCGCCATCGCCTTGATCGCGCGGGTCTTGGCGAGGCCGGGCAGACCCTCGACCAACAGGTTGCCATTGGCCAGCAGGCCGATCAGCAGACGTTCGACCACGTCGCGCTGGCCGATAATGGCCTGACCCATGCGTTCGCGCAGGGCGTCTATATGCGCACGGGGGTTGGGAGTGTCGTTCATTCCGGCCATACCTTCGCCCAATCCTCTTTCATGTCGATGATGACCCAGCCACGGGCGTCTGCCTCATCCAGCCCGCGCACCAGCTTGCCAATATGGCTGTCGCGGTCATAGGCGTATTCGCGGTCGGCATCCGTATGGTGCACGATCACGCCAAGCGCCGGGCCGTCGCCTGCGGTGGCATATTCCAGCATCTGAAAATCACCATCGGAATTGCCGCCCACAAAGATCGGACGCCGCCCGATATGCGAGTCGATCCCGACCGGTTTGCCCGCCTTGTCATCCACAAAGGCGATGCCGGGGCCTTTCATGACCACTGGAACACCATCCACGACCTCATAGCTGGTGGGCGTGACCGAGCCTACGATGCGGTTGATCGGGATACCGTAAGTCTCACTGGCAAAGGCGCGCATGAAGTGGATGCCGCCGCCGGATACGATCCAGGTTTGGAACCCTTCGGCCTTTAGGTAATCCAGCAACTCGAGCATGGGGGCATAGATCATCTCGTTATACGGTCGGTTCGTGTCAGGGTGTCGGGCGGTGGTGATCCAGTCGGCCACATCGGCCTGAAACGCATCCACCGACAGGCCCGAATGGGACACGTTCAGGATTTCCATCAACCCGGCCTCGCCCCCGGCGGCAACGGTGGCCATATCGCCCGCCGCGGCGGCCTTTAGAAGATCAGAGGTCAGGATCGAGGGATCAGTCGCAGCCTTTTCCTGCAACCGGTCCAGCGCGTAGATCAGTTGGAAATACAGCGGCTGCTCGCCCCAAAGCGTGCCGTCATTGTCAAAGGTCGCGATGCGGTCCTCTTCGGGGACGAAATCGGGCGAGTTCGGATCGCTCACCCGTTCGACAAAGTCGATAATGGCGGCCTTGGTGGCGGTGTCGTTCCACGATGCCAGCGGATCGGCCAGAGCGGGAAAAGGAAGAAGCGACAGGGCCGCCACGGCAAGAACATAGCGTTTCATCAGAAATCTCTTTTGGTGTGAAAATGGCGCGGTATCGCTCCGCGCCATGATGTTTTGTACGATCGGGGCCGTTACTGGCTTCCGGCTGTTTGCAGGTTGCGCAGAACCTGATCGATCGAGAAGCTGGCAGGTTCCTGACGTGGCGGGTAGTCTTGGAACGTGCCGAGGAACTGCGCCACGATGGCCTGTGCTGGCACCAGCAGATAGGTGCGGTCCAGACGCCAGCGGGAATAGCCGATGGATTCGTCCTGCGCCCGCTCGAACGGGTCGGAATACAGATCGATGATCTTGGGCAAACGCAGGAAGGTCAACGGTTCCTGCCAGACATCGAACCCATGCGCCCGCTGTTCGGCAAAGACCACTTTCCAGCGGTTATAGCGCAGGTTCACCAGATCGCCGCCATCCGAGAAATAGATGAACTCGCGCCGCGGCCCGGTCTCTTCATCGCCCCGGAAGTAGGGCATGAAGTCATAGCCATCCAGATGGACGGGCTCGTTTTCCTCGCCAAAGGGGGCTTCGGTCAGCATCCGCTCTTTCATGTCGGGATCGCCGAGGGCGGACATGAAGGTCGGGAACCAGTCCAGATGGCTGATGACCTGATTGGATTTGCGGCCGGGCTCAATCACGCCGGGCCATTTGATCATCATCGGAACGCGATAGCCGCCTTCCCAGTTGTCGTTCTTTTCACCGCGGAACGGCGTGGTGCCGCCATCGGGCCACGAGAACACCTCGGCCCCGTTATCGGTGGAATACATCACGACGGTGTTGTCGGCGATGCCCAGCTCGTCCAGCTTGTCCAGCATCTGACCGACCATGCCGTCATGTTCGACCATGCCGTCAGGATAGACGCCCAGACCGGTCACGCCCTGACTTTCTTCCTTGAGGTGGGTGAAGATGTGCATCCGCGTGGTGTTGTACCACAGGAAGAACGGCTTGCCCTGATCCACCGCGCGCTGCATGAAGTCAAGCGCACCGGCGGTGACTTCTTCGTCGATGGTCTCCATCCGTTTGCGGGTCAACGGGCCGGTATCCTCGACCGAGCCATCCGCCGATGACCGGATCACGCCGCGCGGGCCGAACTGCTCGCGGAAGGCGGGGTCTTTGGGATAGTCCTCGTTTTCCGGCTCTTCCTCGGCGTTGAGGTGGTAGAGGTTGCCGAAGAACTCATCGAACCCATGATTGGTGGGCAGGTGTTCATCCAGGTCGCCCAGATGGTTCTTGCCATACTGGCCGGTCATGTACCCCTTCGATCGCATGTATTCGGCAATACTGGGGTCTTTGGGCGACATACCTTCCTTGGCACCGGGCAGACCGACCTTCAGCAGACCGGTGCGGAACCCCGATTGGCCGGTGACAAAGGCCGCCCGCCCTGCGGTGCAGGATTGTTCGCCATAGCCATGGGTGAACAGCATCCCTTCGTTGGCGATGCGGTCGATATTGGGGGTCTCGTAGCCCATCATACCCTGATTATAAGCGCTGATGTTCCAATAGCCGATGTCGTCACCCCAAATGACAAGGAAGTTCGGCGTATCGGTCGCAGAGCTGTCTTGTGCAAGGGCAGGGCTGCCAAGCGCGGCGAGGGCAAGCGCGCCTCCGCCAAGCGGACCCGCAGCCCGTTTCAAAAGCTGACTGAATAGAGGCAAAGTGTGATCTCCCTGAATCTAATATGGCCGGGGGCAGAATTTATTGTGATGTGAATATGGCTTCGCCCCCCGGAAGGCCCGAAACTGTCGGGCCGCTTGATCATAACTCATATTCAGAGAAAAGCATAACGTCGGATGCAGGGGGCTTCTTGTCATTTCACGCCAGAGGGCGGTCAAAGTTTGCTTGCAACCGCCGAAGTTTCGGCAACATTGTCTAACGAGGTAAATGGCTTACGTTGGGGTCGGGGGGGAACATGCCATTGAATGGGTTTGTCACAACCACGGCTGCCGGAATGGGTGGATTGCCGGAACGGCTGCAGGACAGTGCCGGTCCGGCAGCGGTCGAGCGCGCCTTTGCCCGCGCCGATCTTCCCATCGAGCTGCTGAACGACCTGTCGTTGCGCATTCCGATGACCTCGATGATCGCGCTGTTTGGCGAAGCCGAACGGTTTACCGACCACCCGCAGTTCGGCTTGCAGATCGGCCTTGAGATGACGGGCCGTGAGATCGGTGCATGGTTCGAATATTCAAGCCAGGCCAGCACCTTGCGCCTTGGCCTTCAGCGTTTGGGCCGGGCGATCACGCTGTTTCAGAACGGCCCGTCGGTGACACTGATCGAAATGCGCAGCGGCGGGATCATGCGCTATCACGTACCGCGGGACAAAACGGTGACCTACGCGGCCCATAGCGATCATAACGTGCCGCTGATGCTGGATTTCGTGCAGCGATATCTGGGTCCTGACTGGCGCCCCCGCTGGATCGAGATCGACTATCCCGACCGGGGTCATGGGTCTGGCTTTGCCGATCTGGTGCAAAGTCAGCCGCTTTATGGGCGCTCGGCGCTGTCGTTGCCCCTGACCACGGCCGAACTTGACACCCTGCGACCCCGGACGCTTCGATCTGACCAGACGCTGTGTTGGGCCGACGTGCAGGCGCAGACTGCGGCCGAGGCGAATGACTTCATGATCGCGGTTGAGGCCTGCGTGCTTCTGGACATGCTGGACGGTCCGCCCGAGTTGGATTCGGTTGCCCGGCGCATGAACCTGAGCGCCCGCAGCCTGCAGCGCCGTCTGATGGTCCGGGGTCATTCCTTCCGCGATGTGCTGGCCCGGGTCCGATACCGCCGCGCGCTCAGCCTGCTGCACGAGACCGACCTCGGCGTGACCGAGATCGCGCACCGGCTGGGATACAGCGAGGTCGCCAACTTCTCGCGCGCCTTCAAATCCTGGGCAGGCTGCGCGCCATCGAATATCACACGCTGATACGACGGGCGACAATGTCCCGCCTCTGCCCGCCGAGCCCAACAACACAATCGCGCCAGCTGCTCTTTCGTGCGCAGGTTGGATTGGATAAGACAAAGGCAGAACCGCAGTTTTCAACTCCACGCTGCGCAATCCGGAGCCTGCCTATGCCGTTTCGTCGCCTTGCCCAAGCCGTTGCATGTGCCTGCATCTTCCCCGCCATGGCGCTGGCACAGGCCGCTGATGAGCCGACGGGCCTGATGTTGGAGCTCAACACCCTTCAGGACACTGGCAACGCCTGCCGGTTGACCTTTCTGGTGCAGAACGGAACCGGTACGGCGATCGAGAAGGCTGTGTTCGAGACTGTGATCTTCGACACGTCGGGCGGCGTCGTCAGCCTGTCTCTGTTCGATTTCCGCGACCTGCCGCCGGACCGGCCCCGGGTGCGGCAGTTCGATCTGCCGGGGCAGGATTGCAACGCGGTGGGCCGGGCGCTGATCAATGGTGCGCATTCCTGCGTGGTGGATGGGGCTGAAAGCGGTATATGCGCCGATGGCCTGTCGCTGCGTAGCCGCTCGGATGTGGAGCTTTTGGGATGACCTTGCTGGAGCCTATACGCCAGATCGTGGCCCTGGGCGGGCCGGTTGTGGCGATCCTTATCGTGATGTCGGTGCTGACGCTGGCGGTTACGCTGTACAAGCTTTGGCAGTTCGCGGTGTCGGGCGTGGGACGGCATCGGGTGCTATTGCAGGCGCTTGCGGCATGGGATGCCGGCGATCATCAGAAGGCGCGGGCGCGTCTTGCCAAAAGCCGCAGCTATCTTGCGCCGCTGGTCGGCGCGGCGATGGATGCGCCGGACTTGCCGGGGCTGGATGACCGGCTGGATGCCGAGGCTGGGCTGGCGCTTGCGGGGCTCGAACGAGGGTTCCGTTTGCTGGACACCGTGGCGCAGCTTGCGCCGCTGCTAGGGCTGTTCGGTACAGTGCTGGGAATGATCGAGGCGTTTCAGAGCCTGCAACAGGCCGGGACCGCCGTTGATCCGTCGCTGCTTGCGGGCGGGATCTGGGTGGCGCTGGTCACCACGGCGGTCGGGCTGGCGGTGGCGATGCCCACCTCGATGGTGCTGTCCTGGTTCGAAAGCCGCACCGCGCGGGAACGGGTGTTTGCCGACAAGGCGCTGAGGACAATTCTGGTGCCCGGCGAGTTGGCGGAGGGGGCGGACCGCACCATGCCCGAACATGCGTAACGCGGCACCCTTTGTCCGGCGCCAGATGTCGATGACCCCGCTTGTCGACGTGATCTTTCTGCTGCTGTTGTTTTTCATGCTGTCCTCGACATTTTCAACCTTTGGCGAGATCGAGCTGAGCCATGCCGCCGCCGGTGGAACCGCACCATCCGAGCCGTCCGAGCGGTTTTTCCTGCAACTGGGGTCCGACCGGCTGGTGCTGAATGGCGCGCCGGTCACGCTGGATGATCTGGTGCCGGAACTCGAGGCCGGGCAGGTGCTGGTCAGCCTTGACGAAGACGTCACGGCGCAGCGGCTGACGGATGTACTCGTGCGGTTGCGCGGGCGCGACGGGCTGAGCGTTCTGGTGCTGGAGTAGGCCGATGATCCGCCGTCCCCCAGCCCGCCGCAGGCGCGATTCAACGATTGCCTTGGTCAACATCGTTTTTCTGATGCTGATCTTCTTTCTGATCGCGGGCACGGTTGCCCCGCCGCTGGACCCAGAGCTGGAGCTTGTGGACACCGCCGGGCTTGAAGGGCGCGAGCCGCCAGATGCGCTGGTGCTGCACCGGGACGGGACGCTCAGCTTTCGTGGGGTCGAAACCGATCCTGAGACCTTCATGGCCGGTCATGGGCCCGGTCCGGTGCGCATCGTGCCGGACCGCGACGCGCCGGGCCCCCGATTGATCGAGGTGACGGGGGCACTGCGTCGCCACGGTGCGGGGTCGGTCTTTCTGGTCACTGAACGGGCGCTGCGATGATCCGGGGGTCGATCGGTGTTGCGGTGGTGGCCGTTATCGTGTCGCTGATCCTGCACATTCTGGGCCTGAGCATGACGGCATCCGAACCCACCGCGCCCCCTGCACAGCAGCGCGCCTCTGAGGCGGTCGATCTGAGCAGCAGCTTCGAGGACCTCGCCGAGGTGCCCGAGGAACCGCCCGAGCCTGAAACGGCTGAGACCCCCGAGCCCGAAGCGGCCGAAATCCCGACCAGTCAGGCGCTTGTCGCGTCCGAGGACCCGCAGCGGGTCTTTGCACCCGATTTCGGCGAGGCCGCGCCGGTTCGCCCCGACACGGTCGAGCCGGTCGAGGCCCAGCCCACCCCGCCTGCCGACAACGATGAGGCCACGCGCGCGGATGCAGAAGACGCGCAGCCGGTGGCGACCGACGAGGTGGCCGAGACACCCCGGGGCGAGCCCGCCACCGAAGAACCACCCCCCGAGGCCGAAGCGCCGGCGCCGCCGGTCGTGGCAGCGCTGGATCCGTCGGAGGAGGTCGCGCCCGCGGACTCCGAGCAGGCCGTGACCACGTCCATTCGCCCCCGCCTTCCCACTCGCCAGCCCGAGGCGGACCCAGGTGGGGCCGAGGACTTTGCAGACCTACGCTTTCCGCAGCAGGTCATCGAATCCCCGCTGACCACCTTCCAGCGCGAGGGGCGGGATGCCTTCACCCAAAGCAACCGCACCCAGCAGTCCGGGGGGCGCCGGCCGGGGAACTCGAATGTCACCAATTATGCCGGGCAGGTTCTGGTGCACCTGAATCGATCACCTTCGATCTTTGTGCCGGTCCGCGGCTTTGCGCGTGTCTTCTTCGAGATCAACCCGGACGGGACGCTGGCCTGGGTCGAGATCACCGACAGTTCAGGCTCGACCCAGATCGACAGCGCGGCCAAAAGACAGGTTCGCGCCGCCGCCCCGTTTCCACCTCCGCCCGGCGGGGTCAGCCGCAAACTGTCGTTTTTCTTCCAAAACGGTTGATGGCGTAGACCGATATTTTTGGGGTTATCATAGCGTCACCCGCCAGCCGCTAAGGTCCGCAAATCACCCAATGCGAGTAATCGAACTTCGAGTTTCGCGTGGACGTAAAGTGCCCAACCGGCTATCCTGACCGGCATTTAGTAAAGTTCGGTTTTTCTCGGCTGCCTTGAGGTCTTTGTTATGAAAAAACAATCAGTTGTTGTACTTGTTGCGGCGTCTTTGGCCGTGTCGGTTCCTGCAAAATTGTCGGCGGATGCTGCGGATCTGATCATCGGCGGCGTGGCCGGGGCGCTTTTGTATAAGGGCATCTCGGAAAATCAGAAGGCGAAACGGCAGGGGCAGGTTACCCGCAAATCGACCTCGGGCGGGGGGGCGTCTGCGTCCAGCCTGAACGGGCAATACACCCGTGCCGAGCGTATCCAGATTCAAAGCGCGTTCCGGGATCTTGGCTACAGTATCGGAACAGTCGATGGTGTTCTGGGGCGCAACAGCCGCGCTGTTATCCGCCAGTTTCAGGCCTCGCTCGGCGAGCCGCAGACCGGCCAGTTGACCCGACCGCAATATGTTACGCTTTTAAGTCAGGTGCCGGGATCGCAGGCGGTTTTCGCCCGGCGCGAGTTGAACCGAGACGAGGTTTTCATGCTGCAGCAAGGCCTGCAGACACTGGGCTACTATAACGGGCGCATTGACGGTTCGAACGGGCCCGGGACACGTGGCGCGATGAACGCGTTTCTGGCACGGCAGGGCCTGGGCCCGGCCTCGGTAACGCCGGTGCAGGGGCTGGTCATGGCCCGCAACGCTGCGGGATTGCAGTCGCCCCAGTATCTGTATCAGGAAGCAAGTATGCAGAACGGCGTGCAACCCTTTGGTGCGCAGCCTCCGGCTCAGGCGGGGTACGGTGCGCAGCAGCCCAATCAGTTTGGCGCTCCGACCGGGCAGGCCCCGGTTCAGGCCTTTGGCGCCCCGGCCCAGCAGGCCGGACAGGGCCAGTTTGGGGCAGCACCCGCC
This sequence comes from Ruegeria sp. CJ3, assembly GCF_056536725.1. Taxonomy (NCBI): domain Bacteria; kingdom Pseudomonadati; phylum Pseudomonadota; class Alphaproteobacteria; order Rhodobacterales; family Roseobacteraceae; genus Ruegeria; species Ruegeria sp. CJ3. The sequence goes on from NZ_JBQFQE010000007.1 coordinate 18,417, forward strand.
CCGCAACAAGCGTTCGGCGCTCCGGCGGCCGGCCAGCAGGCCCCGCTGTTCGGAACCCCTCAGCAGCAGCCGGTCGTGCCGCAGCAGGGTACTCCGGTGAATACGCAACAGAACCTGTTCGCGCCCGCAGCGCCACAGCAGCAAGCACCGCAGCCAGTGGTCCCGCAGGGCGGAGGCAACACCAGCCTGTTTGCCGCGGGCGGTGCCGCGCCGCAGCAGCAGGTGGTACAGCAGGCCCCGCAAAGCAGCCTCGACATCTATTCGGGGACGGCGCAGCAAGTGCCTCAGACCAATCAGGTTGCGAACCAGACACAGCCGGCGCCCACGGGGCAAGGCGGGTTGGGGACGTCAACGTCCTTGGTGTCGACCAGCGGCACCGGCAACTGACCGGCAGTCGTGCAATGCTATGATCTGAGGGCGCAGGCGATGAGGTCAAATTGAGTTGCGCCGGACCAGTTAGGGCCTAATGCTGGCAGTTGGGTTCAGCCAGCAATATGCCCAAGACGGTTGTCCTTGCTGCCGATGATCCCGGGCGCATCCAGTTGCATCATTTCGAACGGATTTGCTGTTGCCATGCGCAGGGCCTGAGCGGCGGGGACGCCAACGCTGCTAATCATGCGCTGTACTGAGTCCGCCAGCGTGATATGCGCCCCGGCCAGAGAGCCCTGCGCGTTGACAAGGCGGCCTTGGTTGACGCGGATGATCTCGCCATAGAGTTCGAAATGATCCGGTCCGCCGACGGTGGACATCGCGTCCGACACCAGAACAATCCGGTTCGGTACCGGGCGCGCGCGGGTCGCAAGGGCGACCATCTCATCCTCGACATGATGGCCGTCGGCGATAATGCCACACCAGACATCGCTGTTGATTGCAGCTCCGGTCAGCATCGGCGTCCGCGAGGTCATCTGCGGCATCCCGTTGAACAGATGCGTGAAACAGCGCAAGCCTTCGGCCAGCGCGTGGCGGGTCTGTTCGGCGGTTGCGGCGCTGTGCCCGGCCGAGACGATGACGCCCATCGCGCTGAGCCGAGCGATCAGGCCGGGCGCGACGGTTTCCGGGGCCAGTGTCAGCAACACTGGGACATCGGCGCGTCGCAAGCGCTCTAGCACTGACATCGTTGCGTCGTCGAACGGGCGGATGAAGGCGGGATTATGCGTGCCTTTATGGGCCAGGCTGATATGCGGCCCTTCGATATGGATACCCAGGACGCCATTTCGACCCAGCTCTTCGGTCACGGCCTGTGCAGCGCGTGCCATGACCTCGGCGCTGTCGGTGATCACCGTGGGCAGTAGAAATGCCGTTCCGGCGGCGTTATGGGCCTGCGCGATCCGGCGTACGCCCTCGCGGGTTGGGGTGTTGTTCAGCATCACGCCACCGCCGCCATTGACCTGCACATCGAACAGGCCGGGGCTCAGGACGCCGTCGATGGGCTCGATGGTTGCGCCGTCAGGCACCGCGTTCAGGGGTTGGATATCGGTGACCGTGCCATCCTCGGTAACAAGAACGGTGCTGGTCGACAGGTCCTGCCCGTCGAACAGGGCCTTGGGGTGAAGATAGCGTTTCATGCGGGTTCAGAAGAAATAGGGCCGCAGGGCCTGTTGGATCTGGGCCACAATCAGCGCACGAGACCAGCCGTTGCCGCGGCCTTGCAGATCAGTGGCACGGGCGATGACCTCCGGGGCAAAGCACTGTTCCAGAACCGGTGCTGGCGGGCAGTCGGTTCCGAGCCTGTCGAGCAGACCCGAGACGGCCTGCCGGGCCTTAGGGTCGGGCCAGTAGTACCGGATGCGATCGGCATAGCCGAAATGGCGTTGCAGGCGCAGGTCCTCAGGGGTGCCGACATAGTGCTTTTGCCAATATCCGGGCTGATCCAGCATGATCTGTTCCATCTGCGGCATCAGCGCGGGGCCATCCTTACCCAGAAGGTCCCGCAGATGATCCAGCGCATACAACGCCTGACGATAGGCAAAGGTCAGCGCGGGGCCGACTTTCAACACGCTGAAATGCCGGGCCGCCAGATCGGGATAGACCGCGGGGTTCTGGTAGTCGGTCGAGTGGGCCTCGAAACAGATATGCGGCACGTCCGTCAGGGCCTGAGACAGGTGATCGGGCGCGCTGCGGTCGAAATGGTCGATATGGGTCGGTGCAAATTCCAGTCCTGGCTGGACGACCAGCCCGATGACACGCGCCCAGGCCTGCGCCACACCTGCCGCTTCAAAGGCTGCAACGTGGGTCTGCAGAGTTTTGCGGGCATGGGCGGGATCGGTTGGGGTGATGCCCTGACCCTCTTCCTCGGCGCGCGCGCCACCGGGCGGGGGGACCTCGGTGCCGATCACGTAGCTCAGGCGGTCGGGATCAGGCGCCGCGGCCTCGCACACGGCGGCCAGACGGGCGGCGCGGTCGGCCGAGGTTTGATCGTCGACCTGCGCGGGCTCTCCGGCGCAGCCTTCGGAACAGTCGAGGTGGATCTTGGTGAACCCGGCCTGCACATAGGCGCGCATCAGATCCTCGGCTTTGGCCATTGCGCTGTCGGCGGGTTCGCTGCGCCAGACCTGCGGGCCAAGGTGGTCGCCTCCGAATTGGATCAGGGCCGGGTCGGTCCCGGTTTCCTGCGCAATGCCGTTAACAAAGGCGATGAAGTCGGCGGGCTGCATCCCAGTATAGCCGCCGAACTGGTTGACCTGATTGCTGGTCGCTTCGATCAGAATTGGGCGCTGCATATCTTGCGCCATCAACAGCGAGGCTCGCAAAACGTCGGGCTGTGCCGAACAGACCGAGGCAACGGCAACCGGCGTTCCGGCCCGATTGCGCGCATTCAGGTCCGAGAAAAAGCTCATGGGGTCAGGTCCTTCCGGCACTTGGGCACACCAGCAGAGCCGCCCCGCGGGTGCCGCTGCTGTCGCCGAATTTGGGTTTGCGGATGTCGGGCGCGCGCAGGCCCGGCAACGCCGAGGCCGCCAGCGCCCGAGAGAGTTTGCGGTCCAGCCCGTCGATCTTGCTGAGCCCGCCCCCCAGCACGATGCAATCGGGGTCGATATGCAGTTGCAGGCTGTGCAAAAGCTCTCCGGCGATCTGCAGCCAGACCTCAAAGACCCGCTGCGCGTCGGCATCGTTTTGCAGGGTGGCGGCGACAATCTGGGGGGCCGTGCGGCGCTGACCGGTGAGCGTGTCGGACAGCCGCTCCATGCCCGCGCCGGACAGGTAGGTTTCGAAACACCCCTGTCGCCCGCAGCCGCAAGGCAGGAGCGGCAGGCCGTATTGCGCCACCAGCGGGGCGGGCAGGGCGGCGTGGCCGATCTCGCCCGCCAGCGCGTTCGGGCCGGGCATCAACCTGCCGTCGACCACAACGCCGCCGCCCAGACCAGTGCCGAGGATCAGGCCAAAGACCGTGTGGTGGCCGTCGCCGGCACCACCGACCGCCTCGGACAAAGCAAAACACTTGCAGTCATTGGCCAGCCGGATCGTCCCGCCGCTGCGGGCCTTCAGGTCGGCCCCCAGAGGCTTGCCGTTGGCGGGCAGGTTGGCGGTGACCGAATGGCCGGTGACCGGATCGATCAGACCCGGAATACCGACACCCACCGGAAGATCGACGTGCTGCGCTTCGGACTGCAGCCACGCAACCTCGGTGCCAAGCGCGTCGAGCAGATCAGCGTAACTGTCCCGGGGCGTGGCGACACGGCGCGAGGCGAGGGGGGTCAGGTCGCCATCAAACAGCGTCGCCTCGATCTTGGTGCCGCCAAGATCAATGCCGCCGCAGACCGCGTCAGACATAGAGGCGGACATGGCTGACTACCCGGCTGAGGTTGCCGCCTTCGAACGGGTTATCCACGTTCAGGCCCAGCGACTTGGACCACGCGACCGACAGCATCTGCGCCACCAGCACATAAAGTGCGGTGTTCCAGACATCCGGCAGGCCTGTGGACAGGCTCAGGTCCGGGACGGCTCCGTGAGTGGGATCGCCGATGCTGAGGGTGCGTGTGGCGGGGAACTGGCTGCGCAGTTCGGCCACGATGTCGTCGTCATATTTACGGGTCAGCGGGTCCGAGGACAGGAACACGAACACGGTTGTTTCGTCATCGGTGATCGCCTTGGGGCCGTGTCGGAAACCCAGCGTACTGTCCCAGGCCGTCACCACCTGACCCGCAGCCAGTTCCAGAACCTTCAGCGCAGACTCCCGCGCGGTGCCCAGATAGGGCCCCGAGCCCAAAAATACCGCGCGCGCCGGGCGCGGCAGGTTCGGCGCGTCTTGCAGCAAACCGCGCGCGACGTCGGCAAGAGTGGTGAGGTTGGCGGAAATTGCGGTCTCCTTGGTGCCCGACAAACAGGCCAGCGCCGTCAGCAGCATCGTGGTATAGCTGGAGGTCATCGCAAAGCCCTGATCATGGCAGGCGTCGGGCAGCACGATCACCTTTTGCTGACCCGGTCCCGGATGCGCGCGCGTGGCCAGTGCGCTGTCGGCGTTGCAGGTGATGTTCAACCGGTCCGCCGCCGGGCAGTCCCGGTCCAGCAAATCCAGCGTGCCCAAGGTCTCGGAACTGTTCCCGGACCGGCCAAAGGACACGACCAGCGGGCGCAGCCCCGGTTTCAAGTAATCCGCCGGACGCGCAACCAGATCGGTCGAGGGCACGGCGCGGACCGGAATGCCCAGCAGCCCGTCCAGATAGACGCACAGCGCATCCCCGATAAAGGCCGAGGTTCCCGCCCCCGTCAGCCAGATCACATCCGGCTTGCGCGCTGCGATCCAGCCCGAGACATCCGCCGCCATACCGGGCAGGATGTGCGACCAGCCCTGCCAGATATCCGGCTGTGCGGCAATTTCCGTTTCGGTTGCCCAGATATTAACGCTCATGAATTACGTCCGTTCTTTTGATGGTGTTGCCGCAGGTTCGGGAATGTCGGCGAGGTGAAGCCGGACATTCCTGCTGCGCAAGTCTTGTTGCATGTCAGCTGGCATCGAACTGTCCGAGACGATAGCGTCCACCTGAGACAGATCGCAGATGCGGTGCAGTTTGGTGGGGCCGAACTTGCTGGCGTCGGCCAGCACGATCACTCGGCGGCTGGCACGGATCATGGCGCGGTTCAGATGCGCCTCGTCCTCGCTGAAGGTCGACAGGCCGAAGGCGGGATCGATCCGGTCGGCCCCCATCAGCACCGTGTCGAAAGACATCGTCTCGAGCGTGGTTTCAACCAGCCGCCCGCTGAGCGACATGGCGTTCTGGCGCAGGACACCCCCGGTCAGCATCAGTTCGTGTTGCGGGCATTCGTGCAAGGCCAGCATCAGGTTCAGGCCCGTGGTCATCAGGATCTTGGCCGGTGCTTCGCGCAGATGTTCGGCCATGAACTGCACCGTCGACCCCGAATCCAGCAGGATCGAGTGGTCGTCTGCAATCAATTCCGCGGCCAAGGCGGCGACGGCCAGTTTGGCCCGTTTGTTGACAACTTCCTTGTCGCGGATGGTCGGTTCAAACTCGGCGCTGTTGCCGCCTTCTCCGGCGGCGGTGGCCATTGCGACGGCGATGCGCAGGTCGGGCAGGCCCTTGAAACCGTAGCGGCGGCCAAACCGGATCAGGCTGGGCTCGCTGACGCCAATGGTTTCGGACAATTCGCGCAGAGGCTGGCGGATGAACTGGGTGGGATTGGCCAGCAGGAACTCGGCCACGTTGCGCAGGGCGCGCGACAATTCCGGCAGGTCGCGTTCGATCTGGTTCAGAATGTCAGCCTTGTCAGCCAAATGAGTGTCCTTCATGCTCTGCGAGATATCAGCAAAACTACATTACTGGAACTCAGAAAGAAAACAACTCCCAATTCTGGGCTGCAAAAGTAGGTAAAATTCAAGAAATGTTGCAAAACTACATTTCGGGTCGTAAGGTCCGATTCGAAATCGCCGTCTCTGGCGCAACCTTGAGGGAGGAATTCTTGTGTCTCACATCAAACTTTCCGGCTTGAGCCTGATCGCCAGCCTGACCGCCAGCGTGGCGTTTGCGGAAACCGAGATCACCTATTGGTCGTTCTGGAACGAGCCTGAACCACAGGCGCAGGTTCTGAAGGCGCTGATGGATGAGTATAGCGCAGCCAACCCGGATGTGACCTTCAATGTTGTCTGGAATGGACGCCAGAACCAGACAACCGTCCGGAACGCGCTGGCCGGCGGCACAAGCATTGATCTGATGGATGCGGACATGGACGGCCTGAACGGCGGTCTGGTCGGGCAGGGCGCGGCGGTTGCGCTGGACGGTCTGGTCGCCTCCGACTCACCCGATGGCGGCACCGTGGGCGCGGCTCTGTATCCCGCGCTGCTGGCCAATGCCGAACTGAACGGCTCGGTCGGGCAGATGCCGTACGCCTTCTATACGTACCAGATATTCTACAACGCAGCCCAACTGCGTGATGCCGGTGTGGCCGAGACCCCCTCCACCTGGGCGCAATATATGGACGCGATGAAGGCGGTTCAGACGAGCGGCGTGAACGCGATCGCGGTGGAAAGCGATATCGCGTTCTACAACATCAACTGGTTCAACTACCTGCTTGCGCGCATCGCAGGCCCTGATTTCGTGCTGAAAGCGGCCGAGGACAAGACCGGCGAGACATGGCGCGACCCCGCCGTGCGTCAGGCGCTGGAGCTTGAGGCAGCCCTTTGGGCCGATGGTCTGATCCCCGAGGAAAGCAGGGGCTACCAGTGGCCAGCCGGTCAGCAGACTCTGGCGTTCGGCGAAACCGCGACCGAACTGGTTGGCTCGTGGCTGCCCATCGAACTGGCCGATCAGGTGGAAGAGGGCTTTGAATGGGGTGCGATGAACTTCCCCATGGTCGAAGGCGGCAAGGGTGACGTGAACGACACCATCATCTACGCGGTCAGCTTTGCGATCCCCGAAGGTGCCGAAGATGCCGAGGCTGCGCAGGACTTCATCAAATTCGCGCTCAGCAAATCTGCTCAGCAGAAGATGGCAGACGATGCGCTGATCGGCGTGGCCAATGCCTCGGTCGAATGGGCCGATGTCATTGCGGATAGCCGCGAAGCGGTGGCGAACGCCACAAGCCTGTTGTCCGAGAACCTGGGCCTCAAGGTTGCCTATGCGGATTATTCCAGCAACATCTATGAGGCGATGCACAACAAGGTGTTCCTGGGCCAGATCACTGTTGATGAGTTCATTGACGGCATGGTCGAGCAGACCAAAGGCTATTGGGAAAACCGCTGATTTCAGCATCTGACCGGCCCTGACACCGGGGCCGGTCAATCAAAGGACAGGGTGGAGCACATGATCGGCAAGAGACTTATCGGGTTGTTCGTAGCGCCCGCTCTGATCGTTTATCTTTGCTTTTTCCTGATCCCTACCGGTTTTACCTTCTACTTCAGCTTGTTCGAATGGTCCGGGTTTGGGACCGAGGCCAAGTTCATCGGCCTTGGCAACTATCGCCGCCTCTGGAATGATCCGACATTCTGGCTGAGTTTCCGCAACACGCTGGCCTTGCTGTTTGTTGGTGGATTTTTCGTCTTCTTTCTGGCGTTTCTTTACACCATCCTGATCAATTCGGGCATCTGGGGGAAGAAGCTGTTCCGGCTGGTGTTCTTTCTGCCCAACGTTGTCTCGGTCGTCGCTCTGTCGGCGATGTGGGCTTATATCTATAACCCGCGTTATGGGCTGCTGAATTCCTCGCTGAAAGCTGTAGGTCTGGATGAGATGGGCCGCACGCTCTGGACCTCGCCAGACAATATCTTCTGGGCCATGCTGGCCGCGCTGGTGTGGGTGTTCACAGGGTTTTTTCTGATCCTGCTGTTGGCGGGCGTCGACAAAATCCCGCCCGATATGTACGAGGCCGCCGATCTGGAAGGTGCAAGCCTATGGCACAAGTTCTGGTATATCACCGTGCCGATGATCTGGGACGTGATGACCATTTCCTTTGTCATCTGGATCATCAATGCGGTGAAGATGTTCGAGTTTCCCTTCGCCTTCGGCTTCCTGCAAGTACCGCAGCAGCTTTATACGTTGGGGATCTACCTTTACATCATGGGCTTCGGCCAGCGTGACCCGATCTATCAGCTGGGCTATGCCACCGCGATCGGCGTGGTGATGCTGGTGCTGGCGTTTTCGCTGATTGTCCTTGTCCGCCGCCTGATGCGCCGCGACCAGTTGGAGTTTTAGGCCATGACCCTGCTGCGCCGCCTGCCTGCCTACATCGCCATCTGGGCCTGGGTCGCCTTCACCGTCGCCGCAATCCTTTGGGTGGTGATGAGCGCCTTCAAATCCAAGCGCGAGGTGCTGCGATCCGGCCTCAAACCTCCTGCTGAACTGCGCTGGGAAAACTTCGAGACTGCATGGAATGTCGGGCGTCTGGGCGAGTTCTTTTCGAACTCGGTCGTGATCGTCTGCCTGTCGGTGCTGCTGATCCTCGTGGTCTCGACCCCGGCGGCCTATGTGCTGAGCCGCGCCAAATTCCGGGGCCGCGAGGCGCTGACCAACCTGTTCGTCATCGGCATGGGTATCCCGATCCCGATGCTGTTCATCCCGATCTTCGGCATCCTCGCATGGCTGCGCCTGTCCGACAGTCTGACCGGCCTGACCATTGTGTTCGTGGCGATCTCGATCCCCTTCACCGTCTACCTGCTGACCGGTTTCTTTGCCTCGCTGCCGTCCGAGCTTGAGGCCGCATCCCTGCTGGACGGTTGCAGCGACTTTCAGACCTTCCGCTATGTGATGCTGCCGATGGCGATGCCGGGCGTGGCGACAGCGGCGATCCTGAACTTCATCTGGCTGTGGAATGAATACCAATTGTCGCTGGTGATCCTGAACAGCCCCGAGAACCGGACCCTGCCGCTGGGCCTTTATTCGCTGCAGAACGCGATGCAATACACCAGCGACTGGCCCGGCCTGTTCGCCGGTGTGACCATCGTCATCATCCCCACCATCCTTGTCTATGCCATCCTGTCCGAGAAGATGATCGCGGGCATGACCATGGGCGCCGTGAAGTAAGGACTGACCCAAGTGACCGCTTTCGAAGCCATTTCCCTGGACAAGCACTATGGTGACTTCCACGCGCTGAAAGACATCAACCTGAGCGTCGAGCCGGGTGAATTCATCGTGCTGGTCGGCCCGTCGGGCTGTGGCAAATCCACCCTGATGCGCACGATTGCGGGGCTGGAGAAAGTCACCTCGGGCGATCTGAAGATCGACGGGCGGTCAGTCACCGGGTTGCTGCCCAAGGAACGCGACGTGGCGATGGTGTTCCAGTCCTATGCGCTCTATCCGCATATGACCGTGGCCGAGAATATCGGTTTTGGCATGAAGATCGCCAAACGCCCCAAGGCCGAGATTAAGGAAAAGGTATTGGCGGCGGCGAAGGTCTTGAAGATCGAAAGCTATCTGAACCGCAAGCCCAAGGCCCTGTCGGGTGGTCAGCGTCAGCGCGTCGCCATCGGCCGCGCCATCGTGCGCGATCCCAAGATTTTCCTGTTTGATGAGCCGCTGTCCAATCTCGACGCGGCGCTGCGCGTGGAAATGCGGGTCGAACTGGCGCGGCTGCACAATCAACTGGATGCGACGATGATCTACGTCACCCACGATCAGGTCGAGGCGATGACGCTGGCCGACCGGATCGTGGTCATGAACGAGGGCGTCATCGAACAGATCGGCAGCCCGCTGGACCTGTTCAACCGTCCACGCAACAAGTTCGTGGCCGGGTTTCTGGGGCAGCCGCCCGCGATCTTCGTGCGGCTGGACGGGTACGAGTTCGGGACGCAGGGGCTGACCGTGCAGTTCTCGGACACGTCGGTTACGTTGCCGCTGCCAGACAGAACGGACGGCACCCCGGTTGAGATCGGGTTGCGGCCGGACTTCTTCGAGCTGGACGCCGAAAACCCCAGCCTGTCACCGAAGGTCGAGGTGGTCGAGCAGCTTGGCGACACCACGTTGCTGTATACGCGCCTACCCGATGGTCAGGCGGCCACCGTTCAGTTGTCGGGACAGGTGAAGGCCAAACCGGGTGATCAGGTGCCGTTGCGGGTGCATTGCAAATCCCCGCTGGTTTTCGATGGCACGGGTCTGAACCTTTATGCCTGACCCCGTGTAGCCGGAACGCCTCAGGTGAATTTGCGGAACAGCTTGGTCTGATCGAAGGCGTCTTCGAGGGCTTCCATGCGGGCTTCTACCGTGCCCCACATCGTCTCCTGCAGGGCTGCGATGGTGCATTCGATCAGTAGCAAAAGGGGCGAGCAGCTGTCCCAGGCCGACGGCACCGCGATCCGGGCGGTAAATGTCAGCGCCGCGATGCGGTGGATGGGCGAGCGCCACTGATCCGTGAACAGAACGACCTTGGCCCCCTTGTCGCGGCACATCTGGGTCATCTGCAGCGTGGTGTTTTCATAGCGGCGCACATCCAGCGCGATCACCACGTCACCGTCCCGCACGTCCAGCAGATCATGCGGCCACGCGCCGCCATCGGCGACCAGCCTGACATTGGGCCGGATCATCTGAAGGTGGAGAAACAGATACCGCGCCAGTGTCCCTGTAATCCGCCCGCCGGCAATAAAGATGGTCCGGTTCTGGTCGCTCAACATCCTGCACAGGCTGTCAAAATCGTCGGGGCTGACCTCGTCCAGACTGCGGCGCTGGTTTTCGAGCGCCTGATGGGAATAGCGGTTCAGAATGTGCTCGTCCGGCAGATCGTTTTGCCAGTGGTTGCGCTTGGACACCGGGTCCGAGATCATCTCTTTCAGCTCAGACCGCAGGGCGGCCTGAAACTGCGGGAAGCCGTCAAACCCGGTCTTCTGCAGCATCCGCGCCACCGTCGTGGTCGAAACAGATGCCGCCTGGGCCAGTTCGGTGATGCTGCCCAGCCCGACAATCGGATAATCGTCCAGCAAGGTGTTGGCCAGTTGCCGTTCAGACGGCGTCATCTGGTCGCGGTGCATCATCAGCTTGTCTGAAACGGTCATATCCCGCGCCCCGTCGGCATGAGTGTCAAAATCTGGACGTATCGGGAGGCCCCGAACAGTTTTGTACGAAAAATTATTGACAGGTGACATCGCCTTGTCAATTCTTTTCCTGTGACTACGGATGTGGAATCGGGGGCGGAAGACCAGCGGATGAGTTTCGGCGATCCTTATAAGGTGACTGTTGCCTCGCCCACGCCTTCGGTGCTGATCGTGTGCGAACACGCATCCCATTACATCCCGGCTGAACTGAACAATCTGGGCGTGACGGAAGAGGTCGCGCACAGTCATGTTGCGTGGGACCCCGGTGCGCTTGGCGTGGCCCGGGCCATGGCCGGGCGTCTTCCCTCGGTTCTGGTCGAGGGGACGGTGTCCCGGCTGGTCTACGACTGCAATCGCCCGCCCGAGGCGGCCAGCGCAATTCCCGCGCGGAGCGAGATATTTGAGATCCCCGGAAATCGGGATCTGACCGCAGATGCGCGCGCGCAACGGGTTGCCGGTGTTTATGACCCCTTTGCCCGTGCGCTGTCTCAGCAGATCGCGGCCCATCGCGGCACGCTGACTCTGATGGTCACGATCCACAGCTTCACGCCGGTGTTTCACGGTGTCCCGCGCGAGGTTGAGATTGGCATCCTGCATGGCGAGGATACGCGCTTTGCCCGGGCCATGCTCGGCTCGGCGCCGGCGGATGCGCCCTATGACACACGTCTGAATGAACCCTACGCTGCGCGCGACGGGGTGGCGCATACGCTTGATCTGCATGGCGCGCAGAATGGTCTGTGCAATGTGATGATCGAAATTCGCAACGACCTGATTGCAACCGCGCCTGATCAGGAGGCGATGGCAACCTACCTGTCGGACTGGACCGAGCGCACTTGGGAGAGCCTCGGCAAGCAGGAGGAGGCGTCTTGACCGTTCTGCTGGCCTATTGCCGTCTGATCGACGGGTTGAACCGCGTGATCGGCCTGATCGTGATGTACGGGGTCTTTGGCCTGATGGGCATTCTGCTGTGGTCATCGGTGTCCAAGACCTTTTTCCTGCCCTCGCTTTGGACGCTCGAGATGGCGCAGTTTGCGATGGTGGCCTATTACATGCTGGGCGGGCCCTATGCGGTTCTGGCGGGCGGCCATGTGCGGATGGACCTGTTCTATGGCAACTGGTCTTTGCGCCGAAAGGCGGCGATTGATACGATTACCGTGCTGTTTCTGATCTTCTATCTGGGGGTCCTGCTTTATGGCGCCATTGGCTCGACCGCCTATTCCCTTGGCTATTGGGGCACAGCCCCGTTCGAGTTCTTCGCCGGGCTGATCACTGGCAGCGAAGAGGTCGGTCGGATGGAACGGTCCTCGACCGCGTGGCGTCCTTATGTCTGGCCGATCAAGGCCATCATGATCCTTGGCCTGTTCCTGATGCTGCTGCAGGCCCTGTCAGAACTGATTAAGGATATCGCCCGGGCCACGGGCCGCGACATTGCGGAGGCCCGGACGTGAGTCAGGAACACATCGCCCTTTTCATGTTCGCGGCCATGATGCTGATGCTGTTCACTGGACAGCGGGTCTTTGGCGCGATCGGAGCCATCGCCGCCATCGCGGCGCTGGCGCTGTGGGGCACCGGTGGGCAGGATATTCCGTTCTCGGCGGCGATGAAGCTGATGAAATGGTATCCGCTGCTGACGCTGCCGATGTTCATTTTCATGGGCTATGTCCTCAGCGAAAGCAAACTGGCCGATGATATGTATCGCATGTTTCACGTCTGGTTCGGCAATGTGAATGGCGGTCTGGCGATGGGAACCATCGGGTTGATGGTGCTGATCTCGGCGATGAACGGCCTGTCGGTGGCGGGTATGGCCATCGGGGCCACGATCGCGCTGCCCGAACTGCTGCGCCGAGGATATGACAAGCAGATGGTGACCGGGGTGATTCAGGCGGGGTCGTCGCTGGGCATCCTCGTGCCGCCCTCGGTGGTGCTGGTTCTATATGCGATGATCGCGCGTCAGCCGGTGGGGCAGCTTTGGTTGGCCGGCATACTGCCGGGGCTGATGATGGCCGCGATGTTTGTCCTCTATATCTGGCTGCGCTGCCGGATAAACCCGGCGCTGGGGCCGGTGGCCGACGATCTGGATCAGGTGACGCCGCAGGAAAAGCGGCAGCTGCTGTGGGCTGGGGCGCTGCCGTTGGTGATTTTCGCGGCGATGATGGTGCCCTTCGTGAACGGCTGGACCTCGCTGGTGGAAAGCTCGGCCATCGGGGCGTTGACCGCGCTGGCTGCCTCGATCCTGAAACGGCGCATGACCTGGGCCATCTTTCACACCTGCACCAAGCATACGCTGGTGATCTCGTGCATGTTCATGTGGATCATCCTTGCGGCACTGGGGTTCGGGGCGGTGTTCGACGGGCTGGGCGCGGTCAAGGCCATCGACAACCTGTTCACCGAACAGCTGGGCCTGTCGCCCTGGGTCATCCTGATCCTGATGCAGCTGAGCTTTGTTGTGATGGGAACCTTTCTGGATGACACCGCCATGCTGGTCATCGTGGCACCCCTATACGTTCCGTTGGTGGGCGAGCTGGGCTTCGACCTGATCTGGTACGGGGTCCTTTACACAATCACGACGCAAATAGCCTACATGACCCCTCCTTTCGGATATAACCTGTTTCTTATGCGCGCGATGGCCCCGCCCGAGGTCACGCTGCGCGATATCTATCGTTCGATCATCCCTTTCGTGGGCGTGATGCTCATCGCGTTGGCAACCATTATGGTCTTCCCGCAGATCGCCCTGTGGCTGCCGGAATATGTTTACGGAAATTAACCAAGACCTCCTGCAGGAGGCATGTCAACAAGGAGAGAAGTCATGACAACAAGACGCAAGTTCCTAACGACAGCCGCCGCTGGCGCGGCCGCCGCGCCGCTGGCGACACCGGCATTGGCGCAGTCCACAATCAAGTGGCGGATGCAGACCTATGCGGGCCCGGCGCTGGCCGCGCATGTGATCGACCCGGCGATTGAGATGTTCAACAAGATCGCCGGCGACCGGATGCAGATCGAGCTGTTCTACGCCGATCAGCTGGTCCCGACCGGAGAGCTGTTCCGCGCCATGCAGCAGGGCACGATTGATGCGGTGCAGTCGGATGATGACTCGATGGCCTCGCCCACGGATGTGACCGTCTTTGGCGGCTACTTCCCCTTCGCCTCGCGCTATTCGCTGGACGTGCCGGTGCTGTTCAACCAGTACGGCCTGAACGAGATCTGGGACGAACAGTATTCGGCGGTGGGCGTCAAGCACATCAGCGCGGGGGCCTGGGATCCCTGCCATTTCGCCACCAAGGACCCGATCCGTTCGCTGGAAGACATGAAGGGCAAGCGCATCTTTACCTTCCCGACGGCGGGCCGGTTCCTCAGCCAGTTCGGTGTTGTGCCGGTATCGCTGCCTTGGGAAGACATCGAGGTTGCCGTGCAGACCGGCGAACTTGACGGCATCGCCTGGTCCGGCATCACCGAGGATTACACGGTCGGCTGGGCCGATGTGACCAACTATTTCCTGACCAACAATGTCTCGGGCGCATGGGCCGGGTCGTTCTTTGCCAATATGGACCGCTGGAATGAGCTGCCCGAGGATCTGCAAACGCTGTTCCGTGTCTGCTGTGATCAGTCGCACTATTACCGCCAGTGGTGGTATTGGGGCGGCGAGGCCAATCTGCGGGTCAACGGCACCAAGCTGGAGCTGACCACGATCCCCGATGAGGAATGGGCACAGGTCGAGACCGCAGCCGTCGCGTTCTGGGACGAGATCGCCGCCGAAGGCCCGGTTCAGGCGAAAGTCGTGGAAATCTTCCGCCAGTATAACGCCGATATGCAAAAGGCCGGGCGGCCCTACCGCTACGGCTAAACCAAAGACCGCGCCTCCGGGGATCGTCTCCGGGGGTGCGTATGCAATCAGAAGGAATGGGTCCGCATGATGACATTCGATGAGCTGAAATCGCAGATTGCCGCGGGTGAGATCGACACGGTGCTGACCTGCATCGTCGACATGCAGGGGCGCCTGATGGGCAAACGCTTTCATGCCGAGGCGTTTCTGGAAATGGCCGATGGTGAAACCCATTGCTGCAACTACCTGCTGGCCACCGATCTCGAGATGGCGACGCCGGACGGTTACGCCTCGACCTCATGGTCGGCGGGTTATGGCGACTATGTCATGAAACCTGATCTGAGCACGGTGCGCCCGGTGCCTTGGCTGGACGGCACGGCCATGGTGTTGTGCGATGTGCTGGATCACCACACCCATGCGCCCGTACCCTTTGCGCCGCGCGAGGTGCTGAAGCGCCAGATCGCCCGGGCAGCAGCACTTGGCCTGACCCCGATCATGGCGACCGAGCTCGAATTCTTTCTGTTTCAGGGCACCCATGACGAGATCGCGGCAAACGGTTTCGGTCTGAAACCGATCAGCCGCTATAACGAAGACTACCACATCTTCCAGACCTCGAAGGAAGAACCGGTCATGCGCCCCATTCGCAATCACCTGCGGGCGATGGGCATCCCGGTTGAGGGTTCCAAGGGCGAGGCCGAGGCCGGGCAGGAAGAGCTGAATATCAAATACGCTGACGCTCTGGCGACGGCGGATCACCACACGATTGCCAAGCACGGCATCAAAGAGATCGCCCATCAGGCGGGTTACGCCGCGTCTTTCCTGCCTAAATGGCATCACGACCGGGTCGGGTCGGCGGCCCATGTGCACCAGTCGCTGTGGAAGGATGGCGACAACGCGTTTCACGATGCCGCCGCCCCGCTGGCCAAGTCTGAACTGATGGATCACTACATGGCCGGGCTGCTGAAATACGCGGCGGATATCACCGTGTTTCTGGCTCCTTACATCAACAGCTATAAGCGCTTCGCCAAGGGCAGCTTCGCGCCGACCCAGACCGTGTGGTCGGTCGATAACCGCACGGCGGCATTCCGGCTTTGCGGTGATGGTACAAGGGGCATACGGGTCGAATGCCGCACCCCCGGCGCAGATATGAACCCCTATCTTGCACTGGCCGCTCTGCTGGCTGCCGGGCTGAAAGGCATCGAAGAAAAGCTGCCACTTCCCGAGCCGTTCAGGGGCGATGCCTATGATAACGACGAGGCCAACCATATTCCGCGCACCCTGCGCGATGCGCGCGACGCGCTGGTGTCGTCGGATATGCCGCGCGAGGCGTTCGGCGATGAAACCGTGACCCATTACGCCCGCGCCGCCGAGTGGGAGATCGAGGAGTTCAACCGGGTCGTCACCGATTACGAGATTGCACGGGGGTTCGAAAAAGCATGAGCACACTGACCTGTATTTCACCCATCGACGGCAGCGTCTTTGCCACGCGCGAAACCCTGTCAACCGAGGCGGCGAAGGCGGCGGTGGGCCGCGCGCGGGCTGCTCAGGCCGCATGGGCGGCGCGGCCCCTGCAAGACCGGATTGATCTGGTGATGGCCGGCGTCGCGGCCATCGGCGCAATGAACGATGAGATCGTGCCCGAACTGGCCCACATGATGGGCCGCCCCGTGCGATACGGCGGTGAGTTTGGCGGGTTCGAGGAACGCGCCAGTCATATGGCCTCGATCGCGGCGGAGGGGCTTGCAGATATCGCCGTTGGCGAGGACGCGACCTTCAAACGCTATATCAAGCGCATTCCCCATGGCGTCGTCTTTGTGGTGGCGCCGTGGAACTACCCCTATATGACCGCGATCAACACCGTTGCGCCTGCGCTGATTGCCGGCAATGCGGTGGTGCTGAAACACGCAACCCAGACGCTTTTGGTGGGGGAGCGTATGGCCCGCGCGTTTCACAGCGCCGGTGTGCCCGAGGATGTGTTTCAGAACGTTTTTCTGGACCACGACTCCACTGCGGACCTGATTGCGGCCAACAGCTTTGACTTCATCAACTTCACCGGCTCGGTCGGCGGCGGTGCCGCGATGGAGCGCGCGGCGGCGGGCACGTTCACCGGTTTGGGGCTGGAACTTGGCGGCAAGGATCCGGGCTATGTGATGGAGGATGCCGATCTTGATGCTGCAGTCGATACGCTGATCGACGGGGCGATGTTCAATTCCGGCCAGTGCTGTTGCGGGATCGAGCGTATCTATGTGCATGAAACCCTGTTCGAGGCGTTTGTCGACAAGGCTGTGGCGATTGTCAAAGGTTACACTCTGGGCGACCCGCTGGACCCCGGCACAACCCTTGGTCCGATGGCGCATAAGCGCTTTGCCGACGAGGTGCGCGCGCAAATCGCCGAGGCTGTGGCCGATGGGGCCACGCCCCATATCGAACCCTTTGCCACCGATGATGGCGGCGCTTATCTAAGCCCGCAGATCCTGAGCAACGTGACCCACGACATGCGGGTGATGCGGGACGAAAGCTTTGGCCCGGTGGTCGGCATCATGCCCGTCAAGGACGATGCCGAGGCGATCCGGCTGATGAATGACAGCGATTTCGGCCTGACCGCAAGCCTCTGGACCAGCGATCCCGACCGCGCGGCGCGGGTCGGCGATCAGATCGAAACCGGCACGGTCTTCATGAACCGTGCCGATTACCTTGACCCCGGCCTGTGCTGGACGGGCTGCAAGAACACCGGACGCGGCGGAGGGTTGTCGGTTATCGGCTTTCACAACCTGACCCGCCCGAAATCCTATCATCTGAAGAAAGTCACGTCATGAGCCCAACTGCCAATTGGTCCTATCCAACCGCCATCCGCTTTGGCGCTGGCCGCATCAGCGAACTGGCCGATGCTTGCGCCGCCAGCGGGATCAGGAAACCGCTTCTGGTCACCGACCGGGGTCTTGCCAATCTGCCCATCACGGCGCAAGCGCTTGATGTGCTGGAGGCCCACGGCATGGGCCGCGCGCTGTTTGCCGAGGTCGACCCCAATCCGAACGAAAAGAACCTTGCCGCCGGTGTCGCGGCCTTCCGGGACGGGGGTCATGATGGCGTGATCGCGTTTGGCGGCGGCTCGGGCCTCGATCTGGGCAAGATGGTTGCCTTCATGGCTGGTCAAACCCGCCCGGTCTGGGATTTCGAGGATATCGGCGATTGGTGGACGCGGGCAGATGCCGACGCGATCTATCCCAATATCGCGGTGCCAACCACCGCGGGCACCGGGTCCGAGGTCGGGCGCGCCAGCGTCATCACCAATTCCGAGACCGCCGAGAAGAAGATCATCTTTCACCCCAAGGTCCTGCCCTCGGTCGTGATCTGTGACCCAGAGCTAACGGTGGGGATGCCACCGGCGATCACCGCAGGCACCGGGCTGGACGCGTTCGCCCATTGTGTCGAGGCGTTTTCGTCCCCGCATTATCACCCCATGAGTCAGGGCATCGCGCTTGAAGGGATGCGCCTGGTGATCGAAAACCTGCCCTTGGCCTACAAGACGCCCGACGATCTGCAGGCGCGGGCCCATATGATGTCCGCCGCGATGATGGGGGCGACAGCGTTTCAAAAGGGGCTGGGAGCGATCCACGCGCTCAGCCATCCTGTCGGCGCGATGCATCACACCCATCACGGCACGACCAATGCGGTCTGTATGCCTGCGGTTCTGCAACTGAACGCCGGGGTCATCCGGGACCGGTTTGACCTGGCCGCCGGGTATCTGGGGATCGAGGGCGGTTTCGACGGGTTCTGTGCCTTCGTGGACCAGTTCAACACGCAACTGGGCATTCCAAAGCGTCTGGCCGATCTGGGCGTCTCGGACCCGGATATCGACCGGCTGGTGGCAGGGGCCCTTGCGGACCCGAGTTGCGGCGGGAATCCGGTCGAACTGGCCGAAACCAATGTGAGAAAGCTGTTCTCCGAAGTTCTGTAAAGCTGATGGCCTGGGCGCAGACATCGCGCCCGTGCCTTGGTCATGCCGGAGGTTACACGACCTTTCACGAATCCGGGAACTGAACGCGCCTGCGTTGCCTAACCGCCCAAATCGGCGCAGGCTTGGCGGATCACCATTCGCCATTCGCCCGGAAGCATGAACCTACGAGATCTTCAATACGTCCTTGCCGTTGCTGAATATCAGAACTTCACCCGCGCCTCGCAGGCGGTTGCGGTCAGCCAGCCTGCGTTGTCGAACCAGATCAAGAAGCTGGAGGCGGAACTGGGCGTTCCGATCTTCGAACGGGGCAAGGACGGGGTGTGCCTGACCGAATTCGGGCGGGAGCTGATCACACATGCCGGGCAGATCGTCGAGATTGTCGATACCATCGGGGATCTGGCCCAGCGGTATCAGACGACCGACCTGCCGCCGGTCCGTTTGGGGATGACCCCGACGCTGGCCGCGTATCTTTCGTCTTATTTCCGCGATATGTTCGCGCAGGCCGCCACTGACCGGAAAATCGTCTTTGTCGAGGAATACCCGGTTGCGCTGGCGAAAATGGTCGAAGATCGCTCGGTCGACATGGCGTTCATCGCGCGCAAAAGCTTCGATCATATCTACCGCAACTCGAAACGCCCGATGGATTTCACATCGCTCTGGCTTGAGCCGTTGTATCTGGGTGTCCGGTCGGGTCATCCGCTCAGCCGCAAGACCAGCATCTGGGCGCATGAGGTCCCGGCGGCTCAGCTGATCCGGTTTCCGATATCGTTCGGCTACGATCTGGAGCGCGACCTGCCGGAGCCATCGGATGCGGTGGCCGAAGCAACCGGCATAGATGTAAAGACCGCGCGGTTCGAAACCGTCTGCCGTTATGTCGCACAAAGCGATGCCTGCACGATGGTCAACGCAATCGCCGCCGAACAGTTCAAACGTGATGGCTTCGGGCTCAGCTTCATCCCCTTTGATGACCGGGGCAATATGCGCGAGCTTGGGGTGATCACCCGCCCGCAATATCCCAACGCCGAGATCATCGAGGCGATGGTCGCCCACATCTGCAATGCGCCGCCGAACGGCACTGTTGCTTCGCGCAATGCCGATATCCTGCGCAAACCGGTTTCCACACATAGCTGAAACAAGGCCAACAGCCGGTCGGGACGTGATGCCCCCGCCCAATCGGCTGGTTTTTGTCTGCTGCAATGCCGCAAACTTGCATAACCAGAGCCTACTTTTTTGTGAAACGGTGTCAGTGAATAGGATCGAGCAGGTCGGGCGATGCCGGTAAGGCATTGATTTAGAGGTATTTTCCACCACTATCGCCTCACGATCTGCGTGAGTATTCGCGTTGGTTATGCGCCCTATTCAAAGGAAAAATTTCAAAAACATCATCGGAAGCGCCCTTGTTGAGACAGCGGACAGACGGCCCCCCGGTTGGATCTCCGCCTGGTTTTAACTCAAGCACGGAGATTCCAATGCTTTCCGATTTTCTCGCATCCCTGCGCGCCAGATTGCTGACGACCTCGTCACTGGCCCAGGAAACCGTTCGTGACGGGCAGACACTGTCCAACGGCTTCTTCCAGAACACAGTGGTCGACAATACGCCGGCTTTTGTTCTGGACAATGATTTCGCGCGTCTTCTGAACTTTGGTCAGATCACCACCAACAACGCCGTTGCGGCCGTTTCGGTCGAAGGTGAAAACGCGCAGGTGTTCAACTTCCGCTCGGGCAGCATCGAGGCGAACTCGGGCCCTGACGCGCTGGCCACCGGCATTCAGGTCACCGGCAGCGCCGATATCCGCAACTTTGGCGAGATCGCGGGAGAGTTTAACGGCGTTCAGTTTGCGGGCGCAGGCAGCTCTGGTACTCTGGATAACTTCCGGGGCGGCGTGATTTCCTCGGACAGCCGCGCGGTCGATATTCAGGGCGAAGGTGTCAGCGTTCGCAACTTTGGTGACATCATCGGCACCGGCGATCAGCGCAATGGCACGATCTACACCAACTCGACCGCCGAAGATGTCAGCATCTCGAACTTCTCGGGTGGCACCATCGACGCGGGTGCGGGCAACAACGGTGCCGGTATCTCGTTGCAGGTGGGCGATGAGGTTGGTGATCGGGTGTCTAACACCCTGTTCAACGGCTTTGGCGCTACCATTCAGGGTCGGGGTCAGGAAGCATCGAACACACCCGGCGCAGGCGATGGTATCCGCATCAACAACGGGGCCGAGGGTACAATCTCTGAAACCGATATCGTCAACAGCGGGTTGATCTCATCCGAAAGCGATCAGGGCACAGCGGGCGGTATCCGCATCGCCGATGGCGCAGCGGCTGAGGGCCGTATCCTGAACACCTCGACCGGTGTGATCGAAGGGGTGCGCAATGGTCTGTATATCGGTGAGGCCGAGCATGATCTGGACGTGCTGAACTTTGGCACCATCCAGTCGGGCAGCCGCGCGGTGAACATCGACGGGACCGGTGTCGACCTGACCAACGGCGGCACCATTCTGGGCACCGATGATCAGCGCAACGGCACGGTTTATGCCGATGGCACGGCGGATGACTTCTCGGTCCGCAACCTGGCCAATGGTCTGATCGATGCGGGCGAAGGCAATCAAGGTTCGGGTGTTGGTGCTGAAATCGGCGGAGCCGAGGACGGTGCAAACACCTTCACGCTGGAAAATGACGGCATCATCATCGGTCGTGGCAATGCCGCTGCCAATGTTGGTCTGGCCGGTGATGGTGTGCGGGTCGGCAATGCCGGTAACTCGGGCACGACTGACGCGACGATTACCAACACCGGAACCATCCTGTCGGAAGGCGCTAACGGCACCGTCGCCGGTGTGCGCGTGGTCAACAACGTGAACTTCAAGGGCACGCTGACCAACTCGGGCCTGATCGCAGGTGTGCAGAACGGTGTTTACTTCGGCACGGGTGATCACTCGGGCGGGTCGTTCCTGAACACGGGCACCGTGACCTCGGACAGCCGCGCGCTGAACATTGACGGCCTTGGTCTGGATGTGCGCAACGAAGGCGACATTCTGGGCACCGGCGATCAGCGCAACGGCACAGTTTATGCCGATGGCACCGCCGATAACTATACCTTCACCAACACCGGTCTCGTGGATGCGGGCTTTGGCAACAACGGCTCGGCCGTATCGCTGCAAACCGGTGATGTGGACGGAGACGTGGTTTCGGCTGCGATCTTCAACGAAGGCACCTTCCAGGGTCGCGGCGATGCGACCGAAGGCAATCAGGTTGGCGACGGTCTGCGTCTGTTCAGCAATGTTGAAGACGCAAGCTTTGCCGGGCTGGTGCAGAACAGCGGTGTGATCGCAGGGTCGGAAGACAGCGACGCAGCAGCGGGTATCCGCATCGATGGTGGGCTCGAACTTCTGGGTGCCATCATCAACGAAGGTGAAATCTCGGGTCAGGTCAACGCCATTGACGCGACCGAGGCAGGCTCAGTGACATTCGTTAACGATGACGAAGGTGTAGTAAATGGTAACGTGTTGCTGGGTGCCGGAGACGACATCGTTGTAGACCTCGGTCAGATCAACGGTGTCGTCAACGGCGGAGCAGGGGATGACGTTCTGATCACTGGCGACGGTGACAACGTGATCGTCGGTGGCCTTGGGAATGACTTCATCGAAGGGGGTGAAGGGTTCGACACAGCCGATTTCTCGGATCTGGACGTGTCGGTCAAAGTCAGCCTGGATGCCAATGGCAACGGTACGGCGGTGCGCGACACCGGGTTCACCGTTGTGACCGAAGACGTGCTGATCCCGAATGATGAGGCGGGTGCCTCGCTTCAGGATACGGCAGTCGACAATGGCGCAACCTTCGTGGCCGAAGCTCTGGCCGGGAACCTGTACTTCAACGTGCATACCTCGGACTTCCCCGGTGGGGAAATTCGCGGGCAGTTGGACAACCTTGTGTCCGACCAGACGGTGAACGGCATTCGGACCATCGAACTTTCGGGCGGTCTGGACGCAGCACAGGAGCCGGGACCGACCTCCGACAGCGACGCGACCGGAACCGGCACGCTGGTGATCACGCAGAACCTGCACACGGGCGAGGTGAGCTATTCGTCGACCCTGTCTGTTGTTGGCCTGAACGAAGCTGACCTGCAGACACCGGTCCCAGGCGTTGCCTCGGCGATCCACCTGCACAACGCGCCGCGTGGCAACAATGGTCCGATCGTTCGCGATACGCTGGTGGATGCCGGTGCCGAGATCGACCCAGCGACCAACACCGGTGTGTCGGGCCTGGACGTCATCGACAACCAGATCGAAACCGACATCCTCAGCTCGATTGAGCGGGTTGTGGGCTCGGACGACAGCGACACCATCGACGTGTCGGGCTTCAACGGTGTCACCGTTGATCTGGACCTCAGCGGTCCGGCTCCGAACCCGGCTGGCAATGGGGATGAGGGTCCGCAGGACGGTGCCATCATCCAGAACGGTGTGATCGTTGCTGAAATCGATGACTTCGAGAATGTCATCGGCACCAGCGGTAATGATCTGCTGCTTGGCAATAACGAGTTCAACATCCTCGACGGCGGTGCCGGAAACGATGCGATCCACTCGTTCGGTGGTGCAGACATCATCATCGGTGGCGAAGGTATCGACACTGCGCTGTTCACCGCAGGGCCGGGTGTTGTGCTGGACCTCGATGAGGACGGCAACGGTGTTGCACAGGTCAACGCGCCGGATGGTGCCACGCTGGATCAGGTCTTCGGTTTCGAGAACATCAACGGCTCGAACAACGCAGGCAGCCCGAATGGCGGCAATGACATCCTGTCCGGCAACTCGGGGTCCAACACCCTGAACGGTCAGGCGGGTGACGATGTGCTGAACGGTGAGGGTGGCGATGACATCCTGATCGGTGGCGCAGGCAACGACACCTTTGTCTTCGAGGGCGACTTCGGCAATGACGTCATTCAGGACTTCCAGGCAGGCTTTGACCAGTTGGACTTTGGCGACTTCGAAGGTCCGCTGAATGTCAGCCAGGATGGCGGCGACGTGGTTCTGTCCTTCTCCTCGGACAACTCGGTCCGGCTGGAAGGCGTCAACGCCAACGACCTGACAGACGACGACTTCGTCGCCTGATCAACAGACCAACGGGGTGGCGGCACAGGTCGCCACCCTTTCACCCTGAAAAGAGATCACCGTCATGTTTCAGAAAAAATCATCCGTCAAAACAGCCTGGGCCTCGCTACGAGGCGGCTTTTTCGCAATCGGCTTTTTCAGCCTTGTTCTTAACCTCCTCATGCTCGCCGGTCCGCTTTACATGCTGCAGGTCTATGACCGCGTGCTGACCAGCCAGAACATGGATACCCTGATCGCCCTGACCCTGCTGCTGGGGGGCGTGTTCATCGTCACCGGCCTGCTGGACCTGATGCGGGTACGTATCCTGAACCGGCTGGGCGCGCGGTTCGAGCTGAAGATCGGCGCACCGCTGCTGCGGGCCTCGATCCGTCGTCGCCTGCAGGGCAAATCGAACGCCACAGACAATCCGGCCGCAGACATCACCGGTTTGCGTGATTTTATCTCGGGTCCCACGCTGATTGCGTTTTTCGACGCGCCGTGGATTCCGATCTATCTGGCGGTGCTTTACATGCTGCACCCCTATCTGGGCGCGCTTGGCCTTGCCGGAGCGCTGACCCTTACAATTCTGGCCCTGATCAACAATTCGCGCTCGGCTGAGGTGATGCAGGACGCATCCCGCGCGCGCGGCAGGTCCGACGCTTTGTTCACCGCAAGTGAGCAAAATGCAGAGCTTGTCCACGCGATGGGGATGAATGGTGATCTCGCCCGTCGCTGGACAGCTCTGCAACAGGATGCCCATACGCTGAAAACCCGCGTGGCCGACCGCATCGCCAGTTTCTCGGTTCTGTCCAAGACGATCCGCATGGCGCTGCAGTCGGGTATGCTGGGTCTGGGCGCGGCGCTGGCCATCACCGGTCAGGCCACCGCAGGGGTGATGATCGCCGCCACCATCGTGCTGGCCCGCGCTCTGGCCCCGATTGATCAGCTGATCGGCCAGTGGCGCGGCTTTCTGGCGGCGCGCGGGTCCTACAAGAACCTGCGGGCTTTGGATGAGGCTTTCCCGGTGCAGCCCAAACGCCTGGCGCTGCCGCGTCCGCAATTCTCGATCAATACGGTAATCACGCAAGCCGGACCGCCGCTGGCACGCAACGCAACGATCGGAGGGATCGAGTTTGCCCTGTCTGCCGGTGATGTGGTTGCCGTCATTGGTCATAGCGGCTCGGGCAAGACCACGCTGGCCAAGATGCTGGCCGGCATCTGGACGCCGCAGCGTGGCGCAATCCGTCTTGACGGCACGCCCATGGCCAAATGGGACCCGCAGGATCTGGGCCATATGATCGGATATCTGCCGCAGGATGTACAATTGTTCGACGGCACCATCCGCGAAAACATCGCCCGTTTTTCGACTTCGGTCGACGATGCCAAGGTGTTCGAGGCCGCTGTAGCCGCAGACGTGCATGGTCTGATCAGCAACCTGCCCGATGGCTATGACACCCAGCTGGGCGACGGGTTTCACCTGTCCGGCGGTCAGCGTCAACGTATCGCTCTGGCCCGTGCGCTGTACAAGGATCCCTTCATTCTGGTGCTGGACGAGCCGAACTCGGACCTCGACGCGCAAGGCGAGTTGGCGCTGCGCAACGCGATCCGGGGCGCCAGTGCGCGTGGGGCGATCACCTTTGTCATGACACACCGCCCCAGCACGCTGGAGGCTGTGAACAAGGTCCTGACACTCAGCAAAGGGGCGCAGACCGGCTTTGGCAACAAGGAAGACATGCTGCGCCCCCGGCAGACCGGTCTGCCACCGCAGAAACACTCTCAGATTGCGGCGCGTGATGCGCAGCCGCCCGCTCAGAAAGGAGCAGCCCAATGACACCTGCAGTTTACAACGCACCCGATCAGAGCGTCCTGCGTCTGGAAGACTATAACCGGGTCGAACAGAAGGTTGCCGGTTCAGGCATCAAGGGTTTTGTCCTGCTGGGCTGTCTGATCGTGGCCGGGTTCGTCGGTGGAACGGCCTATTGGGCCGCGTCGTCCAAGCTGGACGGGGCGGTGGTGGCCCCGGCCTCGTTCGTGGTCGAAGGCAACCGCAAAACGGTCGAGCATCTGGACGGCGGCATCGTACGCGACATTCTGGTGACGGACGGCGATTTGGTCGAGGCGGGGCAGGTTCTGGTTGAACTCGACAGCACCGATCTGGACGTCAATCTGGATGTGATCAAAAGCCAGTTGGGAGAGCTGACCGTTCGCCGCGCGCGGCTGGTGGCGCAGATCAGGGGCGAGGATCAGTTCCGGCGCGGGGATGTCGCCGACATGATGCGCGTTCGGATGGACCGTCAGGGATGGGAGGATGCCTTTCTGACCCAGAAACTGCTGTTCGACGCTGAAATCCGCACCCGCGCGGCAGAACGCAACCTGCTGGACCAGCAGATCGCGAACCTGCAGGACCAGATTCAGGGGTTGGATGCGCAGCGTCAGGCCAATGCGCGGCAGATGGAGATCACGCGCGAGGAACTTGGTAATCTGGAAACTCTGCAGGCCAAGGGGCTGGTGGCCGCCAACCGGGTCAATAATCGCCGGGTTGAGATTGAGCGCCTGACCGGTGTCGATGCCTCACTGACGACCCAAGAGGCGCAGGCCCGCAATCAGATCAGCGAACTGAAACTGGCCAGTATCGGTCAGGAAACCCAGCGCGCCGAAGCAGTGTCGGGCGAGCTGGCGCAGGTCGAGGCGCTGTTGGCCACGCTCGAGCCGCAATATGTCGGCGCCTCCGAGCGCCGCAAGCGGGTGGCCGTGACCGCGCCGGTCAGCGGTCGTGTCGTTGGCCTGACGGTTTTTACAGCAGGCGGCGTGGTGCGCCCGGGTGAACCCATTCTGGACATCGTTCCTGCCGACCAGCCCCTGATTGTCGAGGCCAAGGTCAATACGGCGGATATCGAAAAGCTCTATGTCGGTCAGTCGACCCGCGTGCGCCTGTCCGCCTTCGATCAGGGCGAGGTGCCGGAGGCCACCGGCAGGATCACCGATATCTCGGCCGACAGCCTTGAGGATGATCGCACTGGTGAGCCTTATTATCTGGCGCAGGTCAAGCTGGATCAGGCGCAGCCTGAACAGGTCGCCGCGCTGGAACTGGTGCCCGGGATGCCCGCCGATCTGTTCGTCAACACCGGAGAACGCACTGCGCTCAGCTATCTGGCACAGCCGTTGCGGGACCGTTTGGCGCGCACGTTCATCGAGTGAACGTTGCGGTCGAGCAGGAAGGGCCGTCGGTACTGCGAACCGGCGGCCCTTTCGCGCGATGCCGTAACGCTCAGAGGCGTCTGATCACTTGGTAAACTGGTCTTGCCGTTTGTCTCAGTCGGGGTGCCGCTCAGTCGTTTCCGGCCGGGGCGGCGGCTTGTTCTTGCGAGATGGTGAATTGGCCACCAACGGGGTAGGCGGCCGTTTCGCTCAGCTGCCCGTCCGGATTGACCTGCAGCACCACCGCGCGTCCGATGACAGGCGCGGATGTGTTCGTGACGTTGTTGAAATCAACCTCACCGTACAACGTGAGGTACCGCTTTGCGCCCGGGACATGGCGCAGTTCGGGCACCTGAAGATCAAGCTGGGGCGCGGCGATGCGCATGATGAAACTGGTGGCACCGACTGCTGCCGAACCGGTTACCTTGTAGGTGCTGCCGGCTGTCACGCCGGTGCCGCGGCCCTTTG
Source organism: Ruegeria sp. CJ3 (assembly GCF_056536725.1). Taxonomy (NCBI): domain Bacteria; kingdom Pseudomonadati; phylum Pseudomonadota; class Alphaproteobacteria; order Rhodobacterales; family Roseobacteraceae; genus Ruegeria; species Ruegeria sp. CJ3. Next base: position 45,911 of record NZ_JBQFQE010000007.1, read on the forward strand.
CGGTGCCGATGGCAACCGCGCGGAAGCCCTGCTGTTCCAGCGTCACGGCACTGTCCAGCCCCAGACGTTCCGATATCAGCTCCAAATTATTGGCGACATCCAGATAAGTAGGCTGGCTGAGCGTTGGATGGGCAAAGGTCTGCACCCGGACCACTGCGTTGTCGGACAGTCCGAACAATTGCGCGTCGGTGGGAACGACCTGAACCCGGTGGGTGCCATCGTTGGCCGCCAGAACCTGATACCCGACGATCGAATAAAGCTGTCTGCCAAACTGTTCGAACAGGGTGCGTGCGTCGGCGGCATTTACCTGCAACGCATTGGCAAAGGGAAAGCCGGGGGTTTCGTTCTGCCCGGCTTCGTTTACCACCCTGAAATTCCACGGGAAGCTGTTGGTATCGACCTGTGCGCCTTGCAACATCTGTGTCGCACAGTTCCGCGCCTGATTGGCGCTGATGGAATGGCCCAACTGTTCGCCAACGCTTTTCAGGCGACTGAACGGCAGGCTGCCGGTGGTAAAGTCATATTCGCCGGTGATGATCTGATAGCTGACCTCAAAGCGTTCGGGGATCGTCTTGCTCGCGATGACCTGCTGCAGTTGCGGTGCCATCTGCAACGAGCGGGTAAAGAAATCCCGCCGTTCGAATTCATTGGCGAACGCGTCCTGACAATTGTGGTCCAGCTTGGTCGAGACCAGATAGGCGACAAGATTTACATAGAATTGCTGATCGTTCAGATGCCCCGGATTAGACCGCAGGAACTGAAACAGGGCCCGCCCATAGGCGTTCTGCATCGACAGATCATTCGCCGCCGCAATCGGGTCTACGGATGCCGCGCGACCTGCTTGGGCCGACAATGTCTGCGCAGAAACCGGGCCCACCAAAAATTGAGAGAGGATGAGTGCCGACAAACCGGCGATACGTCTTAGTGAAAAGAAATGCTTTGCAAAATAAATCATGCTGATCTCGCAGCCTACCAATTACCCAAAAAACTTAGCAGAAATCTGCAACTAAACCAACCTTTTCAACGGCGGCCCGGAATGCGCCATCCCGTCAGCCCGAAAAGCCAATGCTGTGGGAAATCTGCTGGGCGGCCTCGGTGACAGAGGCGCCGACCTGATCGACCTTGTCGTCGGGCAGCCGGTTGGCTGGGCCCGAGATCGAGATGCCCGCCACCGCCTCTCCATACATATTGCGGATCGGAGCCGCGATGCAGCGCATTCCTTCGGTTCGTTCTTCGTCATCCAGCGCCCAGCCTCGGGCGCGGATGGTCATCAGTTCGGACTCAAGCTGTTCGGCGCTGGCGATGGTGCGGTCGGTAAAGGGCTGCAGACCGGCCCCGCGTATATAGGCCTTGATCTGATCGGGCGTATAACAGCTCAGCAGCGCCTTACCGATGCCCGAGGCATGCATCGGAGACGAGGTGCCCGGCGGAAAGAACGCCCGGATGGATTCGTTGGTTTCGACCTGACTGACAAACATCACCTCGCCCTTGCGTTCGATCCCGAGGTTCGAGGTCTCACCGGTGTCCAGCATCAGGCTGCGCATCACCGGGCGGCTGCGCTCGATGATGCCGCTGCGGCGCAGGAAGGCGGAACCAAACCGGAAGGCCAGTGGCCCGATATGCCAGGACTGCGTCGGCGGGTCGAGCTCGGTAAATTCCCGCGCCTCGAGGGTGGACAGAACCCGGTACACCGTCGCCGGAGACTGATCCAGCTGCCGTGCCAATTCGGTCAAGGTCAGCCCATCGGCGCCGGCCAGCGCCTCGAGCACATCGACTGCCCGATCCAACGCCTGAATCGTGGTCTTTACGGCGGGTGCATTGAAGCTTTTGGGGCGTCCCAGACGCCTTGGTTTGCGGCCCATGATCCCCTCTGATTCAAAAAGATCGTTTTGAAAAACTCTACTAATGAAAAACATTTCTGGATAGTGAAAAATATAAGATACTGTAAACATGGCAGAATTACTGAATTTCCGGAAAAAGAACCAGTTTTCAAAAAAATTTTCTTTTTCGGAACCCTTGCGTAGGGTTTGCAGGTCACCGCCATGAGGACACCAACATGCGTTTTCAGAACCCCGTATTCATCCCCGGCCCCACCAACATGCCCGAGGTGCTGCGCCGCGCCGTCGACATGCCGACGATGGATCATCGCTCGGCCGAATTTGCCGACATTCTGCACCCCGCGCGCGCAGGGGTGCGCAAGGTTCTGAAAAGCACCAGCGCCGAGGTCTTTATCTTCCCCTGCAGCGGCACTGGCGGCTGGGAGACTGCGATTTCCAACACGCTCAGCCCCGGCGACAAGGTGCTGATGGCGCGCAACGGCATGTTCAGCCATCGCTGGATCGATCTGTGCCAGCGCCATGGGTTGGACGTGCAGATCGTCGAAACCCCGTGGGGGCAGGGCATCCCGGCGGATCGGTACGAAGAGATTCTGACTGCAGACACCGCGCATGAGATCAAGGTGGTTCTGGCAACCCACAATGAAACCGCCACCGGCGTGTGCAGCGACATTGCGGCGGTGCGGCGGGCGATGGATGCGGCTGCGCATCCGGCGTTGCTCTATGTGGATGGGGTCAGCTCGATTGCGTCGATGGATTTCCGCTTTGACGAATGGGGCGTGGATATCGCTGTCACAGGCTCGCAAAAGGGGTTCATGCTGCCTGCGGGTCTGGCCATCACCGGCTTTTCGGCCAAGGCACTGGCCGCCGTTGAAACCGCCAAGCTGCCGCGGACGTTCTTCGACATCCGCGACATGGCCAACAGCTATGCCAACAGCGGTTATCCTTACACCCCGCCAGTGGGTCTGATGAACGGGCTGAACATGGCCTGCCAGATGCTGCTGGACGAGGGGCTTGAGAATGTCTTTGCCCGCCATCACCGCATTGCCTCGGGCGTGCGCAAAGCGGTCGAGGCCTGGGGGCTGCAACTGTGCGCGCAGACGGCGGATGTGCAGTCGGACACGGTGTCGGCGATCCTGACGCCGCCGGGGTTCAACGCCACCGATATCGTGACCCATGCGGCGGATGTCTATGATGTGGCCTTCGGCGTGGGTCTGGGCGAGGTTGCGGGCAAGCTGTTCCGCATCGGCCATCTGGGCAGCCTGACCGATGTGATGGCATTGTCCGGCATTGCCACGGCCGAGATGTGCATGGCCGATCTGGGCCTTGGCATCCGTCTGGGATCGGGGGTTGCCGTCGCGCAGGAGCATTACCGCCAGACCACCGCGGCCCCGGCACTGGCGGCAGAATGAGGCCCGAGATGATCATACCCACCATTGAGGACATGCGCGCGGCGCAGGACCGGATCAAGCCCCATATCCGCCGCACGCCGGTGATGCGTTCGGACTATCTGAATGAACTGACCGGGGCCGATCTGTTCTTCAAATGCGAGAATTTTCAAGAGCCCGGGGCCTTCAAGGTGCGCGGTGCCACCAACGCGGTCTTCGGGCTGAGCGATGAGCAGGCGGCCAAAGGCGTGGCGACCCATTCCTCGGGCAACCACGCGTCCTGCCTGTCTTATGCCGCCATGCTCCGGGGAATTCCGTGCAATGTGGTGATGCCGCGCACCGCGCCGCAGGCCAAGAAGGACACGGTGCGCCGCTATGGTGGCATTATCACGGAGTGCGAACCCTCGACCTCATCGCGGGAGGAGACCTTTGCCCGGGTGCAGGCCGAAACCGGGGGCGATTTCGTCCATCCCTATAACGACCCGCGTGTGATCGCGGGGCAGGCGACCTGCTCGGCCGAGTTGTTGGAACAGACCGGGGGTCTGGATGCGGTGGTTGCGCCCATCGGCGGCGGTGGCATGGTGTCTGGCACCTGCCTGACCCTGTCCAATCTGGCCCCCGAGACGCAGATCTACGCTGCCGAACCCGAACAGGCCGATGATGCCTATCGCAGTTTCAAGGCGGGCCATATCATTGCCGATGACGCGCCCAAGACCATCGCTGATGGTCTGCTGGTGCCGCTCAAGGATCTGACGTGGCATTTCGTTTCAAGCAACGTGACCGATATCTTCACCGCCTCGGACCCCGAGATCATCGAAGCGATGAAGATCACATGGAAATATCTGCGTGTGGTGATGGAGCCCTCGTCAGCGGTGCCGCTGGCAACCATTCTCAAGAACCCTGCTGCGTTCAAAGGCAAGCGGGTGGGCGTTGTCATCACCGGCGGCAACGTGGATCTGGATAAACTTCCCTGGATGCAGGCGTAAGGAGACAAGACAATGAACAAACCCCTGAATATCGACGAGCTTGAGGTCGGCTTTGACATCCCCGCCGCGCTTGGCATGGACGAGGCCGAGATTCAGACGCCCTGTCTGGTGCTGGATCTGGACGCGCTGGAACGTAACATCAAGAAGATGGGTGATTATGCCAAGGCGCATGGGATGCGCCACCGGGTGCATGGCAAGATGCACAAATCGGTCGATGTGGCCAAGCTGCAAGAGGAACTGGGCGGCGCGGTCGGCGTGTGCTGCCAGAAAGTGTCCGAGGCCGAGGTCTTTGCCCGCGGCGGCATCAAGGACGTGCTGGTATCCAATCAGGTGCGCGATCCGGCCAAGATCGACCGTCTGGCCCGCCTGCCCAAGCTGGGCGCGCGCACCATCGTCTGCGTCGATGATCCTGATAACGTGGCCGACCTGTCGGCGGCGGCGGTGAAACATGGCACCGAGCTGGAAGTGTTTGTGGAAATCGATTGCGGCGCGGGCCGCTGCGGTGTGACCACTACCCCTGCAGTGGTCGAAATCGCCAGGGCCGTCGAGGCCGCACCAAACCTGAAATTCACCGGCATTCAGGCTTATCAGGGCGCGATGCAACACATGGACAGCTATGAGGATCGCAAGGACAAGCTGGACGTTGCCATCGGGATGGTCAGGGACGCGGTTGATGGCCTCAAGGCCGAAGGGATCGAATGCGAGCTGGTCTCGGGCGGGGGCACGGGGTCCTATTACTTTGAATCAAACTCGGGCGTTTACAATGAGCTCCAGTGTGGTTCCTACGCGTTCATGGATGCCGATTACGGGCGCATTTTGGACCAGAACGGCAAGCGGATCGATCAGGGCGAGTGGGAGAACGCATTCTTCATCCTGACGCAAGTGATGAGCCACGCCAAAGCGGACAAGGCCATCTGCGATGCCGGTCTCAAGGCGCAATCGGTCGATAGCGGCCTGCCGGTCATCTATGGGCGCGACGATGTGGAATACGTTAAATGCTCGGACGAGCATGGGGTGATTTCAGACCCGGACGACGTGCTTAAAGTGGGCGATAAGCTGCGGCTGGTGCCCGGCCATTGCGACCCCACCGCCAACGTGCATGACTGGTATGTGGGTGTGCGAAACGGCAAGGTCGAAGCGCTGTGGCCGGTCTCGGCCCGTGGCAAGGCGTACTGATCCGGATACCCACTATTTTCCCTCAAGAAAGATACGTTCATGATCATCGTTCCGGAAAAGGAAATCGGCGCGCTGCTGGGGCGGCCCGAAAGTTATGATGCCGTTGAGAAGGTGTTTGCGGCCATGGCGTCGGGCAATGCCTACAACTTTCCGGTGGTGCGCGAGGCCATCGGCCACGCCGACGCGCTGTATGGGTTCAAGGGCGGCTTTGACCGGGCCGGTATGACCCTTGGCCTGAAGGCCGGGGGATACTGGCCGAACAACCTTGAGACGCAGGGCATCATCAACCACCAGTCGACCGTGTTTCTGTTCGACCCCGATACGGGCCGGGTCCGGGCCATCGTCGGCGGCAACCTTCTGACGGCGCTGCGCACGGCGGCGGCCTCATCGGTGTCGATCAACCGGCTGGCGCGGGCTGATGCAAAGGTGATCGGCATGGTCGGTGCGGGCCATCAGGCCACGTTCCAACTGCGCGCAGCACTTGAGCAGCGCGATTTCGACAAGGTCATCGGCTGGAACATGCATCCCGAGATGCTGCCCAATATCGAAAAAGTGGCGCAAGAGGCCGGGCTGCCCTTCGAGGCGGTCGACCTTGAGGGCATGATCGAGGCCGATGTGATCGTCACCATCACCTCGTCGTTTGCGCCGACGCTGATGGGGGACCACGTCTCGGCGGGTACCCACGTGGCGTGCATGGGCACCGACACCAAAGGCAAGCAGGAGATCGGTACCGATCTGGTCACCCGTGCCACGGTGTTCACCGATGAGGTCGCCCAGTCGATCAGCATCGGCGAATGCCAGCACGCGATTGCCGCCGGTCTGATCGCTGAAGGTGATGTCACTCAGATCGGCGCGGTCATCAACGGTGACCATCCGGGCCGCCGTTCCGACGACGAAATCACCCTGTTCGATGGCACCGGCGTCGGCCTTCAGGACCTTGCGGTCGCCTCGGCGGTGGTGGATATCGCGCTAGAGCAGGGGGTTGCTGTCGAGGTTGATTTCTGACCCGAACAGAGCAATTCGTTCCGCGACGGCCGCGCGGCCTATGCCGTCAAAATCGCGGTGGCTTCGATCTCGATTAGGGCCTCGTCTTCGATCAGACCGGCGACAACAACCATGGTCATCGCCGGGAAATGCCGTCCCAGAACCCGGCGATAGGCCTGCCCGACTTCGCGCTGGCGGGCCAGATATTCACGCTTGTCGGTGACGTACCACGTCAGGCGGGTGATATCTTCGATCTGACCACCAGCCTTTTCGACCACGGCCACGATGTTGCGCAGGGCCTGTTCCATCTGGCCGATGAAATCATAGGTCTCGAACACCTGCTGCGCGTTCCAGCCGATCTGGCCGCCGACAAACAACTGCCCGTCGCGGGTTAGAACGCCATTGGCATAGCCTTTGGCCGGAGCCCAGCCGTCGGGAAAAATCTCAGTATGGGCCATTTAGTCCTCGTCTTTCAGATGGGGGGTCAGGGCGGCGCGCATCGCGGCGGGCCAGGGGGCAGGTTTGCCCTGATCGTCGATGTGAACCAGCGTGGCGATAAAGCTCATGCGTGGCTCATCCGCGCAGCGGGCGTCGATGGTCAGCTTCAGGCTCGACGTCCCGATCCGCAGCACCTGCAGATTCAGGATCAGGTGATCGCCATGCCTGCTGGGCCGGGGAAAGCGCGCCTCGATATTCACGGTGGGAACCGCGCCAGAACCGTGAATCTGTTCGAACGGGTGGCCGATATGGGCAAAGAACGCCTCGACACAATCGTTCATCATCTCGAAATAGCGCGGGTAAAAGACGATCCCGGCGGGGTCGCAATGCTTGAACAAGACCTTCTGTTGGCAAGTGAACATCCGTTTCGCCTCAACCCGCCGGGCGCAGGCGAAAGCGCTGAATCTTGCCCGTCGCGGTCTTGGGCAATTGGTCGATGAACACGATCGAGCGCGGGTATTTGTAGGGCGCAATCACCGCCTTGACGTGATCCTGAAGCTGTTGGGCCAGCGCATCGCAGGCCTGATGCCCCTGGGACAGGACCACATGCGCCTCGACAATTGAGCCGCGCATGTCGTCGGGTGCTCCGATCACCCCACATTCGGCGACTGCGGGGTGCGACAGCAGCGCGGCCTCGACCTCGGGTCCGGCAATGTTATAGCCGGACGAGACGATCATATCGTCATTGCGCGCGGCGAAATGCAGGTACCCTTCGTCATCGCGCACAAAGGTATCGCCGGTGATGTTCCAACCATTTTGCACATAGCCCGCCTGCCGATCATCATTCAGATACCGACATCCGGTTGGGCCGCGCACGGCCATGCGTCCGGGCTGTCCCGGCGGGCATTCCGCACCTGTTTCGTCCAGAATGCGCACCTGGTACCCGGTAACGGGTTTGCCGGTGCAGGCCGGCTTGTGGTCGTCGAACCGGTTCGACACGAAGATATGCAGCATCTCGGTTGCGCCGATTCCGTCCAGCATCGGTTTGCCGGTCTTTTCGATCCATTCCTCGTAAACCGGCGCGGGCAGAGTCTCACCAGCCGAGACCGCCGCGCGCAGGCTGGACAGGTCGGCCCCGTCCTCCATCGCGCGCATCATCACACGATAGGCGGTGGGGGCGGTGAAGCAGACGGTGGCTTTGTATTTTTCGATGATGTCGATCATGTTGGGCGGCGTTGCGGTTTCCAGCAAGGTTGCCGCCGCGCCGAAGCGCAGCGGAAAGATTGCCAGCCCGCCCAGCCCAAAAGTAAAGGCCAGCGGCGGAGAGCCCACAAACACATCCTCGGGCGTGACATCCAGCACCTCTTTCGCGTAACCATCGGCGATGATCAGCAGATCTCGGTGATAGTGCATGGTGGCCTTGGGATCGCCCGTCGTGCCCGAGGTAAAGCCCAGCAGGGCCACGTCGTCCTGCGCCGTTTCAACCGCGTCGAAGCGCACCGGTTTTTCCAGCGCCAGACGGTCCAGTTCGGCGTCGTGGTTCGAGGTGCCGTCAAAGCCCACCACCGATTTCAGATGCTCCGAGGACTTGGCGCATTTCGTCAGCTCATCCATCAGCCGCGTGTCGCACAGCGCATGGGTGATCTGGGCCTTGTCGACGATCTGGGTCAGCTCTCCGGCGCGCAGCATGGGCATGGTGTTGACCACCACCGCGCCAGCCTTGGTTGCCGCCAGCCAGCAGGCCACCATGGCCGGGTTGTTGGCCGACCGGATCAGCACCCGATTGCCGGGTTTCACGCCCAAATCCTCGACCAGCACATGGGCCAGCCGGTTGGTCCAGTCGCTGAGCTCTTTATAGGTGCGCTGCCGCCCGTTGCCGATCAGCGCGGTGTGATCGCCAAAGCCACGCTCGACCATCCGGTCCGTCAGCTCGACGGCGGCGTTCAGCTTGGCGGGATAGTCGAACCCGTCCAGCAGGAAATCAGGTTGCGCCTCGGGGGCTGGCAGATTCTCCCGCGCGAACGTGTCGATATGTCCGGTATACTGCGCCATCAGTCTCCTCCCTGATATTGCCCGAGCGTCTGCCGCGCGATCACAACCCGCTGCACGTCCGAGGCCCCTTCGTAGATACGCAAGGCTCTGATATCGCGGTACAGTACCTCAACCTTGCTGCCGGTGCGGACACCGTCGCCCCCATGCAGTTGCACCGCCCGGTCGATCACCTTCTGTGCTTGATCGGTTGAAAACAGCTTGGCCATCGCCGCCTCGCGCGTGACGCGGGGCGCGCCGCTGTCCTTGGTCCAGGCCGCGCGATAGATCAGCAGAGCGCTGGCGTCGACATCCAGCGCCATGTCGGCCACATGGCCTTGCACCATCTGCAGATCGAACAGCGGCGCGTTCTGTATGTGCCGCGTGGTCACGCGCGCGAGCGCCTCGTCCAGCGCGCGGCGGGCAAAGCCAAGCGCCGCCGCCGCGACGGTGGAGCGGAACACGTCCAGCACCGACATGGCGATGCGAAACCCCTGACCGGGCGCGCCGATCATCGCCGATTTCGGCACGCGCATATCAGTAAAGCGCAGGGTTGCCAGCGGGTGCGGGGCGATGGTGTGTAGCCGTTCCACCACTTCGAACCCCGGCATATCGGGTGTGACTAAAAACGCGCTGAGCCCGCGCGCGCCGGGGGCCTCGCCGCTGCGGGCAAAGAGGGTGTAGACATCCGCAATGCCGCCATTCGAAATCCACGTCTTCTCGCCATTCAGCACGTAGGCGTCGCCATCCTCGGTGGCGGTCATGGTCGAGTTGGCGACATCTGAACCCGATTGCGGCTCAGTCAGGGCAAAGGCCGAGATCGCCTGCCCGCTGCGCGTCAGGGGCAGCCATTCCTGTTGCTGCCGGGCCGAGCCAAACAGCGAGATCGCCCCAGTCCCCAGCCCCTGCATCGCAAAGGCGAAATCCGCCAACCCGTCATGGCGCGCCAGTATCTCGCGGCTGAGGCACAGCGTCCGCACATCCAGCCCCTCATCCCCGATGGCGGCGGTGGGCTGCAACCAGCCATCCTGCCCCAGCGCGCTAACCAGCGCGCGGCAGGCGGCATCTGTGTCGCTGTGGTCGATCTGCGCCAGCGCGTCGTCGGCCCAGCGGTTCAGCGCTGCAGCGTGGGCGCGGTGGTGGTCGTCGAAGAACGGCCAGCTGAGGAAGCTTTGATCTGCCATCAATCGCCCTCGAACACCGGTTTTTCCTTTGCGACGAACGCGTCATAGGCGCGTTTGAAATCGCCGGTCTGCATACAGATCGCCTGCGCCTGCGCCTCGGCCTCGATAGCCTGTTCGATGGACATGGACCATTCCTGCGCCAGCATGGTCTTCGTCATCATATGGGCGAAATTCGGCCCGGCAGCGATGCGCGCCGCCATATCCTGCGCGGCCCCGGCCAGATCAGGTGCAGGCACAACACGGTTGAAGAACCCCCAGGCCGCGCCTTCTTCGGCCGACATCGACCGCCCGGTATAGAGCAGTTCTGCCGCGCGGCCCTGTCCGATGATCCGGGGCAGGATCGCACAGGCCCCCATGTCGCAACCTGCCAGCCCGACGCGGGTGAACAGAAAAGCGGTCTTGGCCTCGGGCGTTGCGATGCGCAGATCGGAACACATGGCGATGATCGCGCCCGCGCCGACGCAGACGCCGTCGATGGCCGCAATCACCGGCTTGCCGCAATTTACGATGGCTTTGACCAGATCGCCGGTCATGCGGGTAAAGGCCAGCAATTCCTTCATGCTCATCCGGGTCAACGGGCCGATGATGTCATGCACATCGCCGCCGGAGCAGAAATTGCCACCGTTCGAGCCAAAAACCACCACGTCCACATCGTCGCGATAGGGCAGGGTGCGGAACCAGTCGCGCAGCTCGGCATAGCTGTCGAAAGTCAGCGGGTTCTTGCGGTCGGGGCGGTCCAGACAGATCGTGGCGATCCGGTTCTCGCAACTCAGCAGAAAATGCTTTGGTGTCTCAGTCATCTTGTACCCCTTCCCCGGCATCAGGCAGCGCGCCGTTCAGCAGCAGCCCGATCTGTGCGCTGGTCTGCGCATCCAGGCCGCCCAGCAACTCACTGACCCAGCTTTCATGCGCCGCCGCCTGTTTCAGAAACTCATCCACTCCGGCCGCGGTCAGGCGCACCCGGTTGGCCCGCCGATCCCCCGGTACGGTTTCGCGCTGCATTAACCCGTCATCGCACAGCCGGTCGACGATCCCGGTGACATTACCGTTCGACACCATCAGCATCCGCGACAGCTCCGACATCTTCAACCCGTCCTGATTGCGATACAGCGCCGACATCACGTCAAACCGGGGCAGGGTGGTGTTGAAACTGATGCGCAGGCGCTCGCGCAGCTCAGCCTCGATCCGGCGCTGGGTCTTGATCAGGCGCAGCCACAGCCGCAGGCGTTCTTTTGATGCGGGCGCGTTCGTCAAATCTCACCTCCCGACAGGGCCATGGCGTGCCCGTTCATGGATGCTGCCGCGTCAGAGCAGAGCCACAGCGCCGCCCCTGCAACCTCTTGCGTGGTGACAAAGCGGCCTTGCGGATTACCCCGCAGAAGGGTTTTAGCCGCGTCATCGTTGGACATGCCGGTTTTCTCGGTAATCGCGTCCAGCGAGCGCTGCAGCAGCGGCGTGTCGATAAACCCGGGACAGATCGCATTGGCGGTGACGCCCGAGCGGCCAAGCTCATGCGCCAAGGCCCGCGTCAGGCCCACGACCCCGTGCTTGGCCGCGCAATAATGGCTGACATAGCCATATCCTTTGAGGCCAGCCGTTGAAGCCACAGCAATCAACCGCCCCCAACCTGCCGCCTTCATATCCGTCAGACAGGCCTGCCACAGGTGGAACACGCCGCCCAGATTGACTGCCAGCGTCGCGTCGAACTCTTGCGCCGAAATCTTGTGGAACGGGGCCGAGGGCGCGGCCCCCGCATTGGCAACGGCTACGGAAACAGGACCGTGAATGGCGCGGGCCTTGTCGATCGCGGCGCGGACCGCCTCGCCATCCGTCACATCGCAGCGCAGGGGTAGGGCACCGGTTGCATCCGCGACCTCTTGCAGCGCGCCGAGCCTGCGTCCCAGTATGGTGACCTTGCCGCCTGCATCCGCGAAGGCCTGCGCCAGTTCGGCCCCGACCCCGCTGCCGCCGCCGCTGATTACGATATGCTTGGCTTGCAGGGTCATGCGCGAATGGCCTCGGCCTCGCGGTCAGCATTGCGCCACAGTTGATCGCGGCCTGCCTCATAGGGCTGGGGCCAATCCGCGTGGCGGTCCCCGATCTGCGTTCCGGCGTGCAGCGTCCAGTAGGGATCGGCCAGATGCGGACGGGCAAGGCAGACCAGATCGGCCCGCCCGGCCATCAGGATCGAATTCACATGATCTGGCTCATAGATGTTGCCAACCGCCATGGTGGCAAGACCGGCCTCGTTGCGGATACGGTCCGAGAACGGCGTCTGGAACATGCGGCCATAGACCGGTTTGGCCCGGGTCGAGGTCTGACCTGCGGACACGTCGATGATATCCACCCCGGCCTCGGAAAACGCCTGCGCGATCAGAACCGCCTCTTCGGGTGTCACGCCATCGTCACCGGTCCAATCATTGGCCGAGATGCGCACCGAGATGGGTTTGTCATCCGGCCAGACGGCCCGCATGGCGCGGAACACCTCAAGCGGATAGCGCAGGCGGTTTTCGAGGCTGCCGCCATACTCGTCAGTTCGGATATTCGACAGCGGAGAGATAAAGGACGAGATTAGATACCCGTGCGCAGCGTGCAGTTCGATCATGTCGAACCCAGCGCGGTCGGCCATCTGCGCGGCAGACGTGAACTGATCGCGGATCGCATCCATCTCGGCCCGCGTCAGCTCGCGCGGGGTGGCGTTGCGGTCCGACCATGGGATCGCTGAGGCCGAGACCAGATCCCAGTTGTTGTGCGTCAGCGGCGCGTCCATCTCCTCCCACCCCAGCTGGGTCGAGCCCTTGCGCCCGGAATGGCCGATCTGGCAGCAGATCTTGGCCGACGTCTCGGAATGGACGAAGTCGGTCAGCCGTGCCCAGGCGGCTTCATGCTCGGGCGCGTAGAGGCCGGGGCAGCCCGGCGTGATGCGGCCTTCGGGTGAAACACAGGTCATCTCGGTATAGACCAACCCGGCACCGCCCTTGGCGCGCTCGGCATAGTGGACGAAATGCCAGTCGGTGGGACAGCCGTGGACAGCCTTGTATTGGGCCATGGGTGAGACGACGACACGGTTGGTCAGATCCATCCCCCGCAACCGGTAGGGCGCGAACATGGGTGCGCGTACCGGTGTCTCGGGTCCACCTGCGCGAGTCTGAAACCAGCGTTCGGCCCCTTCCAACCATTCGGGATCACGCAGGCGCAGGTTTTCATGGCTGATCCGCTGCGAGCGGGTCAGCAGCGAATAGTTGAACTGCACCGGATCAAGGTTCAAATACCGCCCCACATCCTCGAACCATTCCAGAGAGTTACGGGCGGCTGATTGCAGGCGCAGCACTTCCAGCCGCCGATCCTCCTGATACCGGGTCAGCGCGTCGGGCAGGGGCATGGTGTCAACATATTCCGCCAGCGCGATCGCGCTCTCCAGCGCCAGTTTGCTGCCCGAACCGATCGAGAAATGCGCCGAGGCCGAGGCGTCGCCCATCAGCACGATGTTCTCATGGCTCCAGTTCTCGCACAGAACGCGGGGGAAACTCAGCCAGGCCGAGCCTCTGATATGGTTGGCATTGGTCATCAGGCTGTGACCGTCCAGATACTCGGCAAAGATCTCTTCGCAGACGGCGATGCTTTCCTGCTGGCTCATGTCGCCAAAGCCGTAAGCATCCCATGTGGCCTGATCGGTCTCGACGATGAAGGTCGCCGTGTCATCGTCGAACTGATAGGCGTGGACCCACAGCCAGCCCTTGTCGGTTTCCTTGAAGATAAAGGTGAAGGCGTCGTCGAATTTCTGATGCGTGCCGAGCCAGACGAATTTGCAGGCGCGCATGTCGATATCGGGTTTGAAATGCGCCGCCAGTTCCGTGCGTGTTTTTGAGTTCAGCCCGTCCGAGGCAACGACGATGTCGTATTCCTTTGCATAGTCCGTGGCGCTGGCGGCTTCGGTTTCGAACTGCAAATCAACGCCCAACTCCCGCGCGCGGGCTTGCAATAGCAGCAGCAGTTGTTTGCGCCCGATGCCGCAAAAGCCATGCCCGGTCGAGACGATCTTTTCGCTTCGGTAATGCACCGCGATGTCGTCCCAATAGGCGAAGTGATCGCGGATGGCCGCGGCGCTGACCGGGTCGTTTGCGGCCAGATTGTCCAACGTTTCATCAGACAGGACCACGCCCCAGCCGAATGTGTCGTCGGGCTTGTTCCGCTCGATTACCACAACTTCGGCATCGGGCTGGCGCAGCTTCAGCGATATGGCAAAGTAAAGCCCCGCGGGGCCCCCTCCCAGACAAGCGACGCGCATTGTGCCCTCCTGATCAGAATAACGTATGTTGAAAGCCTAGGTCGGGCCAACATTTACTTCAAGTCTAAAATTTTAAGCTTGAAGTAAATGTGAGCCTTGGAAAGCCCCGGCGGCAGGGACGCCGCCGGATGCCGTCTTATTCGTTTGCTTCGGGCGGCAGAAAATCGACTTCGTGGTCGGCCGAGATTTTCACCACCTGCTCGACATCGGTCAACTCGTGCAATTCCTCGAACAGGTCCTTCAGCTTGCCCATGGGCGAGACCCAGAACAGCGCGCGCGCCGGTTTGTCGGATTTGTTGAAATAGCCATGCGGGATGCCGCGCGGCATCCGCACCAGATCACCGGCATAGGCCTTGGTCCAGACGCCATCCAGTTTCAGGTCCAGCTCGCCCTCTTGCACAAGGATGAACTCGTCCTGCGTAGGGTGGATGTGGACGGGCACAAAATCGCCGGGGTTCGAGTTGGTCTCGAAGGCAAATGTCGTCTCACAAACCGCCTTGGGGTAATAGACCTGCCCCAGAATGTTCCACGTCGTTTCCTTGTAGCCGACACCGTTCTTGGTGATGCCTTTTTCCAGATCTTTCATCGGGTCCTCCTTGGGTTATGCCGTCAGGTTGCTGTGTATTGCGGGGCCGAGGCAAGGAATTCGCCGTAGGCCGCCGCATCCGGATACCGAAACTGCTCGGCCAGCGGGTTGCTGCGTTTGGTTTTTGCAGCCCCCATATCGGCCAGCAATTCGTCGAAATGCTTGAAATGGAAGGGCGCCGAGCACAGACCGCCATAGATCTGCGCCGCCGGGCGCTCATTTCGCCGCCAGTTCAGCATCATCTCGATGTTCTCGGTCATCTCCGCCTCCGAGGGCTGGTTGGCCAACTGCCCGTCAGCATAGCGCACCAGCCAATTGGCGATCATTTCAGCCGACAGGATGGTGCAGAAGCTGGAGTTGAAGCCGACAAAGCCCATATCCGGCAGATCGGGGTTCACCGACAGGCGATAGACGCGGTACTGGCCGTCCTGCTCGATCAGTTTGTCCTGGTACGCCTGCGGCAGATAGGGCACGCCCAGCTTCCAGCCAACGGCCAGAACGGCGACGCCGCAAGGCACGACCTCGCCCGTGGTCAGTTTGAGCCCCTCGACGGTGTAGCTGTCGAACGATCCGATGGTACTCTGCAACTGACCCGCATTCAGCGCCTCGAAAAACCCCGGCGTGACGATGGGAACCGAACACGAGACATCCTTTTCGATCGGAATATCCGGCACCATATTGTGTTTTTTTAGACCCAACTGCAGTTTCAGCATGGTCTCAAGCCCGCGGAAATTTGCCCAGACCAGCGGTTTGAACACCGCCGCGACTAAACGCTGCGCAGGGGATTTGCCCCATCGATTGAACTGCTGTTCCTGCGCGCGCATGTAAAGCAGGTGTTTGAAGTTGATCCCGCCCACGAAATAGGGGATGCGCCAGACGTTCTCGCGATAGACCAGCCGCACGGATTTCGCGCCGTTCTTTGAGGCGTTCACTGCAATATCCGTCGCTGATTTCGAGCCCCCCAGAACGACAACATCCTTGCCCTGCACAATGCTGGGATCGGTATATTCCGACGAATGCATCACCTGCCCGCCGCGTTCTTGAAAAGCCTCCTGACCGGGATGAGAGATGATGTTCTTTTCCGAAAACTGACCGGTACAGACCGCGACAAAGTCGAAATCCTCGCTCTGTTCCGCGCCGTCGGCCTCAACCGTCAGCGTCCAGCCGGGTTGCCCGTCGCTGCGCCGCTCCATCGCCTTGATATTGGTGTTCAGCCGAAACAACCGCGCCAGATCGTGCTTTTGCGCGTAGGACAGCAGGTACTCATGCACCTGCGGACCCTTGGGCCATTCGGGATAGTCTTGCGGCATCGGGTGGTCGGTATAGCAATACAGATCCTTGGGCGACTGCGTCTGCACGTCCGGGTAAGAGCGTGACAATTCCCATACGCCGCCAAAGTCATGGCTGCGTTCAAACCCAGTGACGTCATGGCCCCGTTCAGCAAAGGCCTTGGCCGCGGCCAAGCCGCTGACACCGCCCCCGATCACCGCAACCGATTTGCGTTTTGCTGTGCCTGCCGACATTCACATCCTCCCTGCATGTGCTGCGTTTGGACGAGTGTGCACAAGGCGCGCAAATCCGTTTATCCAAAAAACGAACTATTCTGCATCTAAAATGTTCAGGCTTGAAATAAACCGCTTGCCTGCTAGCCTGACTGCAGGAGCTGTGACCTTTGACGCGCGTATCCCGACCCAAGACCTCTGGTTTCCTGAACCGATTCCCGCTGCTTCAGACCGGTGATCTGGACGAGGCGCGCAGCTGTGTGGCGCAGAAATTCTGCGATCATCGGTTGGAACGGGCCGGCCGCAGCCGCTCTTTGGCGGTGACGCATAATCATGTGGCGGGGCGTGATATATCGCTGAACTATCTTCACTATGGCGGGGATGTGAGTATTGACCCGGGTCAACTGGGGTCATTCTACCTGTTGCAGATACCGTTATCAGGGTCGTCGAGTGTCACCCATCGCGGAGAAGAGGTTGAGTCCGATGCGGCAGCTGCGACCCTGCTGAACCCCGATCGTGATACCCGGATGAGGTGGCAGGCGGATTGTCGCAAGCTGATCCTGCAGGTCGGCAAATCCCACCTGCAGGCGGTCGCCGAAAGCCTCAGCGGTGCGCCGCTACCGGGGCCGGTGCGGTTTGACACACGCGTCGATCTACGGTCGCCAAACGGGGTGCGCCTGAAACGCATGGTGCTGGCCTGTGCTGCCGCCACGGATCGCGGTGATCTGCATCTGGGCAACGGCCAAAGCCGCGATCTGAAGGCCGAGATGGATCTGGCCTATGCGCTGTTGACCCTGCAGCGCAGCAATGTCTCGCATATTCTCGAACAGTCCGATACCGGGCCAACCCCGCGCGCCTTGCGGCTGGCGGTTGACTATATCCACGCCAATCTGGCCGAACCGATAACGCTGAACGATATCGCGGCCGAGGCCGGAGTGAACGTGCGCACTTTGCAAAAGGGTTTTCGTCAGCGGTACGGGCTGACACCGATGCAATATCTCAGAAACGCGCGGCTGGATGCGGCGCATTATCAACTGGCGATCCGGCGCGACCGGCCCAGCATCACGCAGGTCGCCTTTGGCAGCGGGTTTTCACATCTGGGTCGGTTCTCGCGGGACTACAAGCAGCGGTTCGGTGTTCTACCCAGCCATAGCGTACCGTAGCATGGTCAGTCTGAGCGCAGCAGCGTGACCGTCTCGCGGCAGAGCATCCGGTCTGAATCGGCGAGGTCTACGATCACGTCGAAATGGTTCCGCCCCGCGATCTCGGTAGCGGAAACGGATAGGCCCTGCGTCTGCAACGCCTGCGCAAAATCGGCACTCTGACGTTTGAATTCGCGGGTTTCTTCTGCGCCCCAGAAGATCATAACCGGGCAAGCCACTGGCAGCGTCTGGCCAATTGGGCTGTTGCGAGCCGCAGCCTCGGGACTGAGGTTCAGCCAGCTGTTCGGCTGGCACAGGCGCACCGGTTCCAGATCAAACAGGCCGCTGACGAGAACGGCGCCTTTGATTAGGTTCGATGGCAATCCGGACTGCGCTTGCCAGTCGGTCAACAGCGCCATTGCCGCCAGATGCGCCCCAGCGGACGAGCCGCAGACGTAAATCCGGTCTGGGTTGATCCCAAGTGCGGTTGACTGCTGATGGATAGAGGCCAGTGCGCGGCGTACCTGATCTACGATCTGATCCAGTGTCGCGGCGGGGGCCAAGGTGTATTCCACAACCGCAACGGCGATGCCTGCATTCACCATGGTTTGCGCCATGAATGCACTGTCGGACCGCCCCAGAAACCGCCAGTATCCGCCATGCAGAAAGACCAGCACCGGCGCGCCGTCTCCGGCGGGGAAAAGATCGAACCGTTCGTCGGGATGATCGCCATAGGGCAGATCGCGGATCACCCGGCAACGGGCATAGGCCTGATTGCTCAGCGCGCGATAGCGCCGCATCTCTGCGTCGAAATCGCTGACCGAGGCGCGGGCGTTATATTCCCGCTCGAGGGTTTGCTGATCCATGTCCCGATAGACCGGCATCCGGGTCAGACCCCCAGATAGGTTTCTGCGAAATCCGGTGTGGCGCGCATGGCGGCTATATCGCCATGCCACGCGATCTGTCCCTTGAGCACGACATAGGCGTAATCGGCCACCGGCGCCATCTCATCCAGGTTCTTGTCGATCACCAAAGTGGTCTGACCTTCGGCTTTCAACTCGGTCAGAATCTCCCAGATTTCATGGCGGATCAGCGGGGCGAGGCCTTCGGTCGCCTCATCCAGGATCAGAAGGCGCGGGTTCGTCATCAATGCGCGCCCGATGGCCAGCATCTGCTGCTCACCCCCCGACAGGGAATCCCCCATCTGCCCGGCCCGTTCGCGCAGGCGGGGGAACAGGTTGAACACTCGCTCTAACGTCCAGGGCTGCGCCGCGCTGCGCCGCGTCCGCGCCGTGGCAATCAGGTTCTCGCGCACGGTCAGGGTCGGAAAAATCTGACGACCCTCGGGCACCAGCGCAACACCGGCCTGACCGATCTGGTGCGGCTTCAGCCGCGTGATGTCCTGACCGTCCAGCCGAACCGCGCCTGACAAGGCGGGGGTCAGCCCGGTGATCGCCCGCACGGTCGTCGTCTTGCCCATCCCGTTGCGGCCCATCATGGCGACCAACTGCCCCTGGCGCAGTTCCAGATCAATGCCGAACAGCACTTTGGACGAGCCATAGGCGGCGTGGATATTTTCAGCCTGCAGCATCACACAGCCCCATCGTGAAACTCGTGCCCGCCCAGATAGGCCTGCTGCACGTCAGGGTCCTGCCGGATCGCCTGAGGTGTGTCGCTGGCGATGACCTTGCCATAGACCAGAACCGAGACCTTGTCGGCGAGGCCGAACACCACATCCATGTCATGTTCGACCAGCAGCATGGTGATATCGCCCCGCAACCCGTCCAGCAAGGCGGTGATCTGGCGGCTTTCTTCCGCCCCCATGCCGGCCATCGGTTCATCCAGAAGCAGCAGTTTGGGGCGCGCGGCCAGTGCCATTGCGATCTCGACCTGCCGTTTCTGTCCATGGGCCAGATTGCGGGTGAGAGTTTCGGCCTCGGCCCCAAGAGCTACGCGTTCAAGAATGCCCATCGCCTCGGCGCGTTCTGCCTTGTCGGCGGCAGCGGGGCGGAACAGGCGGAACACCTGATGGTTCATGGACTGCAGCACAAGGCAGACATTTTCGATCACCGTGAGGTCGGGGAACACCGAGGTCACCTGAAAACTGCGCACCAGCCCGGCATGGGGACGCAGATGCGCAGGCATGGCCAGCAGGTCCTGCCCATCGAAGCTGATCGAACCCGAAGTTGGCGTCAGATAACCTGAAATCTGCGCGATCAGCGTCGTCTTGCCCGCCCCGTTGGGCCCGATCAGCGCGTGGATTGTGCCCGGCTCGACATCCAGCGACACGTCATTTGTCGCCGTCAGCGCTCCGAAATTCTTGCACAGGTTGCGGATTTGCAGCATCGCCTACTCCTTCGCCCGGAACAGCAGGCCGTAGATGCCGGATTTGGCAAACAGCACAATCAGGATCAGGATCGGCCCCAGCACGAACCGCCAGTGCTCGCTGAGCAGGTCCAGCCCGATGGAGTGCAGGATCAGCGGCAGGAACTCTTCCAGCAACAGAAAGACGATGGTGCCCAGAACCGGGCCCAGCAGGGTGCCGATGCCTCCCAGAATGACCACGATCATCAGATCGCCCGACCGGGTCCAATGGGTCAGGGCAGGGCTGACGAACTCGGTGTGGTTGGCCGAGAGCGCCCCGGCCAGACCGGCCCCGGCCCCGGCGACGACAAAAATCAGCAGTTTGGCGGTGTAGGGCCGTATCCCGATCGAGGACAGGCGCGCTTCGTTCTGGCGGATCGCCTGTAGGGTGCGACCGAATTTCGACGCCACCAGCCTGCGGCAGAACCAGAAGAACGCGATCAGGCAGGCCAGACAGAAATAGTAGAAGGATATGCGGTCATTCAGGTCCAGCCCCGGCAGCGTGTTACGCCCGTCAAACATCATCATGCCGTCATCGCCGCCATATTTCTCAAGCGAGACGAACAGAAAGAACAGCATCTGCCCAAAGCTGAGCGTGATCATGATGAAATAAACGCCTTTGGTCCGTAAGGACAGGGCACCGATGGCCAGCGCCACAAGGGCAGACAAGGCCACCGCCAGCGGCAGAACGATCAGACCGGACAGTGTGCCCGGCAGGCCAAAGAACGTGTCGCCCTCGTACGCGTGGAAGGACAGGATGCCGACCGTGTAGGCGCCGACGCCCAGAAACGCCGCATGGCCGAAGGACACCAGCCCGGTATAGCCGATCAGCAGGTCAAGACTGATGGCGGCAATGGCAAAGATCACCAGACGGGTGGCGGTCGAGATCAGATAGGATGAGCCCGCCGCCTGCAGCAAAAATGGCAGCACCAGCAGGGCCAGTACGCCAAGGGCGAAGACTTTGGGCAGGTGGCGTTCGCTGATCATGAGGCCCGCCCGGCAACCGGGAATAGTCCCGTGGGTTTCAGTACAAGCACGATCACCATCAGCAGGTAGATCGACATCGACGACAGCCCCGCCGCAATTCCGCTGGCTGATGCCGGGTCGAGAAACGCACCGAGGATCGAGGGCAGAAACGACCGCCCCATCGTATCCACGATGCCCACGGTCAACGCCCCGAACAGCGCGCCGCGGATAGATCCGATGCCGCCGATCACGATACAGACAAAGCACAGGATCAACAGGTTCTCACCCATCCCGACCTCGACCGAGGTCAGCGGACCGGCCATTGCTCCGGCCAGACCGGCAAACATGGCGCCAACCACAAAGATCGCGGTGTTCAGCCCGTCGATATTGACGCCCAGTTGCTGCACGATCTCGCGGTTGGTGGTGCCCGCCCGGATCTGCATCCCGACCCGCGTTCGGGTGATGATGAACCACAGGATGGCCGCGACGATCAGGCCAGAGGCGATGATCGCCAGACGGTAAAGCGGGTACGAGAACACGCCGAACAGCTCGACACTGCCGGAAAGTGCGGCAGGCACGTCGACAAATTGCGGCGTTCGACCCATCAGCATTGTGGTGCCTTCGTTGATGAACAGGATCAGCCCGAAGGTTGCCAGCACTTGATCCAGATGATCGCGGGTGTAAAGCGGTCGGATGATCAGGACTTCGATCAGCAGCGCCGCCAGCGCGGTGACGGGCAGGCACAGGATCAAGCCGATCCAGAACGACCCTGTCGCGCCCGAGATCAGGGCAATCGAGTAGGCCCCGATCATGAACAGGGAACCATGGGCCAGGTTGATGATGTTCATGAAACCAAACACCAGGGTCAGCCCGGCCGAGACCAGAAACAGGAACATGCCCAGCTGGATGCCGTTCAGGAGCTGCTCGAAAACAAGCTGAGACACGTCTTGGACTACCTGCTGGGATAGGGTGCGTTCAGGGCCGGCGTATCGTGGACAGGCCGGCCCCTGTTTTCAGGCCGCGATTACAGCTTGCAATCGCCGACATAGGCGTCGGCATGATCCTCGGCGATGACGCCGGTGACCTTGTTGCGGAACTGGCCGTCTTCTTCGACCACGACTCGGCTATACCAGTTCTGGACGGGATGGTTGTTCGAGTTAAAGCGGAACGGGCCGCGCACCGAGTCGAAATCGGCTGCCCTCAGCGCTTCGCGGAAACCATCCATGTCTTCGGTCACCTTGCCGCCCGTTGCCTTCAGCGCGCTGGAGATCAGGCGCGCGGTGTCATAGCCCTGGCTGGCATAGACCGTGGGCAGACGGTCGTATTTCTCGGCAAAGCCCGCAACAAAGGCCTTGTTCGCCTCATTGTCCAGATCGTGGTTCCAGTGCGAGGTGTTGGCCACACCCACCATGGATTCCCCGACGGCCCGCAGAATGTTGATATCCGACGAAGGCGCAGCCAGCACCAGCGGTACATCGGTACGCAAACCAGCCTGATCATATTGCTTCATAAAGTTAATACCCATGCCGCCGGGCAGGAAATGGAACACCATCTCAGGATCTGCAGCGCGGATCTTGGCAATCTCGGCGGCATAGTCGGTCTGGCCCAGCTGGGTGTAGGTCTCGCCCACGATCTCGCCTTCGAAAAAGCGTTTGAACCCGGCCAACGCGTCCTTGCCCGCCTGATAGTTCGGCGCAAGGATATAGGCGTTCTTGTAGCCCAGATTGTTGGCGTTGATCCCTGCCGCTTCGTGCAGTGAGTCATTCTGCCACGAGGCCACGAAATAGTTCTCGTGACATTTGCTGCCGGCAAATTGTGAAGGCCCCGAATTGGGCGAGATATAGAACCGGTCCGCCCGCAGCGTCAGCGGGGCCACGACGGGCGCGATGTTCGAAAAGATGACACCGGTCATAATCTCGACCTCATCACGCTCCAGAAAGCGTTCGGCAATGGCGCGGCCGTTTTCCGGTTTCAGCCCGTCATCTTCGACCAGAACCTCGACCGGAACACCGCCCAGCGTGCCGCCCTCTTCCTCGATGACCAGCATGAAGCCGTCGCGCACATCCGCACCCAGATACCCCGCCGGACCCGACAGAGTGGTGATCATGCCGATCTTGAGGTCTTCGGCAAATGCCGCCGTCGACGACAGCATCAGACCGGCCAGCAGCCCAAGTTTCATGGTCCTCATTTCAGTCTCCCTATTGTTGCGTGCTGCGGTTTATACCGCTTTTTGTTGAAACCTTAGGTGTTCCCGTGATTATTTCAAGCCTAAACATTCAAGCTTAAAGCTTTACCCAACCTTCCGGGGGTTTCCCTTTGCCGGGGTGCAGGGTGCCGCATTTGGGGCAGGTGCGCGCCTCGGTGCTGTTGTGGAACGCGTCATAGATTTTGGGCAGGGCGGTCACGATCCCCTCGGGACCATCAAGCGCAACCTCTTCGCGATGCACCAGGGCTTCGCAGTTGAAGCAGAACCATTCAAAGCCCTCTTTCATACCCGGTTGGCGCGGGGCTTCGACCACGATGCCGACCGATCCTTCCTGCGGACGCTGAGGGGCGTGGCGGACATGCGGGGGCAGCATAAACACCTCGCCCTCGCGCACCGGTATGTCATAGATTTTGCCCCCGTCGGCGATCTTCAGCATCATGTCGCCCTTTTGCTGAAAGAACCATTCCTCGACCGGGTCATCGTGGAAATCGACCCGGGTGTTGGGGCCGCCGACGACCATGACGATCATGTCGCCTTCTTTATGCAGCAATTGATTGCCCACCGGCGGGCGCAACTTGTCGGCGTTATCCTCGACCCATTTCTTGAAGTTGAAAGGCTTCAGCGTCGGATGCAGGGGCATGATCTCCTCCGGATTGGGTAGCGTCGCAGCTGGACCCGTGGGTCCTGATATGAAAGCCTAGAGGACACCCGCGCAAGGAAATAGTTCTTTCAGAGAAACTGGATATCACCTTTCATGATATCTGGGGCGCTTGGATCGCCGGTCAAAAACGCAGCCCGCAATCCTGCGCGTGGTCTCGCGCGCATAGACTTTGGCTTTGTGTTTGGCACCTTGCATCGCGCGCGGCCCTGTCTCTGATGGTTTGTGCATAAAGGCGCGGGACGGGACCGAAGGGCCCGAGAACTACGAGATCGTAAAGAATATCTCACACAGTGCGAAGATTCTATGAGGAGGGCAGACCCGGCCTGTCCTGTTTAAGGAATCGGCCGCGGTCGCCCGCTGCAAGCCACAGAACGTAAACCAAAAAACTGGTTGCGCTAAACCTGGGCTTGATGGCGCTAACCGTGCCAAAACCCGCTGGGCAGCCGTTGAACTTGCATGTTACTGTCCCGCCGCACAGGCTGAATCATCAGTCCGGACCAGCCGGTATGCACCGTCTCAACATGACGCGCCGCGCCGCAATAGGAGAATGAGAACGATGTCATCTGGACGGGTTAACCCGCAATTCCGGCTTGAAGACCAGGGGATTACGGGGTTGGGGAATGTCCATTACAACCTGATGCAATCCGCGCTGGTCGAAGCCGCCCTGGAACGCAACGAAGGCGAGATGGGGCAGGGCGGGGCGCTGTTGGTCAGCACCGGCGAATTCACCGGCCGCTCGCCCAAGGACAAGTTCACCGTGCGCAACGCCACCACCGAAAACGACATCTGGTGGGAGAACAACGCGCCTATGGATCTCGAGCCGTTCGACCGGCTTTATGAGGACATGCTGGCCCATATGGAGGGGAGGGATTACTTCGTTCAGGACCTGATCGCAGGGGCTGACCCGCGCCACAGCATCAAGGTGCGCGTCATCAACGAACTGGCCTGGCACAACCTGTTCATCCGTTACATGCTGCGCCGGCCCGACCGCGAGGATCTGGACGATTTCGTCAGCGATTACACCATCATCAACTGCCCCAGTTTCAAGGCCGATCCCGCGCGGCACGGCTGCAACTCGGAAACCGTGATCGCAGTCAATATCGAGAAAAAGCTGATCCTGATCGGCAATACTGAATATGCGGGCGAAAACAAGAAATCCGCCTTTGGGTTGATGAACTTTCTGCTGCCGGAAAAAGGCGTCATGCCGATGCATTGCTCGGCTAACCACGCTAACGGAAACCCGCAGGATTCAGCGGTGTTTTTCGGCCTTAGCGGCACCGGCAAAACCACCTTGTCGGCGGACCCGAACCGCACACTGTTGGGGGATGACGAACATGGCTGGTCCGACCGCGGGGTCTTTAACTTCGAAGGCGGGTGTTACGCCAAGACCATCAACCTGAGCGCCGAGGCCGAGCCCGAGATCTATGCCACCTGTTCCATGTTTGGGACCGTGATCGAAAACATGGTCTATGACCAGGACACGCGTGAACTGGATTATCAGGATACCAGCCTGACGGAAAACATGCGCTGCGCCTATCCGCTGGACTATATCCCCAATGCCTCGCAAAGCGGGCAGGGGGGGCATCCGAACAACGTCATCATGCTGACCTGCGATGCCTTTGGCGTCATGCCGCCGATTGCCCGGCTGACCCCAGATCAGGCGATGTATCACTTCCTGCTGGGCTTTACCGCCAAGATGGCCGGCACCGAACGCGGCCTGACCGAGCCGCAGCCGGTCTTTTCCACCTGTTTCGGCGCCCCCTTCATGCCGCGCCGCCCCGAGGTCTACGGTAAGCTGCTGCGCGATAAGATCATCCAGCACGGCTCGACCTGCTGGATCGTCAACTCGGGTTGGACCGGTGGTGCCTACGGGATCGGCTCGCGGATGCCGATCCGCGCGACCCGGGCCCTGCTGAGCTCGGCTCTGGACGGGTCGTTGGACAATGTGGAATACCGCAAGGACCCGAATTTCGGCTTTGATGTTCCCGTTGCTGCGCCCGGCGTGGCCGAGGTGCTGCTGAACCCGCGCCGCACCTGGGACGACCCCGAAGCCTATGACCGGCAGGCCGCCAAGCTGGTGAAGATGTTTGCCGATAATTTCGAGCAGTATCTGCCTTATGTCGGGGATGAGCTGAAAGAGGTGGTCGTCGGTTAAGACGCCCCCAAGGTGTAATAAGCCCGGCCCTTTGAGGCCGGGCATTTTCGTTGGGCCTGCGCGTCAGCCGTAATGCGCCACCGGGGTTCCGGCCAGCGCGGACATATTCAGCAAGCCGCGGGCGGTGATTGCGGGGGTGACCACATGCGCCTTGTTGCCCATGCCCATCAGGATCGGCCCGACCTCAAGCCCGTTTGCCTTGATCTTCAGGATGTTGCGCACCGCGCTGGCGGCGTCGACATTGGCAAAGACCAGTGCGTTTGCGGTGCCGGTCAGCCGTGAGTCGGGCATCAGCCGCTGCCGGATGTCAAAATCCAGCGCGGCGTCCAGATGCATTTCACCCTCATAGATGAAGTCAGGGTTGGCGGCGTCCAGAATATCCATCGCATCACGCATCCGGCGGCCTGAATCAATGTCCAGATCGCCAAATTGCGAATAGGAACACAGCGCGATCCGCGGTTCGATCCCGAACCGGCGGATATGGCGGCCGCAGCCAATGACGGTTTCCGCGATCTGTTCCGGCGTCGGCAACTGGTTGACCTGCGTGTCGGCAATGAACAGCGGGCCGTCTTCCAGGATCATCATCGATAGGGCCGCGACCGGGGCCAGATCGTCGCGTTGCAGCAGTTGCGTGACATAGCGCAGGTGCCAGTGGAACTGCCCGAAGGTGCCGCAGATCATGCTGTCGGCCTGTCCCAGATAGACCATAATTGCGGCGATGGCGGTGGTGTTGGTCCGGGTGATCGTACGAGCCAACTCGGGGGTGATGCCCTTGCGTTTCATGAGCCCGTGATAGGTCTGCCAGTATTCCGCGTGGCGCGAGTCGTGTTCGGGATCCACCAACTCGAAATCCACCCCGGCGCGGATCGACAGTCCGATCCGTTCAAGCCGCTTGTTCACGATGCCGGGGCGACCGATCAGAATGGGCAGGGTGGTGGTTTCCTCAAGCATGGCCTGAGCCGCCCGCAGGACCCGTTCATCTTCGCCCTCGGCAAAGACCACCTTGCGGTGGGACCGGTGGGCGCTTTCGAAGACCGGGCGCATCAACAAGGCCGAGCGGAATACCGACCCGTCCAGCGATTCCTTGTACCCGTCGAGATCGGCAATGGGCCGGGTGGCCACGCCCGTCTCCATCGCAACGCGCGCCACGGCGCTGGCCACAACGCCGGTCAGGCGGGGATCGAACGGTTTGGGGATCAGGTAGTCTGCGCCAAAGGCCAGTTGCTCGTCCTTATAGACCGCAGCGGTTTCCGCGATCGTGGTGGTCCGCGCCAGCGCGGCGATGGCCGAGATGCAGGCCAGCTTCATCTCGTCATTGATCTCGGTTGCGCCCACATCCAGCGCGCCCCGGAAGATGAACGGAAAGCACAGCACGTTGTTGACCTGATTGGGGTAATCCGACCGGCCCGTGGCGATGATAGCGTCGGGTGCGGCTTCGCGCGCGGCATCTGGCATGATTTCCGGTACCGGGTTGGCCAGCGCAAAGATCACCGGCCGCCGTGCCATCCGCCGGACCATATCCTGCGACAGCACATCCGGCCCCGACAGGCCCAGAAAGAAGTCCGCCCCGTCAATAACCTCGTTCAGCGTCCGCAGATCCGAGGCCTGCGCATAGCTTTCCTTTTTCGGGTTCATATCCTCGGTCCGGCCCTTGTAGACCAGCCCGTGAATGTCACAGAGCCAGATGTTTTCCTTTCGCACACCCAGCTTGACCATCATATCCAGACAGGCAAGCCCGGCGGCGCCGCCCCCGGTCGAGACGACCTTGATGTCCTCGAAACTTTTGCTCGCCACATGCAACGCATTGGTCGCCGCCGCGCCGACCACGATGGCGGTGCCGTGCTGGTCATCGTGAAACACCGGGATATTCATCCGCTCGCGGCACAGTTTTTCGACCACGAAACAATCGGGGGCCTTGATGTCCTCAAGGTTGACCGCGCCGAATGTGGGTTCCAGCGCGCAGACGATGTCGGCCAGTTTTTCGGGGTCGGTTTCGTCGACCTCGATATCGAAACAGTCGATATCGGCGAACTGCTTGAACAGGACGGCCTTGCCCTCCATCACCGGCTTGGCGGCCTGCGCGCCGATATTGCCCAGCCCCAGAACTGCCGAGCCATTCGAGATTACGGCGACCAGATTGCCCTTAGCGGTATAGCGGAATGCCTCGGTGCGGGATTTCGCGATTTCAACGCAGGCATCCGCGACCCCGGGCGAATAGGCGCGGGCCAGATCGCGGCTGTTGGCCAGGGGCTTGGTGGCGCGGATTTCAAGTTTTCCCGGTTGCGGAAATTCGTGATAATCCAGCGCCGGATTTGAAATCTTACCGTCGGTGTCCTTTGACACGGCGTTGCCTCCCATATGTCTGCGCAATCTGGCCTTGCGATAAAACGGCCCCAGCCTGCAGATCAGCGGGCGGGGCCGAACATGCCGCAGGGCGGTTGTTTTCCAATCAATTGAACATCGGCAACAGCTTGTCCAGCAACTGTTCGCGCCGCTACGGGGCATGTGCGTGTTTTCCTTGAAGATTGGCGAGGCTTCGCGGTCCAGCGACCCCGCAAGGTTTGACCGCGGTGTGACTCAGCTTTTCAACCTCGGCTCTGCAAGACGCATGATGGC
Organism: Ruegeria sp. CJ3; assembly: GCF_056536725.1. Lineage (NCBI taxonomy): Bacteria > Pseudomonadati > Pseudomonadota > Alphaproteobacteria > Rhodobacterales > Roseobacteraceae > Ruegeria > Ruegeria sp. CJ3. The sequence goes on from NZ_JBQFQE010000007.1 coordinate 74,416, forward strand.
TCTGCCGCTCCGATTGCCGGTATCAGGTGTGCCTTGGGACCGAACCTGTCGACAATGCCAGTTGTATTCCGGCGGAAACTGGACCACTTCTTTGGATACCGTGAGGCGCGCATGATCACATTACGAGACCTGGAATTCCTGTCAGCCCTGGCGCGGCGCAAACATTTTGCCCGCGCGGCCGAGGACTGCGGCGTGTCGCAGCCCGCCTTTTCGATGCGTATCCGCAAGATCGAGGAAAAGCTGAACGCTGCTGTCGTCAAACGCGGAAACAGGTTTCAGGGCTTTACCACGGAAGGCGAGACGCTGGTACGCCATGCCCGCAAGGTGTTGGACGACCTCAAGGTGATGGAGCAAGAGTTCCGATCCAAGCGCGGCGAGGCAACCGGCACGCTGTCGGTGGGCGCGGTTCCGACTGCCGTCATCTTTGCCGCCCGGGCGGTTCGGGACCTGCAGACCCAGCACCCCGGCATCACCGTAAGTCTGAAAACCACAACCTCGCTGGATATTCAGCAGGGGCTGGAAAACGGGCAATATGAGGCTGGTTTCACCTATGGCGAAGGGATTGCACCGGATTTCCTGCGGGTCGACCCGCTTTATGATGAAACCTATCTGCTGCTTGCGCCCAAGCAGTTTGTGACGGGCCAGACCGGCTCGATCACTTGGGCCGAGGCGGCGCAATTGCCGCTGAGCTTGCTGGAACCGCAGATGCAGAACCGGCGTATTATTGACCGGGTTTTCAGCGACCTTGGTGTGGTTCTGGACGTCAAGTCCGAGACCAGCGGGTTCACCGCGTCGATGGTTCTGGCGTCCGAGGGGATGTCGGCCACCATTGTTCCCAAGATCCTTGTCGAATCGCTGGGCGGGCTCGACGGAACCGTCGCGCTGCCGCTGGTCGAACCGACGCTGGAAAAAGAGGTTTGCCTGGTTACGCCGATCCGCGATCCGGAACTGCCGAATGTCAAAGCGTTACGCCGGATTTGCGCGACTCTGTGATAAGCTTGGATTATCAAGGCATCAATACGAACTAATTGAAGTTCACGAAAATTGATGGATAAGCTTGCATTGATTGAGACCCCATGGCGGGGTCTTCCGGAGGGCATCATGGCACCATTAGATACCAAGCCATCAGGCGCACCCAAAGGCGTCTGGAAGTCAGGTAAAGGCAAGGGGCGGCACACGCCCAAGGGCCGACAGTTCACGGATGAGGCGCAGGCCGAGATCGCGCGCCTGCTGGGGGACCGCCCACGCCGCCGCGATCTGCTGATCGAGTTCCTGCATCTGATTCAGGACGAACACGGCCATATCAGTTCCGACCACATCGCCGCTCTGGCCGTCGAGATGCGCATTGGACAGGCCGAGATCTACGAGACCGCCACCTTCTACGCCCATTTCGACGTGGTGAAAGAGTGCGAGACGCCTCCGCCTGCGTTGACGATCCGCGTCTGTGATTCTTTGTCCTGCGAAATGGCTGGTGCCCAGCAGCTGCAAAAAGCGCTGGAAGATGGTCTAGACCCATCCGAGGTTCGTGTTGTCCGGGCACCCTGCATGGGTCGCTGCGACACCGCTCCAGTGCTGGAGATCGGCCACAACCACATCGACCATGCGACCCCCGAAAAGGTGCGGGCCGCGATTGCGGCGGATGACACCCATGCGCATCTGCCTGACTACGAAACCTTCGCGACCTATGAGGCCGAGGGCGGTTACGCCAAGCTGAAAGAGCTGCGTGAGGGTGGCGATTGGGAAAAGGTGCAGGAAGACGTCCTGTCCTCGGGCCTGCGCGGTCTCGGCGGTGCTGGCTTCCCGTCCGGCAAGAAATGGGGCTTTGTTCGCATGAACGAAGGCCCGCGTTATCTGGCTGTCAATGGCGACGAGGGCGAGCCGGGCACGTTCAAAGACCGCTACTATCTGGAACGCACGCCGCATGTTTTCCTTGAAGGTATGCTGATCGCCGCATGGGCGGTCGAGGCCGAGACCTGTTTCATCTACATGCGCGACGAATACCCGGCGGTGCTTGAGATTCTGCGCCGCGAGATTGCTGCGCTGGAACAGGCCGGGATCGTTCAGCCCGGCTATATCGATCTGCGCCGGGGCGCCGGTGCCTATATCTGCGGTGAAGAATCCGCGATGATTGAATCGATCGAAGGCAAGAAGGGCCTGCCGCGTCACCGTCCTCCGTTTGTGGCGCAGGTTGGGGTCTTTAACCGCCCGACCTTGGTGCACAATGTCGAGACGCTCTATTGGGTCACCAAAGTGTGCCGCGAGGGGCCGGAATGCCTCAACAGCACCGAAAAGAATGGCCGCAAGGGCCTGCGCAGTTATTCGGTCTCGGGCCGGGTGGCGCAGCCGGGGGTTTACCTGCTACCCGCGGGCTCGACCATTCTCGATGTGATCGAAGCGGCCGGCGGCATGGCCGAAGGACAGACCTTCAAGGCCTATCAGCCGGGCGGGCCGTCCTCGGGTCTGCTGCCCGCGTCGATGGACGATATCCCGTTGGATTTCGACACTTTGCAACCGCATGGCACCTTCATCGGCTCCGCCGCTGTGGTGGTTCTGTCCGATCAGGATACCGCCCGTGATGCCGCCCTGAACATGCTGCGGTTTTTCGAAGACGAAAGCTGCGGCCAGTGTACGCCCTGCCGCGCGGGTTGCGAAAAGGCTGTGAAACTGATGCAGGCTGAGAAGTGGGATCAGGACCTGCTGGAAGATCTGTGTCAGGTCATGGGCGATGCCTCGATCTGCGGTCTGGGGCAGGCGGCCCCGAACCCGATCCGCCTGGTCATGAAACATTTCGCTGACGAAATCTGAAGGGAGACAGAGCCATGCTAGACGCAAGCCCGAACAAAACCGTCACCTTCAACCTGAACGGCGAAGATGTCACCGTGCCCGAGGGCTGGACCATCTGGGAGGCCGCCAAGGGGCAGGGGTTCACAATTCCGCACCTGTGCCACAAGCCACAGCCCGGATACAAACCCGACGGCAACTGCCGCGCCTGTATGGTCGAGGTGGAAGGCGAACGCACGCTGGTCGCCTCGTGTATCCGCCCTGCTGCGGACGGTATGGTGGTGAAGACCGATAGCGAGCGTGCCGAAAAATCGCGTGCTATGGTCATGGAGCTGCTGGTTGCGGATCAACCGGAACAGCCGCATGACGTGTCCAGCCATTTCTGGGATATGGCCAAGCTGAACGATGTCAGCGACAGCCGCTTCCCGGCGAAAGAACCCGAGAAAATCCCGCTGCTGGATGACAGCCACGTTGCGATGCGCGTCAATCTGGATGCCTGCATCAACTGCAACCTCTGCGTTCGCGCCTGTCGCGACGTGCAGGTGAACGATGTGATCGGCATGGCCGGTCGCGGCCATACCGCGCAGGTGGTGTTCGACCAGAACGACCCGATGGGCGCATCGACCTGCGTGGCCTGTGGTGAATGTGTTCAGGCTTGCCCGACAGGCGCGCTGATGCCCGCCACCGTGTTGGATGACCAACAGCGCGGAGACAGCAAGGACTATGATAGCGAAACCGAAAGCGTCTGCCCATTCTGCGGTGTGGGGTGCAAGGTTTCGCTGAAGGTCAAGGACGGCAAGATCAAATATGTCGAGGGCATCAACGGTCCGGCGAACGAAGGCCGTCTGTGTGTCAAGGGTCGGTTCGGCTTTGACTACATCCACCACCCGCACCGCCTGACCAAGCCGCTGATCCGGCGTGAGGACGCGCCTGCCAAGGGCCTTAATGTCGATCCCGCGAACCTGTCGACCCATTTCCGCGAGGCGAGCTGGGAAGAGGCGATGGACCTTGCGGCCTCCAAACTGGTGGCCCTGCGCGAGGAAGATCCGCGCAGCGTTGCAGGCTTTGGCTCGGCCAAATGCACCAACGAAGAGGCGTATCTGTTCCAGAAGTTCATCCGTCAGGGCTTCCGCCACAACAATGTCGACCACTGCACGCGTCTGTGCCACGCGTCGTCTGTGGCTGCGCTGATTGAAAACGTTGGATCGGGCGCGGTGACGGCTGCGTTTAATGACATCAAGGACGCCGATGTGGCGATCATCATCGGAGCCAACCCGATTGAAAACCACCCCGTCGCCGCGACTTATTTTAAGCAATTCACCAAGCGCGGCGGCAAGCTGATCGTGATGGACCCGCGTGGCGTCGGTATGCGTAAATTCGCGGACGAAATGCTGCAGTTCCGTCCGGGGGCTGATGTCTCGATGCTCAACGCGATCATGAACGTGATCGTTGAAGAGGAGCTCTATGACAGCCAGTACATCCACCGCTGGACCGAGAACTGGGAGGCCGAGAAAGAACATCTGCGCCAGTTCACGCCTGAGGCGATGGCCCCGATCTGCGGCATCGAACCCGATCAGCTACGCCGCGTTGCGCGCACCTTCGCGCAGGCCAAGGCCGGGCTGATCTTCTGGGGTATGGGCGTCAGCCAGCACATCCACGGCACTGACAACTCGCGCTGCCTGATCTCGCTGGCCCTCATGACTGGTAACGTTGGTAAACCCGGCGCGGGTCTGCATCCGCTGCGTGGTCAAAACAACGTGCAGGGGGCCTCGGATGCGGGTCTGATCCCGATGTTCCTGCCTGACTACCAGACTGTCACCGACGACGGCATCCGCGCCAAATTCAATGAGGTCTGGAATTCGGACGACTTCTCAAACGAGAAGGGTCTGACGGTGACGGAGATCATCGATCAGGCCTATCAGGGCAACATCAAAGGTATGTACATCATGGGTGAAAACCCGGCCATGTCCGACCCGGATGTGAACCACGCCCGTGATGCCTTGGCCAAGCTGGACCTGATGATCGTGCAGGACATCTTCCTGACCGAGACGGCGAACTATGCCGACATCATCCTGCCTGCCTCGGCGCTGTATGAGAAGAACGGCACCGTGTCGAACACCAACCGTCAGGTACAGCGCGTGCGCCCTGCCGTCACTCCTCCGGGTGAGGCGCGCGAGGACTGGGCGATCACAGTCGAATTGGCGCAGCGCATCGGTTTGAACTGGGGTTACACCGATGTGTCCCAAGTCTTTGCCGAGATGAAGTTGACGATGAATTCGCTCAACAACATCACGTGGGAGCGTCTGGAGAACGAGACCATCACCTATCCGTCACTGTCCGAGACGGACCCCGGCCAGTCCATCGTGTTCGGCGACGGTTTCCCGCGCGCCGATGGCAAGGCCCGGTTCACCCCGGCCAGTGTCATCCCGCCGGACGAGGCCCCGGATGACGAATATCCGATGATCGCCACGACGGGGCGGCAACTGGAACACTGGCACACCGGGTCAATGACCCGCCGATCCAATGTTCTGGATGCGGTCGAGCCGGAAGCGAACTGCTCGCTCAACCCCCGCACGCTCAAGCTCATGGGGGTCGAGCCGGGTGAGATGATCCGCCTGACCACCCGCCGGGGCTCGATCGAGATCATGGCGCGGGCCGACCGGGCGATTGCAGAGGATATGGTGTTCATCCCGTTTGCCTATGTCGAGGCGGCGGCGAATATCCTGACCAACTCGGCCATCGACCCATATGGCAAGATCCCCGAATTCAAGTTCTCGGCCATTCGCGTCGAAAAGATCGAGGATGTCGTCGCGGCCGAGTAGGTCTTTTTGGTACGATGTCAAAGAGGGCGGTCCTTGCGGGGCCGCCCTTTTCCATTGCGCGTCAGGCCCGGCAATGGGTAAGTGCTGACAGAAGCCACGGTTCAAGGCACCGTGAAGGCGAAAGGTGCGACGTTTATGAAAATCATCATCGATACCGACCCTGGCGTGGATGACGCGATGGCGATCTTCTATGGCCACGCCGCACCTGATATCGAGCTTATCGGGCTCACCACCGTATTCGGCAACGTTCTGGTGCCACAGGCTACCCGGAACGCGCTCTATCTGTCCGAGATGCTGGGTGCCGATCTGCCGGTGGCCCAGGGGGCGGCCGAACCGCATGATTTCCCGGACTATACACCCTCGACCGCCGTGCATGGCCCCGAGGGGTTCGGTGATGTGGTCGGGCTTGAGGTCGATCAGCGACCCGTGGCAGAGACCGCGGCCGAATTTCTGGTTCGACAGGCCCAGTTGCACAAGGGTGAGCTTGTTGTCTGTGCCATTGCGCCATTGACCAACATTGCTGATGCGATCCGCCTTGATCCCGAGTTCGTCTCGAATATCGCCAAGCTTGTGATCATGGGCGGGGCGGTGGATTGCCCCGGGAATGTGACCCCTTATGCCGAGGCCAATATCCGCCACGACCCCCATGCCGCCGCCGAGGTGCTGGCCTCGGGCGCTGAAATTGTGCTGGTCGGGCTGGATGTGACATTGAAAACCTTGTGCGACCAGGACGATTTTGACAACATCGCGCAGGCCGCACCCCGAACGGGTGGATTTTTGCGCGATATCAGCGCGTTTTATCTAAAGTTTTACAAGGATATCGCCAATGAAGACGGTTGCGGGCTGCACGATTCCACCGCGCTGATCGCTTGCACGCATCCCCAGCTGTTCCGGATGGAGCGAACCGGTCTGTCTGTGGTTCTGGACGGCGCCCAGGCCGGAAGCACCGTGCGGGATGCGACAAAGCCACCGGTTTCGGTTTGTGTCGGGATTGATGCCGCTGGGGTCAAGGCGCGGTTCATGCAATATGTCAAAACCAACGGCTGACGGCAGGGGAACCCAATGGGGAAAATCTACAATATCGGATCAGTCAACACCGACTATGTGTATCGGTTACCTCATCTGCCGAAGCCGGGCGAGACGCTGAAAGCGCAGGAGTTCGGGGTCAATCTGGGCGGAAAGGGTCTGAATATCAGCGTCGCCATCGCTCGGGCCGGAGGCGATGTACGCCATGTCGGGGCCATCGGAGACGGCGACAGCAAGGTGCTGGCCATGTTGCGCGAACAGGGCGTCGATTGCGCTACGATTGCGCAGGTGGATGCGGTGACCGGACATGCGGTGGTCTATGTGGACGACCGGTCCGAAAACCAGATTGTCATTGTCGGCGGCGCCAACCATGCCATTTCCGAACAGCATATCCGCAACAGCTTGTCCGATGCCGTCCCGGGGGACTGGCTTGTTCTGCAGAATGAGACCAATGCAAACGAAATCGGTTTGAAAGTGGCGCGCGAGAAGGGAATGAAAGTGGCTTTGGTCGCGGCCCCGTTTGACGTGCAGACGCTGCCGGACCTGATCCTGAGGGTCGATCTGGTCTCGATGAACAAGACCGAAACGCAGCAGTTCGAACAGGCGGTCGGCCAGTCATGCCAAGACATCAAGGGGCCCGATTTCCTGCTGACCTATGGTGCGGATGGGGCTGCGTTCATAAGCCGCTCGGACGAGCTGCGCGTGGCGTCTTATCCGGTGCAGGCGGTCGATACGACCGGCGCGGGTGATACGTTCTTTGGGGCGTTCATGGCAAAATACGCGCAATCCACACCGTTGTCCGCAGCGCTAACCTATGCCAGCGCCGCCGCAGCCCTGCAGGTTCAGCACCCCGGAGCCGCTGTTGCAATCCCCACCGAGGCAGAGGTGCAGGCGTTTCTTAGCCGCCAGGTATAAGAACCACGCCGACCAGAGGCGGGGCTATTTCACGGCTGCACCACAGTTATCCCGTAGATATTCGCGGACCAACCGGGCCAGGTCAGCGCGGGTGTCGGCCGTGGTCATGCTGCGCTGTGCCTGATCGACGGCGTCTTCGGCCAGAACGTCGCCCCGGCGGAAGTCTAGTAAGGCGCTGGCATAACTCTTGGCGAACTCGGGGTGGCCCTGCACCGTCAGCGCGAAGCCGGGATACCAAAGCGCGGCATGGTCACAGAACGTGGTCGAGGCGATGGTGACAGCGCCCGATGGCACCTGTTCGACCTGATCCTGATGATAGGCCTGCAGCGCGATCTGCTCGGGCTTTGGGCCCAGCATATCCGGCCAGTTGGTGGTGGTGGGATAAGTGTGAATGCCAAGCCCCCATCCTTTGGCGGATTTGCGCACGACACCGCCCAAGGCCTGTGCGATGATCTGATGGCCAAAGCAGATGCCCAGCATGAACACTCCGGCCCCCTGCGCGCGCCGTATAAACGCCTCGAGCGGGGCGATCCAATCGTGATCCTCGTAGGCCCCGAATTTCGAACCGGTGATGACCCACAGATCGGCCTCGTCCGGCGTGGCGGGGAACACGAGGTCGAGAACCGGGTATGACGTAAACTCGGCCTCTGGCATGTTCAGCCAGCTGCGCACCATGCCGGGATAGTCGCCGAAGGCGGGGGCCAGGTGGTCGGGTGGGCGTCCGGTTTCAAGGATGCCGATGCGGATCTTGCGACTGTTCATGGGTCCTCTAGAGGCGGCTGAGGTAGTATGCATATTCCGCCGGGGTGATCGCATCCAGCACACAGGCAATCTCGTCAAGTTTGACGGCGGCAAAGACCTGACGGTAGTCGCCAAAGAGATCGGCGGCGATTTCTGAGGTGGCAAAGCGTTCGACGGCGCGGCTCCAGTCATGGTCCAACCGGTCTGCGGGTTGGCTGTCAGGATTCTCGAGGGGCCGGGGCAGGGGGGGTGAGGTTTCTAGGCCTCGCAGCATCCCGCCCAGAACCGCCGTCAGAACCAGATAGGGATTGGTGTCAGCCCCGCTGATGCGATGTTCCAGCCGCGCGTCCGGGCCGCTGGTTGCGGGCAGCCGCACCGCTGCGGCGCGGTTGTCATATCCCCAATCGGGCGTAGCAGGGGCAAAGCTGTTGGGCCGGAAGCGGCGATAGGAATTGGCATGGGGCGCAAAGATCGCCTGCAGATCGCGCATCGTCGCCAGAACCCCGGCAACCGCCTGTTTCAGCGGGTCCGAGGCGACGCCATCCCGGCCCGAGGCAAAGATGTTGTCCCCGTCGCGGTTCAGGATCGAGGCATGAACATGCATCCCGTTGCCCGGCTGATCGGCGTAGGGTTTCGCCATGAACGTTGCCTCGTAGCCATGGCTGTGCGCGACGCCGCGCACCAGACGCCGGAACAGGGCCGCCGTTTCGGCAGCGGCCAGCACATCCTGGGTGTGGTGGAAATTGACCTCGAACTGGCCGGGGCCGTACTCCGCGATCAGCGTATCTGTGGCCAGCCCCTGCCCGGCGCTTGCGGACAGAATATCGTTCAAGAGTGCCTCGCGCCGGGCCAGAAGCTCCATGTCATAGTTCTGGGTGTCTGGGGTGAAGGACGGGGGCCGGGGTGGGTCGGCCCGGTCCGCGCGCTGGTCGATGATATAGAACTCAAGCTCGGTCGCCACCACGGGCCGCCAGCCCCGCGCATCATAGCGGTCCAGCAGGCCCTGCAGCAGCGCGCGGGGCGAGTTGGGGCTGTTCTCTCCATTAGCATCCGTCATTTCGACAAGCACCTGCGCGACGTTACCCGGCAGCCACGGGGCCGGATGCAACGTGCCTTCGATCGGCACAAGGATGCCGTCGGGGTCGCCGACCGTGATCCCCAGACCGGTCTCGGCCACCTCATTCCCCATGATCGCCGGGGCATAGGTGGACAGGGGCAGCCGCACCGCGCCGTTGACCAGCTTGCCGACGCTGTCGCCCGGCAGCCACTTGCCCCGGAAAACGGCGTTGAGGTCGCACAGCAGCAACTCAATCCGATCAGGCGCGCCACGGGTGGCGCAATAGGTGTCATATTCGCGGGAAAAGCTCATGCCGGGGCCTGCCATCTTTCGTTCGCGCATCGGCGACGCAGACAAGACCTTAAGCGCGGTGGCGGCGGCGTCAAGAAACTCTGCCCCGTGGGTGCCCGGGTTGCGATTGACGCGCCTAACGATTTGATCAGAATACCTGATAAAAGAGATGCCGCGCAATCGCCGGGCATCATGGAGACAGAGATGAGAAAGCCGCGCGATATTCAATGGCAGAACGATCTGCCCGAGGAATTTGTCACCTTCGCCCGGGGCCGCCGGATCGAAGAGGTCGAATGCATCGTGCCCGATCTGGCCGGTACCTCGCGCGGCAAGGCTATGCCTTGCGCCAAGTTCGACCCCAAGGCCGAGCTTGCCCTGCCGGTGTCGCTGTTCTACCAGACCATCTCGGGCGAATATGTCGATATGGAGATCGAGAACCAGTGGCTTGAAAAAGACATCGTGCTGCGCCCCGACATGAGCACCGCCTGCGTCATCCCATGGTCCGCCGACCTGTCGCTGCAGGTGATCTGCGATATGTTCAACCGCGACGGCTCGGCCCTTGAGGTTGCCCCGCGCGCGGTCCTGCGGCGGGTGCTGGAGGCCTATCGCAACAAGGGCTGGAAGCCCATGGTCGCGCCCGAACTGGAATTCTATCTGACCAAACCCAATCTGGACCCGAACGAGGCCATCGAGCCTCCGCTGGGGCGAACCGGGCGGAAAGGGGCCAGCCGGCAGGTCTATTCCATGGCGGCGGTGGATGAATTCGGCGAGGTGATCGACACGATCTATGATTTCGCCGAGGCGCAGGGTCTTGAGATCGACACCGTCATTCAGGAAGGCGGGGCCGGTCAGATCGAGATCAACCTGATGCATGGCGACCCGCTGCGCCTTGCCGATCAGGTGTTCTATTTCAAACGCACGATCCGCGAGGCGGCGCTGAAGAATGGTGTGTTTGCCACCTTCATGGCCAAGCCGATCCGGGACGAGCCGGGCAGCGCGATGCATGTGCATCAAAGCATCGTGGATGAGCACACCGGGGCCAATATCTTTTCGAATCCAGATGGCACCGCGTCCGATCTGTTCCGCTGGTTTATCGGCGGGTCGCAGAAATATCTGGTGCAGGCCGTGCCGCTGCTGGCGCCTTATGTGAATTCCTACCGGCGGATCACAGTCGACGGGCAAAGCGCCCCGGCCAATATCGAATGGGCCTCGGACAACCGGACCACCGGGCTGCGGATACCGCATTCGGGACCGGCTGAACGCCGTCTTGAAAACCGGGTGATCGGTATGGACTGCAATCCCTACATTGCCATTGCCGCCTCGCTGGCCTGTGGCTTGCTGGGGATGCTGAACCGGACCGAGCCGCGTGCCGAAGCCAGAAAAGAGGTCTGGGAGGCTGAAGAACCCCTGCCCGCCAGCCTGCGCGAGGCGCTGGACATCTTTGACGAAGCTACCGAGATACACGGCCTGCTGGGCGAGGAGTTCTGCCGCCTTTATGCCGATATCAAGCGGGCCGAGAACGAAGAATATCAACGCGAAATCTCGCCATGGGAACGCCAGCACCTGTTGCTGAACGTCTGATCTAAGGGGCTCTGATGACGACCGTTGCAAATCACTTGTCCACCGCCGAGCTGCAAGACATTGATGCGGCGCATCATATGCATCCCTTCACCACCGGGGCCGAGATTGGGCGGAACGGCGCGCGGATCATCACCAGTGGTCGGGGCGTCTGGCTGAAAGACAGCGAAGGCGAGGAAATTCTGGATGCGATGGCCGGGCTGTGGTGTGTGAATATCGGTTACGGCCGACCCGAACTGGCCGACGCCGCCGCCCGCCAGATGCAGCAGCTGCCGTTCTACAATACGTTCTTCCAGACTTCGCACGTGCCCGCGCTGATGCTGGCGCAAAAGCTGGCGGCGCTGGCACCGGGTGATCTGAACCACGTGTTCTTCGCCAATGGCGGCTCGGACGCCAATGATACCAACATCCGCATGGTGCGCACCTATTGGGCCGAGAAAGGGCAGCCGGATCGCAACGTGATCATTTCGCGCTGGAACGCTTATCACGGTTCGACGATCGGGGGTGCCTCTCTGGGCGGGATGAAAGGGATGCACGGGCAGGGCGGTCTGCCCATTCCGGGCATCGAATTCATTGATGAGCCCAACTGGTGGGCGGATGGCACCGATCAATCGCCTGAAGAGTTTGGTCTGCAACGTGCGCGCCAACTCGAGACAAAGATCAAAGAGATCGGGCCAGACAAGATCGCGGCCTTTATCGGCGAGCCCGTTCAGGGTGCAGGCGGCGTCATCATTCCACCCGCCAGCTACTGGCCCGAGATTCAGCGGATCTGCGACGCATATGGCATCCTGCTGATCGTAGATGAGGTCATCTGCGGCTTTGGCCGCACCGGCAACTGGTTCGGTTCGCAAACGCTGGGGATCAGGCCCGACATCATGACCGTCGCCAAGGGGCTGAGCTCGGGCTATGTGCCCATCGGCGCCTCGATTGTTTCGGATAAGATCGCGCGCGTGATCGGTGATACCGAATTCAATCACGGCTATACCTATTCGGGCCACCCCGTCGCCTGCGCCGTCGCGTTGGAAAACCTGCGTATTCTGGAAGAAGAGGACATTCTGAGCCACGTGCGCAAAGTCGCTGCCCCCTATCTGAAGGCGAAGTGGCAGGCGCTGACCGATCACCCGCTGGTGGGCGAGGCACGGATCGAAGGTTTGATGGGCTCGATCGCGCTGACCCCTGACAAGACCACCCGCGCCCGCTTTGCATCCGAGCTGGGAACCGTTGGCTACATCTGCCGCGAGCGGTGTTTTGCCAATAACCTCATCATGCGCCATGTGGGGGATCGCATGATCATTTCGCCACCGCTTGTCATCTCGTGCGACGAGATCGACATTCTGATCGAACGGGCCCGTACATCGCTGGATGAATGCCTGGAACGGCTTCGATCCGATGGTCTTTTCAAGGCGGCCTGACACATGGATGCGCGATGGACCTGCTGACGGCGAATGACCGGGCCGGCGAGTACCCGGCCTCTTACTACGCCGATGCGGCAGAAACTCTGAACCGGTTCCCGGAGGCACAGGGGGCGCTGGACTGCGATGTCTGTGTTGTCGGGGGCGGTTTCATGGGGTTGTCGACGGCCTGGCATCTTGCGCAGCGCGGCTATGACGTCATCGTGCTCGAGGCGCAGCGCGTCGGGTTTGGCGCGTCGGGGCGTAATGGCGGTCAGGTCAGCATGGGGCAGCGCCTCGATCAGCAAAGCCTCGAGGCGATGGTGGGTCAGACCCACGCCCGCCAGCTGTGGCAGATCGGGGCGCAGGCGGTTGATCTGATCCGAGAGCTGACCAAACGCCCCGAGGTTCGAACTGCGTTTCATGACGGGGTGATCCATACGGTTCACCGCCCGCAGGATCACATGCTAAACGCGCGGCATGTCGACCATATGACCACCCGATACGGCCATGACCGGATCCGCCTGCTGGACAGGGACGAATGCCGCCACTTGGTCAACTCGCCCGCCTATCACGGCGGCACGCTGGACATGGGCGGCGGGCATGTGAATCCGTTCGAACTGGTGCTTGGTCTGGCCCGTCTGGCCTCGACCGCGGGTGCGCGGATCTTCGAACAATCGCGGGTGCGCCACATCGCCGGGGGCACGTTGGCACAGGTCAGCACCGAGGCTGCGCGGGTTCGGGCGCGCTATGTCGTGCTGGGTTGCAACGGCTATCTGGGCGATCTGCACACTCACGTGGCGCAGCGGGTCATGCCGATCAACAACTTCATCGTCTCGACCAGACCGATGACTCCCGCCGCGCAAGAGGCGCTGATCCGCAACAACTATGCTGTCGCCGACAGCAAGTTCGTCATCAACTATTTCCGTTTCTCAGACGACCACCGCCTTTTGTTCGGAGGCACCGAAAGCTACGGCTACCGCTTCCCGTCCGACATCGCGGCGTCTGTACGCAGGCCGATGACACAGATTTTCCCACAGCTTGCAGATATCGGGATCGAACACGCCTGGGGCGGAACGCTGGGGATCACCGTCAACCGGATGCCTCATTTCGAACGTCTGGCGGGGAACATCCTTAGCTTGTCGGGCTTTTCCGGCTCGGGCGTTGCGCTGGCGACGCTGGCGGGCCAGATCGCCGCCGAGACAATTGCCGGTCAGGCCGAACGCTTTGATATCATGGCAAATGTGCCCACCAAGACCTTCCCCGGTGGGGCGCTGCTACGCTCGCCGCTGCTGGTGCTGGCGATGTTGTGGTATGGCCTGCGTGACAGGCTTTAGCGCCCTAAGATGTCAGCTGCGGACGCATTGCAGATCAGGATCATAGGGCGACGTGGCGATCACCCGAGCATCGACCAGCGCCCCGCACAGATCCAGTTGCATGGCACTGCCGATACAGGCCAGATCAGGCGTGACAAACGCATAGGCAAGATTCAGGCCGGTCCGGTGCCCCCAATCGCCCGATGTGATCGTCCCAACGACCTTGCCGTCGGATATCAGCGACGCCCCGCCATGGGCCGGGGCATGGGCGGCATCGACCTCCAGCGTGACGAGCATTTTCCGAGGCCCCTCGGCCTTGCGCTGCATCAGCGCATCCCGGCCAATGAAATCGCCTTTCTCCAGTTTCACAAACCGGTCCAGCCCGGTCTCAAGGGGGTCGAATTCGGTCAGCAGATCGGCCTTCCAATGCAGGAAGCCCTTCTCCATCCGCATCGACTCGACGGCCCGCGCGCCGAACAGTTTCAGCCCATGGGGCTCTCCGGCCTGACGCAGCGCAAGATAAGCAGCGTAAAGTGAGGCGTTGGGGACGTGGATCTCATACGCCAGCTCGCCGGAAAAGCTGATGTTCAGCACCGTGGCCGGGGCGATCCCGACGTAACATTCGCGCAGCGAAAGCCATGGAAAAGCATCGCGGGACCAGTCGCCGCGCGCGCAGGCGGACAGCACATCGCGCGCCTTGGGACCGGCCAGAACCAGAATGGTCTGGTCATTGGTCAGGGACCGCAGCTGCACATCCTCATCATCGTGCAGATGGGCCTGCAGCCAGTCCATGTCGTGATACTCGCTGGCCGCCGCTGAGCCGTACCAGACCCGCGCCGGACCCCGGTCGCTGGCGGGCAGGTTGGCGATGGTCGCCTCGGCCTTGACCATACCGTGGGGGTTCAGCAGATAGCCCAGCCCCACGCGCCCGTCGCGCTTGGTCACCGCACCGCACATCATCCGGTCGAGAAAGCTGTGCCGATCTGCGCCGGTGATCTCGATCCGGTTAAAGCCGTTCACTTCGGTCAGGCCGACATTGGTCTGAATGTTCTGTATCTCGGCGGCGACCAGATCGAAGGCCTCGTCGAAATTGAAGCCCAGCGTGGGGTGAAAGTCGGGCGACGGCTTGATGTAATCGACCCGCTCCCACCCGTTCACGACGGTAAACTCAGCTCCTTCGGCAGCCAAGACAGGCGTTAGGGGGGTTGTCTTCGCCGGGCGGCCTGCAGGGCGGTGTTCATGCGGGAAGTGAAAACGGAACTCGTTCTGATAATCCTCGATGGCTTTCAGCGCGGTCATTTCCACATTTGCATGTCCAGCAAACCGGCGCGGGTCGAGGCACCATGTGTCATAGCAGGCCTCACCATGCACGATCTGCTGCGCCAGCAGCCATCCGTGGCCACCCCCTTCGCCCAGACCTGCCCGCAGGCCGATGATGCAGAAGGCGTTGCGCTTGCCCGGGATCGGACCAACCAGAGGTGCGCCGTCGATTGTGTAGGTGATGGGGCCGTTGACGATCGTGTGGATGCCGACATCCATCAGTGCGGGCATACGGGCAAAGGCCCCTTCCAGCACATCGGTCACCCGGTCCAGATCGTCGGGGCAGAGCGCGTTGACGAAGTTCGGATCGATCCCGTCCATACCCCAAGTCTTGCAATCCTGTTCGTAGAACCCCACCAGCAGCCCGTTCTTCTCCTGTCGGCAGTAATAGTCGCTGATCGGGCACCGCAGCAGTGGCATCCGGTGACCCGCCTCGCGGATCGCGGGGATTTCTTCGGTCAGGAAATACTGATGCTCCATCGAGGCAACGGGGTGATGCACGCCCATCATTGCACCAACCTCATTCACGCGGTAACCGCAGGCATTCACCACGATATCGCAGTCGATTTCGCCATGTTCGGTGTGCACGG
Organism: Ruegeria sp. CJ3; assembly: GCF_056536725.1. Taxonomy (NCBI): domain Bacteria; kingdom Pseudomonadati; phylum Pseudomonadota; class Alphaproteobacteria; order Rhodobacterales; family Roseobacteraceae; genus Ruegeria; species Ruegeria sp. CJ3. The sequence goes on from NZ_JBQFQE010000007.1 coordinate 90,244, forward strand.
TCCATGTGTCATCCTTGTGCTGGGTCAATGCGGTGACAGGCGTATTCCGATAGACCTCGGCCCCCGCCTTGCGGGCGCGGCGGGCCAGCGCTTGACACAGCTGCGCCGGATCGATGTCGCCGTCCAGCGGATCCCAGAGCCCGCCCAGCAGATTCTCGGTCGAGATCAGAGGGTGGCGGCGGGCGCATTCTTCGGCGTCGATGACCTCGAAATGCACATCCATGCCACGAGCCATGGACGCGAAATGGCGATAGCCCTGCATTTGCTCTGGCGTATTGGCCAGACGGATACCGCCATCGCCATGATGGTAGTTGATCGGATAGTCTGGATCGTCGGCCAGTTCCTTGTACAGGTTGATCGAGTGGGTCTTTAGGCCGACCATGGTCTGGTTCATGCCGAAATTGGTCACCTGCGCGGCGGAATGCCAAGTGGTGCCGCTGGTCAACTCGTTGCGCTCGACCAGAACCACGTCTGACCACCCCTCGCGGGTCAGGTGGTACAGCGTCGAGCAACCGGCGATGCCGCCGCCAATGACGACTGCCTTGGTGCGCGATTTCATGCAGGGACCCTCCGGCTGGTTTTCCGGGATTAAGGCGGGCTGGGCGTGGGTTCTCAAGGAGTGAAGTGGGCCCGCGCAGAATATCGAAAGTTAATATAGAATATATCGTATTAAAGTGGTTTCCGTTGAACGCAGAGCGGCAGCTTCTTTGAATACGCCATGTGAGCGAAAGGCAGGTCATGGTAGCACGTCAGGGAAAGCGGGCCGGTCGAAAAGGTCGTCTGGCGCAACGGGCTGAAAAACCTGCGTTGGACCCGTGTCCTCCGGGGCAGCCGGGCGGCAGCTATAAGCCGCTGACCGATGCCGAGCTTGAGCGGATTTATTCAACCGCCCTCGATCTGCTCGACCGGTTGGGCATGGGCGAGGTGCCACCGCAGTTGCACACCGACCTGCTGGCTGCTGGTGCGCGCGACACGGGCGCGGGTCGGGTGACTTTCCCCCCGCAGCTTGTCGTGCAGGCCATCGACCAGGCGGCAAGAACCTTTGTCCTGCATGGTCGGGATCCGGCCCGCTCGATCGAGGTGGGCGGCAATCGTGTGCATTTCGGCACCGGAGGAGCGGCTGTTCAGACCCTTGATCTGGAAACCGGACTCTATCGCCCCTCAACGCTGCAGGACCTGCATGATTTCACGCGGCTTCAGGACGTGCTGGCCAATGTCAGCTGGTTCACCCGCTGCTGTGTTGCGACCGACGTGCCCGAGACATTCGATCTGGACGTAAACACCGCCTATGCGCTGATCAGGAACACCACCAAACCCACCGCGACCTCATTCACCTTGGCCGAGCATGTCGCCCCCATCGTCGAAATGCTGGACATTGCTGCAGGCGGACCCGGTGAGTTTTCCAAACGCCCCTTCATGAAGGCGCATATCAGCCCTGTGATCTCGCCGATGCGCTATGGCGAAGATGCGGTAGCGGTTGTCTATGCCTGTATCGACCACAACATTCCGATCTCATGCATTACCGCCGCGCAGGCCGGGGCGACAGCGCCGGCGACGCTGGCAGGTTTCCTGGCCCAGTCTTTAGCCGAAACGCTGGCCAGTCTGGTGATGGTCCACGCGATCCGGCCCGGGTTCCCGATGGTGTTCTCGAACTGGCCGTTGGTGATCGATCTGCGCACCGGCGCGTTTTCCGGTGGCAGCGGCGAAACAGCGGTGCTGAACGCCGCATCCGCGCAGTTGTCGAACTGGCTGGGTCTGCCCTCGGGCGTGGCTTGTTCAATGACCGATGCCAAGGCAATCGACGCGCAATATGGCATGGAAAAGGGGCTGACCTCGATGGCAGCTGCGCTGGCCGGTGGTAATCTGATCTATGAAAGCTCGGGCATGACGGCCTCATTGCTTGGCGTCAGTTTTGAAGGGTTTGTTCTGGATGATGAAATGCACTCGAACACCTACCGTGCGTTGCGAGGGATTGAGGTGACCGAGGAAAATCTGGCGTTCGGCCCAATATGCGACGCCGTACTGGGTGAGGGGCACTTTCTGGGATCGTCGCACACTTTTGCTGCGATGGAGCGCGACTATTTCTATCCTTCGCTTGCCAACCGCGAGGAACCCCGGGCCTGGGCCGAGAGTGGCGCTTTGGATGCGCGCAGCCGTGCCCGACAGCGCGCGCAACAGATTCTGCGGGACCACAGACCCAGCTATCTTTCCGATCAGCAGGACCGGCAGATCAGGGACCGGTTCAACATCATCGACGGCTGAGCCTAGCGGATCAGCTCAAACTCATCCACCAGCCACGGGATTTGGGCATGTAGCGGTGCCAGGATGCGGTTGCGGATCAACGACCGCGTTTTGGTGTCGACCAGTTCGATGACCGATCGCGAACAATCAGGTGTCGCCACAAGGGCCAGTGTGCGGGCAAAGCTTTTGCCCGGAAACGGGTGCATCCGCAGATCAGGTTGGAAACGTTTGGCCCGGGCAAACAGAAGCGGCGTGGTGATGGCCCACCCAGCACCGGCGGCAACCATCGCCATCAAGGTCTGGCTGTTGCTGCATTCAAACCGGTGAGGCGATGTAAGGCCCATCCTGCGCAGTTGAGTTTCGATTTGCCGCGCAATGACCAGATTGCCCGAAAACCGCAGGAACGGCAGGTTCGCGCGGCCTTCGACGATATCGGCCAGCGACGGATCGACCCCGCGCGGCAGAACGATCACGAACGGATCGCGCAGCAGCGGGCGGTCCTGCAGGTCCCGCATCTTCTCGTCGGGCGGGGCCGAAATGCCAAGATCCAGTTGCCTGTCACGCAACATCCTGATGATCGCGTGGCTTGTGTCGGTCTGGTACATGAAATCGCAGCCGGGCATGTTCGCTGACAGAAAAACTGCCAGCTCTGGCATCACGTCGCTGTCGAAATCCTCGATCGTTCCTAGCCTCAGATAACTCGCGTCAGCAATGCTTCCGGCCGAGGCTTCGGCTTTCGCTTTGCGGATTTGCTGCAGTGCGCCGTCGATATTGCGCAGAAAGGCCTGCCCCTTTGGCGTCAACACCATCGGCCTGCGGGTGTGATTGAACAACTCGACGCCCAGATGATCCTCGAGATTGCGCAAATGGTGCGAGACCGTGCTGACGGTCAGCCCGGTCTCTTGCGCTGCTGCCTGAAGCGAACCCTTGTGGGCACAGATCTGGAACAGTTCAAGCCATCTGAGGCTAAGGTCCTTGGGTGCGGTATTCCTTGGCATTCGGGGTCTTCTGCGATCAGGGCTGTTTGAACCATAAACATAATCATTGAGAATTTTGATTTCAAAATCTCGTATCTGCAATCATCGAAAATTTGCTCTGCCTATGCCGGAACTGCCGTCTGTCGCGCGCCCTTTCAGATCGGGCAGGGCTCAAAGCCGCAACTCTGCGGCGCGGGCGTGGCCTTCCATGCCCTCCATACGGCTGATCCGCGCGGTGCGCCGGGCGAGTTCTTGCGAGGCCAGCGGAGTGCAGCGTTGCCAGGTCACGGTCTTGGTGAACTTGTGCACCGACAGCCCGCCGGTGTACCGCGCCGCGCCGCTGGTGGGCAGGACATGGTTGGGCCCCGAGGTCTTATCGCCGAAAGCCACCGTTGTCTCGGCTCCCAGAAACAATGAGCCATAGGCCGACAGCCGATCCAGCCACCAATCCGGATCGTCGGCCAGAACCTGCAGATGTTCGGGCGCGTAGCGGTCAGCCACCTGCGCGGCCTCTTCCCGGGTGTCGCACAGGACGATCTCGGCGCGGTCGCGCCATGACGCTCGCGCGGCGGAGGCATTGGGTTCGGGCAGGCTGTCGATCAGGGTGCCGACGCGGGCTATCACCCCTTGGGCCAGCGCCTTGTCGGTGCTGACCAGCCAGACCGGGCTGTCGGTGCCGTGTTCCGCCTGGCTGACCAGATCCCAGGCAACGGTTTCAACCGGCGCGGTTTGATCGGCAATCACCAGCGAATCCGTGGGACCTGCGAACATATCGATGCCGACCTTGCCGAACAGCATCCGTTTGGCCTCGGCGACATAAGCGTTTCCGGGGCCGACCAGAATATCCGCCGGGCGCGCGCCGAACAGGCCGTGGGCCATGGCCGCGATCCCCTGCACACCGCCAAGGTTCAGGATCAGGTCTGCACCAGCAAGGTCCATGGCATAGACGATGGCATCGGGAATCCCCGTGTCAGGGCGGGGGGGTGAGACGGCGGTGATATGCGGCACCCCCGCGACCTTGGCCGTTGTGATGGTCATCAGCGCGCTGGCGATATGGCTATAGCGCCCGCCGGGCACGTAGCAGCCCGCGCTTGAGATGGGGATTTGCTTTTGCCCGGCGATCAGGCCCGGCATCACCTCGACCTCGCAGTCCTGAACCGTGGCCATCTGCGCCTCGGCAAAGCGGCGGATGTTTGCATGGGCGAAACGAATGTCTTCCCTGACCGCATCGGGCACCCGGTCACAGGCCGCTTTGCGCGCGGCGTCGGACAGGACGAAATCTCCGGTCCAGCCGTCCAGCTTTTGGGCATAGCGCCGGACCGCGTCTTCGCCGTCGCGCGCGATGTTCGAGAGCATGATCGCCACGATGTCGTGGATATCGGTGTTCTCGGTTTCAGGGCGCGGCTGGGCGGTTTTCAGATAGGTGACGGCCATGGAGAAACCTCAACGGGGCAGGCTGTGGGCGTGAATGGCGCGGGTCAGAACGTCGACGGTATCGAGGACGGGTGGCCCTGCGGACAGGTTGCGCGTGTGCAGCGAGAACTCGGAACAGGCCACCAGCAGCAGCTCTGCCCCGCGCCGGGTCAGATCATCTGCGGCGGCAGAGAGCGTCTTCAGCGTATTCGCGGTTGCTCCTTCCGCCTTGATGCGCCGGATTACGCCCAGCATCTGGTCTTCATTCCCGGGCCAGAGCGCGGCAAGACCCGCGCGCGCCAAAGGTGCATCGAACACGCCGACCTTTCTCATCGCCGGAGAGGCGAGGATGCCGATCTGACTGCCGGGCGGCAGCATTTGCGCGGCTTCTTCGACGGACAGATCGACCATATGCAGAAATGGGACCGAGACCGCCTGTTCGATCTGCGCCGCATAGTGATGCGCCGTGTTGCAGGGCATCGCCAGAGCGGTGGCCCCCGATCGTTCCAGCCCGCGCGCCATGTCGGCCAGAACCGGGGCGGGATCGGTGCCGGTGCCCTCGATCAGATGGGCGATACGGGATGGCACCTGCGGGTTCATATCAATCAGCAGGGGCAGGTGATCCGAGTCGTCGCGCGCCTGCACCGTGTCCAGCAGCCGCTGTTGCAACAGGATGGTTGCCTCGGGACCCATGCCGCCCAATATGCCTACAACCCGGCGGGTCATACGCGTGCCTGATGCAGGACGAGCCCCAGCATTTACAGATTGACCCAGCGATCGGCGTGATCGAAGGCGAAATCATAGCCGAACAGACCGACCGACCCGCCTGTGTGCAGGAACACCAGACGTTCGCCGTTGAACGTGCCCTTGCGGGCCAGATCGATCAGACCTGCCGCGCCTTTGGCCGAATAGACCGGGTCCAGCAGGATGCCTTCAAGTTCGGCGAACATCCGGATCGCCTCAATGCCGCTCTCGGTCGGCAGACCATAGCCTTCGCCCACATAATCGGTATTGGCCATCACGTCCTCGCGCCGTACCACGTCGGGACACCCCAGCTTCTCGGCCGTCTTGCAGGCCAGATCATAGACCATCTGTTCTTGCTTCGGCTGCGGCGCGCGGGTGCCGATGCCCAGCACCGGAATGCCCGTTTTCATGGCGCACAGCCCCGTCACCAGCCCGGCCTGCGTGCCGGATGAACCGGTGGCATGGACCACGCGGTCGATCCGCAGATCGGCATCATTGGCCTGACTGACCAGTTCCAGCGCACAGTTCACATAGCCCAACGCCCCGGTCGGGTTCGAGCCACCGCCGGGGATGACATAGACCTTGTGCCCCTCGGCGCGTTTCTTTTCGGCGGCGCGTTCCATCTCGGCGGGCATGTCGTGGCCACCGGGGAACTTCTCGGTGGTGGCACCATGCAGATGATCCAGCAACACGTTGCCATTGTTGTTATAATTGGCGTTGTTATAGCTGGTGCGGTCTTCCAGCAGGACATGGCATTTCAGCCCCAGCCGGGCGGCAAAGGCGGCGGTCTGGCGCGCGTGGTTCGACTGGGTCGCGCCCTGCGTCATCACCATATCTGCGCCCTGTTCAATTGCTTCGCCGAACAGGAATTCCAGCTTGCGGGTCTTGTTGCCGCCCGTGGACATCCCGGTGCAATCATCGCGCTTGATCCAAATCTCGACGCCCAGAGCATCGGACAGACGCTCCATCGGCTCCAACGGGGTTGGCAGGTGGGCAAGAAAAACGCGGGGGAAACGGGAAAGATGCATCAAGCTGTCCTGATCTGAGCCCCGGGCCTGATGGAAGATCAGCAGGTCGCGGGGCCGTTGGTTGGGTTTGGGCATATGCGCGGCCAGACGGCGGGCCTCGCAGGTCACGGCTAATCAGAGCGCTAAGGCCCTGCGGGTCAAGGACCGGCTTATGGTTTCGAAAAAGCCGGAAGATAACTTCGATATTTCGCCGCAAGGCAAGATCCCGTCAGGCCGGTGTCTGCAGGGTCCGGAAATCTTCGTTCAGCCAGGCAAAGCGTTCATTCATGGGCGCGGTCACATGCTGGCGGATCAGATTCTGTAGCGTCTTGTGTATCAGCCGCGTGGTTGTCGGGGGATAGACGTTTGTGGTGAACAGAGACACCGTGCGGGCAAAGCTTTTGCCGGGAAAGGGTAGGGCGCGGGTGTTGTCATGAAACCGCCGGGCCCGGTAATAGCTGGCCGCGGTGGTGATCGCCCACCCGCTGCCCTCGGCAACCAGCCCGATGATCGACTGGTTGCATTCAAGCTCGAACCGGTTGGGCAGGTTGATCTTGCTGCGTGTCAACTGCATCTCGATCAGCTTGCCGATGGTGTGATCGCGCGAATAGCGCAGCAGCGGCAAGTTGGTTTCAGCGTTCAGCAGCCCTTCGACCTGACCGTCATACGACGGCGGAAGGATCACGATGAAGGGGTCGCGCAGCAGCGGGAATTCCACCAGACCCTCCACATGCCCCGCCGGTCGCGTCGCCACTCCGGCGTCCAGCTTCTGGGACTGCAGCTTGTCGATGATTTCGTGGCTGGGCCGGGTGAAATGGCGAAAACTGCAGCGGGGCAGCGTCGCGGACAGATACCGAAACAGCTCGGGCGCGACCCGGCTGTCGAAGTCGTCAATCAGCCCCAGCCTCAGATCGGTCGCATGTTGCCAGCTACCTGACCGCAACTCGGCCTCCCCGCGCCTGAGGGCCATCAGCCCTTCCTGCACGTGGCGGGAAAACACCGTGCCTGCCGGTGTCAGGCCCATGGGGCGGCGGCTGTGATCCACCAGTTCCACATCCAGTGCCTTTTCCAGACTGCGCAAATGGTTCGAGACGGTGCTGATCGACAGCCCGGTCTCGGCCGAAACCTTCTGGATTGACCCGAGCTTGGAAATCAGCTGAAACACTTCCAGCCATCTGAGGCTGAGTGATTTTTGTGCCACCGGCGGTTCCCCAAAACAAAAAATGCCTAAGTCAAAAGCGAAACAAAGTTTCGCTTTTTCCGCAACAGGTTTTTTGTTTCACGATTCCGCCCCCCTCCGCTTATGGTTTCTGCACTGATCCGGAGTCCGAAGTCAGAGAATAATCGGACAGACGGGACCAGCAGGGAGAAAATAGTCAAAATGATCAAGAGAAAACTGCTCACAACCACCTTTGCCGGAATTGCAGCACTGACCGCTTCGCAGGCGGCGGCGCTGGACGAGATTACGGTTGCATATTTCCTCGAATGGCCGATGCCGTTCCAATATGCCAAGGCAAACGGGACCTATGAAGAAGAACTTGGCGTCAAGATCAACTGGGTGTCGTTCGACACCGGCACGGCGATGTCTGCGGCGATGGCGTCCGGTGACGTGCAGATCGCGGTCAGCCAGGGTGTGCCGCCCTTCGTGGTGACGACCTCGGCGGGTCAGGATATTCAGATCGTCGATGTCGCGGTCAGTTATTCCGACAATGACAACTGCGTCGTGGCCGAAGCGTTGGAGATCGACAAGACCAACGCGGGCGAGTTGAACGGCAAGAAGGTTGGTGTGCCGATCGGCACCGCGGCGCATTACGGTTTCCTGTCGCAGATGGGTCATTTCGGCGTCGATGTCGGCTCGATGGAGATCGTGGACATGGCCCCCGCCGATGGCGCGGCAGCTTTTGCGCAGGGCAATCTGGACATGGTCTGCGGCTGGGGTGGCGCGCTGCGCCGCATGGTCGAACATGGCAACATCCTGTTGACCGGGACCGAGAAAGAAGAGCTGGGCATCCTCGTCTTTGACGTCACCAGCGCACCGTCCGGCTTTATCGAGGAAGAACCCGAACTTCTGTCGAAATTCCTTAAGGTCACGGCGGATGCCAACGCCAAGTGGAACGCGGGCGACAGCAAGGATGAAATGCTGCCAGTGATCGCCAAGGATGCGGGTATGGACCCGGCGGATGCCGAGGCCACCATTGCCACCTTCACCTTCCCCTCGGTCGATGAACAGCTGTCTGACAAATGGCTGGGCGGCGGCGCGCAGGAGTTCATGAAGGGCGTTGCCAACGTCTTTGTGTCCGCAGGCAGCATCGAGGCCGCGCTGGATTCCTATGACGGGGCCGTGAATGCGGCGCCGCTGACGGCAGCGAATAACTAAAGCACGCAAGATGCTTATTGCGACCGGCCCTGTGATTGGGCCGGTCCTTGGCTATGGACGCAGGAAGGAAACAGGATGCCCGAACTGGACATTGTCGATTTGTCCATGCGATTTGACCTGCCCAACGGCTCATCGGTCCAGGCACTGCAGGATGTCTCGCTCAGCCTGAAGGAAGGTGAGCTGATGTCGGTGCTTGGCCCGTCAGGTTGCGGTAAGACCACGTTGCTGAATATCGTCGCGGGATTTCTGGCCCCCACATCGGGCCAGATCGAACTGAACGGCCATCTGGTCAAAGGCCCGGACGCGGAACGCGGCATGGTGTTCCAGAAAGGGGCGCTGTTCGAGTGGATGAACGTGCGCGAGAATGTCGAGTTTGGCCCGCGCATGAAGGGTATGCCCAAGGCCGACCGCGACAAGATTTCGGACCATCTGCTTGAGGTTGTGGGTCTGCAGGATTTCAAGGACAAGGCGGTTTACGAGCTATCTGGCGGGATGCAGCAACGGGTGGCGCTGGCGCGCTGTCTGGCGAATGAGCCGGACGTGATCCTGATGGATGAACCGCTGGGCGCGTTGGACGCGCTGACCCGGGAAAAGATGCAGGGACTGGTGCTCAAGCTGTGGAAGGAAACCGGCAAGACCATCATCCTGATCACGCACTCGGTCGAAGAGGCGCTGTTGCTGGGCGAACGCCTGATCGTGATGGCCCCCAGACCGGGCCGGATTCACCGCGAATACAACCTGCCCTTTGCCGAGCGCGGCGTGAATGCGGACCTGCGCGACGTCAAGAAATCCGAGGGGTTTGCCGAAAAGCGCGATGAGATTCTGTCGATGATCTGGGAGATGGAAGAGGAAATCATGGGTCGGACGGAGCAGGCGGGATGATTGTTCTTCTTTTCTATGTCGGGCTGTTTGCGGGCGCCTTTTTCATCGTCTACGCCTTGCGGCGTGGCCTACATGCACGTCAGGACTTCACCAGTCTGAAGACCGTCACCTTCGGCGACGAAAGCGCCGTGCGGGCGGATCGGGCCGCATCGATCATCTCGGTTCTGGTGATCTTTGTGATCTGGGCCGCCTTTACCGGGTCCAAATTGTTCCCGATCCACGTGCCGGGCCCCTTCGTGGGCGAGACGCAGTTCACGTACACCTTGGAAAACGCCGATGGCACCACGGATGAGGCGACGGTCTTCGTCCGCGTCCCGGCCTTTGGTGAAGAGGTCGATGATTTCGAAGTCGAGCCCGGAACCGGTTTTGCCAAGGATGATGCCTTTGCCGCACCGGCGGGGCGATCCTCGACCATTCTGTTTGACAAGAATGACGAGGCCAAACGCAAGGACGGGGCCAAGATCATCGCCATCAACGGGATTCCGATTGGCCCCGATGACAGGGTCGATGCGGGTGACGGCACGGTGGCGCTGACGGGCAAGGGTGCGATCAGCTTTACGCCCAAGCAGGGCCTGCAGATGAACCCGATCTGGTTGCCTGCACCGGAAACTGTCGTGGCGCGGTTCTTTGAAATCGCCAGCGAGGGCTATCAGAACTTCTCGCTGTGGCAGCATCTGGGCTGGTCCCTGCTGCGCGTGATTGCCGGGTTCGTGGCGGGTGCGCTGGTCGGGATCCCGCTGGGTTATGCCATGGGTCTGTCAGGCTGGTTCCGCGGCTGGTTCGATCCGATCGTCGAGTTCATGCGGCCCGTTCCGCCACTGGCGCTGATCCCGCTGGTGATCATCTGGTTCGGCATCTGGGAGACGGGCAAGATCGTCCTGCTGTTCCTTGCGGCGCTCTGGATCATGACCATCGCGGCGCGGGCAGGGGTTTCGGGGGTGAATATCTCGAAAATCCACGCGGCTTATTCGTTGGGGGCGTCGAAATGGCAGATCATGCGCTATGTGATCGTGCCCAATTCCCTGCCCGAGATTTTCACGGGTGCCCGCGTGGCCATGGGCGTCTGCTGGGGGACGGTTGTGGCCGCCGAACTGGTCGCGGCGCAGAAAGGGGCCGGGATGATGATCATCGCGGCGTCCAAGTTCCAGCTGACGGATATCGTCATCATGGGGATCGTTCTGATCGGCGTGATTGGCTATGGCATCGACATCCTGATGCGCAAGGCCGAGAACTGGCTGGTGCCGTGGAAGGGCCGCAGCTAAGGCGCAAGGCCTGAACGCAAAAAACCGCCCCGGTGCAGGCCGGGGCGGTTTTGTTTTGCGGTCAGAGCTTAGTAGTCCGCGACCAGCAGGAAATCGGGGGCGGCGTCTTCCTCGATGGTCGCAAAGCGCGGGATTGGGTCTTTGAAGACGTTGTCGGTGCGGTCGTCGTTGACCGTCGAGACCTCACCAATCAGGCAATCGCCCTGCTCGGCCCAGAAGGCGTGCCAGATGCCGGGCATCAGGGTGACGCTTTCGCCTGGCTTCAGGCGCAGCAATTCGCCTGGCTGGATGGTAACGGCGCACCCGTCGCTGGGCACAACCACGGGCGTGTCGCGGTCGATACCGCCATCGGGGTCCGAGGCATAAATCTCCATCACCAGATCACCGCCGCCGCGGTTGATGATGTCTTCAGCCTTCAGGATGTGGCGATGCATCGGCGAGAGCTGCTTGTCGCGCGAGATCAGCAGTTTTTCGGCATAGAGCATCCCGCGCCCATGGCTCAGGTCGTTCACATCGCCGTTGCGCAGGGTGAACAGGAACAGACCCAACTCATCGAACCGGCCTTGTCCATAATCAGTAATATCCCAGCCCAGCCCGCGGCCACGGATGCCCGCCGCCTTGTCGCTGCGCATCTCATCGGGCGACCAATCGGCAAAGGGCGGCAACACGGCCCCGAAGGATTGAATAAAGGCCTGCGCCTCGGTCTTGATGCGGTTGATATCGGATCGTTTCATGGTTTTCTGCTCGTTAAAGTTCATGCGCCCAGGGCGGGTTTGCCCCGGCACGGGATACGGTTACGGCGGCCACCTGCGCGCCCAGTTCTAACGTAGCCCGCAGGGCCTCTGTCGGCAGGGACTGCAGCGCTGTTTTCGTCAGCTGCCCGGCGCGATCAAGCTGTGCCAAAACGCCCGCGTTGAACGTGTCGCCGGCGCCGACGGTATCGACGACCTCGACCTTCTGAACCGGAACCGAGACCTCGGACCCGTCGGCAAGATAGCCCGTCGCGCCGTCGCTGCCTTTGGTCACGATCACAACCGACGGCCCGGCTTGCAGCAGCAGCGGGATTTTCTCGGCGTGAGGTTCGGGGCCGGGAATGATCCAGTCCAGATCCTCGTCGGAAACCTTGATGATATCGGCCTGTGCGATCATCCGGTTCAGACGCGTCCGGTAACGGGTCTGGTCCTTGATGAACCCCGGTCGGATATTGGGGTCCAGCATCACCGCACGGTCCGTCCCGTGTCGCTCCAGTAGCGCGGCGTAGGCGTCGGCGCAGGGTTCGCAGGCCAGGCTGATGCCGCCGAAATACAGCGCCGAGACGCCCGGCAGCTGATCGGGCATATCTTCGGGCTGCAGCATCCTACCGGCCGAGTTTTCGTCAACAAAACTATAGGTTGCGTGGCCGTCCTGAAGCTGCACGAAGGCCAGCGTCGTGGGGCGGTCCGAGCGGATGACGTGGCTCGTCGAGACATGGCTGATCTGTAGTGTGGCGGTTAACTGCTGGCCAAACATATCCGTCGACAGGCCGGTCAGCAGCCCAGCCTGCACATCCAATCGACCCAAGGCGATGGCGGTGTTGAAGATCGCGCCCCCGGAATGCGGCACGAACCCTTGTTCGCCAGACATGGTGGGGGCGGCGATCATATCGATCAGGGCTTCTCCGCAGCACAGGATCATTCCGCCATCCTTTCCCATCATTCAGCGCGCGAGCGCATTCTTGCAGAAATTGTTAGCGCCAACAATGCCGAACTCATGCTGTTCCGAGACATAAAGGTCCATCCCCTGACGCAACGCCGCGAACCGCCCGCCCGCGTTGAAGGCGCGCAGGAAATCCTGCCCGAACAGCCAGCGGTTTTTCTCGGCCACGCCACCCACCAGAAACACGCCGCCCGTGGGCACCAGTGCGACGGCCAGATCGCCCATGATCGCGCCCAGATGCTCGGTAAACATGCGCGCGGCCCGAACGGCGCAGGGGTCGGTTCCGTCCTGCGCGTCCTGCAGAATCTCTTTGGCGGATCGCGCCGCGCAGGTCTGGCCCTCGGCCATGCCGACGGCCTGATAGAGGATCGGCAGGCCGGTGCCGCTCAGGAACATCTCGGCCTCGAGCGCGAGGCTGTCGTCGAAAAAACACTCGGGCGCGATGCGGCGCGCGGCGGCGAAAACGTCGACCTCGTCACTGTGGCGCGGTGACAGGCCCATGTGACCACCTTCGCCCGAGACGGTGTGAAAATGACCCTCGGAATACAACAAGGCTCCGACGCCCAGACCGGTTCCGGGCCCCACGACCAGCCGGGTGCCCATGGGCGGGCTGGCCTCTCCCTGCAGCACTTCGACCTGATCGCCGGTGATCTCGGCCACCGACCACGCAGCGGCGGTAAAGTCGTTTATCACGAAGGTATGCCGCGCGCCGGTGGCGCGGGCGAGCTCGTCTTCGGACAAGAGCAGATTGGCGTTGGTCAATTGGATCGAACCATCGCGTACCGGCCCGGCCCCGGCAGCCACGACGGCGCGCGGATCGGTGCCGATCTCGTCCCGCAGCCCTTGCAGCGCCCGACGCAGATCGGCCAATGCGCCGGTCGGGTGCTTGCGCAGGTCGGTGAGTTCGCCATTGGTGACAACCCCCAGCCGGGTGTTGGTGCCACCGATATCCGCCACAAGGTTCCAATGCGCGTGCAGATGACCCTGAGGCTGCACCCAGGGGGCGGGTTGATCGCCTTTGTTCAGGGCCTCGGGCAGGGTATCGCCGGGCAGTATCGCATTCTGAAGTGGAATGCCGCTGGCCAGCGCCCGATGCACGACCTCCAGCGCGGGACCGGGTGCGCCATCGGCAAAGGTGACAACCAGTGGCAGGGCCTTTGAATGGTGGTGCACTTTGGACAGCAACGCCGGGGCGTCGGCGGTGTTCACGGTCACGCTGCACCAGTCGACCGGTTGGGCAATGGTTGTCAGATCATCCTGCCACGCCCGGGGCAGGGCGGCCTCTAACCGGTCCAGAAGCGCAGCCGAGTAGCCGTGGCCGGTCACAACTGTCAGCAAGTCCGGGTCGTTGCATCCCAACTCAAAACCCAGATTGGCCATCCCATAGCTGCGCATGGTCTGGATGGCCCGACCATGGGCAAGCAACTGGTGATGCAGGCAGCGGGCCTCGGTGCGCGGATCGGTGGTTTTGGGCGACGGGCATCCCGGGGCCACGCTGTACACGCGGTCGCCCAGCCGTACTGCAATGGTTTCAGCGAAGTCAGCGAACCGGTCCGCCATATCCCGGTTGCGCCAGCCTCCAAGATCCCCGAGCGCGTCGGGAAGCGTCGCATGATCCAGCACAAGGCAGGGGCGCAGGCCATGTTCCAGCATCTGATCGACCCGCCTCGCGTGGGGGTCCAGCGCCTTGCCATCCTCAAAGCTATCGGCCCAGCGGATGGTAAAACGATAGCTGTCAAACCCGCGCGTAATGGGGGCAAGTTCCGCTGCGCCAAACAGGAAACCTGAGGGGAAGTCTGAACGGGTGTATGTCATCATTGCAACCTGCTGGGGCGTGACCGGCGCCATGCCACCTAGCAGGTTATGTTAGCGTTATCTAGCCTTATGATCCGCCCGCGCTGCGCGCACGGAACAGGACATCGCAGCCGTCGATCTGTTGCCCCTCCCAGACAACGGGCGCGGCGTTGTAATTGATAAGCACCTCATGGGATGCCGTCTCACGCCGCCGCAGTCCCGGTGGCATCGGGAACAGGTCCAGCCCAGTCTGCGCGGCGGCCATGGCAACGATCCGGTCCCATAGGGCTTCGTCCGGGAACCCGGGCAGATACCAGAGAGTATCGGTCCCTTTTAGCGCCGGGTTGCCCTCGGCAAAGGTCAGCAGATCAGGCGTGGTGCCTGACAGGCGTTCGATCCAGTGTTGCGCCGCGCCGCCGCCCGTCACCTCTCGGCGGATCGAGGGCGGCAGGGTTTCGATCAGGTCGACATGGCAATCAAGGGTCTCCAGCCCCGGACGGCCCGCCTCGGGGATCTGGAAATCATGGGTGATCGCCCCGGTACGCGGCCCCAGAATCGCGAGATCGGAACAGGCACGCAGGCGTTGTTCCAGATCGCCCGCCACCGCCAGACCGGGGGCGAGGATCAGCTTGTAACGCTTGGCCCCGGTATTGTTGGCGGGCAGGAAATCCACCGAAAGCCCAGCCCGCCGCAGCGCGCGATAGGCCGAGAACACCAGCCGGAAGTAATCGAACCCGGCCCCTTGCGGTTGCGTGGCCCAAGCCCAGTCCGAGGCATAATCGAACACGATGGCCACCGGCGCAGGGGCGGGTTCGACCGCGCCAAGGGCGGCCAGATCATCAGCGGTCTGCCGCGCCTCGGCCAGAGCGGGCGCGGCGACATTGTCAGGGGTCAAAAGCCCGGCATGCATCTGTTCCTGCCCGAACGGAGCCTGCCGCCAGCGGAAATAGCTGACTACCTCGGCCCCATGGGCCACGGCTTCAAGCGACCACAGGCGCACCATGCCCGGCAGGGGGGCAGGGTTATAAGGGGCCCAGTTTACCGGGCCGGGTTGTTGCTCCATCACCCACCAGCGGCCACGTCCGACCGCGCGGTACAGATCGTGGTGAAAGGCCTGCATGTCGGGGTCGCCCTGCTGCAGAAAGGCGGTCTTGTGCGCCTCGTCCGCCTCGAGCCGGTCGGACAGGAAGCCGATGGGATAGCTATCCCATGTGGCGATATCCAGATCGTCGCCCACCGCGAAATGGTCGAATTCCAGCACCCGACCCATATAGTTGTGCAGCAACGGCGCTTCGGTCAGCGGGCGCAGCGCGTCCACCTGCGCCTTGTTGAACGCCACCACCTGATCTGAGCTGAACCGGCGGAAGGCCAGCACATGAGCCGGGTTGGGCTCGGTCACGGTCTGGTTGGGCAGGTCGATCTGGTCAAAGCTGGTGTACTCCATCGACCAGAACACATTGCCCCACGCCGCATTCAGTTCTTCGATAGAACCATACTGCACCTCCAACCAAGCCCGAAACGCCAGCAGAGCGGGGCGGCTATAGCTGACGGTGGTTTCGTGGCAGGCATATTCATTGTCGATCTGCCACGCAGCGACATGAGGGTTGCGGCCATAGCGTTCGCCCATCAGCCGCGCGATGCGGGCGCATTCTTCGATATAGCCGACGTGGCTAAAGCAATAATGCCGGCGCGAGCCGAACTTACGTGCGGCCCCCTGCGCATCCACCGCCAGCATGTCCGGATGCCGGTCCAGCATCCAGCGTGGCGGCGTCGCGGTCGGTGTGCCCAGCACCACTTTCAGCCCCGCCGCGCCCAGCGTGTCGATGGCGCGATCCAGCCAGCCGAACTGCAGGTCTCCGGGGGTGGGTTCCATCCGGCTCCAGCCGAACTCGCCGATGCGCACCCATGTCAGGCCGGTTTCGACCATGCGGGCGGCATCCTGTGCCCACATCTCTTCGGGCCAGTGTTCGGGGTAGTAGCAGACGCCAAGTTCCGGTTTCATAAGATCACCTGATGTTCCGCTTGACCCTGACCCGCACCGGGCGCCGAGAAGGTCATGCCGTTGCTGGGTTGCTGCGCCAGCGCCTCGGCATCCAGCCCCTGACGGGCGGTGGTGCAGTAAAGCGTGGTCAGATCATCCCCGCCAAAGCCGGGGCACGAGGTATGGGCGGCCTCGAACGAAACCGCCCGTAGGAACTGCCCTGTTGGGTCATAGGCCGCAACCCGCGCTGCGCCCCATTGCGCCACCCACAGGTTGCCCGCCGCGTCGACAACCGCTCCGTCGGGGTTCAGCCCCTCGGCGCGCAGGTCCAGATGCACGGAGGCTTGGCCCTCGGGCCAGCCGGTTTCCGGGTTCAGCGGTTGGCGCATCACCTGCTGTGTCGCCGTGTCGGCATAGTAAGCGCAGGACCGGTCCGGAGCGAAGCAGATCGCGTTCGAGATGGTCACATCCGACACCAACTGCCGCAGTTCCCCGCGCCACAGGCGATAGATCGCGCCCGCGCCCGGTTCGGCATGCTTGCCCATCGTCCCGATCCAGAACCCGCCCCAAGGGTCGGCCCGCCCGTCATTCGAACGTGTTGCGGGGTTGTTGTCCTCAAGCGCTGCAACCAGCGTTTGGTCGCCATTCGACAGCCCAAACCGCCACAGCCCGTTTTCCGAGGCGACCAGCAGCGTGTCCCGATCCACCCATCCGGCAGCCGAGACATGCTCGCCGAATTGCCAGGCCCGGGCGGCATCGCCCTCGCGGGTCATCAGGCGTTTGGCGAAGATGTCGAACCAGAACAGTTGTTTGCGTTCGGGATGCCATAGCGGCCCCTCGCCCAACTTGCAGGGGCGGTCGTCAAAGACCTGACTCATGCGGCGGCCTCGTCATAGGCAGAGACGAGGCGGCGGGCGCGGTCGGCGACCTCGTCCACCGTCAGGCCCGGTTTATAAAGCGCCGAGCCGATGCCGAACCCATCAGCACTGGCCGCAAGCCATTCGCCGAAATTTTCAGGCCCCGCGCCGCCGACGGCAAAGACCTGTGTGCCCGCTGGCAGCACCGCGCGCAGGGCCGACAGGCCCGCAGGTCCCGCCATTGATCCGGGGAACAGTTTCAGGCCAGTGGCCCCGGCGGCCAGCGCGGCGAAGGCTTCGGTCGGGGTGAAGATGCCCGGCCAGCTTTGCAGCCCCAGCGCTGCTGTGCGGCGGATCACGTCGGCCTCCGCGTTGGGCGACACGATCAGCTTGCCGCCCACATCGGCCACGGCCTGAACCTGATCCGGGGTCAGAACGGTGCCGGCGCCGATCAGCGCCCGGTCGCCGCATTCGCGCGCCAGAATGCCGATGCTGTCCAGCGGGTGGGGTGAATTCAGCGGTACCTCGATCCGGTCGATGCCTGCGTCGATCAGGGCATGGCCAATGGCGGCGGCCTCGGTCGGGCGCAGGCCCCGCAGGATGGCGATGATGGGACGGCTCATGCGGTTTGCCTCGTCAGGGTTCGGGCTTGCGACAGGCCCGCCAGAGTGGCCTGCGTTGCGGTGATGGTCTCGGACGGCGCGCCTTGTTGCTGCAGGGCCTGCGCATAGACGGCAGACAGCCCGTCAGCCCCGATGATGGCCAGTTGCTGTCCCAGCCAATAGGGCCGGGCTGCCGCCAGTTCGACCCCGATCAGCAGGCCCGACAGGCGGGCGCGGGCGGTGTCGCCATCCTGCCCGTGAAGCAAATCGGCCGCCCGCAGACCGAACAATCGCGCGGCAAGCTGTTCCGGTTTGGACATCGCGTCGCTTATGGCCTCGGCGAAGGCCTCATCGTCCCAACCGGTGCCGATGGAGTGCCGCAGCACCGATTGGCCACGCAGCAGTTCGAACATCTCACCGGTCATGAAGGTGCGAAAGCTGATGACCTCTCCGGCGCTGATCTGAGCCCATTTCGTGTGCGTCCCGGGCAGGCAGATCACGCCGTCCCAATGGGGGCGCGTGGCCAGATAGCCCGCGATCTGCGTTTCCTCGCCACGCATCACGTCCGCCGGATCGGGCTGTTTCAGGCCCGGCACCACAAAGGCGCGGATGCGCGGGTCCGTGTCCGGCACGCGGATCGGAGCCCCGGGTACAGGCGCGGTGGGCACGGCGGTGTAGGGGGCCTCGACCCAGCCCTGCCGCGCGCCGACCATGCCGCAGGCGATCACATCGATGGGGGCAGGGCCCAGCCAGCCTTCGACCAGATCCAGCAGCGCGGCCTGAAAATCGCCCTTGGCGAGCCCGCCCATCCCCTTATCGGACTGCGCGCTGTCCAGAACGGTGTCGCCCTGCATCGCCCAGACGCGCAGGCTCGAGGTTCCCCAATCGACGGCGATCCATTCCACGTTCATTGCATCACCCCGTCACCACAACGCCGCCATCGACCGCCATGCACTGACCGGTCATGGCACGGCTGGCGTCCGACGCCAGAAACAGCGTCGGCGCGATCATGTCCTCAGGCGTCAGATGTTCTTTCAGGCACTGGCGGTCCAGATGTGCGGCCAGATCCTCGGGCGTGGCCCACATATCCAGTTGTTTCTGCGTCAGAACCCATCCCGGGGCCAGCGCGTTGACGCGGATGTTCTTCGGCCCCAACTCGCGCGCCAACGAGCGGGTCATGCCGGTGATCCCGGCATTTGACGTGGTGTAGATCGGATAGCCTGCGTTCCCCATCATATAGCTAATCGAGCTGAAATTGATGATCGAGCCGCCGTCTTTCATCTGCCGCGCGGCCTCTTGGCACGCAAAGAAATAGGCCTTGAGGTTGACCTCGATCATCCAGTCCCAGAACTCGGGTGTGGTGTCGTCCAGCGCGTGGCGCTTGTCATTGGCGGCGTTGTTGACCAGCACCTTGATCGGGCCATGCACCTCGGCGGCTTTGGCCATGGTGGCATGCAGCAATTCGGTGTCGGTCATGTCGCCCTGCAGGAACAGCGGCGCACGCCCGTGTTTATCGCGCATCTGTTCGACAAAGGCGCTGGCATCCGAGCGGCCGATAAAGGCGACATTGGCACCCTGGGCCATGAACCCATCCGTGAGTGCGGCACCAACGCCCGAGCCGCCGCCGGTGATATAGACCGAGGCTCCGTCGAGGTCGTGGAAGGTGGCGGGATGATCCATCAGTGGCTCTCTCTGGTCACAAGGCGGGTGTCTTTGCCGACGAGGAAATCGAGGTCGGCCCCCTGATCGGCCTGCAGCACATGGTCGATATAAAGCTTGGCGTAGCCCCGGGTGTAATGCGGATCATCCGGCTGCCACGCGGCGCGGCGGGTGGCAAGCTCGGCCTCGTCAACCAGCAGTTCCAGCTCGCCCTTGCTGGCCGAAACGCGGATACGGTCGCCGGTTCTTACCAGCGCCAGCGTGCCGCCGGCCTGTGCCTCGGGGCTGACATGCAGGATCACGGTGCCAAAGGCGGTGCCCGACATGCGCGCGTCCGAGATGCGGATCATGTCGCGCACGCCTTCTTTCACCAGCTTGCCGGGGATCGGCATGTTCCCGACCTCGGGCATCCCGGGATAGCCCTTGGGGCCGCAGCCCTTGAGCACCAGAATGGTGTCGGCTGTGACAGGCAGATCATCGCGGTCGATATTGGCTTTGAGGTCCTCGATGCTTTCGAAAACATACGCCTCAGCTTCGGTCTCCAACAGCTCATCCGTTGCCGCCGAGGGTTTCACGATGGCGCCGTTGGGCGCAAGGTTGCCGCGCAGAACGCGCAAGCCAGCGGCGGGTTTGACCGGATCGGCGAAGGGGCGGATGACGTCGGTGTTATAGCACTCGGCCCCCTCGTAATGCGCCGAGATGTCTTTGTTGAGAACCGTCTTTGCCGGGCGCAGGAACGGTTTGAGTTCGTTCAGAACGACCGGCACGCCACCGGCGTAGCAGAAATCTTCCATCAGATACTTGCCCGAGGGCATGCAGTTCACGAGCAGCGGGATTTCGGACCCGATTTCAAAGTCTTTCAGGGTCAAGTCCACGCCGACGCGACCCGCCAGCGCCAGCAGATGCACAACCGCATTGGTTGAGCCGCCGACAGCTGCGTTTGCCAGAATTGCGTTTTCGAACGCCTGATTGGTCAGGATATCCGAGGGCTTGAGATCTTCGTCCACCATCTCGACAATCCGCTTGCCGGTCAGATGCGCCAGCGCCATGCGACGCGCGTCGACGGCGGGAAGGGCGGCATTGGTGGGCAGGGACATGCCCATCGCCTCGACCAGCGAGGCCATCGTGGACGCCGTGCCCATCGTCATGCAGACCCCGGCACTGCGCGACATGCCGGATTCGGCGTTCATGAAGTCCTGCAGAGTCATCTCGCCCGCACGAACGTCCTCGGAGAATTTCCAGACATCCGTCCCAGAGCCGATATCTTTACCCTTGAACTTGCCGTTCAGCATCGGGCCGGAACTGACAACGATGGATGGCAAATCGACCGATGCCGCGCCCATCAGCTGCCCCGGCGTGGTCTTGTCGCAGCCACCCAATAAAACAACGCCGTCGATGCCGTAGGCGCGGATGGATTCCTCGACATCCATGGCCAGCAGATTGCGGAACAGCATGGCGGTGGGTTTCATCTGGGTCTCGCCCAGTGACATGACGGGGAATTCGACGGGGAAACCTCCGGCCTCCCACACGCCGCGTTTGACGCCCTCGGCCAGATCGCGCAGGCCCGAATTGCAGGGGGTCAGTTCCGACCATGTGTTGCAGATGCCGATGATGGGCCGCCCGTCAAAGGCGTGGTCGGGAAAGCCCTGGTTCTTCATCCACGAGCGGTGAATGAACCCGTCCTTGTCGAGTTTTCCGTACCAGTGCTGTGAGCGGCGTTTTTTCATTTCGGACTGTGCTTTTCGTGGCTGGGGTTGGAATTGAGTATTTGTGAAAAGATGAAGATCAGGCGGCACGCGCCGGGCGGCACCAGTCAGGCAGCCAGTCGGCATGGGCGGTCAGCAGATCGGTGACGAGGCTGCGGATCTGGCGTAGGTCCAGTTCGGCGGCGGTGTGCGGGTCCATCATCGCGGCGTGGTAGATGTGTTCGGGGTTTTCCTCGGCCAAGGCGCGGACGGTCAGTTCCTGCACGTTGATCTGTGTGCGCATCAGCGCGATCAGTTGCGGTGGGATGCCGGTGACGACCGAGGGTTGCACGCCATTGGCATCGACCAGGCACGGGGTTTCGACCGCGGCACCTAACGGCAGTTGCGGGATTTGGCCGGTGTTGGGCAGGTTGCCATAGGCCGTGTAGGGGGTATCGGTGACGATGGCGTTCATCAGATCAGCGGCAAATTCGTGGCTGCGAGTCACGTCGATATCGCGACCATCGGTCAGGGTTTTGGCCTGTTCCCTCCAACCTGCCACCTGTTCGACGCAGCGGGTGGGGTATTCGTCGAGCGGGATGCCGAACTGCTCGATCAGGTCTTCGCGTCCGTCCTTGATGAACCATGGCACGTATTCGGCCAGATGTTCCGAGCTTTCGGTGCAGAAATAGCCCAGATGATCCATCACCTCATACCGCACCTTGTTGGGGCAGCGGGGCATGAGTAAGGGCGGTTTTGGCAGCGCGCCGCTGGCATAGCCCTGCCGCAGCGCGGGGTAGAGGTCGCGGCCCTGATGTTCCAGCCGCAGGAAGAACGCGACGTGATTGACGCCTGCGACCTTATAGCGGAACTCGTCTTTGGGCAGGTCGAGGTCGTGGGCCAGTTCCTCGACCGTGTTCTGCACCGAATGGCACAGGCCGACCTGTTTTAGCGCCGGGAACCGTTCGGCCAAAGCCCAGGTGTTGATCGCCATCGGGTTGACGTATTGCAATAGGGTGGCGTCGGGGCAAAGCTGCGTCATGTCCTGCGCTACATCCCAAAGGACGGGAACGGTGCGCAGACCGCGCATGATGCCGCCAACGCCCAGCGTGTCGGCGATGGTCTGGCGCAGACCGTATTGCTTGGGGATTTCGAAATCAGTCACCGTGCAGGGCTGGTACCCGCCGACCTGGAACGCGGTAATGACGAAATCGGCACCATCAAGCGCCGCGCGTCGATCCGTGTGGGTGGTGACGGTAGCACCGGTTCCGACCGAGCGGATCATGGCGCGGGCCACCGTTTCGCTCTCAGTCAGGCGCTGCGGATCGATGTCCATCAACGCAAAATGGCTGTCGGCCAGAGCTGGGGTCAGCAGGGCATCGCCCACGATGTTCTGCATGAAGATCGTGGATCCGGCCCCGATAAAGGTGATCTTGGTCATGAGACAAGCCTTTGGTTTGTCGTTATTTTACAGCACCGAGGGTCAGGCCCGCGATGAAGTGTTTCTGCATCAGGAAGAACATGGCCACCGGCGGCAGGGCCGCGACGATGGAACCGGCACTCATCAATTGATAGGCGGCGCGGAATTGCGCATTGAAGCTGGTGATCCCGGCCGTGACAGGCTGGCTTTCGGCGCCTTGGGTCAGCACAACGGCCCAGAAGTAGTCGTTCCAGATGAAGGTAAAGATCAGCACGCTGAGGGCCGCAATCGCGGGCTTCATCAGGGGCAGGACCACGTACCAAAAGATGCGGACCTCGCTGATGCCTTCGACACGGGCAGCCTCGATCAGTTCAAAGGGCAGGGCGCGGATGAAGTTGCGCATGAAAAGGGTACAGAACCCGGTCTGGAACGCGATGTGGAACAGGACCAGCCCGGTTTTGGTGTTGTAGAGCCCCAATTCCAACGTCAGGTCGCGAACGGGGACCATTAGGATCTGGAACGGTACGAAGTTGCCCGCGACGAACATGAAGAAGATCCAGAGGTTCGACTTGAATTTGTAGATGCCTAGTGCAAAGCCGGTCATGCAGCTCAGCGCCACGGCTCCGATCACAGTCGGAACGGTGATCATGAACGAGTTCAGCAGATAGCGCGGCATATCGGAGTTGAAGAACACCTGCCCGTAGTTGAAGGCACCCTCAAAGCTGGAGGGCAGCCCCCAATAGTTAGCATTGGTGAAATCCGCCGCCGGTTTGACCGAGAACAGGGCAACCGCCAGCAGCGGGCCGAGCCACAGCAACAGGGCAATGGGCAACATGGCCTGATAGGTGATCTGCGCCGCGCGGGGTTGTTTTTCGATGGGTTTGGGAAACATCTCAGTGCCCCTTCTCTTCGCGATACATCGACCAGAGGAAATAGGCGATGAAGCACAGCATGATCAGGAAAAGGATCACCGCGATGGCGGCTCCATATCCCATGCGGAAACCGTATTCGGACAGGGCGACCTCGAACATATAATAGGCCAGAACTCGGGACGAACCGAACGGGCCGCCTTGTGTCATGATTGAGATCAGGTCGAACGACCGCAACGCACCAATGATGGTCACGACGAAGGCGATGAAGGTGGCGGGGCGCAGTTGCGGCAGGATGATATGCCACAGCATCCGCGCGCCTTTCGCGCCGTCCAGACGTCCGGCCTCGATCTGTTCGGGGTCTACGGCGTTCAGGCCGGTCAGATACAGGATCATGCAATAGGCGGTCTGCGGCCAGAGCCCTGCGAAGATGATGCCGTAGGTGACGAACCGTTCATCCCCCAGCACGTTCAGCGGGCCGAGCCCGAAGAAGCCGAGAAACTCGTTCAGCAATCCGAAGGTGGGGTCATAGAACCACGTAAACACAAGGCCCACGACGACCTGAGAGATGACGAATGGAAAGAAGAACAAAGACTTATAAAGCCGGATGCCCCAAACGGTCTGGTTCAAGAACAGCGCGATGAACAGCCCCGCAGGGATCGCCGCCAGATACAGGAGCAGCCAGATCAGGTTGTTCTTGAGCGAGATGAAGAAGGCATCCCGGTCGACCCATTCCCAATAGAGGTCCTCGTAATTGCGGAAGCCCACATATTCCGCCGCTCCCAGCCCGTCCCATTCATAAAGCGACAGGTTGAAAGACTGAAAAACAGGGATGATGACGTATACCAAAAAGAACAGCAGGCCGGGGGCCAGAAACAGCCACGGGGCGATACGCTGCTGGTTGCGGTGGAACCAGCTTTCCTGTTCAGGAGCTTCGACGGCTAAGGTCATTGATCATCTCGGGTTTTGTGGGGTGAAGGCGGGCTAAAGCCCGCCTTGCAATTGAGGGTGACGTAGGCCGGACATCACGCCCGGCCCATGTCGGATCAGTTGTCGTAGATACGCTGACGTGCGCGTTCCAGCTTGGCCAGAATCTTGTCTGCGTTGTCGGGCTTGACCATGAATTCCTGGAAGCCTTCCATCGACACTTTGGCCATTTCCGCAGGTGCGTCACGGTCCCAGAACTGGGCGACGCCGCCGGGGCTGTTTGACGACAGCATCTCGAAGCCCTGATTCAGGAACTTGTCGTCATCCACAGCCGACTGCGCGTTGACCGGAAGCTGACCGAGGTTTTTGCCGTTGTTGATCTCGGTCTGTTCGTCGGGAGAAACAACAAAGCGCAGGAACTCGCGTGCGGCTTCCTTGTTCGAGGCGTTCGACGGGATGTGGAACGTGTCGGTGGGTGCGTCTTCGGCCAGTTCAACGTCAGGGTTGATCGCCACGAACTGGTAGAAGTCCAGCTGATCATCGCTTAGACCCGCTTCGCGCAAGGGGGCCACTGCAAAGTTACCCATCAGGTAAGCGGTGGCTTCGCCATTGACCATGAAGGGCAGCGCCTCCTGCCAGCTATAGGTCTGGTGGTTGTCGATGAACGCGCCCATGTCGATCAACTGCTTCCAGTTGGCGAAGGTCTGCTTGACGCGATCGTCTTCCCAGCTCACCTCGCCATTGGCCAGCTGCTGGTGGAAGTCGAACCCATTGGTGCGCATGTTCAGGTAGTCGAACCAGCCACCAGCGGTCCACAGGAACTTGGTGCCGATGGTATAGCAGGCGCGACCGGAATCGACGATCTTCTGGCAGTTGGCCAGTTCTTCTTCCCATGTGGTCGGCTCGGTCAGGCCCAGCTCGTCAAAGATGTCTTTGCGATAGTAAACGCCCCACTGATAGTAGGTATAGGGCACGCCCCACTGCTTGCCGTCGATGGTCATCGCACCTTTGGTCGAGGCCAGGTTGTCGCCGATCTCAGCCTCGGCCCACAGGTCCGAAACGTCCTCGAACAGGCCGGCCTCGACATAAGGCTTCATTCGGTTGGCGGCATACCATGTGGCAACGTCCGGTGTGTCAGCCGTCAGGAAGTTGCGGATCTGGGTCTTGTACGCCTCGCGGTCGATCACGGTGGTTTCGATCTCAAGATCGGGGTGCTGGGCCTGGAACCGCTCGATCATCGCTTCCATCGTCGCACGCGGCGCCGGGTTCGATGTATCAAGGAAAATGCGCAACTCACCGGTGAGCTCGGCGGCTGCCGGGGCAGCAATTGCAACGCTCATGGCCAGCGCGGCCGTTGTGCGCTTGAAGATGGAATGCATGGTTTCCTCCCTTAGCTTCCATTCTAGGTTCCAAATAATGAAACCAAGTTTTATATATTGAAAACTACACATCGACTCGGCTAGTCTTGTCAAGACCCCCGTGGAGGAGCGGCGGGCTGGAGGAGGAGATCAGGCGCCCGTGGCTGGTGACGGAACGATAGGCAAGGCATGTGATGTGCTGGAACAGGTGGCAGCGTTCGGGCGGCCGGTGCGGTTCGGCGAATTGCTGGACGACAGCGACTTTCCCAAGGCTACGCTGTACCGGTTCCTGCAGTCTCTGACCAATCAGGGGATGTTGTATTACGACCCCGACCGGCAGACCTATGCGCCGGGGCTGCGGTTGGTGCGGCTGGCCCATGCGGCGTGGACGCAAAGCTCGCTGGCGCCGATCGCGCGCCCGTTTCTGGACACGCTCAGCCAGGATACCGGCGAAACGGTGCATCTGGCGCAGCTGGACTCCAGTCAGGTGCTCTATGTCGACAAACGCAACGCCGCGCAGCCGGTCGAGATGTATTCGCAGGCCGGCAAGGTCGGCCCGGCCTATTGCACCGGCGTTGGCAAGGCGATGCTGGCCTATCTGGACGAGGATCGGCTGCAAAAGACGATCTCGCAGCAGAGCTTTCACCGCTTTACCGACAAGACGCTGACCTCTGAGGACGCGCTGCGCGCCGATCTGGCACTGATTCGCAGCCGGGGCTATGCGGTCGATGATGAAGAGCACGAACCCGGCATTATCTGCATCGCCTGCCCGATTCTGACACCGGGCGGGCGCGTGCTGGGCGCACTTTCGGTCACGGGATCGACCGGGCGGATGGATTTTGAGCAGTTGGAAGCATGGGTTCCCCGTGTTCGGCGCGTGGCCGACCAGATCGGAACCGAGGCACAGGCATGGCGGTTCCCAGAGAGCCAGAAGAGGATGCAAGCAACATGACAGGTGTAACCCTGAAGAACGCGATCAAGCGCTATGGCCAGACTCAGGTCATCCACGGGATTGATCTGCAGATCGAAGACGGCGAGTTCTGCGTGTTCGTCGGCCCGTCGGGCTGCGGCAAGTCCACGTTGTTGCGGATGATCGCGGGGTTGGAAGAAACCACTGACGGCGAGATCGATATCGGCCAGCGCAACGTGACCCACATGGACCCGGCCAAGCGCGGCGTGGCCATGGTGTTCCAAACTTATGCTCTTTACCCCCATATGACGGTGGCTGAGAATATGGGCTTTGGCCTGCGCATGAACGGCGTACCCAAGGCCGAGATTGACCAAAAGGTGCAGGAGGCCTCGAATATCCTCAAGCTGGACCAGTACCTGAAGCGCAAGCCCAAGGCCCTGTCCGGCGGGCAGCGGCAGCGCGTGGCCATCGGTCGGGCCATCGTCCGCGGCCCTGAGGTGTTTCTGTTCGACGAACCGCTGTCCAATCTGGACGCCGAATTGCGCGTCGAAATGCGGGTCGAGATCGCACGATTGCATCAAGAGATCGGTGCGACGATGATCTACGTGACCCACGATCAGGTCGAGGCGATGACCATGGCCGACAAGATCGTGGTGCTGCGCGATGGCCGGATCGAACAGGTGGGTGCGCCGATGGATCTGTACCGCGACCCGGATAATCGTTTTGTGGCGGGATTCATCGGATCTCCGGCGATGAATTTTCTCGATTGCGATGTGGTGGACGGCAAGGTGCACCACCCCGCCCTGACCGATGATGTTCCAGTGACGGCCAGCGTGCCAACCGGCATGGCGAAGGTGACGCTGGGCATCCGGCCCGAGCATATCCAGATCGACCGCAGCGGCGACACCTGCACCGTCGATCTGACCGAGGCGCTTGGCGGCGTCAGCTATTCCTATCTGCTGACCGCAAATGGCGACAAGCTGATCGTCGAGGAACGCGACGACCAGCGTAGCAGGCAGGGCGAGCGGATCGGCATCTCGGTCCGGCCCGAGCGGGCGATGCTATTTGATCCCGAAAGTGGCCAGCGGCTGCGGTAAACGATTTCATTAAATGAAATCGGGCCGGAAACTTTCAAAGTTTCCGGTGCCGCGCTGCGGTGGTGCTAGATTTTGTATCCAATATCCGATAGTGGGGATTTAACCCTCATCAATCGGAGCCTGCACTTATGTCTGCCACCATCTTCACTGGTACTATGCCCGCCCTGATGACCCCGTGTACGCCGAACCGCGAGCCGGATTTCGATGCGCTCGTCCGCAAGGGTCAGCAGATGATCGACGCTGGCATGTCGGCGGTGGTCTATTGTGGCTCGATGGGCGACTGGCCGCTGCTGACCGACGCGCAGCGGATGGAAGGGGTCGAACGCCTGATCGGCGCGGGCCTGCCGGTGGTCGTGGGCACCGGGGCGGTCAATACGCACTCTGCCGTGGCCCATGCGGCGCACGCGCAACGGATGGGCGCCGCAGGGCTGATGGTGATCCCTCGGGTACTGTCGCGTGGCAGTTCGGCGACCGCGCAGCGCAACCACTTCAAGGCTATCCTGTCGGCAGCGCCGGATGTCCCTGCCATCATCTACAATAGCCCCCATTACGGCTTTGCCACGCGGGCCGATCTGTTCTTCGCCCTGCGCGCCGAGCACCCCAATCTGGTCGGCTTCAAGGAATTCGGAGGCCGCGACGATCTGCGTTATGCGGCCGAGCATATCACCAGCCGCGACGATCAGGTGACGTTGATGGTCGGCGTCGACACCGAGGTCTATCACGGCATCGTCAATTGCGGGGCCACTGGTTCGATCACCGGCATTGGCACCGCTCTGCCGCATGAGGCGCTGTTGCTGTCCGCATTGTCGCGCCGGGCGGCTGCTGGCGATGCCGAGGCCCGCCAGCGCGCGCTGGAACTGACCGAGGCGATCCATGTCCTGTCCAGCTTTGACGAAGGTCCCGATCTGGTGCTCTACTACAAGCATCTTCTGGTGCTGAATGGCGAGGTTGAATACCGTCTGCATTTCAACGAAACCGACGTATTAACCGATGCGCAGCGCAATTACTGCGAACAGCAATACGCCCTGTTCCGCGCCTGGTTCGCCGGTTGGTCGCAACAGGGTGGGGTGATCGCCGAATGCATGTGATCGACAGCCATACCGGCGGTGAGCCAACGCGGGTCATCCTGACCGGCGCGCCCGATCTGGGTTCGGGCTCGCTGGCGGATCGCGCAGGGCGGCTGGCGACAGAACACCGGGGCTTTTACCGCTCGATCCTGCGGGAGCCGCGCGGCCAGCCCGCCATGGTCGGCGCGCTGCTGGTCGAGCCCGAGGATGCGCGGTGTACCACGGGTGTCATCTTTTTTGATGCCGATGCGGTTTTGGGCATGTGCGGGCATGGCACTATCGGCCTGGCGGTAACGCTGGCAAATCTGGGACGGATTGGCCTCGGCGCCCACCGCATCGAAACCCCAGCCGGGGTGGTGACGGTCGAACTGCACGATGCCAACACCGTGACGATCACAAATATCGAAAGCCGCCGGGTGCAGGGCGCCGTTACGCTGGATGTGCCGGGGTATGGGCCTGTGTCCGGAGACATCGCTTATGGCGGCAACTGGTTCTTCATCGTTGATCCCAGCCCGATCCCGGTTACCCCTGGAAACATCCCGGCGATGACTGCATTGACGCGGGCCATTCGTGAGGCCTCGATCGCGCAGGGCGTGGGCGGTGAGCAGGGGGAGGCGGTGGATCATGTGATCCTTCAGGGGGTCTCGGACACCGGGGCGCATAGCTGCAATTTCACCCTCTGCCCGGATGATGCCTATGACCGCTCGCCCTGCGGCACCGGCAGTTCGGCGCGGCTGGCCTGTCTGGCGGCCGAAGGGCGGCTGGCCCCGGGCGAGGAGATCGTGCAGGAGAGCGTCATCGGCAGCACCTATCGGCTATCTTATCAGCCCGGCCCGAACGGCGGCGTGTTGCCCCGTATCACTGGGCAGGCCTTTGTCATGGCCGAGGCCACGCTGATCTTCGACCCCGCCGATCCGTTTCGAAACGGCATCGACCCGTGACCGATATCACCGTCATCGGCGCGGGGGTCATCGGCATCACCTGTGCGCTGGAATTGCAGCGCCGGGGCCATGCGGTGCGGGTGCTGGACCGGTCGGGCGTGGCCCGGCAGACCTCGGCCGGGAATGCCGGGGCCTTTGCCTTTCCCGAGGTCGAACCTCTGGCCACCCCCGGCATCATGCGCAAGGCTCCGAAATGGTTGCTGGATCCGTTGGGGCCGCTTTCGATCCCGCCCGGGTATGCGTTGAAGATCGCGCCGTGGATGTTGCGGTTCTGGCGGGCCAGTCGACTGGATCGTTATGCACATCTGCTGAAGGCGCAGGCCAGCCTGATGGACCTGTCCGCCGCTGCGCTGGAGCGCTTGATAGTGGATGTCGAGGCCGATCCGATGCTGCAGCGCGACGGGCAGATGCAGTTGTATGAAAGCGCCGCCGAATACCGCGCCAGCCTGCCCGCATGG
The DNA here is from genome assembly GCF_056536725.1 of Ruegeria sp. CJ3. Lineage (NCBI taxonomy): Bacteria > Pseudomonadati > Pseudomonadota > Alphaproteobacteria > Rhodobacterales > Roseobacteraceae > Ruegeria > Ruegeria sp. CJ3. The sequence goes on from NZ_JBQFQE010000007.1 coordinate 120,467, forward strand.
GAGACACGCCGCCGTCATGGCATTGTCTTCGATCTGTTGGAGAGCCCCGAGGCGATTGCCGAGATTCAGCCGGGTCTCAGCCCTCGGTTCACCCATGCCGGGTTCACCCCGAATTGGTTCAACGTGACTGATCCCCAAAAGTGGGTCGAGCATCTGGCGCAGGTGTTTCAGGCGCGCGGCGGCGTGATCGACCGGCAGGACATCCGCGCGCTGACCCCGACGGAACGGGGCGTCCGGCTCACCTTGGCCGAGGGTACGTCAGAGGTCTCGCAGGTGGTTGTGGCCGCCGGGGCGTGGTCGCACCATCTGGCCCGGACGCTGGGCGATGCGATCCCGCTCGAGACCGAGCGCGGCTATAACACCACCCTGCCGCCCGGGGCGTTTGATCTAAGGCTACAACTGACTTTCTCGGGCCACGGATTTGTCGCCAGTCGCATCAATGGCGGTGTGCGTGTGGGGGGTGCCGTCGAACTGGGGGGGCTTACCTTGCCGCCGAATTTCAAACGGGCCGAAACCTTGTTACGCAAGGCCGCGCAGTTCCTGCCCGGCCTGAACACCGAAGGTGGAACTCAATGGATGGGATTCCGTCCCTCGCTGCCCGACAGCCTTCCGGTGATCGGATCCGCGCCGAACGCACCGGGTGTTGTCTACGCCTTCGGTCACGGCCATCTGGGCCTGACCCAATCGCCCGGAACCGCCGAATTGGTCGCCGCGCTGATCGACGGGCGCGCGCCACCGATCCCGATAGACCCGTTTCGCGCCACGCGGTTCTAAGCGACCTCAGTCCAGTAACGCGAGTAGGTCGTCGTGTAATTGCCGTGATATTTCAGCATAGCCGCGCTGATGATTGTGCGTCCTAGCGGCATAGCGGCGTTGCGAGGGCAGTCGCGCGCCTTGATCCAGAATGTCGGCAAACAGGCGCTCGGCACGGGCCGAACCTGCCTGCGCTTGGCCTGCGCTGAACAGGTCGGGGTCAAAGGCGATCACGATCTGGCCGTGATAGGGCGCGCCGCCTGCGGTCCCGGCAAAATCCATGCTGTCCAGACTGGTCATATCGTCGATCAGCGGCCCGGCCAGCAGTTCGATCATGATCGACAAGGCCGAGCCCTTGTATCCGCCGAAAGTCAGCATTGCCCCGTCCAGCGCCGCCTGCGGATCAGTGGTGGGGTTGCCCTGCGTGTCTATGGCAACCCCTTCGGGCAGAGGTTTTCCGGCACGTTTGTAAAGCTCGATCTCACCCCGGGCAAAGGCGCTGGTGGCGAAGTCGAAAGTGAACGGATCCTGCCCGGGTCGCGGCCAGCTAAAGGCCAGAGGGTTCGTGCCCAGACTGCCCCGCGTACCACCTGCGGGGGCAACCCACGCATGGCTGGGCACCATCGCCATCGCGGCCAGACCGGCGGCGGACAAACGTTCAACCTCGGGCCAGAGCGCCGAGAAGTGAAAACAGCGGTTGATCGCCATTGCAGCAATCCCATGCGCGCGGGTCTTGTCGATCAACACCGGCAGCGCCTGTCGGAATGCCAGCAGGGACATGCCGCCCCGCGCATCCACTCGCACCACCGCGTTCTCGGACGGGGCAACAACCGGCGCCGCATGGCCGTCGATCTGCCCTGCCTGCATGGTCTGGGCGCACATGAACAGGCGGAACAACCCGTGTGACTGGCAATCGTCCATCTGGCAGGTCGTCAGCATTTCGGCGATCGCCTGTGCATGATCGGGGCCATAGCCGGTTTTGCTCAGCACCCGCAGACACAGATCGTTGATCTCATCCGGTGATAGTCGGACCGTTGCGCTCATATCTAGCCTCCCAGACTTCTGGAAACTGGATAGCGGGGAAAGGCTGCCCGGTTCAACTCTGCACCGGGCTTTGAGGTTGGAAATCCGGGTTTAGCCGGGTATTTGTATCCAAAATGCAAAAACGGATATCCCCTTGACGACAAAGCGCGCAATAGCCCGGCAGAGCCTTCCCGACGTGATTGCGAATGACCTGCGCGAACGGATCCTCAGCGGTGATCTGGCTGAAGGTGCAACCATCCGGCAAGAGGCACTGGCCGAGGAATATGCCGTCTCGCGGATGCCGGTGCGCGAAGCGCTCAAGCAGCTGGATGCCGAGGGATTGGTGGTGCTGACGAACAATCGCGGCGCGTCCGTCACCGAACATTCGCCGGACCAGATCGCCGAAATCTTCGACCTGCGCGTCCTGCTTGAGGTTGATCTGTTCCGCCGCGCCATCCCGGTGATGACCGCGGCAGATCATGCGGTCTGCGGCGATATCCTGCAACAGATGGAGGCGTCCTATGACGCCAATGATGTCGGTCAGTGGGGCGCGCTGAACCACCAGTTTCACGCCGCACTCTATGCAGCAGCAGATCGGGGCCTGACGAATGAGCTGTTGAACCGGGTCTCGCTGCAATCGGACCGCTATGTGCGGATGCATCTGAGCGTGATGCAGCAACGTCAGCCCGCCCGTGCCGAACATCAGGAACTGCTGCGGCTGGCCCAGGCCGGTCAGGATGAGGCGGCCTGTGCCTTGCTTGCGGCCCACATTACCCGGACCAGGGACGAGTTGTTGGCGCTGATGACGGCCCGCCGCGCCGCGGCGAATTAACCCTCGCGCGTGAACATCAGCCGTGCGGTAACCGGCACTGTTCGGGTGATCCCGGGCAATCCGGCCAGCTCCATCAGCTTATCGACACCTGCAGTTACTCCGGCATCTTCGGCGCTGATGAACACCATGTCGTTGGTGGATACCATGACCGCCGTGTCCGACAGGCGCAGCACGAACATCTCGGTCTCGAAACTGACATCGGTCCCGACCAGCGACAGCACCGCATCAACCGCGACCACCTCGGACGCGCCCACATCCAGCGCCGAGACCGCCGCCATGTCGATCTGCGCGCTCAGCGTGGCGGTGGCGGCCTTGCGGAAAACATGCTCGATCATGCGTTCGTTGCGGATGTCGATCTGGGTCTCGACCGAAGACAGGTCGATGCCGATCTCGACCGTGCCATCCTCGCCGACCTGACCGGACAGATTGGTGAAGGAATTGACCTCGCCTACATCGTCGATTTTGATGGTGCCATAGGCCAGATGCGAAGCATCGGGGTTCAGTGCCCAACCACCCGCAAAGGCAGGGCTTGCAACAATCGCCGACGCAATCGTGAATGCTGTGATCAGAAGTTTCATTTCTTTCCTCCAGAGTCTATGCCAGTTCAGACCAGGCGGGCCCGGCCCCGTGACAGAACAAACACACACAGGTCGCGTTTTATTCGATGAGTGTTGAACCAAACACCGAACAGGCCGTCCGCGGCGCAATCCAGACCCATTCGAAACGGGTCTGGCGGTTTGGCCTCGCCCTGTCGGGGGTCCCGGACGCGGCAGATGATCTGTTGCAGGCCACGGCGCTGCGGGCGTTGGAAAAGCACCATCAGGTTACATCCTATGACCGGCTGGACAGCTGGTTGATGACCATTTGCCGCTCGATCTGGCTGAACGAGCTGCGCGCGCGCTCGGTCCGCAAGGCGCAGGCGCTGTCAGTCACGCCCGAGGCGGATTTAATTGCGGTCGGACCCGATTCAGAAACGAATATTTTTGCCGCTCAGGTGTTTACCCAAGTGATGCAACTGCCAGAGGCGCAGCGCGAGACCGTAATGCTTGTATTTGTCGAAGGATACAGCTACCGCGAAGCGGCTGCTATGCTGGACGTTCCCATCGGTACGATCATGAGCCGGTTGTCCAACGCCCGGCAAAAGCTGAAAACCGTGATGCAGCACGAGGATGCTGAAACCGCGCGACGGAGTGGCAAATGAAGTTTTCGGACGAGACGCTTCTGGCCTATCTGGACGGCAGTCTGGACGAGTCCGCCATGCGCGCCCTGGAAGATGCCGTCGCCGACGATCCCGCGCTCGAGGCGCGGCTGATGGCGCTGGACCCGTTCGCCGCAGCCGTGCAGCAAGCGTTTGAAGATGTTCCCGCTGTGGCCCCCGAGGTCGAATTGCCGCCATCCGCCCCGTCGCGCGCTGCGGCGGGGCCTTTGCGCCTGCTGGCGGTCGCGGCCTCGGTCGGGGTTATCGCTGTTTCGGCGACCTTTTGGGCCACGCGCCCGGCTGATCCGGGCTGGGCGGAGCAAGCGGCGATCTATCAATCACTCTATGTCCCCGAAACCATCGCCGCACTGGACAATTCGCCCGAGGCTCTGGACGCGCAATTCGCGCAGGCTGAGGCGCAGTTGGGCCGGTCGCTGAACCGGGATGTGCTGGAAAATCTGCCCGGCCTCGATTTGAAACGGGCGCAGGTCCTGTCCTTCAAGGGCAAACCTCTGGTTCAGATCGTCTTTGCCGACGCGCAGGGCCAACCCTTTGCCTTCTGTGTCATCCGACAGGGCGACGGGGCCCCGGCGAAGGACGTGAACCGCGCGGTGCTCAGCGGTCTGGCAACGGCCACCTGGGCGCGCGACGGGTATGGCTATATGCTGCTGGGTAGCGATCCGCAGACCGATCTGGATGGCGGGCTGAACATCCTGACGGGTGCGTTCACCGGCTGATCGGCCGAATACCCCTTGTGAACCGCCACAAATGGCCGAAGAATATCCGCCATGACGCCCAAACCTTTGACACCGGACCCGGATGACGAGGCCACCGAGGAGTGGCCCCGCAGCATATACGACACCGACCCGCCCGACGATGAGGACCTGTGGTTCCTCCCTCCGGCAGACGAGGATGAGGCGCACGATCTGCTGACCCACGGGCCTAGGCCTGAACAGAGCCTTTTGTTCGACGCCCGGGACTGGCGTGCGGCGCAATCCGAACTGTCCGCCGAACTTGCCGATCTGGCCCTGACCTTCGGTGCGCTGGACGAACGTCTGCGCGCGGGCCCTGCGGGGTGGGGACATCGGCTGGCGCTGATGGAGGTCTCGGATCTGGGATGGTGGACAGGCGACCGGATCGGGGTTGATCGGCTGGCGCTATGGACGGGGCTGCGGATCGGGTCCACCAGTGACGATGTGCAGGCCTTGTATCGGGCGGGTTGGGCGGTGCGGCGGCTGACCTCGGGTGCCGGGCCATCCGACGGCGGCTGGGATGCTGGGCTGACCGCCTTCCTCGACCGTCAGGCGCAGGGGATCGAGGATGTCCCCGAGGCCGTCGCCGATCTGGCCGAGGTCATGCGCAGCGCCGACGGCCTGCATCCCATGACACAGGCGGCGATCAGTTTTCATGCGTGGCGCGCATTCTCGCCCGGCATCGGACAGGATACCGAGGCCGCCATCGTCGCGGCCCGCCATGCCTCCACGATGGGGCGGGGCGGGGCGTTGTTCATGCCGCTGGCTTTGTCGGGGCCGGGTGCGCTGCGCGGGGCTGGAACTGTCGGGGAAAAACTGTACGCGTGGGTCACCGGGGCGGGTCAGGCCGCGCTTGCGGCGCTATTGCATCTGGACCGCATCAGCGCATGGGAGGTTCGCGCCCGAGAGGCCACGTCTGACCTCAGCGGGCGCACGCCTCCGGTCCTGATTGACGTGATGACGGCGTGGCCGATGGTCTCGACACCGCTGGCCGAAGAGTTGACCCAATCCTCGCGCGCCGCTGCCCAGCGAAATCTGGACAAGTTCACCCGCAGGGGGCTGATCCGGGAAGTGACAGGACAGGGCCGCTATCGCGTCTGGACCGCGGATTTGTGACCGCCCGAACCTTTGGGCCGGACGGTCTGGAACATCAGAACCAGCGGCCAACCGCCATAAGCGTCGGCGACAAAGCAGTCGCGTCCGATGCCGCTGCCATCACCTGATAGCTGGCCTGCGTCTCTGACGGTGCATCGAATCCCACGAAGCGCGCGGTGCCTCCGCCGCTGCCGCTAAGGGCTGGTGTTGTGCCAGCGGCAAAGGCGACCGGGAAATCCCAATCGGCCGAAGCGCTGGCAAAAAGCGCACCCGTTGCGGTGGTGCAGCCCACCGCACCAGGCGTCACGGTGCAAACCTGGGTGCCGTCGGCGAAGCGCACAAAATCACCATTCGCATTGCTGCCGCGTTCGATCACAGCTCCACCGGGGGTGCCGCCGCTTTCGGACACCGCACCCAGCACATTGCCTGGCCCGTATCCGTAATCCGCCCGCATCAGACGACCCGGCGTGGTATCATCCGCGCTGTTCTGTACTGCCGCACCGCTTACCGTGCCTGTCGTGGCGTCGATCCGCAGCGCCTCGGACCAGTTGCCGCCATCGGGCGAGACCTTGATGGAAAACTCGGTGCTGCCCGACAGGCCCATTTCGGCATAACCCGTCCAGTTCGACTGGAACAGCAGCGAGGCTGTATCACCCGCGCCGGCCTTGTTGATCTTCAACTGATGCCCGCCGCCCTCATGGGTCAACAGGGTGGCCGGGCTGCGCACCGCCAGACGGTTAGTGCTGTCGCTGCTGGTGGTAATACCGACCCCGGTCAGGTTCTGAGTGTTGACCGGTGGGTCGATCCAGTCCGATCCGTTCCAGACCTTGATCTGCCCCGTGCCCTGATCCCAAGCTCGCCAACCCGCACCCGGCGTCAGAAAATGCCAGCCATTGTCAATCCACGCGGCCAGTTTGTTGGCCTGTCCGCTCCAGTCACCGGTGGGGGACGCCCCCAATGCATGGGTCTCACCCTGTTCCGGGGCCGCCGGAGGCGTAGTAGCGTTCACCGAGGTAACGCTCAGCTGTACCACCAAATCCAGCGCTCGCAGCGCCTCGTTATGGGTGACGTGTTTCTGGGCTTGCGCGGGTTGCAGATAGGGCAGGTCCAATCGGGGTGAGTTCTGTGGCACGGGCGTCCTCCTGTGGCTGTCGGTCCGGTGATGATTGCGCGCCACCCTGCCGTGATCCGCGTGAATCCCACCTGACCGGGCCGAACGCCCGTTTTGTCCTTTGTTAAGGAATGTGCCCCCTAATCGCGGGCGTAGATATCCTCGTACCGGATGATATCGTCTTCGCCCAGATAGGTGCCGGTCTGTACCTCGATCAGAACCATCGGCACCTTGCCGGGGTTCACCATCCGGTGCACAGCGCCGAGTGGCACATAGACCGACTGGTTTTCCGAAACCAACTGAACCTTGTCATCAATGGTGACCTCGGCAGTACCTTCGACCACAATCCAATGCTCGGACCGGTGGTGATGCGACTGCAGGCTCAGCGAAGCGCCGGGATGGACATGGATGCGTTTGACCTGAAACCGGTCGCCGATCACGAGGCTTTCGAACCAGCCCCAGGGTCGGTGATCGACCGGCAGCGATTCCGCCTGTTTCGCGCCCTTCGCCTTCAGCGCCGCAACCGCCTGCTTGACATCCTGCGCCCTGTCCATACTGGCCACGAGCACCGCGTCGGGCATGGCCACCGTGATCACATTCTCAAGCCCCATCGCCACGACTTCTTGCGCAGGGGATTCCGAGCGGACCAGCACGTTCTTGCAATCTATGGCCGTGACCTCTCCGGCCGTTGCAACACCATTGGTGTCGGGGTTGCTGAGTTCCTGCACCGCGGACCAACTGCCCACATCGGACCATCCGGCGGCATAGGGCACAACGCTGAGGTTGTCGGCCTTCTCCATCACCGCATAGTCGATTGAGATATCCTGAACCCCGCCCCAGGCCTCAGCATCAAGTCTGAGAAAGCCAAGATCGGATTGCGCCTGATCGACCGCCATCCGAACCGGAGCCATGAGGTCAGGGGCGTGCTGTTCAAAGGCCCGCAGAATGTCGCGCACGGCAAACAGGAAGATACCCGAATTCCAGAGATAGCTGCCCTCGGCCACCATCGCCTTTGCATTGTCCAGATCGGGTTTTTCCACAAACCGGTCAAGCGGCACCGCAACACCGGACGCATCCGGCGTGTGACGCAGTTTGAGGTAACCATACCCGGTCTCGGGCCGGTCGGGCGTGATGCCGAACGTCACCAGATCACCGCGATCAGCGATGGTGCGCACGCCTTCAGCCACGGCGGTGTGAAAGGCCTGGGTGTCGGGGATCACATGATCCGACGAGGCCACCAGCATCACCGCATCCGCATCGACCGACGCCAGATGCAGCGCAGCAGCCAGCACGGCCGGGGCGGTATTGCGTCCTTCGGGCTCGATCAGGATCGGCCCCGGATCAACGCCGATTTCCATCAATTGTTCGGGCACAACAAAACGAAAGGCTTCGTTGGTCAGAATCAACGGCTTGGCATAAGGCGCGGCGTCCGGCCCCCGCAGACGTTCGGCGCATTGCTGCAGCAGGCTGGTTTCACCGATCAGGGGCACGAACTGCTTGGGATAGCTTTTGCGCGACAACGGCCAGAGCCGCGTGCCAGATCCGCCGCACAGGATGACCGGATAGACCTTGCTCATGTTGCTTGCTCCCTCAGAGTGCCGTTATTGGGCGGCACGATCCGAAGTAACGATGTCGTGCAGATAGCGGCTCAGATCGTCGCGCAAGTCTTCACGATTCAGAGCGAAGGATACGGTCGCCTGCAGGAACCCGGCCTTGGACCCGCAATCGAACCGCTGCCCGTCGAATTTATAGCCAAAGACCGGCACACCGTTGGTGATATCCTCGGCAATGGCGTCGGTCAGCTGAATCTCCCCGCCGCTGCCGGCCTTCATCTGGTTCAGGTTATACAGAACCGACGGGCCCAGAATGTAACGTCCGATCGCGGCCAGATTTGACGGCGCCTCGGCAGGTTTGGGCTTTTCGACCATGCCTCTGGCGCGGACCACGGTGCCAACATTCTCACCGGTATCCAAAATCCCGTACGAGCTTGTCTTTTCGTTGGGAACCTCCATGGCGGCCACCATGTTGCCGCCGGTTTCCTCATAAGCCTCGACCATTTGCTGCAGGCAGGGCTTATCAGCGGCGATCACATCGTCGGGCAGCATAACGGCAAACGGCTCATCCCCGATCAGTCGGCGTGCGCACCAAACGGCATGACCCAACCCCAGCGCCTTGTGTTGGCGGATATAGGCAATCGCGCCGCTTTCCATATTGGTGGCGTTCAGAATCTCAAGCAGCTCGTCCTTGCCCTTGGATTTCAGGTCCTGTTCCAGCACCAGATTGTGGTCGAAATAATCCTCGAGCGCGGATTTCCCGCGCGAGGTCACAAAGATGAACTCCTTGATACCTGCCGCACGCGCCTCATCGATGGCATATTGGACCAGCGGGCGATCGACCAGAGTCATGATCTCTTTCGGCACCGATTTGGTCGCTGGCAGAAACCGCGTCCCCATCCCTGCAACGGGAAAAATTGCCTTGGTGACCTTGCGTGTCATGTTACCTCTCATATTCGATGCCTGTCCGGGGATGCGATGACGTGCCGGTGCGTTCCCATAAGACGTAAATCCGCATCAATCAATCGTACCCGGCGTTTCGCCACGGGGACCAGTTGGAATCTGCCACTAACTCTGAGGCAGAGTCAAAACGAAACCTGTCAGAATACAGGGGCTGAGCGCCCGCAGGTCGTGAAAGACTGCGGGCGCTCAGATTTTCAGCCTTTGGCCATGATCGCGTCGAGAGGGTCGTGTTCGGCCACGAAATGATCCGGTGCGACCTCGCTGAGTTGCGGTACATAGTCCTCCTGACCCGCCGACAGCCGGCTGGGAAGAAAGCGCAGCGATGCTTTCGGGTCCAGGGGCGAGGGCAATTCGCCCGGCAATTTAAGCCTTTGACGGGTGCGCTCGACATCCGGGTCCGGGATCGGAACGGCCGAGATCAGCGACTGCGTATAGGGGTGAATCGGCTCGGAACAGATCACCTCTCCATCGCCCAGCTCGACGATCCGGCCCAGATAGAGAACCATGATCCGGTTCGATACGGCCCGCACCACCGACAGGTCGTGGCTGATGAAGATCATCGAGAGGCCAAACTCTTGTTGCAATTCACGCAACAATTCAACGATCTGAGCCTGAATGGACACGTCAAGAGCCGAAACCGCCTCGTCACAGATGATCAGCTTTGGCTTGTTAATCATCGCCCGCGCGATTCCCACCCGCTGGTTCTGACCACCCGACAGCTCGTGCGGATAGCGGTTGATCATGTTGGCGTTCAGACCCACACGCTCCATCATCTCGCTGACCATCTGTTTGCGCTCGCGCTCGGTCAGATCAGGGCGATAAGTCTTGAGCGGCTCGGCAATCGAGGCCGAGATCGTCATCCGCGGGTCGAGACTGGCCAGCGGGTCCTGGAACACGATCTGCAGGTCCTTGCGGTACTTGTTCAGCTCGGCCCTTTTCAAACCGACGATGGGGTGGCCCAGCCAGCTGACATTGCCCGCGCTGGGTTCGATCAGTTGTAGCACCGCCCGCGCCAGTGTGGATTTGCCACAGCCGGATTCGCCCACAACGCCCAGCGTTTCACCCTTGCGGATGTCAAAGCTGACACCGTCAACGGCCTTGAGCGGGACCTTGTGCCCGAACAACCCGCCCGAGACGTGGATCGGGAAATGCACCTTGACGTCGTCGACCTTCAGCAGCGGTTCTTCGACCTGAGGCAGCGCCTTGGGCGCGTCGCCCGCGTCGATGCGGGGCATCGCGTCCAACAGGGTGCGGGTGTATTCGTGCTGCGGCGCGCGGAAGATTTCACGCGTGTCGCCGGCCTCGACGAACTGTCCCAGACGCATGACCTGAATGCGGTCACACATCCGCGCCACCACGCCCATATCGTGCGTAATAAGGGCAATCGCCGTGCCTTCGTCTTTCTGCAGGCGTACCATCAGGTCCAGAATGTCGGCCTGGACGGTCACATCCAGCGCCGTTGTCGGCTCATCCGCGATCAGCAGCTTGGGGTTGCACAGCATCGACATGGCGATCATGACCCGTTGGCGCATCCCGCCCGACAACTCGTGCGGATACTGGTCCAGGCGGCGCGCGGCCTCTGGAATACGCACACGGTTCAGCCAGTCCAGACAACGTTGGCGGGCGGCAGAGCCCTGTAGGCCCTCATGAATCTGCAGCACTTCGCGCATCTGCTGACCCACCCGCAGATGCGGGGTCAGGGCAGTCAGCGGGTCCTGAAAGATCATGCCCACATCGGCACCACGGATCTGGTTCAGCTTGTTCACGGGCAGGTTCAGTATTTCCTGACCGTTCAGCATGGCAGACCCCGATGCCCGCCCCGCGGGCGGCAACAGACCCATCGCGGCCATGAAGGTCTGGCTTTTGCCCGACCCGCTTTCGCCCACGATGCCAAGGCATTCGCCGGGATTGATCTCGAAACTGATGCCTTTGACGGCCTCGACCACACCATCGGGGGTGTCGAACTGGACGCTCAGGTCCTTGACGGAGAACAAACTCATATCAGCGATCCTTCGGGTCCAGAGCGTCACGCAGACCATCGCCGATGAAGAACATCGTGATGATGATGGTGACGTAGAATGTCAGCGGGTACATCAGCTGCCAAAGCGTGCCATAGCTCATCGTCCCGGCCCCTTCGGCGATCAGACGACCCAGCGAGGTGTAGGGTTCGGAGATGCCAAGACCCAGGAACGAGATAAAGCTCTCGGTCAGGATCATCTCGGGCACCAGAAGCGAGGCATAGACGATCACCACGCCCAGCAGGTTGGGCAGGATGTGGCGGTACATAATGGTGAACTCGCTGACACCGGCGGCACGGGCGGCCTCGATGAATTCGCGGTTCTTGAGCGTCAGGGTCTGGCCCCGCACAATCCGCGCCATCGTTAGCCAGCCCACCGCACCCAGCGCGATGAACAACATGAAGAAAGATCGCCCCGCCACGACAAGCAGCAGAATGATGACCAGCGTGGCCGGGATCGCCAGCAGGATGTCGACAAAGCGCATCATGACGCTGTCGGTGCGACCGCCGATATAGCCGGCAGCGATGCCATAACAGGTGCCCACAATCAGCGCCGTCGCGGCACCAATCAGACCCACCAGCAGCGACGTCGTGGTTGCCTGAATGACGCGGCTGTAAAGGTCGCGCCCCAGATCATCGACACCAAAAAAGTGCCCAGTCTCGACCGATGGCATCCCCATGCCGCGCACGTCACCCATGACGTTCCAGTCGATCTCTTCGTTGCTCCAGACCGCGAAATACGGCCCGAAGATGGTGAACAGCACGATCATGCCAAGGATAAAGACACTCGCCATCGCGGCCTTGTTGCGCACGAAGCGCAGCCGCGCATCTTGCCACAGCGATCGCCCCTGAATGGCCGTGTAGTCGGTGACGTCTTCGGCCAGTTGGGCGGCTTTTTGAGATTTTCCAAGCATTGCCAGCCCCTCAGTAGCGGATTTTCGGATCGAACCAGGCATAGGCCAGGTCGGTCAGCAGGTTCACGATGACGGTCAGCGTGCCATAAAGGATCGTGACACCCAGCAGCACCGCATAGTCCCGCGCCAGCGCCGAGTTCACATAGGCCTGACCCAGACCACCGGTCGAGAAGTAGATGTCGACAAAGACAGAACCGGTCAGCACGTAGACGAAGACCGGCCCCAGATAGGACACGACCGGCAGCAGGGTCGGTTTCAGTGCGTGACGCCAGATCACGGTTCTGGTCGGCAGACCCTTGGCCCGTGCGGTGCGGATGAAGTTCGAGTTCAGAACCTCGAGCATCGACGACCGGGTGATCCGCGCGATCGAGCCCATATACGAGGTCGCCAGCGCGATAACCGGCATGACCAGATATTGCCACTGGCCGCCATGCCAGCCACCGCCCGGCAGCCAACCCAGCCACAGGGTGAAGGTCAGGATCAAGATCGGGCCCATGATGAAGTTCGGCAGCGCCTGCGCGGCAATGCCCAGACCGACGGCGAAATAGTCGATCCAGCTATTGTGCTTGATCGCAGCGGCAATACCCAGCGCGACACCGATGGATGTCGCCACCAGAAACGACAGCGAACCATAGGTCAGCGAGATCGGGAAACCCTGCGCGATGATGTCATTGACGTCCCGGTCCTTGAACTTGAAGGACGGGCCAAAGTCGAAATGCACCACGATATTATACAGATAGTCCCAAAGCTGCTTCCACAGCGGCTGGTCCAGCCCGTAGCGCGCCTCGATATTGGCCAGTACCTGCGGCGGCAGAGGCCGTTCCGAGGTGAAGGGCCCGCCGGGCGCGACGTGCATCAGAAAAAAACAAGCGACGACCAGCAGCAGGATCGTCGGAATGGCGACCAGCAGCCGCCGCAGACTATAGGCAAGCATTTTCTGCCCCCGTGTTTATTGGCCCTGCCCCGGGGCGGTCCCGGAGCAGGGCTTGGTTCAAAGACGGTTACTCGGCGATCTTGTAAAGGTTCTTCGAGTACCAGTTCTGCTCGACGTTATTGACCGGCCAGTTCCCGACATCGCTGTCCATCATATAGACGCCAGCGTAGTGGTAGATCGGGATAACCGGGGTTTCTTGTGCGATGATGCGCTCAACCTCGGTGTACAGCGGTGCCGGATCGTCCGAGGTTTTGGCCTCTTTCAACAGTTCGTCAACGCGGGCGTTGTTGAACTTGCCGTCGTTGTAACCCGAGTCCGACTGCAGCAGGTCGAGGAAGGTCGATGCTTCGTTGTAGTCGCCACACCATGCGCCACGGGCCAGTTCAAAGTTCTGGTTGCCGCGCTCTTCCAGGAACACTTTCCATTCCATGTTCGCCAGCTCGGCATTGACGCCCAGCTTCTGCTTCCACATCTGGCTCAGAGCCACGGCAACCTTCTTGTGGTTCTCCGAGGTATTGTAGACCATTTCGAAGCTCAGCGGGTTGTCGGGGCCATAGCCTGCTTCGGCCAGCAGTTCCTTGGCCAGCTCATCACGTTCAGCCTGGCTCATCGACGCCATTTCGACCGCCGGAACGGTGAAACCTGCGGTCGCTTCGGGCGCGAAAGTGTAGGCCTGCGGCTCACCACCGGCCATCACTTTTTCGGTGATGATCGCGCGGTCAACAGCCAGCGACAGCGCTTGGCGGACATTGGGGTCCTTGAACGCCTCGGGGCCGCCTTCGGACAGGTTGAAGGTATAGTAGTAGTTGCACAGACGCGGGAAGCTGATGGCTTCTTCCGGGTGTTCCTGGCTCAGGCGCGGATACTGACCGGCGGGGATTTCGGTGCGGTCCAGTTCACCTGCCAGATAGCGGGTCAGGGCAACGTTTTCATCGTTGATAACCAGTGCGACAACTGTGTCGATGATGGTGTTGTCGTTATCCCAGTACATCTCGTTGCGTTCACGCACCGAACGTTCCTGCGGCAGATGCTCGGTCAGGACATAAGCGCCGTTCGAGACGATGTTTTCAGGCTTGGTCCAAGCGTCGCCAAACTCTTCAATCACTTTCTGCGGGGCCGGGAAGGTGGTCGAGTGCGTGGTCATCTGCGGGAAATAGGGCAGGGGGGCACTCAGGCGGACTTCCAGCGTCTTGTCGTCGATGGCCTTGACGCCCAGATCGTCAACGGATGCATTGCCCGCGATGATCTCGGCAGCGTTTTCTATCGACATCAGTTCCATGAACCATGCATAGGGCGAGGACAGCTCGGGATCGACAGCACGCTTCCAGGCGAAGACGAAATCGCTTGCGGTCACGGGATCGCCGTTGGACCATTTGGCATCGTCACGCAGGGTGAAGGTGTAGACGTCTTTGGTGTCGTTGACCTCAAAACCGGTGGCCACACCGGGAACCAGATTGCCTGCCTCGTCCTGGTTCATCAGGCCTTCAAACAGGTCGCGCACGATTTCGGCGCCGGAGACATCTTCGACCACCTGCGGGTCGACCGAGCTGTGTTCGTCGAGGATACGATAGGTAAAGGTCTGATCATCGGCCAGCGCTTCGCCGGTTTCCGGATGCGTTCCTGCAGCGACAGCGGCACCGGCGATGATGGTCGAGGTCATAAGCCCAGCCAACGAGGTTCGGATGATTCGGTTCATGTGTTTACTCCCATTTTTCTTGGTGTCTGATGACCGCGCCACCTGCGTGATGCGGCCCGTCTACCATTTTGTTTCCGGCATCTGCTGGGGCTCTGCTTTGATCTAGATCGCATAAGGGGCCGAAAATTTCGGGTCCCGGAAGCCAGCTTTGTCAGAAACTCAACTGCGAAAGTCGTCTTTCACTGGCGCGGAACGTGCCAGTTTTTGGGCAAAGGTAAAGGGTTTTGGGGGCAAAACTGTGATCAAATATCGAATGAAACCGTAACGACCGGGGCATTCGAAATAAAATTCTGAAACGCCCCGTCGCAATGACATTTTTGTGAACCCCTACATATATGACCTGATGAATAGGTCTCGGGGCACGGTTGCACGCGGCGAATCAGTGATCGACTCAGGGGCGCAGGCGAGTCTTCATCGCTGTTTCGGGGAAACAGGTTGCCGCGCGACCCGCGCTTTCCTGCCAGCGCCCGATCGAGCGGCGGGTTTTGTACCCCGGCAGCCCGTCGACACCGCCGACATCGTGGCCCTGTTGAACCAGCGCCTGCTGCATCCCCGCGATGTCAGAACGATAGAGCCCTCCGACCTTGCCCCAGCGCCCCGTGAAATCCCCCACACCATACTGAATGCGGTCACCGATATGGCCAACGAACAACGCGTAGAGATCGCTAGTGTTGTAATCCTTGAGGACATAGAAATTGGATGTGACAACAAAAGCAGGGCCATGGCGGCCTGCGGGCATCATCAGATAACCTTCGCCTGCCAGTTCATGCGCCGGAAAAGGCCGGCCCGAGACCCGCGTGATCCCCATCGCAGCCCAATCGCGGATCGGACGGCCCTGATCCGGGCCCTCAAGCGTGCACGAAACCTCAGGCGGGACCGTCACCTCGAACCCCCAGTCGCGCCCCGTCTCCCACCCGTGCCGTGCCAGATAGCTGCCGATTGAGGCAATCGTGTCCGCCTCGGATCCCCAGATATCGGCGCGCCCGTCGCCGTCTCCATCCGTGGCATAGGTCAGAAAGTTGGTCGGCATGAATTGCGGCTGCCCCAGCGCACCTGCCCAACTGCTTTTCAACACCCGCGTGTGGCCGGCCTCGGCAATCTGCAGCGCCGCGATCAGTTCCTCGGTGAAATATTCCGCGCGAGTGCTCATAAACCCTTTGGTGCCTAGCACCTGAAACGCATTGTGACGGATCGGGACCTGGCCATAACCGCTTTCGCGCCCCCAGATGGCCAGAATGATACGGGCGGGCACGCCGGTTTGCGCCTCGACCCGCGCAAGCGTTTCGGCATGACGCCGCGCCATCTTGCGCCCCACGGATGCCGCGCCCTGCACAGAGCCCGCGTTGAAATAGCGCCCGGGCGCGCCAAATTCCGCCTGCCGCTGCGCCTTGGGTGTCTTTTTGGGCTGCCCCGGCACCACCAGATCCGGCAGATCCCAGTTCAGGGTGACCCCGTCAAAGGCCTGCTGGAAAGTCTGCCGTGAAACGCCCTTGGCCTTGGCCTGCGGCCAGACCTGCTGTTGCAGCCAGTTCTGAAACTGCCGCTCAACCGACGCGCGATCCTGCGCAAGCGCCGAGGTGGCAATCACCAGCAGACAGAAAAGAACACCGACCAGTCGCATTCCCAAGGTCTCGCGCGCATCGGCCCCCGGTGTCAACCGGGCGGGATCGGGGTCTCTCTGGAAAAGGTCTTGAGAAATCCTCTGACTCTGCCGATAGTTGCCGGGAACCCCGGTCGCTAGAGGATGAGCAGGCGTGACCATCTCCCGGATTTTTGCTGTTGCAGGGCCCGTTCTGGCGGCGCTGCTGGTGTCGGCCCAGACAGCCGGGGCCAGCGACAGTTTCATGGATCCGCAGGGCCCGATTGCGGCGGTTCAAAAGACACATCTTCTGCGGGCGACGGCGCTGATCCTGATTGCAGTCATTCCGGTGCTGGTACTGGTGCCGCTGATCGCCCTGCGTTATCGCCGCCGCAAGGGCAGCCCCGCAGCCTACAAGCCCCATTGGGATTTCTCTGCGGGGCTGGAATTTCTGATGTGGGGCGTGCCGGTCGCCATCGTGGCAATCCTGTCCTTCTATCTGTGGAAGGCCACGCACCGACTTGACCCTTACACAGCATCTTTTGGCGAGGAACCAGCGCTGCGGGTGCAGGTGGTCGGGCTGGATTGGAAATGGCTGTTCATCTACCCCGACCTTGGCATCGCCACGGTCGGAGAGCTGGGCATTCCCATCAAACAACAGGTGGCGATGACGCTGACCACGGATACGGTAATGCAGTCCTTTCTGATCCCGGCGTTGGCCGGGCAGATTTACGCGATGCCGGGGATGACGACCCAACTGCATGTCGCGGCGGATATGCCCGCCACCATGCAGGGCGAGAACACACAGTATAATGGCCGTGGCTTCACCAAGCAGAAGTTCCTGACCCAAGCGATGCAGCCCGGCGATTTCCAGTCATGGGTCGAAAGCGTCCGAGCCCATGGCAGGCCGCTAACCGAGGATACATATCGTACGCTCGCCATGCGCACGGACCGGGATGAGGTTCAGGCCGCGTTGGGCACACCACTCATGCCGCTCAACGCGCTTTATTTCACGTTGGAGGACGGCGACCTGTTCCAGTCGATCCTGCACCGCTATCACAGCGGCGCGCCCCTGCCGCGGGATCAGCAACCCGGAACCACCGCGTTTGGGCAGGAGGCCAGCCAATGACGTCCACCGAGACAGGTTTTCTTGGCCGCCTAAACTGGGACGCCTTCCCCATTACGGGTCTGATCCAGAACCCCAGCGCGAACGAGATCATTGCCAACGCCGCCGCTGCCATCGTGATCATCGGTGTTGTGGCCGTTGTCGGTCTGCTGACATGGTTCCGTCTGTGGGGGACGCTCTGGCGCGACTGGCTGACCAGCGCCGATCACAAGAAGATCGGCATCATGTACATAGTCTTTGCTATTGTCATGCTGGCGCGCGGTGTGCTGGAGGGCGTCGTCATGCGCGCCCAACAGGCGGCAGGGCCGGGGGACGGATTTCTGGAACCCGAACATTTCGCTGAACTTTTCAGTACCCATGGGACAATCATGGTGTTTTTCGTCGCCGTGCCCTTCGTGTTCGGTGTTGCGAACTATGTGATCCCTCTGATGATCGGCGCGCGCGACGTGGCCTTTCCGGTGATGAACCAGATAGGTCTGGGCCTGACCGTCTCGGCGGGCATGATGCTAATGGTTTCGCTGGTCGTGGGCGAGTTCTCGACCGGCGGCTGGACCGCTTATCCGCCCTATACCGGGGCTGCGTTCAATCCGGGCGTGGGGCCGGATTACTGGATCTGGGCCATCGTCGTCTCGGGTGTCGGCACCACGTTGACGGGCATCAACTTCGCCGTCACCATCTACAAGCTGCGCGCGCCGGGGATGAAGTTCATGCGGCTGCCGATGTATTGCTGGACGATCATCTGCAGCTCGATCCTGATCATCTTTGCCATGCCTCCGCTTGGCGTTGCGGCGCTGCTGCTGGCCGCCGACCGGTATCTGGATTTCCACTTCTTCACCAATGACCTTGGCGGCAATATGATGAACTACGCCAACCTGTTCTGGCTGTTCGGTCACCCCGAGGTCTATCTGTTGGTCTTGCCTGCCTATGGCATCTATTCCGAGGTTTTTGCGACCTTCTCGGCCAAGCGGCTCTATGGCTACAACTCGCTGGTCATCGCCACCATGTCGATCGCAATCATGTCCTTCACGGTCTGGCTGCACCATTTCTTTACCATGGGCCAAAGCGCGCTGATCAATGCGGTGTTCGGGATCGCCACGATGCTGATCGCCATTCCCACCGGGGTGAAGGTGTATGACTGGATGGCGACGCTGTGGCGGGGACGCATCCGGTTTTCGGTGCCGATGCTCTATAGCCTCGCTTTCCTGATGCTGTTCGTAATCGGCGGCCTGTCCGGGGTGATCCTTGCCAACCCGACCGTTGACTATCAGGTTCACAACACGCTGTTCCTCGTTGCGCATTTTCACAATGCGCTGCTGCCCGGCGTGCTGTTTGGCCTGCTGGCCGCCTATAACTATTGGTTCCCCAAAGCCTTCGGGTTCCGCCTGAACGAGTTCTGGGGCCGCGTCTCGGTCTTTTGCTGGACGGTGGGCTTCCTGCTGACCTTCATGCCGCTCTATTTCGTCGGTCTGATGGGCATGCCGCGCCGGTCATTCAGTTGGGAAGACCCGGGCTTTCACCCCTATATGATCACCGCCGTCATCGGTGCCTTGGTGATCACCTGCGGGCTATTCTCGGTCCTGATCCAGCTTTGGGTCAGCATCCGCGACCGCGATCAGGCGCGCGCGCCGGTGGGCGACCCGTGGGACGGGCGGACGCTGGAATGGTCGATCCCATCGCCTCCGCCGCCTTATAACTTCGCCATCATCCCGCAGGTCACCGACCGCGACGACTTTGCCGCCGCCAAGGAACGCGGTCAGGCTTATCCCACGCCGGACTCCTATGAGGATATCGAGATGCCGCGCAACACGGGTATCGGGTTCATCCTCTGCGTGCTCAGCGGTGTGTGGATGTTCGCGCTGGTCTGGTGGATCTGGTGGCTGGCGGCGCTGATGACCGTTGCCATGATCCTCGCCGTCATCATCTGGAGTTTCGATACCAGCACCGAGGTCATCATTCCGGCCGAAGAGGTCCGCAAGGATCACGAAGCATGGCTGGCACTGGTTCACAGCACCCCGGCCGTGGACCGCGACCATGAAAGCGCCCCTGAGAACCGCGGCCTTGCCCGCCCGGATCTGGAGGCCGTGACATGAGGCGCGCACCCAAGCACAGCTATCCCGGCATCAACCTTGGCGAAGATCACGCCAGCGCGGACAAGGCCGCGCAGGTTGTCACCTTCGGCTTCTGGGTCTTTCTGATGAGCGATCTGGTCTATTTCGGCCTGATGTTCGCCATCTACATCACCATGATCGACGCGCAGGCGGGCGGACCGGGGCCGCATGAGTTGTTTGATCTCCACAGCATTTTTGCCCAGACCCTGATCCTGCTGACCAGCAGTCTTACGGTGGGGCTGGCGATGCTGGCGCTGAAATACAATCTGCCGCGCGCGCGGATTGTGCTGTGGTTCGGCGTGACGTTGGTGCTGGGGCTCAGCTTTTTGGTGCTGGAAATCCGCGATTTCATGAACATGGCCGCCCTTGGGGGCATCCCTCAGCGCAGCGGGTTCCTGTCGGCGTTCTACGGTCTGGTGCCGCTGCACGGGCTGCACGTGGCCGCCGGGTGTCTGTGGCTGATCGTGCTGGGCATCCAACTGCGAGTCTTTGGTCTGACCGATCTGGTGATGTCCCGCGTGGTGCGGCTGGCGCTGTTCTGGCACTTCCTCGACCTGATCTGGATCGGCATCATTACCATCGTGTATTTCGGAGGGCTGACCTATGGATAAACGCACCGAACTGCACCGCCGCGAACGTCGCCGCTATGTCATCGGCTATGGCGGCTCGCTGCTGCTGACGCTGACCGTGTTCGCCATCGCCTATCGCTATGGGATCGAAACGCCGGGGGTTTACATGACCATCGGCCTGCTGGGGCTGGCACAGCTGGTCGTGCAACTGGTCTATTTCCTGCATATCGACCGCCGCCGCAGCAGCCGCGAGGATCTGGACCTGATCTTGTTCTCAACCCTCGTGCTGCTGATCATCATCGGTGGAACGGTGTGGATTCTGGGCAATCTGGCCCTACGGATGCATATGCACGCTATGTAAGCCCACCCGTCAGCACCAGCCCAAGCCATAGCGCGAACCAACACAATACAAGGCTGAGCACGATGTTGCCCGCCGCCAGCGCAATTGTGCGTTCGCGGTGCAGTTGCAGCGACTGGTAGGCAAAGCTGGAAAACGTGGTGAACCCGCCGCAAAAGCCGAAGACAAGCCGCTTTGCTTCCTCACCCATCTCGACGGGGCCGCCCAGATAGCCAATCCAAAGGCCCAGCAACAGGCTGCCCAACACGTTCACGATCAGGGTTGCATATGGCAGATCATGCGTCACGCGC
This sequence comes from Ruegeria sp. CJ3, assembly GCF_056536725.1. NCBI lineage: Bacteria > Pseudomonadati > Pseudomonadota > Alphaproteobacteria > Rhodobacterales > Roseobacteraceae > Ruegeria > Ruegeria sp. CJ3. The sequence goes on from NZ_JBQFQE010000007.1 coordinate 141,338, forward strand.
AGGGCGATCCAATGGCGCAGAACCGCACCCAGACCACCGCCGATGGCGAACATGACGTGCAGATAGAAGCCGCTCATTCTTGGGCCTCCGTCGGAGGCCGCCTACGCCCCAGCGCCTCGCCCAGAATGGCGGCCCCCAATCCCAGCACGATCTCGGCCACAACCGCTATGACGACGATGCCGCTGCCGGTTTCGGCCAGCCGCTCCAACTCGGCCACGAAGGAGGAAAACGTCGACAGGCCACCACAGAACCCCACCGCGCCCAGATGCAGCACATGGGCATGAACCCGGTGGCGCACCGCGTAAAGCCAGCCCAGGATAAAGCACGCTACGATGTTGATCCCGAAGGTCGCTGTCAGGAAGGGCGCGCCGGGAATCTGCACCGCAAAAAACTCGCGCAGCAGCGAACCCGCAGCACCGCCAACAAAAACCGCCACATACATCAGGGCGCGATGGCGGAATGCAGGCGCTGTTGGTGGCACTGGGTTGATCCTGCTCTGGGTGTTTCTTTCGGCATACAGATTGCAATTGTGCGGATCAACCGCGTCGATGAAGCAACCGTTACTGCGGGATTGCCCATAAGGGCTTGCGCGGAAAGGTCAATCTGTTCCACGGTCACGGACAGCACAAGGCCACGGCCGCGCCGCTTTCGGCGTCACCCAGGGAGATCGGGAATGATTGTTCGCAGGCTCTATTATATCCTCAGCTACGTGTGTTTGCCGCTGACCCTGCTGCTGGGGTATTTCTGGCCGCCCGCCTATTGGCTGCTGGTCATTCTCGTGCCTTATGCCGTGATTGGCCTCTACGACATGCTGACGACCAAGCATAACGTGCTGAACAACTATCCCGTTCTGGGCCATTTCCGATACATGCTGGAGTTTGTAAGCCCCGAAATCCGGCAGTATTTCGTGGAAACCAACGAAAGTGGGCGGCCCTATAACCGCATCATCCGCAGCCTTGTCTATTCGCGGGCCAAGGGGCAGGTGGACACCCAGGCCTTCGGCACCCAGTACGACATCATGACCGTCGGCTATCATCGGGCGAACCATTCGTTGTCTCCCAAGCATGTCGCTGAAAGCGAAGAACGGGTGATGCTGGGTGGGCCGCAATGCGAAAAGCCCTATGATGCGTCGCGGCTGAATGTCTCGGCCATGAGTTTCGGCGCACTCAGTGCCAATGCGATCCGCGCGCTGAACGGAGGCGCGAAGGATGGCGGATTTGCCCATAACACCGGCGAAGGCGGGCTGTCCCCGCATCATCTGGCCGAGGGTGGCGATATCATCTGGCAGATCGGCACCGGATATTTCGGATGCCGCACCCCCGAGGGCGGCTTCGACAAGGACAAGTTCGCCGAGAAGGCCAGCAAAGACGTGGTCAAGGCGATTGAGATCAAGCTGTCGCAGGGGGCCAAACCCGCGCATGGCGGGGTGCTGCCCGCCGCCAAGGTCGACGAAGAAATCGCCGAGATCCGGGGGGTGCCCGTGCATCAGGACGTGATCTCTCCGCCGACGCATTCAGCCTTTGGCGGCCCGACCGAGCTGATGGAGTTTGTGCAGCACCTGCGCGAGATGTCGGGTGGTAAGCCGATCGGGTTCAAACTGTGTATCGGCAACCCGTCCGAGTTCATGGCGATCTGCAAGGCGATGCTGGAAACCGGCATTCTGCCCGATTTTATCACCATCGACGGGGCCGAGGGCGGCACCGGGGCTGCGCCGGTCGAATTCACCAACCGGTTGGGGATGCCGCTGAACGAGGCGCTGATTTTCGTCAACAACTGCCTGCGCGGCATCGGTGTGCGCGACAAGATCCGCGTGATCTGCGCGGGCAAGGTGGCCACTGGCTTCGATATGGTCGAGAAATTCGCGCTGGGGGCCGATATGTGCAATGCGGCGCGGGCTATGATGTTTGCGGTGGGCTGCATTCAGGCGCTGCATTGCAACACCAATCGTTGCCCCTCGGGGGTGGCGACGCAGGACCCGATCCGGGGTCGTGCGGTGAACGTGCCACAGAAACGGCAACGGGTGCATCGCTATCACGACGCAACGCTGGAAAGCTTCCGCGAGATTCTGGGCGCGATGGGCAAGGAAAAGGTTTCCGACCTGCAGCCTTCCGATATTCGGCGCCGGACCGCGGATGAGCGGGAACGGTCATATGCCGAACTCTACAGTTTTCTGGACGACGGCGCGTTGCTGGGCAAAACAATCCCCGAAGAGTTCGCTGCGGATTGGCAGGCGGCCTCGGCCAGCCGTTTCTAGGCCTAGCTGGGGATGTCGCGCGGGTTGTTCTGAACATGCCTATGGATCGTGCGCACGCTCCATTCCACCGCATCGCGCATGGTGTCTCCCAGCGCCTCGTCGAAGGTTGCGACCAGATCGGGGGTCTGGTCCGTGGGTGAGATGACATTCTCTTCGAACGAGGCCGAGGCGATGATCTTGTCGCTATATTCGTCGATCACCTTGATGTTCAGACGCACCTTGACCTGAACCGTGGTGGAATTGTCGTCTCGCGTGATCACATGACCCTGAAACTCGCGCAGATCGGGGGCGATGACATAATCGGCCCGCAGCCCGACCGTTGACCGCCCCACGGCGGCCACCTTGCCCGAGTTTTCATAGCTTTCGACCAGCAGAGACTGCACGATGATCGGCGCACGGTCGGCCCAGCGGGCGCGGGGCAGGTATTGCACCTGCAAGGGTGTCGGCTGAACCGCAATCTGATCTGTGTTGACGGCCGCCGTCGCGATAGGTTCCTGCACCACAATCTGTTTCTGGATGCGAGGCAAAGAAGACGAGAACGTGCTTTTGGGCGTCAGCAGATACAGGTCGTTGGGCTTTGATGCCTGCCGCAGTGTATCCAGGCCCGTACACGCGCCCAGCGAAACCAAAGCCAGGGTCAGAAGAAAAGGCCGGATCATTGGCGGAACTCCGATGCTTGGGTGCCTAAGAGAAAACGGGCCGGGTCGCGTTCGACCTTGTCGACCAGCCGGTCGAGGCTGATGACCAGACGCTGCGATTCCTCGATGAACCGCACGAATTGCGGCAGACCCACCCGCAGGAAGTCCGAGACCTGGCGGCGGTTGTCCTGCACAATCCCGTCGATGGTACCCAGCAGGTCCGATGCCGATTGCGAAGCGCTGAGGATATCGTCGGAAATCTTGTCGATCTTCTCGGTGATGTTCGACACGGTCGAGGCCACCTGATTGGCCGCCTTGCGCACATCTGCCGCAACCGCCGCAATGTCTTCGTCCATCACGCGATTGGCCGAGTCAAAGGCGCGTTCCGCCGAGGCCAGCGCCGCCTTGGCGGTGTCCATGGCGGAATTGATCGAACTGAGCGTGGTGTTTGCATTGGCAAAGGTCTCGGTCACGGTGCCCAGCGTGATGCTGCCTTCTTCGGACAACACGATCAGATGATCGGCCAGCCGCGAGCCGCGTTCGATGAACGGTCGGATATCCTCGGTCATCACTGTCTGCGCCGTCTGCAGTGTGCCATTAGCGGTTTCCAGCGCAGTTTTGGCGGATTCTGATGCGTCCTTGATGCTTTTGAGCGTATCGGTCCCGGTGGTCAGCGTTGTCTCGGCGGTGTCGGCCAGCGTATCCAGACGCTTGGTAAAGGCCCCAATTTCCTTGGCGGCGCTGCCCAGATCGCTGGACAAGCTTTCGAAATCCGACAGCGTCTTGTCCAGCCGTCCCGAGGCCGAGGCCAGATTGCCGAGGATCTCGGACACGGCGTTGCGGTTCTTTTCATCCACGACCGAGTTCAGGTCTTCAAGCAAGGTCAACGCCTTGTCCAGTACCTTGGGCGCACCTTCCAGCAGGGACTGGATCGAACTGCGCTTGCTTTGGATGACGCTGTCCTGCGGCAAACGCTCGGCGCCGGGCGAGCCACCCGACAATTCGACATAGGCAACACCGGTCACCCCCAGCGACTGGAGCTGTGCGATGGTTTCCTTCGTCACCGGAATATCCGCGTCCACCTCAAGCCGGACCCGCACTTTCGACGGATCGTCGTCATCCAGCTTCAACGAGATCACTTGGCCAACAGGCAGACCGTTGTAGTTGACCCCACCAGCGGCTGACAGCCCGGCGACATTGTCGAACAGCACATCGTAATAGGCGTATTGCCGCGTCACCTCGAACTTGGCGAGCCACAGGAAGAAACCAAAGGCCCCCAGAATACCGGCAAGGGTGAACGCACCGATCAGGATATAATTCGCTCGGGTCTCCATCGCCTCTACCTGTCCTGCCCCTTCTCTTGCGCGGCGCGCGCGCGGGGGCCTGTGAAATATTCCTGAACCCAAGGATGATCGACCTTGGTCATGTCTTCAATCGGACCTTCAACCAGCACGCGTTTTTCCGCAAGTACCGCGATGCGGTCGCAAATGGCATAAAGACTGTCCAGATCATGGGTCACCATGAAAACGGTCAGACCCAACGCCTGCTGCAGCTCTCCGATCAGATCATCATAGGCTGCGGCCCCGATTGGGTCCAACCCGGCGGTGGGTTCGTCCAGAAACACGATCTCGGGGTCCAGCGAGAGGGCGCGCGCCAGTGCCGCACGCTTGCGCATCCCGCCCGACAGTTCCGAGGGGAACTTGCTGCAACTTAGCTGCGGCAGACCGACAAGGCTGATCTTAAGGCCCCCCAACGCCTCCATGAGGCTTTCGCTGATGCCCGTGTGTTCACGCAACGGGGCCATAACGTTTTGCAGCACGGTCAGCGATGAAAACAGTGCGCCGTCCTGAAACGCCACGCCCCAGCTTCTTTCAATCCGCTGGCGGTCGGCCTCGGGGCCGTTGAGGACATCGACGCCCAGAACCTCGATACTGCCCGCCTTGGGTTTATTCAGGCCGACAATGGTGCGCAACAGCACCGATTTGCCCGTGCCCGAACCGCCCACCACACCCAAAACCTCGCCGCGCCAGACATCGAGGTTCAGGTTGTCATGCACAACCTGTTCACCGAACTGGTTGGTCAGGTTGCGCACGCGGATGACCGCTTTGCGCTGTGTGTCGTTTTGGGGTTTGTCCTGCAGGGCGGTTCCGTCCATCTCAGACCCCGAGTTCCGAGAAGAAGATCGAGAACAGCGCGTCGATGGCGATGACCATGAAGATCGATTGCACGACCGAGGCCGTGGTGCGTTGGCCTACACTTTCGGACGAGCCCTTCACCTGCATCGCCTGCCAGCAGGCAATCGTGCCGATCACCAGCGCAAAGAACGGGGCCTTGATCAGGCCGATGGCCAGTTGCCAGACCCCGGTGTTTTCCTTCAGGCGCGTCAGGAACATGCCGGGGCTGACACCCAAATCGATCCAGCTCATCAGTGCGCCGCCGATCAGGCCCGCCATATCTGCCACAAACCCAAGGATTGGCAGCATGATCAGCAGGGCCACGACGCGCGGGATCACCAGCACCTCAATCGGGTCCAAGCCCAACGTGCGCATGGCATCAATCTCTTCCTGCACCTTCATCGACCCGATCGAGGCGGTAAAGGCCGAGCCGGACCGGCCCGCCACGATGATCGCTGTCAGCAGAATACCCAACTCGCGCAGGATCGAGATAGAGATCAACTCGACCACGAAAATCTCGGCCCCGAACTGTTTCAGCTGGGTCGCGCCCTGAAAGGCAAGAACCACGCCGATCAGAAAGCCCATCAGCATCACAATGGGCAGCGCTTTGAAGCCGACCTGTTCCATCTGCGACACCAGTGCGGCGCGCCGCAGCCGCCAAGGCATGATCAGCGTGCGCGCGAGACGGTGCAGCGTCAGCCCGAGGAAGCCGAGGATCGACAGCGTATCCTGCCACGCCCCTGCTGTGCGCTGTCCCAATCGGGCGACCCAGTTCATGAAGCCGCGCGGCGGGGCCTGGTCGCCGACCTTCTCGGGGATGTTGTGCGAAACCGTCTCGATCAGTGAGGAATGAGCAGGCTCCAGCCCCTCGAGCCGGACCGTCGCGCCGTTGGTGTCCAACCGCTGAACCAGATTGGCGACCAGCCACGCACCGCCTGTATCCAGCGCCTGAATCTGCGACATATCCAAGGTGATGTCATGACCACCGGGTTGGATCGTCGCGAAATCACGCTCGACCTTGTCCAACTGCTGCGTGCGCAGATCACCCGAAATCCGTATGCAAACGCTGGTTGCGTCAGTGTCAGAGGTGATCGTGGGCCGAGTCATAGCGGTATGTGATGGCAAACCGGCATCCGCTGCAACGGGTTTGTTCAACCACGCCGGGTTTTCGCACCAAGCAATTGCGCTGGTGTTACAGCAGGTTCCGCCCAATATACCGGCATACGATGGCGTTACACCCATGATCCCACCATGGGAAACCGTCCAACCCGAGGCCGCTGGTGGGGACATCGATGGCGCAGCAACCCGTAACATTCAGATAATCATAGACAACGCGCCCTGACCGGGTATCGTGACTGCAGAGATTTCCTGTTCTGATTGAAACGCCGGACGGCCCGGTCGCTTTAGGCCTCTGGTGCCCGAAATTGCGAGGTCTGCCATGATCGACTGGTTTGTAAACATCCTGCGCACCTATCCTGAACTGGCAGTGTTCCTGTCCATCGGTATCGGATTTCTGGTCGGTCCGTGGAAGCTGATGGGGTTCAGTCTGGGCACGGTTACCGCCACGCTGTTGGCAGCGGTGGTGATCGGGCAGGCCCAGATCGACATCGACTCGGCAGTCAAATCGACCTTCTTCATCCTGTTCATCTTTGCCGTGGGCTATGGCGTCGGGCCACAGTTCATCCGCGGCCTCAAGGTCGACGGCGCGCGCGAAGTGTTTTTTGCCCTCAGCGTGCTGGCCCTGTGTCTGGTGATCCCGATTGTCGCCGCCAAGGTGGCAGGGCTAGAGCTGGGTTATGCCGCCGGTCTTTATGCCGGATCGCAGACGATATCAGCCGCGATTGGCGTTGCCACCGATCAGATCGGACAGCTTGGGCTGTCGGCCGAGCAGGCCAAGACCTACGCCAACCAGATCCCCGTCGCTTATGCCGTCACCTATATCTATGGGACTATTGGGTCAGCGATCATTCTCGCCAAGATCGGGCCCCGTCTGATTGGTGTCGATCTGGTCGCGGCCTGCAAGGAATATGAGGCGCAACTGGGCGGCGGCACGGCGATGGAAACCGGCGAAGGCATCGTCTCGGGCTATCGCGCTATCGAGTCGCGGGCGTTCGAAATCCCCGAGGGCAGCGATCTGCTGGGCCAACCGGTCAAGGATCTGATGCCGGGCGTGCGGGTTTACGCTGAACGACTGCGCCGAGGCGATCAGATCATCGAGGTGGGCGGCAACACCGTGCTTGAAGCTGGCGATGTCGTCATGTTCTCGGGCCGCCGTGCCGATCTGGTGACGCTGTTCGAAACCACCCTGAAAGAGGCCGATGCCCCCGATCTGCTCAGCATCCCCTCGGAAAAGCTGGATGTCCTGATAACCAGTAAAGAGGTTCACAACAAAACCCTCGAAGAACTCAGCAAAATGCCGATTGCGCGCGGGGTCTATGTCTCGAAACTGACACGCAACATGCTGGACCTTCCGCTGTTGCCCGGCACGGTGGTACATCGCGGCGACATCCTGACCCTGCAGGGCAGCAAACGCCATGTCGAGGCTGTCATAGCTGAGGTCGGTTATGCCGACCGCCCGGTCGACACCACCGATCTGGCCTTTGTCGGCTGGGGCATCTTCATCGGTGGCATTATCGGGACGCTTGCCATCATGATCGGAGGTTTCCCCATTAGCCTGTCCACGACTGGTGGCGCTCTGCTGGCCGGGCTGGTGCTGGGCTGGCTGCGCACGGTGCATCCGACCTTTGGTCGCATTCCGGGACCTGCGCTTTGGTTAATGAACACGCTGGGCCTGAACGTCTTTATCGCCGTGATCGGAATCACGGCGGGACCGGGATTTGTCGCCGGTCTGCAACAGGCGGGGATTGCGCTGCTGCTCTGGGGGATCGTTGCCACCTCGCTGCCGATGATCTTTGCCGTCTACGTGGGCCATTACGTGTTCAAGTTCCACCCAGCCATCCTGTTCGGAGCCTGCGCCGGGGCGCGTACGACCACCGCCGCTTTGGGCATGATTCAGGAAGCCGCCCAAAGCCGCATCCCGGCGCTTGGCTATGGGATGCCCTATGCCATCGGCAACACGCTGCTGACCATCTTCGGGATGGTCGTTGTTTTGATCCTAAGCTGATTTCGAAAGGTTCGACCCATGGATAGAGTCACGCTGCACGATTACGAAGCCCTCAGCCCGTTTCAGATCAAGGATGAGCTGATCCAGCTGGCCTCGGCCGAGGCGCGTAAAGCCAACAGCGCCTTTCTGAACGCAGGCCGCGGCAATCCCAACTGGGTCGCCACCCGCCCGCGCGAGGCGTTTTTTGCCCTTGGTCTGTTTGCCGTGACGGAATCCAAGCGGGTGATGGAACACCCTGCCGGTCTGGGCGGGATGCCTGCGTTGAAAGGATGCCATCAGCGCTTGCATGACTGGGCCGAGGCAAACGCCGAGATGCCGGGCGTCGATACACTGATGCAGGTCGTATCCCACGCCATCTCGGCCTTCGACTTTGATGCCGACGCCTTCGTGCACGAACTGACGGACTCGATCATCGGCGACAACTATCCGGTGCCCGACCGGATTTTGCAGCACAATGCCGCCATCGCGCATGAATACCTGATGTGGGCCATGTGCCGGGGCCACCAGACCGATGCGCAGTTCGACCTGTTCGCGGTCGAGGGCGGCACGGCTGCCATGTGCTATATCTTCAAGACACTGAAAGCGAACCGCCTGCTGAATCCCGGCGACACCATCGCATTGTGCACGCCGATCTTCACGCCCTATCTGGAGATGCCCGAACTTGAGGATTACGCCCTCGAATCCGTGCATGTCGAAACCGATGAAGAAGACGGGTTCCAACTGACCGACGCCGCGGTCGAAAAGCTGAAAGACCCCAAGGTCAAAGCGTTCTTTCTGGTCAATCCGGGCAATCCGTCCTCGGTCGCACTCAGCACTGCGTCGCTGCGCAAACTTGCCGATCTGGTGGAAAACCACCGGCCCGACCTGATCGTGCTGACCGATGATGTCTATGGCACCTTCGTGCATGACTTCACATCCGTGATGGGCCATCTGCCGCGCAACACGATCGGGGTCTATTCGTACTCCAAATATTTCGGCTGCACTGGCTGGCGGCTGGGAGTGATCGCGGTGGCCCAGGACAACATCTTTGATCTCAAGCTGGCCGAGCACCCCGAAGACATCAAACAGGTGCTGGACAAACGCTATGGCACGCTCAGCCTGACGCCGCGCGATATCCGCTTCATCGACCGGCTGGTGGCCGACAGCCGCGACGTGGCCCTGAACCACACCGCTGGGCTGTCGCTGCCGCAACAGGTGATGATGACGCTGTTTTCGCTGTGCGAGCTGGTCGACACCAAGAAGGCTTACCAAACCGCCTGCATGGAGCTGGTCCACCGCCGCTTCAAACTGCTGACCGAGGCCATGGGGATCGAAGTTCAGGCGGGCGAGCATTATGACGCTTATTACGGCATCATCGATTTCGAATACTGGTTGCGCAAATATGTGGGCGAGGATGTGGTCGCCTGGATCAAACAGAACGTGCATCCGCTGGATATCGCCTTCAAACTGGCCGAGGATTACGGCATCGTCCTGCTGAATGGCAGCGGCTTTGACGCGCCGGGCTGGTCTGCACGTGTGTCCTTCGCCAACCTGCCGGACGAGGCTTATACCCAGATCGGGACCGCCGTCCGCTCGGTTGCGCGCGGTTATGTTCAGGCCTATCGCGCCGCGACAAACCAGCCGCTGCACGGATAGCCCAAACTCTCTACACCTGCGCCGGAACTGGTGTTACCCATAGGCGCAAAAGGGGATGGATTTGGACGCAACCGAACAGCGCATCAAGGCGATGACAACTGCGGGGCTGAACCTGATCGGTCAGGCCCTGTCGATCTATGACAGCGATTTGCGGCTGGTGGTCAGCAACCGGCGCTTTCGGGAAATGTTCGACCTGCCCGATGACCTAGTGCAACCCGGAGCCCCCTTCCGCGATACGATCCGCTTTCTTGCGGGACGCGGCGAATATGGCGATACGCAGGATGTCGAACAGATGGTCGAACAAAGGGTCGAACAGGCCCTTGCGTTCGAGCCGCATTATATCGAGCGCGTCCGCCCCAACGGTCAGGTCATCTCGGTCGAAGGTGCGCCGCTGCCCGCCGGTGGTTGGGTGGCCGTCTATACCGACATCACCCGCACCAAACAGGCCGAGGACCTGCTGCGCGCGCGGTCCGAGGAGCTCTCGGGCCAGCTTCTGACCCGCGCCGAGGAGCTTTCGGCAACCAACCGCAAGCTGGCTGCCACGATCACTGCTCTGGAAGAGGCTAAGCGGCAACTGACCGAGATCGAAGCCCGCACCCGCATGACCACCGAGATGATGCCCGCCCATATCGCGCATCTGGACGCTGACGCACGCTATGACTATTCAAACCGCCGCCTGAGCGCGGTGATGCCCGGGCGACCCTCGGATATTCTGGGGCTGCATATCTCGCAGGCGCTGGGGCCGGCGGCTTATGAGCGGGTGAAACCGCATCTGGAACAGGCTTACGGCGGCCAGACCTCGGTCTTCGAATTTACCGAGGATCAGGATCAGCGCCGCATCCGCGTGTCGTTCACTCCGGATGGAACCGGCGGTGTTTATATCATGTCTGTCGACATCACCGAGGAAACGCAGGCCCGTGTCGCCCTGCAACAGACCCGCCGCCGGGAAATGGCGGCCCAGATGACCAGCGGGCTCGCGCATGATTTCTCGAACCTGCTAACGATCATTCTGGGGATGCAGGCACGGCTAGATCGCATGGACCTGCCGGACGAGGCCCACCAGATGGTCGCAGCCACCCGATCTACCGCGCGGCGCGGCGGGCAATTGCTGAATCGCATCGCCGACATGACCAGTCATCGGACCCCGCAGCCTCAGGCCACCGATATGACCGCGCTGCTTGAAGATCTGCGCATTCTGGCCTCGCCGTCGCTGCCACGCGGGATGGGGCTGTCGGTGGTGAACACGCTGCCGGGCGAGGCGCTGATGCTGGACCCCGGCATGGTGCAGGATGCGCTGCTGAATCTGGTTCTGAATGCCCGTGATGCCTGCGGGACCTCGGGGCAGATCACCATCAGCGCCCATGCCATCGGGCGGATCTGGGCCGAGATCACCGTCTCGGACACCGGCCCGGGTTTCTCGCCCGAAGCGCTGGACAAGGCGCTGAACCCGTTTTTCACCACCAAGGGCAGCGACGGATCGGGGTTGGGCCTGCCGATGGTCTACGACACCGTCAAGCTGGCGGGCGGAGACCTGAACCTGCGCAACACGCCCTCGGGCGCGACGGTGGTCGTGCGGCTGCCCTACCGACCCGCGCCCCCGGCGCAAACCGGCCTTGCATTGCTGGTCGAGGACAGCGACGATCTGCGCCATGCCTTCCGCGACATGCTGATCGACCTGGGTTTTGCGGTGATCGAGGCGACGTCGGCCAATGAGGCGCTGGCGCTGATCGCCGATGTCGGGGATATCGCTCTGGTCCTGTCCGACATCCGGCTGGAAGGGACCGAGACCGGCCTTGACCTGATCGAACGTGTCGGCGGCAAGCTGCCCTGCATCCTGATGACCTCGCTGCCCTATTCCGACCCACTGCACCGGCGCGCGCTGACCCTTGCGCCGGTCTTGCACAAGCCCTTCACCCGTGCGCAACTGTCGGCGCTGATCCGCACCGAGGCCGCATGATGACTCAACCGCTGGTGACTATTCTGGACGACGAACCGGAAATCCGCCGCATCCTGACCGATACGCTGGAGGAGGCCGGCTTTCGCACCCAGAGCTTTGCCCGTGCGCGCGAATTCGAAGCCTCGTTGAAGCGGGTTACTCCCGATGTCTGCCTTGTAGACCTGTCGCTGCCCGACACCGACGGGCTGGCGCTGGTGCACCGGCTGGCGCTGGAGCAAGGGGCGGCAGTCATCATCATCTCGGGCCGGGCGCAGGTGCAGGACCGGGTGACCGGGTTGGAGCTTGGGGCCGATGACTATATCACCAAGCCATTTGATCCGGCCGAGGTGGTGGCCCGTATCCGCGCCCGCCTGCGATCCTCGGGCCCGGCGGTGCAGAATTCCGACGTTGCTGTGTTCAACGGCTGGACGGCCCGGTTCGATCGCTATGTTCTGATCAATGCCGATGGCGCAGAAACGCCGTTCAGCCACGCCGAGGGCGAGGTCCTGCGCCTGTTTCTTGAAAGTCCCAAACGTCTGATCAGCCGGGCAAGGATGCAGGAAATGCTGGGCGGCGGCGCTGGTGAGAGTTTTGACCGCGCCATGGATGTCCGTATTTCGCGCCTGCGCACCAAGCTGGGCGAAGACCCCAAAAAACCGCGCCTGATCAAAACAATCTACGGGGCCGGCTACATCTTTCTTGGGGATGTCACTTGGCAATGAGACCTGCGGGAAGGCTGGATCGATGCAGCAGGGCGCTTCACGGATCACTCCCGCAATGCGCGATCCCTGATCTTGAGCACCGGTTGAATCAGATAATCCATCACTGATTTCCTGCCCGACAGGATGTCGACCTCGGCGATCATTCCAGGAATGATCTCGACCGCCACGCCACCCGCGTCAAGCATTGTGCCCGAGGTTTGAATTTCGACGACAAAGACCTCATCTTCACTGCGTTCCGAGCGGGTGACAGTGTCCGCCCCGATGCGGATGATTTCTCCCTCCAGACCACCGTATCGTGCAAAATCATAAGCTGTAATCTTGATCTTCACGCCTTGCCCTGCGTGCAGAAACGCAACGTCCTGGGGGCGCACATAGGCCTCGACCAGCAGGTTATCATCCAGCGGCACTATCTCGATCAGTTCCTCGCCGCTGCGGGCCAGCCCCCCGATGGTGGTGCGATGAATTCGGTTTACGATCCCTCGAACCGGCGCGCGTATCTGCGCCCGCGCAGCGCGGTCGCGCAGGGCGGGCAGGGCTGGCTGCAGGGTGGCAAGCTCGGCCGTGACCTGTGCCAGATCCGAAAGGGCTGCGCTGCGAAACCGGCTGCGGGTGGCGCGGACCTTGTCGTCGACCTCATCAAGCCCCGTTTTCAGGCGGCTGATCACCGCTTCCGCGCGAACCTTACGACCCATCCATTCCGCCTCGTTGCGGCGCAGGGAAAGCAATGTTGTCGCGGGCTCCATACGTTGTTCGACCAGGGGCGCCAGCATTGCGCGTTCTTCGGCGAGGACATTCAGCGTTTCGACCGCAGTCACCTGATCCACCAATCCTTCTTCATATTCGCGTTGCCGCTGTTCGCGCTGCCGGTTCAAGATCGCGATTTCCGCTGTCAGCTCGACTTGCCGGCCCCGGTACAAAGCTGTCTCCGACCGCACGACTTCAGGGGCTGCGCGCAGCAAGTTGTGCTCAAATATCAACTCGGTGCCGTCAATTTCGGCCTGAAGCCGCTGCGCTCGTGCGGTCAGGGCATAAACCCGCTGCTGTTCCTGACTCAGTTCCCTTTCGATCTGGTTGGTGTCCAGCTCCATCAAAACGGCTCCGGGTTCGACCACCTGCCCCTCGTGTACATGCAGGGCTTGCAATATACCCGGTTCCGCAGCTTCGAGCAGCTGAAGGTCGCCAGAGGGTACGATGCGACCGTCCACACGAACGACATCATCCAACTCGGTGAAACAGGCCCAAAGCACTGCGGTCACAAGACAGGCAAGGATCAGCATCAGCAGGACCGAACCCCGCAGCGGCGCCCGGCCCCGCATCTCGCGGGCAAGGCTTTCCAGATCAGGATGCCGCGACATTCACATTCTCCGAAACCGGACGGATATGCCGGTTCAACAGGCTTTTAGGTCCGTCCAAACCAACCTTGCCGTCTTCGATGACGATAACCCGGTCGACCAACTGCAGCAGGCTGGTGCGATGCGTGACGATCAGCATTGTGGTGTCCTCCGTTGCCTCTTTCAGCCGTCCGATGACCTCGGCTTCGGATTTGACATCCATCGCACTGGTCGGCTCGTCCAGCAGCAGAACCGGAGGTCGCCCGACCACTGCGCGCGCCAGAGCAATCGCTTGTCGTTGACCGCCGGAAAGGCCCTCGCCGCGCTCAGCCATCTGCAGGTCGTATCCGCGCGGGTGCCGGGCGACAAAATCTTCGACCCCGGCAATCTGACCGGCACGCACCAGATCTTCGTCGCGCGGGCGCACGGTGCCGCTGGCGATGTTGTCTCGTACCGAGCCCGAAAAGAGCCAAACATCCTGTAACACCGAGCCGACACTGCGCCGCAAATCGCCTGGATCAATTTGACGAATATCGAGCCCATCGAGCATCACCGAACCCACCCGGGGTTGATACAGCCCCAGCATCAACCGGGCGATAGTACTTTTGCCCGAGCCGATTTGACCCAGAATGGCAACCTTTTCGCCCGGCGCTATGGCGAACGAAACACCTTTCAGCGCATCGTCTGTCTGGTCGGGATAAGCGAAATGAACATTGTTGAACGTGATCCGTCCTGCATATTCCGCGCGGCTGATCCATCTCTGACCGGAAGGCCGTTCACTTTCGGCGGCCATCAGGGCATTCAGGCTCCGAAAAGCGCTGCGGGCCTGATTGAGCCGCGTCAGGGTTTGCGCCAGCTGACCCAATGGCGCCAGCGCGCGACCGGTCAGCATGACCGACGCCACAAGGGCCCCCATACTGGTCTGACCCTGGGCAATCAGGAAAACCCCGGCAAACACGATCAGAACCTGCGCCGCCTGTTGAGTGAAACCCGTCAGATTCAGCGCAAACTGAGTCACGGCCCGGCTGCGGGTGCCGTGGTCCGATTGCCGTTCGACCGCGCTTTCCCATCGGCGACGCATCTGGCGTGCGGCAGCAGTGGTCTTGATGGTTTCCAGCCCCGTCACAGCCTCGACCAGCACCGATTGCTTGGATTGCCCGTCAGCGAGACTTTGTTCTGCAAGGCGCGACAATATTGGTTGGATCGCCAGCCCGCTGAGCAGAACGATGGGCACGGCAAGTGCGGGGATCAGTGCAAGCGGGCCGCCAATCAGATAGATGGTGAAGACAAAAACAGCGATAAACGGTAGGTCTACGACGGCAACCAGCGTGGCTGAGGTAAAGAATTCCCGCAACGTTTCGAACTCGCGCACGGTGCTGGCCATGGCCCCGGTCGACCCCGTTCGGGACGTCATGCGGATGTTCAGCACCTGATCGAAAATTCGCCGCCCCATGAACATATCGGCCTTTTGACCAGCGCGGTCAATGAACCCGGCGCGCAGCAGTTTCAGCGCAAAATCGAACCCCAGGGCCAGTCCTACGCCAAGGGTAAGCGCGACAAGCGATTCCATGGCTTCGTTGGGCAGAACCCGGTCATAGACGACCATGATGAAAACCGATGTCGAAAGCCCCAAAATGTTAGCCAGCGCTGCAGCAAGTGCCACCTGCGCATAAGACCACCGGTTGGCAGCCAACGCTGACCAGAACCAATGCCCACCTGCGTCATCATCCTGCGCCGAGGCGTCATCCCGACTGGCGCGTCGAAACAAAAGCGCATAGCCGGTGTAGGCCGATCGCAGGATTTCTCCCGAAATCTCTCCGATACTATCGCCCAAAGCGGGATCGAAGATGAGCAGATCACCGCTTGACGACCGACCATGATAGACAACTGCCCGGTCCCCTTCCAGCAACAGGACGGCCGGAGCCAGCATCGTATTGAACGCCGCAAGCTCTCGGCGACCGAAGCCCACCTGCAAGCCCGCCCGGCGCGCCGCGACAATCGCATCCCGCACCGTCAGCCCTTCAATCTCACCAGATTGCGCGGCGTACAGCGCCGATAGGGTCAGGGGACGTTCCAATGTTTCGGCCACGTTCAGGATGCAGGCCTCAAGGTCCGTCAGCGATTTGCAGGTTCTGGTCATTGCGCAGCCTCCCAACCGGTCAAAGTGACCCCAAGCAGATCGAGAATGTCACCCGTCAGGCTCAGCGCCGCGTAGTTCGTCAGAAAAAAGCTCTGCTCGGCAAGGATATGCCGCTCCTGAGCGTTTACATAGTCACGCTGCGCGTCCAGAATTTCGATCAGGCTGCGGCGTCCGATGGTAAACTGTGCCCGTGCTGCTGCAACACTGTCGGCATTGGCGTCTAGGGCGATACGGGCTTCGCGCAGGCGAAGTGCGCCCGCTTCCTGATCCGAGCGAATAAAACCCAGCTCACGCCCGATTTCCCGGATCAGAACCTCGCGGTCGGCCTCGGCCTGTGCAACTTGTGCCTGCGCGGCGGCAATTGCGGCACGGCGCTGACCCGTGCTGTCGATCTGGTAGTTGACCGAGAGATCGACGCCAAAATCCGCGTCCTCAAAATCATCGTGATCCGCGAAAGCCGCAAGGCGCACATCCGGTTGCCTCCGGGCCTGGGCGGCAACCCATTCGGCCCGGGCTGCCATCACCGCAGCGCCGGCGCGCCGCACCTGAGGACTATCGAGCACGATCTGCGCGTCGCTGCGGTCCAGCCCCGGGGCCGGAATCGCAGGACGCAATGGGCCGGGCGGGGTGCCAAAAACCTCACGAAATCGCGCTTCGGCCCGATCAACCCGGGTCCGCGCATCTGCCAACCGGGTCCGCGCATCAGCGGCTCGCGACCGCGCTGTCAAAACATCAGCATTCGAGCCGAGACCGCCCGACACCCGATCGGTGATTTGTTGTTCGATCTCTTCATGCACCGCAACATTACGGTCGGCAATCTGCACAAGCTCGCGCCGGTTCAGAACCATGACATAGGTCTCGATGGCCGCCAGAGCGGTGGCGGCCGCGACTTGCAACTGATCACCCCGGCTTTCAAGGACGCGCGCGCGGGCGGCGGTTAGGTCATTTACGGCGACCCCACCATCATAGACAAGCTGCGAAACCCGCAGATAGGGTGAGACATCGCCGTCATCACGAAACGCCCGTTCCGAACGGGCACTTAGACCCAAAGATACCTGCGGCAGAAATGCCCCTTGCGCCGCATCTCGGTTGGCTTGCGCGACCTCAAGCCTGGATTTGCTCTGCCTCAGTGTCGGGCTGTTTTGCACAGCTTCCCGCACACGCTGTCCGAATTGGCTTGCAGTCAGACGGCTTGAGGTCGCGACGGCCCCCGATCCGGTGGTGCCACTGGCAAAGGACATCTCAACCGGCGAAAGGTCTGGGGCTGGGGCACAGGCGGCGATCTGCAGCAGCAGGAAGGCCAGGCCGATGAAGCTGTACGTGGTCTTAGGCTGGCGCATGGATCACCTCGGGAGTCATCAACGTCTGCGAGGCATCCCGGGCGAGTGCCGCCACGAAGCCGTCCAGCTCTCGTTCTGGCGCGGAGCCGCGCCTGGATATGGCGGTTTGTGCCCGGGACAACCAGCCGCTATGTGACAGCGATATCTGATGTGCATGGATCAGGCGGAGGCCACCTCCGGCCGCCAAGCTCAGGAGATCGGGATCAGGCAGGCGCTCCAGCTGCTTGGCTTCAACTCCCCATAGGCCAGCTTGCAAGGCAACACCATCATACTGCACCAACGGGACAAACAGCTTCATCCTGGCGATCAGGTCGCACAGGCGTCGGGTCTTGGCAACGGCGACCTGCCGGGCCTGCAGGAATTTCCGAACCTCGCAAAGCTCGGGGTGCAGATTTCCGTCGGTTGTAAAGAACCCGATATCCGCAGGGTCAGAGGTCACAAGCCCGGAGTTTTCATCCACCATCAATTGCGCTTGAGTACTGGCCTGAAACGGGACGCAGCGCAGCGCCGACGGGACATAGTGCGCCCGCCAGCTGCCATCCTTGCCGACAAAGGGCGACGGCGCATCGATCGCAGTTGACAGCAACGCAACTGGCTCAAAGCCAGCCGGCCCTGCGCGAAAGGCCAAGGGAAAGGCCGCCGCCACCTGCGCCGCCTCTGCGCTGACGATGGGGCATGTGCTTGCCGTTCGCGCAAATTCGTAGGAGGTAAAGCGGCGCCAGTATCGCTTGCCATGGCGGGCAAGACTGACGGGGAAAAGGCCGTTCTCTGCCATGTGATCCTCTTGTGGTTCAGGCGGTTGCGCCGGTCGAGTCGGTCATCAGGATGTTGTCTGAAGTCAGACCGCTGAGGTCCGAAAGCCCGTCAAACTGCGCCAGAGTCTGGACCGTCGCGGCGTCGGGGGTCGAGTAGTCCACCCGGACCAAAACGCTGTCGGTTCCATCGGTTGCCAGAAGATAAACTTCGTCCCCAGCCAACGCTCCGTTCAGGCTTTCTGCTGCAGTCGCCAGAGTATCGCCGTTCAGGTCGGACAACGCAGTCTCCAGGCCGACGAAGCCGGTATTTGCACCAAGGTTCCCGCCCGCGCTCAGCAGTTCGACACCAGTGCCTGCCCCCCGCAACGAACTGACGTCCAGCCCCTGAAACAGCAGGGCATCCGCCGCGTCGGCCGCGGGGCCGAGGGTAAAGCCGCTTATGATGTCGGTCCCATTGGCCGTCGGGTCCGCCTCGAGCACGACAACGTCGCGGCCCGCGCCGGACAGGTCGATGGTATCGTCCCCGCCACCACCGCGGATCACATCGTCGATATTCGAGCCGGTTAGCGTGTCCGCGCCATCTGTTCCCAGATGCAGTTGCGAAGGTCCACCATCCGGCGTGGTCAGGGTCAGAAGCACCGGCTGGTCTGCGTCCTGAACCGTCATCGTGAAGGTGACAACAGGCTGGGACAGGTCGCCATAGCTCGTGGCTGCACCGGCAAAGTTGATCGCCGTCGCACCGTCCGGATTCGCCAGAAACAGATCGAAATCGGCATTTTCGGTTGCCGAACCCGCATCGAAGGTCACAACCGATGGGTCAAAACCCAGTGCGGCGGTGAACGCCAACCCACCTGAGGTATCGCGGTCCGAGTCTGCATAGATCTCGAATGTGATCGTTGATCCGCTTCGACCGGCCTCGGCAATGATATAGGCAGCTGGTACATGCGCGACGGTCTGGGTGATCGCAGGTGCAGGATCGGGGCCGCCGGAAACGGTGGCCTGCGCAGCGAAGTCCAAGGTGTCGCCTGCGTCGATCGCCGCAAATTCAGAGGCCGGGACAGCAAGGGTCCAACTGCCATCGGCAGCGACCGTCGCGGTGCCGACTGATGCCGAATTCAGAAGAACATTCACAGCCTGGCCCGCTGTCAAACCCGCGGAACCGCCGGTTATTGTCACTCCGCCGCTTTGGGCATCGTTCAGCGACAAGGCATTATTTGCCCCAATGTCATTCAACGTCAGAATGGGCCGGAAATCGGTGGTGAGCATCGTGGTGGCATCCGGGGCCGGGTTGCCCGCCGCATCCTCGACCGAAGCGGTGATGGTGAGATTGCTGCTATCTGCCAGCGCGGACAGATCGGCCTGCGGGATGTTGACGCTCCAGTTGCCGCCAGAGGCCGCTCCCGTATAGGTCTGGCCATTCAGGCTGACCGACACGATTTGGCCATCCTCAGCCGTGGTGGTGCCCGAAACCCGCAGGTCCGCGCCCCGTTCGATCACGTCCAGAACCGAACCCACCGGAAGCGGGTCAAGCGTGACCGAAGGCGCGTCGAGATCGGTGCTGAAACCGGCCGACGTGCTGTTGCTGTTGCCTGCGCCGTCGGTGACCGAGGCGTTCACGCTGTAGGCCTCGCCGTCCTGCAGGCCGCTAAGGTCGGCAGCGGCGGCGGTGAAGGTCCAGGTGCCGCTGCTGACAGTGGCGGTCCCGCTCAGCAGCGTGCCGCCACCTGTTTGTTCGATCTGCACCGTTACCAGCGTACCGTCAACGGCATCGGATGTGCCGGCGATCACCAGATCCGTTGCCTGCTCGGCCACATTGATGACTGCGCCGTCGGACAGGGATGAGATCGCAAGAGATGGGGCGCTGAAATCGGTGTCGAAGCTGGCCGTCGCCTGCACCGCCGGGTTGCCTGCCCCATCGGCAACATCCGCCGTGACCGCGATGGTCACGCCGTCTGATAGGCCGGCCAGATCGGACGCAGGAACGGTCACCGTCCAACTGCCGCCCGAGGCCGTACCGGTATAGGTCTGCCCGCTCATCCCGACCGTCACTAGCTGTCCGTCCTCCGCCGAAGTGCCGCCCGATATGGTCAGGTCTGTTCCCTGCTCGGCGGCATTCATCACCGCACCGTCCGAGAAACCGTCAATACTAAGCGTAGGGGCGGTGATGTCCTTGGACAGGCTGGTACTGGCCTGTGGCGCCGCAAGCCCGTCTGCGTCCGTGACATCTGCCGTGAGGCTAAAGTCGCCTCCGTCCGCAAGGGCACCCAGGTCGGCGCTGGGGATCACCACACTCCAACTGCCGCCCGAGACGGTGTCGGTATAAGTTTGGCCATCCAGCGTAATTGTCACCTGCTGGCCGTCCGTTACATTTCCGGTGGTGCCGGATACGGTCAGGTCAGAGCCAACCTCGGCCCCGTTCAGGATTGCTCCGACCGACAGCGGTGTGATCGCAATCGACGGGCCGGTCAGGTCGACCGGAACCGTGACCGAGACCGGTATCGCAGGATTGCCCGCGATATCGCTGATCGAAACCGAAACTGCGGCCGGAGTGCCCGTCACCAACCCGCCCAGATCCGCGTTCGGTATTGTAACCGTCCAGCTTCCGCCGGATGCGCTACCGGTGTAGTTCTGGCCGTCAAAAACCACCGCCACCGTCTGGCCGTCCTCTGCGGTGGTCGTCCCGCTCAGCACTAGGTCGCCCGTAACATCGACCAGATCGATCGACCCGCCTCCGACGGGGTTCAGCGTCAACGACGGAGCGGTAAAATCGGTTTGAAAGCTGCTGGTCGCCTGCAGCGCGGGGTTGCCTGCCCGATCGGAAACATCCGCCGTCACCGCAATCGCGGACCCATCAGGTAATGCGGCCAGATCAGCGGCGGGCACCGACACACTCCATGTCCCGCCTGCGACCGCGCCGGTATAGGTTTGACCGTTGAGGGTCACGGTGACCGTCTGGCCATTCTCGGCATCGGTCGTGCCGCCGACCTGCAGGTGAGCGCCCTGCTCGGCGGCATTCATCACGGCACCGTCTGACAGCGCCGTAATGGCCACCGTAGGCGGCACCGTGTCCACATCGAACCGGGCCGTTTCCGTCGACAGCTCCACGCCGCCCCCGTCCAGATAACGAACCGTCACCGACGAGGCGCCCTGTGGCAACATACTAGCCTCAGCCTGCGTCAACGAAACGCTCCAACTGCCGTCGGCTGCCGGGGCGATGGTTTTGGTAACAGAGCCGATAGTCACCTCGACAGAGGTCGTTCCGTCAGGTGCCGTCGACTGTGTGCTGGTATTGCTGAGCGCGTTCGACTGCAGTTGCGCAAGGTTCAGGCTGGGTAGCTGCGGGACCGGCGGAGTCACGGTCGGCGATCCCCCGTCATCCGAGTCGTCACCCCCTCCACCGCCGCCGCCTGCAGCGGCAGCCGCGCCGGCAAGCCCCAGCCCGCCCAAGGCAATTCCTGCGCCGCTGAGACCACCCGCGGCGGTTGCGGCCCCGGCCTCTGCGGCGATGCTAAACTGTGCGACATCACCGGCGACGGCATCGGCCAGCATGATTGCGCCGCTGTCAAGAACCTGCACGTGCTCTGCCGCCACAACGACCGTCCGACCGTCCACAAGGCTGAGCTGAACGTCGCCGTTGGCCAACAGCTTGACGGATCTGACCCCCGGGATCGCCTCGGCAAACTGATAGCTGTCCAGTTGATCGTCGCTTGCCTGAGCCAGCGCAGGAAGCGCCATCAGTGTCGAGCCCAATCCACCGGCAAGCCCGCGACTGACCCATTTACCGAGTCGCTTGTCGATCCAGTGGCGAATGTGGCGTTTGCGCTCGGCTTCGGGCGTCGTATCGGCGGTCGGGGCTTCGGGCGAAACAGTACTTTTGGTCATCTTACTCTCACATTTGATGGACGCTGGGTGTTGCGCGACGGGCTGGGTCCGGTCCGAAACCGTTCATCTGGATTACGATCTGGTGACACATGCGGGCGAACCTGAAAAATTGAGTTAAACTGAAGCCGAAGTCCTTGTTTTCACCACATTCCTGCTCTGGTTCCTGTCTGTGCATCAGGTCACCTTGCTGTCATTGCCTTGGGTGGCATTGGGGTGAAGGGCGATGATGCTTCAGTTCGAAAGAGTGGTGGCAACGGGGACCGCAGCGCTTGATTCAGGTATCGGCGATACGGCTTTAAAAACGTTTAACGGGGATACTTATCTCTACAGCACCACAGGAGCCTGGGGTGGGGTGGCGTCGTGGCGACTGGTGGATCAGGGTGGTCCGCAGCTGGAAGATCAGCAGTATTTCGAGGCTTCGATTGCCCATCAGGTTGGCCGCAGCGGCACACCGCTGAGCCTAGGCGGGCAGGATCGGCTGATTCTCGACGTGGATACAGCCACAGGTCTTGTCGGTTATGATCTGGGCTCTGATGGCTCGATCGGTGACCTGCGGGAAACCGGCACGCTGAACGGTGGCGGAGACCTGTCCGCCGCGGTTCAGATCTGCGCTGGGGCGCATGATCTGCTGGCGCTGGCGCATGAGGACACCGGTCAGATCACCACCTATCAGATCGCTGCTGACGGATCGCTCAGCGCGGCGGGCGGTATCGCTGGGCGCGCCGATGCGCTGCAGGCTGCGCAGGTTGGGGCGAACCATTACATCATCGCCGCTGATACGCAGAACAGCGCCGTTACCGTCTATGCAATCGACCCGGGCAGCGGCGGATTGTCGACAATCGACGGCAATGCGGCACTCGAAACCCTTGGCATCGCAGCGCCGACCGCGCTCGAGACGGTTCAAGCCTATGGCAAGTCTTGGGTTGTCGTCGCTGGCGCGGGCAGCCATTCCCTAAGCGTGATGGAATTGGACGCCGATGGGCGGCTGACGCCAACCGATCATGCGTTGGACACGTTGCACACCCGATTCGCGTCGGTGCAGGACCTTTCGGTGGTCGACGTCGCCGGACGCGTCTTTGTTGTTGCCGGCGGCGGCGATGACGGCATCACGCTGTTTACCATGACGCCGGACGGGCGGCTGATCCACATGGACAGCTTTGCCGACACGCTGGCCAGTGGGTTGCAAAACGTCCAGTCGATCAGCGTCGCCCATATCGGCGATGAGCTACAGATCTTTGCAGCCTCGCAGCAGGATGCGGGCCTCACGCAACTAACGACATCAGTGGCCGATCTTGGGGAAATTCGTCAGGGCTATGGGAACGTCACAGGGACCGCGTTGGACGATATTCTGACCGGCGGCATTTTGGATACGACTCTGGTCGGCGGGGCAGGGGATGACATCCTGATCAGCGGAACCAGCGCAACCACCATGACCGGCGGGGCAGGGGCCGACATCTTTGCAATGCGTCAAAGCAGCGGCGCGACCACCATCACCGACTTTCAGGCAGGAACCGACAGGCTGGACCTGACTGATTATCCGTTTCTGCGATCCCCCGCGCAGCTGGATTTTCTGACCACCGCGCAGGGTGCGCGCATTTCTTATCGCGGCGAAACGATTGAGGTTTTATCGGATGATGGGTCGTCGCTGACGCGCGAGCAGATTTTCGGGGCAGGCTTTGACGGTGCAGATCATATTCCCGTCAATCTGGGCAGCGGGCCCGACAATAACGCGTCAGATGGGCTAGCCGGACCGGTCACGCTGGATTCTACGGCCGCAAACGCGGCGTTCCGGGACGCCGAGATTCAATTCACACCCGATGGCGGCGCAACGCTCACCGCTCAGGCCAACGCGGACGGGGAGTTTACGCTCAATGTACCGGACGGCACTTTCCCGGGGCACCTGGACATCGTCAAATCCTATTCGACCGCAAGCGGTGAGATCACGGCCCTGGATGCCCTGCAGGTCCTGCGCATGTCGGTCGGGCTTGACCCGACATGGGGTCCGGCGACAGCCGAGAATTTCATTGCGGCCGACATTACCCGCGACGGGACAATCAACGCGCTCGACGCGCTGGCAATTCTTCAGGTGGCGGTAGGCCAGCCCACAGCGCACGACGCCGAATGGGTTTTTCTGGACAAGGATGCGGATCTGTCCGAAATCACGCGCACAAATGTGGATTACAACACCGGAACATCAGTCACCGTCGTTGATGGCGACTTTGCGGTCGACATGACATCGATCCTGCTTGGCAATATCGAGGCAACCTGACATCGCCCGCGATACCCGCCCTATTCCCGGAACGCCCGATAAAAGTAATCCGCCAGCGGTTTGATCAGGTAAGACAGCGGCGTGCGCTCATCGGTTTTGATCATGGCTTCGACGGGCATACCCGGCAGCAGCTCTTGCCCGTTCAGACGCTCAAGCTGCCCATCATCGGGTTCGACCTCGGCCCGGTAGAAGGTGAAGCCTGTGCTTTCATCGGTGAATGTGTCCGCGGAAACGTTGATCACATGGCCGTTCAACTCGGGCGTTTCCCGCTGGTTGAAGGCAGGAAAGCGCAAAGCGACCTCTTGCCCCCGGTGCAGCTGGTCCACATGCAGCGCATCCACACGCGCCGCGACCAACAGGGGCGTGTCCTGCGGCACCACATACATCATGGGCTCGGCGGGCTGGATCACGGATTGCACGGCGAAAACCTGACTGTCATACACCGTGCCGGCGACCGGGGCGCGGATATCGAGGCGCGAGAGACGCTCGGTCAGCGACAGGCGGCGCTCGGCCAGTTCGACGGCGCGCGACTGCACGTCCCGCAGCTCGGTGATGGCTTCTTCGCGACGGGTTGCCTGCAATTCCACGATCTGAATCTCGGTTGACGCGATCTGCCCTGTCAGCCGCGCAATCAGCGATTCAAGCCGCCCGATCTGGCCATTGAGATCAGCCTCTTCCCGCTGCAGCGCCGACACACGGCTGGCCTGCGTCAGCCCCTTCTTCAATAGGCCTTCCTGATCGGCAAGCTCGTTCGAGATCAGATCGACCTGCGTCAGGTATGATGCCAGCTGGGCCTGCGTCCCCTCGATTTCGTTCTGGATCTGGGTCTTCTGCTCGCCCAACTGCTCGATTTGCTGCGTCAGCGTATCAAGCCGCGCGCTGAACAAGCGTTGTTGGCCATCCAGAAGATCATCGCCAATACTTTCGCTGGCCTTGAGCGCCTGCAGGTTGGCCGCAAGCTGCGTCGCTTCGGTGCCGTCGCGTTCGGCCTCAAGCCGGGTTTTGCGGGCCAACAACTCGAACAGCTGCGATTCTACGATGGTCTGTTCCGATGCAAGGAAGGTATCGTCCAGCCGCAGCAGCAGATCCCCGCGCGAAACGCGATCACCGTCACGCACGAATATCTCACCTACGACACCGCCATCAGGATGTTCGATCACCTGACGGTTGCTCTGCACTTCGACTACGCCCTGTGAAATGATCGCCCCGGCCAGTTGGGTCCGGATGCTCCAGACACCCAGTCCCAGAATCAGGATAGCCAGCGCCAGCAGGCCAACAGTGGCAGGAGCCTTGATGCTCCAGGCCAGGCGTGTGTTTGTGTCAGACATCTATTCACCCACCTTGTTCAGATGCCGCCGGATGACATTGGCATTTTGAACCATCGTGTTCAGCACCTCATCCCGCTTGCCGGATTTGACGATCTGACCCTTTTCGATGACCACCAGATCGTCACATTCCGAAATGGCCTGAGGCCGGTGCGTCATAATGATGGTGGACTTCCCGGCTTCCTTCAATTCGCGCACCGCATTGTTCAGGGCCAGCGTCCCATCCGCGTCCAAGGCCGAGTTCGGCTCGTCCAGTACCAGCAACACGGGATTGCCATAGAGCGCGCGGGCAAGCGCAATGCGTTGCTTTTGCCCGCCAGACAACTGGCTGTCATTGCCTTCCAGAAAAGTGTCGTATCCTTTGTCGAGGCTCAGAATGAGTTCATGCGCATTTGCGGTCTTGGCCGCGGCAACAACAGCCTCGGGGTCGGGGGTCTGGGACATGCGGGCAATGTTCTCGGCCACAGTGCCGTTGAACAGCGTCACCTGCTGCGGCAGATACCCGATATGATGGCCCAGATCGTTCGGATCATATTGGTCCAGCGTGGCACCGCCCAATCGGATTTCACCCGCTGCCGGAGCCCATAACCCCAGCAACGCCTTGGCCAGTGTCGTCTTGCCCGACCCGCTTTTGCCGATCACCCCCAGCGCCGTACCCGGTTCCAGCTCAAGCGTGGCATTGCGCAAGGTCGGCGTGGTCGCGCCCGGCGGAATCACCGTGAGGTTTCGTGCCACAAGATGCGCCTTGGGCACCGGAAGCTTGGTGCGCGCAGGCTCCGGCGGGGTCGCATCCAGAAACCTGTTCAGGCTGATCCATGCGGTTCGCGCGCGCTCGACCATCGACCACTGGCCGACAGCCATCTCAACCGGCGCCAGCGCACGGCCGAGCAGAATGGTCCCGGCAATCATGGCGCCCGGCGTCATCTCGTTGCGCAGAACCAGCAAAGCCCCCAGCGCCAGCATCGCCGATTGCAGAAACAGCCGCAGCGACTTGGTGAGCGAGGTAAAGCTGCCGGTCCAGTCGCTTGCCGAAATGGACTGAGACAGCGCTTCGGTCCGTTGTTTCATCCAACGTTGCGAGACATCCCCCTGCATCCCCTGCGAGCGTACAACCTCGGCAGCCTGACGGGCATGTTCAGAAAACGCATTTGCCTTGGCCGAGGCGCTTTGCGCTTCGGCAACCTTGCGGTGGGTCAGCGCCTGGTTCAGCAGGGCAATTGCCACCAGCAGCGCACCGCCAGCGACTGCCAGCCAGCCCAGCAGCGGATGAAACAGGAAAATCGCCGCCAGAAAAAGCGGGGTCCAGGGAATGTCCATCACAGCAAGCAGAACCGGCGAGGCACACAGCGCCCGGATCGATTCCAGATCACGCAGCGCGGTCGCGGGGGCCGAGCGGATCTGCGGGAACAGGGCCCGGCGCATCGTGCCGTCAAAGACCCGCTCGTCCAGCGAGGACTGAAAGCGCGCACCAAACCGCGCTACGATGCGGCCGCGGGCGTAATCCAGCATTGCCATAAGCGCATAAAGCAACGCCACCAGCAGAAATAGCGCTGCCAAGGTCTCAACCGAACGTGACCCCAGCACCCGGTCATAGACCTGCAACATGAACAGAGGGCCCGTCAGCATCAGTAGGTTGACGAAAACACTGAACACAAAGGCCAGCGCAAAGAAACTATTCCCCTGGCTGAGTATCTTGCGCAACTCATGCCGTTGCGGTGGGGTTTGTCGGTTTTTCATGCTCACGCGTTCCGGCCCTTAGCTGTTCGTGAACGGGACTAGTTCGTAGGATTGTCGTCCTGACCCCAGAGATACCCCGCCATTGGCGGTGACTATATCGGCCCCCCGAGACAGGAACAACGCGCGTTTCTTTCCCAGTCCGGTGTTTTGAGCAAGGTTTGGACCCCCGACCGCGCAAGACTGGCGGGAAGATGCCGAGCTTGTACGTCAAATGTCCGTTGGGAGCGCGGCAAACCCACCTGCATGAAAAAATATGTCGAATGTAGAAGACAAAACAGGCGCCCCTGGGCGCCTTAATTGGTCGGAGTGAGAGGATTCGAACCTCCGACCCCTGCCTCCCGAAGACAGTGCTCTACCAGGCTGAGCTACACTCCGACCGTGGCGGGTGATCTATACCTCAGGATTTGGATGTGCAAGAGGGTTTTTGACCCGGCCTGCGTCGATTTTGCGGGCCTTCTCAAAGAACGGACGGGCACCGGAACGCTATGCCAGCGGGTCGGTTCGGTACAGCCGGATCTTCGTGCCGCCGTGATCGACAACCGGGCCCGGTGGCAGCAGGGGCAGGCGCGTGGCGCGGGCGAGACCGGGCGTGGTGGTTACAATACCGACGCGCCAGCCCTGAAACCGGTTCAGCAGCACTTTGCCCAGACTGCCGTAAAGTGACCGCAGCCGTTTTTCATCACCGATCCGCGCGCCGTAGGGCGGGTTGACAATGACCAGACCAGCGGGACCTTCAGGCGGCTTGATGTCGCTGACTGCGCGCTGTTGGAACCGGGTGATCTGATCCACGCCCGCGCTGGCGGCATTGCCGGATGCAGCCTCAACCGCACCCGCGTTGCGGTCCGAACCGTAGAACCTCAGATCAGTTTGCGATACCGGGCGCGACTGCCGCATCCCCTGCCATTGGTCACGGTCGAACCCCGCCAGATCTTCGAATGCAAACCGGCGCGACCGCCCTGGACGCAGGCCGAGGGCAATCTCAGCGGCCTCGATCACGAAGGTGCCCGAACCGCACATTGGGTCCAGCACCGTTTGGGTGCCGTCAAAGCCGCACTCGTGTAGGAACATCGCCGCCATTGTCTCGCGCATCGGGGCCTTGGCGACTGCGGTTTTGTGGCCGCGCTTGTGCAGCGGATCGCCAGAGGTATCTACCGAAAAGGTGCAAATGTCCTTCTCGATCCTCACCAGAACCCGCAGGGCGGCGTCCGACGAGATCGGCGCGCCCAGCGTTTCGGTGATGGCGCGCTCGACCCGCTGGCGGGCCGCACCGGCATGATAGATGCGGGATTTACGGCTGGTGGCCTCGATCTTGATCGGGACATCCGGACGCAGGAAATCCGACCACGGAAACTTGCGCGCGCGCTTGTCCAGCTGCGCCAGATGCACCACCGGAAAACTGCCCAGTCGGACCAGAACCTTGTTGGCACCGCGCAGTTCAAGATTGGCGCGCCAGACCTCGGGCCAGCCACCCCGGCAGATGACGCCTCCGGCTGTCGCACGGGCGTCAGAGAACCCGCGCGCCACGGCTTCGGCGCATAGAGGGCCTTCGAGCCCCGGTGTAGCGATCAGAAAAATCTCAAACTCTGCGTTTTCCATTCCCGGTGCTTACACCGGTTGCCCCGCCCGCGCGACCGCCAATTTGCACCGGCAAATCGCCGCATCTGCCCGGAAAATAGCCAGAACCCGCGCCCAAGCCATGAGTTTGTGCGGTAACGGGTTTGCGTTTGCCGCAATCCACGCGTAAAGGAGCCATATTCGAACGGATGCCGCATGGCTCGCATCGGACCGGCAAGGACAGCCGGGACAGATAGCGCAGGAACAAGGCTTGGAAGACCAGAACAACATGCACAGTTTCAAACTGAAAAAGGGGTTGGATCTGCCGGTTGAAGGCGCACCCGAACAGAAAATTCACCCCGGCCCCGCATTTTCGACCGTTGCGGTTCTGGGCGGCGACTATATCGGCCTGAAGCCCAAGATGCTGGTGCAGGAAGGCGACGAGGTTCAGCGCGGCACAGCTCTGTTCTGCCATAAGGACGCGCCAGAGGCGATGATGGTCGCGCCGCTCAGCGGGAAAGTCGTAGCAATCAACCGGGGTGCGCGCCGTGTCCTGCAAAGCGTTGTGATCGAGGTGTCCGATGCCAACGATACCGGTGTCGATTTCTCGGCCACAGGTGATGACAGTGCCGAGGGTATGACTGCGAAACTCTGCGCCTCGGGTCTGTGGACCTCATTCCGCACGCGGCCCTATTCCAAGATGCCCCAGCCCGGCACAAAACCCGATGCGATTTTCGTAACCGCCATGGACAGCGATCCTCTGGCCCCGGATGCCGCCTCGATCATTTCCGACGCTGGCGAGGCGTTTGCAGCCGGGCTGACAGCCATAGCGAAGCTGACCGACGGCAAGACCTATCTTTGCCATCAGGACGGAGCTCAGGTTCCCGGCGCCGATCTGCCGGGTGTTGATGCGGCAGCGTTTTCCGGGCCGCATCCCTCGGGTCTGGCTGGGACGCATATCCATTTTCTTGAACCCCTGGCAGGCGACAAGCAGGTCTGGACCATCGGCTATCAGGACGTGATCGCCATTGGTCGCTTGATGCAGACCGGACATCTGGACCCCAATATCGTGATCGCTCTGGCCGGGCCGGGGGCACGGCAGCCGCGTCTGATCCGTACCGTGATGGGCGCGTCGACCGATGATCTGACCCGCGACGAGGTCAATATCGAGGGCACCGCCCGCATCATTTCAGGTTCGATCCTGTCCGGGCAGCACGCTGAGGGGCCGACCGCCTATCTTGGCCGCTTTGCGCGGCAGATCAGCATTATCCGCGAGGATCATGACCAAATCACGCTGGGCTGGATTCTTCCTATGCCGTCGAAATACTCGGTGCAACCGGTGTTGGGCTCGGCTTTTGCCAAGAAGCTTTACGCGTTCACGTCGAACCTGAACGGCGGTCGCCGGGCAATGGTCCCGACCGGCGTGTTCGAAGAACTGATGCCGCAGGACTATCTGCCCACGCAACTGCTGCGCGCGCTGCTGGTGATGGATACCGACACCGCGCAGGCGCTGGGGGCGTTGGAATTGGACGAAGAAGATCTGGGCCTTGTGGGCTTTGCCTGCCCGGCGAAATATGAATACGGGCTGGCGCTGCGCGACTGCCTGACCAAGATTGAGAAGGAGGGCTAAGCCGAATGGGTCTGCGCAGCTTCTTTGACCGGATTGAGCCGAACTTTACCAAGGGCGGCAAGTACGAGAAGTATTTCCCCATCTACGAGATGGTCGAAAGCTTCATCTACACTCCGAAAACTGTCACCACCGTCGCGCCGCATGCGCGGTCTTACGTGGATATGAAACGGATCATGACATATGTCGTGATCGCGACGATCCCCTGTATTCTGTGGGGGATGTGGAACACCGGCTATCAGGCCAACTCCGCAATCGCGACGCTGGGGCCGGATGCGGCAACAGGCTGGCGGATTGCTTTGTTGCAGATGTTTGGCATTTCGCTGAACCCGGAAAGCCTGTTTGCCAATGTGATGCATGGGTTGCTGTATTTCCTGCCGATCTACATCACGACACTGGTCGCGGGTGGTATATTCGAGGTCATCTTTGCCACGGTACGCGGGCATGAGGTGAACGAAGGTTTCCTTGTTACCTCAATGCTTTACACACTGATCCTACCTGCGACCACGCCTCTGTGGCAGGTGGCGCTGGGGATCATCTTTGGTGTTGTGATCGGCAAAGAGGTGTTCGGCGGTACTGGCAAGAACTTCCTGAACCCCGCGCTGGTTGGGCGGGCGTTCCTGTACTTTGCTTATCCGGCCAGCATGTCCGGCGATTCCGTCTGGACGCCGGTGGACGGATTCTCTGGCGCGACGGCACTGGGTGTGACGGCAGCGCAGGGCGTTCAGGCGCTGGCGAGCGAAGGCATCACATGGGCAAGCGCCTTTTTCGGCACGATTCAGGGCAGCTTTGGGGAAACCTCGACACTGGCCTGTATGATTGGTTTGGCCTTCCTTTTGACAACCAAGATCGCCAACTTCCGGCTGATTGTGGGCTGTCTGGCGGGAACAATCGGCTTTTCGCTGTTGCTGAACCTGATCGGATCGGACACGAACCCGATGTTCGCAATGCCATGGTACTGGCACATTGTTCTGGGTGGCTACGCATTTGGTCTGGCCTTCATGGTGACCGAGCCCGTCTCGGCCAGTCACACCAACATGGGCCGCTACATCTACGGCGCGCTGATCGGTGTCATGGTTGTGATGATCCGCGTCATTAACCCCGCTTTCCCCGAAGGCATGATGCTGGCAATCTTGTTCGGCAACGTCTTTGCGCCGCTGATCGACTATTTCGTCGTGCAAGCCAACATTAAACGGAGGGCGCGTCGCCATGTCTGATACGCAATCCCCAGATAAAAACGAGGCCCCGAAGGGCGCGTTTGCCAAGTTTCTGGCGGCCTCGCCGGACTCGGTCAGCAAAACTATCATTATCGCTGTTGCTGTGTGCCTCGTGGCGTCCATGGTCGTCTCGGCAGCCGCTGTAAGCTTGCGTCCGGTACAAGAAGCCAACGCGCTGAAAGACAAGCAAGTCAACGTTCTGCAGGTCGCAGGTGTCTATGAGCCCGGCGTTGACGTAACCGAGGCTTTCGCCGCGTTCGAGCCGCATGTGCTGGAACTCTCCACCGGTGATTTCGTTGACGATCAGTTTGACCCAACCACGTTCGACGACATCGCCGCGGCCAGCGATCCTGACCTCAGCGTCGCTCTGGATGATGACCCGGCTGGGATCGGGCGCAAGTCCAAATACCGTGTGATCTACCTGCTGCGCGACGATGCCGGTGGGCTCGACAAAGTGATCCTACCTCTGCATGGATACGGCCTGTGGTCTACGCTTTATGGCTTTATTGCACTGGAAAACAACGGCAACGACATCTTCGGTCTGCAGTTCTATCAGCACGGCGAGACGCCCGGTCTCGGGGCCGAAGTGGACAACCCGCGCTGGAAAGCCCTGTGGAATGGCAAAAGGCTGCGCGACGACAATGGTGATCTGCAGATCACCGTCGCCAAGTCTCAACCCGCAGCCGGGCCTGATTTTTACATCGATGCGCTGGCGGGGGCCACGCTGACCTCGGTCGGTGTTGATAACCTGGTGAAATTCTGGATGGGCGATGCGGGCTATGCTCCGTTCCTGGCCAAACTGCAAGCAGGAGAGATCTGATGTCCCAGACCAAGAAAGAGATGCTGGTCGATCCGCTTGTCGACAACAACCCGATTACGCTGCAGGTACTGGGCATCTGTTCGGCGTTGGCGGTGACATCCTCGCTGCAGGTGTCGATGGTGATGGCGCTGGCGGTGATCTTCGTGACTTCGTTCTCGTCCTTCTTCATCTCATGCCTGCGCAACCAGATTCCGGGCTCGATCCGGATCATCGTGCAGATGGTGATCATCGCCTCGCTGGTGATTTTGGTGGATCAGATACTCAAGGCATACGCGTTTGAGATTTCGAAAACCCTTTCGGTCTTCGTTGGCCTTATCATCACCAACTGCATCGTGATGGGCCGGGCCGAGGCGTTTGCGATGAAAAACCCACCCGTCGCGTCGTTTATCGACGGCATGGGCAACGGGATGGGCTATGGCCTGATCCTGCTGCTGGTCGGTTTCATTCGGGAATTGTTTGGCGCGGGCTCGCTGTTCGGCGTCACCATCCTGCAGACGGTGAACAATGGCGGCTGGTACGTCCCGAACGGCATGTTGCTGCTGCCGCCTTCGGCGTTCTTCATCATCGGTCTGATCATCTGGGCCTTCCGCACTTGGAAGCCGAACCAGGTCGAGGAACGTGAATACAAAATCCAGCAGGTAGAGGCGCACTGATGGAAGGTCTGATCTCACTGGCCGTTAAGGCCATCTTTGTCGAAAACCTCGCGCTCAGTTTCTTTCTGGGGATGTGTACGTTCATTGCCGTTTCCAAGAAGATATCGACCGCGCTGGGGCTGGGCATCTCGGTCATGGTGGTGCAGGCCATCACAGTGCCTGCCAATAACCTGTTGCTGAACTACCTGCTGAAACCGGGTGCGTTGGCCTGGGCTGGGTTCCCGGATGTGGACCTGACCTTCCTTGGTCTGATCTCATATATCGGCGTGATCGCGGCGATGGTTCAGATCCTTGAGATGGTTTTGGATAAATACTTCCCGCCGCTTTACAACGCGTTGGGGATCTTCCTGCCGCTGATCACGGTGAACTGCGCCATTCTGGGTGGTTCGCTGTTCATGGTGGAACGCGATTACAACTTTGCCGAAGCTGCGACCTACGGTTTGTCCTCAGGTTTTGGCTGGGCGCTGGCAATCACCGCCATGGCAGGCGTACGGGAAAAGCTGAAATATTCGGACATTCCCGACGGCCTGCAGGGGCTGGGTATCACCTTCATCACCGCAGGTCTGATGGCAATGGCCTTCATGTCCTTCTCGGGCGTGAAACTGTAAGGAGGCGTCGATGGAAACTTTCACTCTAGGCGTCGCACTTTTTACTCTGATCGTGATCGGGTTGGTTGCGATCATCATGGCTGCGCGGTCGCGGTTGGTTTCGACCGGCAATGTGAACATCACCATCAACGGTGAGAAAACGGTATCCGTGCCTGCAGGCGGCAAATTGCTGCAAACGCTGGCGGCCGAGAAATTGTTTGTTCCTTCGGCATGCGGCGGCGGCGGCACCTGTGCTCAATGCCGCGTGCGTGTTCATTCAGGCGGTGGCTCGATCCTGCCCACCGAAGAAAGCCACATCACCAAGCGCGAGGCGTCTTGTGGCGACCGCCTGTCCTGTCAGGTTGCGGTCAAGCAGGACATGGATATCGAAGTCCCGGAAGAGGTCTTTGGCGTCAAGAAGTGGGAATGCACCGTCCGGTCCAATGAAAACGTCGCGACCTTCATCAAGGCGCTGACACTGGACCTGCCCGAGGGCGAAGACGTGAATTTCCGGGCTGGCGGCTATATCCAGATCGAAGCGCCTGCGCACCAGCTGGCCTATACCGATTTCGATGTTGAAGAAGAGTATCGCGAGGATTGGGATCGCTTCAATCTGTGGCAATACAAGTCTGTTGTGGCGGAGCCGATCGAGCGGGCCTATTCAATGGCCAACTACCCGGATGAAAAAGGCATGATCATGCTGAACGTCCGTGTGGCCTCGCCGCCTCCGGGGTCCGAGGGTATCCCTCCGGGTCAGATGTCGTCGTATATCTTCAACCTGAAACCGGGTGACAAGGTCACCATCTCGGGTCCGTTCGGTGAGTTTTTCGCTCGCGAAACCCAAAAAGAGATGGTCTTCATCGGTGGTGGCGCGGGCATGGCTCCCATGCGCAGCCACATCTTTGACCAGCTCAAGCGTCTGGAAAACCGCGATCGCAAGATCAGCTTCTGGTACGGTGCGCGTTCGAAGAAAGAGATGTTCTTTGTCGAGGATTTCGACCAACTGGCCGAAGAGTTCGACAATTTCGACTGGCACGTCGCACTGTCGGACGCACAGCCCGAGGATGACTGGAAAGGCTATACCGGCTTCATCCACAACGTGCTGTTCGAGGAATACCTCAAGAACCACCCGGCGCCGGAAGATTGCGAATACTATATGTGTGGCCCACCAATCATGAACCAGTCGGTCATCAACATGCTACTGGATCTGGGCGTGGACCGCGAAGATATCATGCTGGACGATTTCGGCGGGTGACCAGAAAACGAACCGGCGCTCCAGAGCGCCGGTTTTTTCTTTTGGCCGAGTTGGCATGTTACAACCGTAGATCGCTTGCGCCGACAGGCAAGCAGGATTTGACGTCGAACAGAACGCTTTGATCCTTGCAATAGCTCCGGATTTCCTCAGGATCGAGCGCCAGATACTCGCGATGTGCAACAGCCAGAACAAGCCCGTCATAGGTTGCTTGCTCAGGCTGCGCGATCAAAGAAATCCCATATTCGTCCTGCGCCGCCTGCGGGTCGGCATGCGGGTCATGAACCTCAACAGTGACACCGTAATCCTGCAGTTCGGTGATGATATCGATGACCCGTGTATTCCGTAGATCGGGACAGTTTTCCTTAAAGGTCAGACCCATGATCAGCACCCGTGCCGCGCTTACGTCTATCCCTTCGCGCGTCATGCGCTTGACCAGTTGAGACACGACATAGCTGCCCATACTATCGTTCAGGCGTCGCCCGGCGAGGATGATCTGGGGGTGATGTCCGACTGCCTCGGCCTTGTGGGTCAGGTAGTATGGGTCAACGCCGATACAGTGCCCGCCAACTAGACCCGGGCGGAACGGCAGAAAGTTCCATTTGGTTCCGGCAGCGCGCAGCACGGCGTCGGTATCGATGCCAAGGCGGCCAAAGATCATCGCCAGCTCATTCACCAGAGCGATATTCAGGTCCCGCTGCGTGTTCTCGATGACCTTCGCGGCCTCGGCCACGCGAATGCTCTCGGCCTTGTGGGTGCCTGCGGTGATGATCCGGGCATAAAGCGCGTCGACCAGATCAGCGATTTCAGGGGTCGATCCCGAGGTGACCTTGCAGATGTCCGCGATCCGATGGGTCTTGTCGCCGGGATTGATCCGCTCGGGGCTGTAACCGGCAAAGAAATCCCGGTTGAAGGGCAGGCCCGAGGCGCGTTCCAGCACCGGAACACAGTCTTCTTCGGTCGCGCCAGGATAGACGGTGGATTCGTAAATCACCAGATCGCCCGGTTTCAGCACAGAGCCAACCATTTCCGAAGCGCTCAGCAGCGGCCCAAGGTCCGGTTGCTTGCCCGGCGTAATCGGCGTGGGAACCGTCACGATATAGGTGTCGCAGGCGACCAGATCGGCGGTGTCTGTTGTGAAACTCAGACCACGCGCTGCGCTCAACTCAGCGGGTTCAACCTCCAGCGTTGTGTCCTGACCGGCACGCAGCGCCGCGATCCGGTCGGCGTTTATGTCGAAGCCGACAACAGGTCCGATCCGGCCAAACGCCACCGCCAGCGGCAGGCCGACATAACCGAGGCCGATGACGGCGATCTTGCGGGCGTTCGGGTCGGTTTCAAACATGCCGGTCACTTCTGCTTATTTGCCGTGATACTCGCGGAACCATTTGACGAATTGGGCGACACCATCCTTGAAATCGGTCTGCGGGCGGTACCCTGTCAGCCGTTGCAATAGATCGTTGTCCGCCCATGTCGCCGGGACGTCCCCCATCTGCATGGGCATATAGTTGCGGATGGCTTTCTGACCTATGGCGTCTTCGATGGCCTCGATAAAATCCATCAACCGAACCTTGTCGCCGTTGCCGATATTGACCACCCGATAAGGCGCGGCAGGCGACAGGCTGTCGCCCTCCTTGATCTCATCCGGACTGGCGGGCCGGACCGGGGGCACATCGATCAGCAGTCGAATGCCGCGCACGAGGTCTTCGACATTGGTAAAATCGCGATACATATCGCCGTGATTGTAGATATCTATTGGACGACCATTGAGGATTGCATCGACGAATTTATACAGCGCCAGATCTGGCCGACCCCACGGGCCGTAGACCGTGAAGAAACGGAACATCGTCGTCGGCAGATCCCAGAGATGCGCATAGGAATGACCCATCGCCTCATTGGCCTTTTTGGTCGCGGCGTAAATGGTCAGTTGGTGATCAGCCTTTTCGACCTCAGTAAACGGCATGTCTTCGTTGGCGCCATAGACCGACGAGGTCGAGGCCATCAGCAGGTGATCGACCTTGTGCACACGCGCGATCTCCATCACGTTGAAGGTCCCCACCACGTTCGAGTCGATATAGCTGCGCGGGTTTTCAAGGCTGTAACGCACCCCGGCCTGCGCGGCGAGGTGGACGATGACCTCGGGCTGGAACTCTTCCGCCACCTGCATCAGCTTTTCATGGTCTTCCAGCAGAGCTTCGGTCGCGGTGAAACCGGGGTTCTGCAGTAGCATCTGGTGCCGCCGCTGCTTGAGACTGACGTCGTAGTAATCCGTCATCCCGTCATAGCCGTGCACCCTAAACCCCTCGGACAGCAGCAGTTTTGCCAGATAATAGCCGATGAACCCCGCCGTTCCCGTAATCAATACCCGCTTCATGCGTCCTGCACCGTTGTCCGAAACCTGTCCCTCAGGGATACTTTCCCCGTCCGGTCGTCAAGTGGATTTTTCATGTTTCCCGCGGCAAAGCCCAGCACTAGGCGGATTTGATGATTGCCGCCCCTTGCGCAGCGGGTTAGGCATCTGGCCAATGCTACAGCAATGGATCAAACGCCTTCTGTCCCCCGAACCAGCGCAGCCGCGCAGTGTCGAATTATTGACGCTGGCCCCTGCGGGTCGATTCTTTGCGATCGGCGATATTCACGGCAGGTTTGACCTGTTGCAGGTCCTGTTGGAGGCGTTGGACGATACGGTGCCGCTGATCTTTCTGGGCGATTATGTCGACCGGGGCGACTCCAGCGCGCAAGTCCTGCGCCATTTGCATCACCACAGCACCCGAGCGCACAGCCGCGCCATCTGCCTGAAAGGCAATCACGAAGAGATGCTGCTGGGCTTTCTCGAAGATCCCGCCGGGATGGAACGTATCTGGATGCACAATGGCGGCATACAGACGCTCGCCTCTTTCGGGGTAACCGGCATCCAGAACCTCGACGCCGCCGCGCTGGCCGAGCAATTGCGGCATGCCATGGGTGAATCACTGCTGGACTGGCTGCGCGACCGACCCGTGACTTGGACACAAGGCAACATTAC
Source organism: Ruegeria sp. CJ3 (assembly GCF_056536725.1). Classification (NCBI taxonomy): domain Bacteria; kingdom Pseudomonadati; phylum Pseudomonadota; class Alphaproteobacteria; order Rhodobacterales; family Roseobacteraceae; genus Ruegeria; species Ruegeria sp. CJ3. Next base: position 179,335 of record NZ_JBQFQE010000007.1, read on the forward strand.
CGCCGTTCACGGCGCGCTGGACCCGGCAGAACCCTTCGACGGGCAACAGGACCGGATCTGCCTGTGGGGGCATCCGAATTTTCCCGACAAGCCGCGCAAAGACGGGCAATGGGTGGTTCACGGGCACTCAATCGTCGATGAACCACGCGTGCAGGGCCGCGTTATCTCAATCGACACCGGAGCGTTTGCCACCAATCAACTGACTGCGGCTGAGATTTCGGATGGGGGCGTGCAGTTCATCTCGACCAGCCGCGACGGGATCATCCGCAGCACCGTCAGCCGCTAGCCGACGATCATCTGCTTCATCTTCAGCGCTTCGTATTCCAGTTCCTTCAGCCGGAAATGCACCACGTCACCGATGGTTATGACGCCGCGCAGATTGCCATCACTCAACACCGGCATATGGCGAAACCGCCCCTCGGTCATGGTTTTCAACACATCGTTCAAAAGGTCATTCGGCGCGCAGGTCTTGACCTCTGTCGTCATCAGCTCGGACACCGATTGCGGCAGGGTCTGCCCCGGTGTTTCGGCCATGCGTCGCACAATGTCGCGTTCCGAAAGGATGCCCTGCAGCGCCCCGTTCTGATCGGTTACCACCACGGCCCCGATGCGTTTTTCGCGCAGGATATCCACGACCGAGTGAATCGTGTCGTTCGGACGCACCGAAAACACCGCATCGCCCTTACCCTCCATCAGTTTTGCAACCGTGGTATGGGTCTGTGAAAGGTTGGTTTCAACGGACTGGCTGCGGGTTGTCGACCCGGCCTTGTCGCCGCGTGTCGGGGGCTGGTAAGAGCTTGGGGCCATGGGCGGTCTCCTCCTTCACCGGAAATGGCTGTTTCCTCTACCTTATCGCAGGCACAGAGACTGTATAGGGTGCAAATTCGAAATCCGGCGCAGCCCGGCCCGTTTACAAGGAAATCGAGGCATTTGAGCGATCTCTATCTGACCCCGCCCGTGGCTGCGCTGATCTTTTTTGCAGTTGTCGTCTGTGGCCATAATTTCCGCATGGCTTGGAAACAGCAACCGAAGGGGTGGCAGAAATGCGCCTGGCTGTTTGGCGTGCCCGCCGCGATCGGGCTGTTTGCGCTGGCCTTTCTACCGCTTGAGGTCTGAGGCCGGTTTGACTCTGATCGGGGCCGCTGGCATATGCCGGGCACGTGTTTTCCCGGGGGACCCCAATGCGCCAACTGATTGCACTGGCTTCGCTGCTATTCGTCACCGCCTGCCTGTTCGACAAGGAACCGGATGTGGTGCGCCTGTCGGGTGAAACGATGGGGACGACTTTCAACATCACCGCAATCGGCGAAGACCTGGACGAGGCCGCACTGGGCCAAGCCGTTCAAGACACCTTGGCCGCGGTCAACGCCAAGATGTCTAACTGGGACCCGAACTCAGAGGTCTCAACTTTTTCGGCCTCGACCAGCACCGCGCCGATGCCGGTATCCGACGAATTCGCTCTTGTCGTTGAGGCCGCCAATGACGTGCACGCCAAATCGGGCGGCACCTTCGATGTCACTCTGGGTCCGCTGATCGAGCTTTGGGGGTTCGGTCCCCGCAAACCCGAAGACCCGGTGCCAGCGGATGCCGAGATCACGGCGGCGCTGGGGCAGGTGGGGCAGGCCCGTTTGCTGACGCTGGATCGTGATGCGGGCACTCTGGCCAAGTCCGAGCCGGGCGTCGGCATCAACCTGTCCGCTATCGCCAAGGGCTATGGGATCGACGCGCTGGCGGCGCAACTGCGTGCGGCAGGCATCGAGAATTACATGGTCGAGATCGGCGGAGATCTCGTGGCCATGGGCGAGAACGACAAGGGCGAAAGCTGGCGCATCGGCGTTGAGAAACCTGAGGCGGGCGCGCAGGCCATTCAACTGATCGTGCCGCTGAACAATCTGGGCATGGCGACCTCGGGCGATTACAAGAATTTCTTTGAACAGGACGGTGTGCGCTATTCGCATATTATCGATCCGACCACGGGGCGTCCGATCACCCACCGGACCACCTCGGTCACGGTTCTGGCCGACAGCGCGATGATGGCAGACGCGTGGGCCACGGCGATGCTGGCGCTGGGGCAGGAGAAAGGGCTGGAGCTGGCCGAAAAGCATAAACTTGCCGTGTTTTTCATCTCGTGGGATGTGACAAGCGGGGAAGAAGCCTATATCACCGTACAAAGCAGCGCCTTCAAGGATGCGCTGGGGACCAACTGACCGGTAGGAACCGCAATGAGCACCTTTGTTCTGGCCTTCATCCTGTTGCTGATCATCATGGTCGGCATGTCCTTGGGTGTGATGCTGATGGGCAAGACCATCAAGGGCAGCTGCGGTGGTCTGAATGCGATTTCAGGCGCTGACAAATGCGTGGTCTGTCAGAAGGATATCGACCCCGACAGCCCCCTGCGGGACCAGTTGCAGTGCAAGCGTGCGAAAAAAATGCTGCAACAGATGGAAGGCTAGGATACCCCTCTTGGCATGAGTAAAGCCAAGAACATCCTTTTCATCATGTTCGATCAACTGCGCTGGGATTACCTCAGCTGTTACGGGCATCCGCATCTGCATACGCCGAATATCGACCGTCTGGCCTCGATGGGCGTACGTTTTGACCGCGCCTACATCCAGTCCCCGATCTGCGGCAGTTCCCGTATGTCGACCTATACCGGACGGTATGTGCACTCGCACGGCGCGTCATGGAACGGCATCCCGCTGAAGGTGGGCGAGATGACGATGGGCGATCACCTGCGCAAGGCGGGGATGGATTGCTGGTTGGTCGGCAAAACCCACATGCGCGCCGATGCCGAAGGCATGGCCCGGCTGGGGTTAGAGCCGGACAGCCTGATCGGCGCGCGGGTGGCGGAATGCGGCTTTGACGTCTTTGAACGCGATGACGGGATGCGCCCCGAAGGACCAGACGGCTTCTATGACCCGGACGGAGCCAAGAAATACAACGAATACCTCAAGGACAAAGGCTATGAGAGCGACAACCCGTGGCATGACTTCGCCAATTCCGGGCTTGATGCGGATGGCAACGTGCTGTCGGGCTGGTTCTTGAAGAACTCATCTGAGGCGGCGAACATCGCCGAGGAAGACAGCGAAACGCCCTATCTGACGACCCGTGGGATCGAGTTCATGGAAACCCATGAGGGCCCATGGTGCTGTCACCTCAGCTATATCAAGCCGCATTGGCCCTATATCGTGCCCGAGCCCTACGCCTCGATGTACGGTCCCGAGCATGTCTTGCCCGTGGTTCGGTCCGAGGCTGAGAGACAGAACGCGCATCCGGTCCTCAAGGCATTCATGGATACCAAGATCGGCCAGACATTCTCGCGTCAGGATGTGCGCGAGGCTGTGATCCCTGCCTATATGGGCCTGATCAAGCAGGCCGATGACCAGATGGGGAGGTTGTTTGACTGGATGGAACAAGCCGGACGGATGCAGGATACGATGATCGTGCTGACATCGGACCATGGGGATTTTCTGGGCGATCACTGGATGGGAGAGAAGACCTTCTTCCACGACGCCTCGACCAAAATGCCCCTGATCATCTACGATCCATCGCCCGAGGCCGACGCCACACGCGGCACCACCTGCGATGCGCTTGTCGAGTCCATCGATATGGCCCCCACCTTTCTGGAGATCGCGGGTGGGGAACCCGCCGGACACATCCTCGAAGGGCATTCATTGCTGCCGATCTTGCGCGGTCAGGCCACAAGCACCCCGCGCAATGTGGTGATCTGTGAATATGACTATTCCGCCTCGCCCATTGCGCAGGTGCTGAATGTCTCGGTGCGCGATGCGGTCATGTTCATGGTCGCAAACGAGAAATGGAAGCTGATCCATTGCGAGGGCGGGTTTCACCCGATTCTGTTCGATCTTGAGAGTGATCCCAATGAACTGACCGATCTGGGCGAAAGGGCCAAGCACGCAGAGGTCATTGCCCAGATGTATGACCACCTGTTCGCCTGGGCGCGGCGTCCGTCGCAGCGTACCACCCGGTCCGAACAGCAGTTGTTGAATATGCGCGGATCAAGCCGGGGAACCGGGGTGGTGATCGGCATCTATGACGAAAACGATATGCCGCTGGAGCTGACGGTGAAATACCGTAACCGCAAGGCGCGGCCTTTTGGTGACTACAAGCCGGATTAATTCTGCTCCAACGGCCCGAAAAGACGGTTCAACCTTGCGCGGGCAAGGGGTAGAAGATGGCTACACCGCACTCGGAGAGCTTTCATGACCGCCCCCAAACCCGTTGTTCTGTGCATCCTTGATGGCTGGGGTCTGTCGGATGACACAACCGCCAACGCGCCGCATCTGGCCCACACGCCCACCTTCGATGCGATCATGGCGGAAGGCCCTCATGCGCAGTTGATCACGCACGGACCAGATGTGGGTCTGCCCAGCGGTCAGATGGGCAATTCCGAGGTTGGCCACACCAATATCGGGGCAGGGCGCGTGGTTGCGATGGACCTTGGGCAGATCGATCTGGCCATCGAAGACGGTTCATTCTTTGACAACTGCGCGCTGCAGGATTTTATCGCCAAGATCAAAGCCACGGGCGGCACGGCGCATCTGATGGGGCTGGTCTCGGATGGCGGGGTGCACGGGCATCTGGATCATATCGTGGCCGCCGCCAAGGCCATCACCGATGCGGGCATTCCGGTAGCGTTGCACGCGATCACTGATGGGCGCGATGTAGCCCCGAAATCGGCGGAAACCTATCTTTCTGAACTTGAAGATCGCTTGCCCGAGGGCGCACACGTCGCAACTGTGTCTGGGCGTTACTACGCGATGGATCGCGATAACCGTTGGGAAAGAGTCGAAGCCGCCTACAGGGCCATTATGGCCTTCGAAGGCGTTAACTTCAGAGATTTTCCGACATATGGTTTTTTCCCGGAAGCAGAAGACATAATCGGTACCGGATACGAACTTCACGGCGAGAGTGATGAGTTCCTCAAGCCCTCCATCGTTGAAGGATACGCGGGCCTGAAAGACGGCGACGGGTTCTTTTGCCTAAACTTCCGCGCCGACCGCGCTCGCGAGATTCTGCGCGCCATCGGTGAGCCCGGTTTCGCCGATTTCGACACCGGCCCGCGCCCGCAGCTTTCGGCGCTGCTGGGCATGGTCGAATATTCCGATGGCCACAACGCCTATATGACCACGGTCTTCCCCAAGCGCGACATCTTGAACACGCTGGGCGAATGGGTTGCCAAACAGGGCCTGCGCCAGTTCCGACTGGCCGAGACCGAGAAATACCCTCATGTCACCTTCTTCCTGAACGGCGGTAAAGAGCAGCCCGAGGGGGGCGAGCATCGCCATATGCCGAAATCGCCCAAAGTGGCGACTTATGATCTGCAGCCAGAGATGTCCTCGGCCGAGGTGACAGAGGCATTCGTTCGGGCGATCCATGAGGGCTATGATCTGATCGTCACCAACTATGCCAACCCCGATATGGTGGGCCATTCCGGCGATCTGCAGGCCGCGATCAAAGCCTGCGAGGCGGTGGATCAGGGTCTGGCGCAGGTGGTCAAAGCCTTGCGGCAAGTGGGCGGCGCTATGATCGTGACCGCCGATCACGGCAATTGCGAGATGATGGTCGATCCCGAAACCGGCGGCCCGCACACGGCGCACACCCTGAACCCCGTCCCGGTGGCTCTGATCGGTGGCCCCGTGGGGGCAGGGCTGCGCAACGGACGGCTGGCCGACCTGGCCCCGACGCTGTTGCAACTGATGGAGCTGCCCGTGCCGCCGGAAATGACCGGAGAAAGCCTGCTGACATGAGGGCATTCTGGCTTTGCCTGACCGTGCTCTGGCCATGGTCCGCCATGGCGCAGCAAAGCCCGTCCGAGGCTGCGTTGCAAGCGGCGCAAATGCTGGAGCAAGCCTCGGTCGCTCTGACTGAAGCTGATAGTGCCCGCGATAGGGTGCGCGCCCTGACCGAGACGATACAGGCCTATGAGGCCGGGTTGGCCGCGATGCGCGACGGTCTGCGCCGCGCCACCCTGCGCGAGGCGCAACTGAGCGCCGAATTGCAGGCCCGCGAACAGGATGTGGCGCAGCTGCTGGGTGTGTTGCAGACCATCGAAACGACCGCGCCTCCGGTGCTGATGCTGCATCCTTCGGGGCCGCTGGGGGCCGCTCGGACGGGCATGATGTTGTCCGAGGTCACCCCGGGCCTGAACGCACAGGCTCGTGCCCTGGCCGCTGATCTGCAAGAGGTACAGACGCTGCGGCAACTGCAGCAAAGCGCCGCTGACACGCTGACCGAGGGTCTGACCGGCGTGCAGGACGCCCGCACGCAACTCAGCGAGGCCATTGCCGACCGCACCGATCTGCCGCGCCGCTTTGTCGAAGACCCGGTACGCACGGCGATCCTGATCTCGTCTACCGAAACGCTGGATGGGTTCGCCAGTGGTTTGTCCGAAATCTCGGACGGCGAGATTGCCGAGACCAACGCCAGTGTCAGCGACCTAAAGGGCCAGATCGCGCTGCCAACGCAGGGCATTGTCTTGCATCGGGCCGGTGAGACGGATGCGGCGGGGGTCACGCGCCCCGGTCTGGTTCTGGGCACTCGTCCGCGCGCCCTTGTGGTGTCGCCCACCGCCGCGACGATCCGCTATCGTGGGCCGCTGCTGGATTTGGGGAATCTGGTGATCCTTGAACCCCAGCCCGGGCTGCTTTTTGTGTTTTCGGGCCTGCAAGAGGTCTATGGTCAGGCCGGGCAGGTGATCCCAGAGGGCACTCCGGTCGGTCTGATGCCCGGCGAAACCCCCGGAATCGGCGCTATTATGTCAACAAGCGGTGATGGCACTGGAACTGACCGGTCAGAAACGCTCTATATAGAGGTAAGACAAGACAACAGCCCAGTGGACCCGGACGCTTGGTTCCGGACGGACAAGGATGGATAAACGAGTATGAAGAAATTTGTGATGGCCGGTCTGGCCGGCACCGTGGCAGGGATTATCGCAACCACTCAGATCGCAGGCCCCTTGCTGGCGCAGGAAGCGGAAAGCAAGGCAAGCGTCTACGAACAGTTGGACCTGTTCGGCGACATCTTCGAACGCATCCGCGCGCAATATGTCGAAGAAGTCGAAACCGAAGAGCTGATCGAGGCGGCAATCGATGGGATGCTGACCTCGCTCGACCCGCATTCCAGCTATCTGTCGCCCGACGATGCAGAACAGATGCGTGTGCAGACGCGCGGTGAGTTCGGTGGTCTGGGCATTGAGGTGACGCAAGAAGACGGTTTTGTCAAAGTCGTCTCGCCAATCGACGACACTCCGGCGGCATCCGCCGGGATTGAGGCCGGTGACTTCATCACCCATGTCGATGGCGAGAGTATTCTGGGGCTGACCCTTGATAAGGCGGTCGACCTGATGCGCGGACCTGTCGGTTCAGAGATCGTGATCACAGTCGTCCGCGAGGGCGAAACTGATCCCTTTGATGTCACCATTATCCGCGACACGATCAAACTGACCGCTGTGCGGGCGCGCACCGAAGGCACCAGTGTTGTGCTGCGCGTCACGACCTTCAATGACCAGACTTATCCCAACCTTAAGGAAGGGCTGGAAAAGCAGATCGAAGAGGCGGGCGGTATCGAGAACGTCAACGGGATCGTGCTGGACCTGCGCAACAATCCCGGCGGTCTGCTGACCCAGGCGATCAAGGTCTCGGATGCGTTTCTAGATGAGGGCGAGATTGTCTCGACCCGCGGCCGCAACCCCGAGGACGGAGAGCGTTTCAATGCGACAGTGGGCGATCTGACCGGGGGAAAACCGATTGTCGTTCTGATCAATGGTGGTTCGGCATCTGCTTCTGAGATTGTGGCGGGTGCGTTGCAGGACCATCACCGGGCTATCGTCGTGGGTACCAAGAGTTTCGGAAAGGGCTCGGTCCAGACCGTAATGCCGCTGCGCGGTGATGGCGCGATGCGTCTGACCACCTCGCGCTATTACACCCCGTCAGGCCGTTCGATCCAGGCCCTTGGCGTCAGCCCCGATATCATTGTGGAGCAACCGCGTCCGGCCCCTGCGACCGAGGAGGAAGAAGATAACGCCCGCACCCGTTCCGAGGCCGATCTGCGCGGCAGTCTGAACAATGACAGCCTGAGCGAAGATGAAATCCGCCAGATCGAGGAAGACCGCGCCAAGGCCGAGGCAACCGCTGAGCTGCGCGAGCAGGATTATCAGTTGGCCTATGCCATCGATATCCTCAAGGGCCTGTCTGCGTTCAACCCGGCAGGACCGTCGCAATAACCGGCAGGGGTCGCGTGTTCCGCGACCCCGTCAGCCTTCGACCTTGTGCAGTTTCTTCTCGTCCAGCATCAGCGCGAGGACGATCCCCAACGACACCGAAATCGTCGCAAAGACGAAGGCCATATTCATCCCACTATCAAAGGCCGCCGCAATGGCGGCCTTGACCTTTTCGATCTCACCCGGCCCAAGCTTTTGCAGCACGGCTTTGGCGGTTTCGGTCGTGAGCGTGCCCCCATTGATCGCTTTCTGATCCGCCCCCGACATCGTAATCCCGGCGGCAGCAAGGTTGTCACGCAGGCTGGACAGGCTGACCACATACATGACCGCCGTCGCACAGGCGACAGAGATTGCACCATAGACAAGGTGCGTCATGAAGCTGAGCCCGCCCACCAGTCCGGCGCGTTCGGGCTTGACCGCGCAGACCGCCGCCGTACCCGAAGGGCCAACGGTCAGCGTCGCGCCCAGCCCCATCAGGGCCATGCCGGGCAATATCTGAAAATACCCCCAGCCTTCAGGCAAGACCACCACGCTCGCGGCACCGACGGTGGCGCAAAGATAGCCCCAAAGCAGCAACCGCTTTGGGCCAAAATCATTATAAAGCGTCCCCGAAACGATCGACCCAACAGCCAGCAGGACCGTCAGCGGGGCCAGGCCCAAGGCAGACTGGAACACCGACCAGCCAAGCACCTTTTGCATATATTGCGGAAAATACAACAGGGCGACAAAGGCCGCCGAGACGTTGAACATATTCAGGCCGAGAGTGATCAGAAACTCTCGGTTCTGCATCAGCTGGGGCAACAGCAGAGGTTCCTTGACGCGTTTTTCGACCCTCGGGAACAGGAAAAACAGCGCCGCGCTGACAAAGAACAGCAACAGCAGCGGGACCGAGGTCCAGCCCCAGTCAGCCCCCACGTCGAGGCCATAGAGCAGCAGCAGAACCGCAAAGGACAGGATGCCCATTCCGGCAAAGTCGATATGCTCGCCTTTCTTGTGCTCGGTCTCGCGCTCCATCAGCAGGATCGCGGTGGCCATCGAAATGCACGAAAACAGCACATTGGCCAGGAAGAACAGCCGCCAGTCGCCGAAGTTAACCACCGCGCCGCTGATCATCGGGCCAAAGACATTGCCCGTTGTCACGCCTGCCAGAATAAGCCCCATCACCAGCGCCCGGTGCTCTGGCTTTGAAACCTTTGTGGCCCCGAAGGCGAGCGTGCAGGGCCAGACACAACCCGCACCGATCCCCTGCAGCGCCCGCGCGCCGATGAGATAGTCCAGACCGGGTGAGACAAAGCACAGGACCGAGGCAAACAGGAAGATCGACAGGCCGATGATCATCACCTTGCGGTGGCCATACATATCCCCCAGCCGTCCGCCGGCAACCATGGTCATGGCAAAGAACAGGGCATAGATGTTCAGAACCCATTGGGTGCTGGTGATATCCGCGTCAAAGCTGTTCTCAATCGCCGGGACCAGCATCAGGGCCCCGGTGAAATCAATACCGATCCCAAAGCCCGTGATCATCAGGGCGATGACCTTTATGATGCTGTTGCGGTCCATAGCAGCCCCCGGATATGTCGGAATGCTTCAATGATGCACGGATGGGGCTGAAAAGATAGAAAAATTCCAGCGCCGCCCGTTTCAATCGTGCCCGTCAGAAGTCTGAGACCGGCGAAAAGCCCGCTTGAGCATATCCAGTTCGGCGCGCAGCAGCGCAAGTTCGGACCTTAGGTCATCGGCGGCAGGTTGGCCCGCGATGATGGTGAAATCACCCAACGTCCGGTCCGTGTTGACATCGCGGATGACAATGGAATGAACCCCTTCGGACAAGGCGGCCACCGGCACTGGGATGTGCAAGGACCAGCCGTCCGCATCGGGCTGCAACTCCACATCTGGCAGAGGCTCTCCCAGATACAGAGCCTCAATCTGCGGCTGTTCGGCGGCCGAGACGTGACCCTCCCACAGGGCGTTTTCAAAGCGGATCGGGGTCAGCGTTGCTTGGGTCATGGGATGCCTCTTACAGATCGGCCCGGTGATAGCGGCAGAATGTCAGGTCGCGCAGAACAACACGGTTCATGGACAGATCGTCCAGAATCACATCCAACCACAGCTTTTCGACCCGTCGTTCGTTCAGATTCAGATGTGCCAGATCGAAATCCACCGCCGCCGCGGGCTGTCTCAGGTCAAACTCGCGCAGGACCTGCTCGGTGTTGGGGCCATGCTGGATATTGAGCCGCGCAAACACGGTGGTCGGGCGTTCGGCCTCAATCAGCGCCTCTACCCGCATCAGGTGTTGCCGGGTCAGCGACAGGGCAGCGTCAGCGGGCAGTTCAATAGACAGCGACAAGAACGAGCCACGGAAATCGAACACCTCGACCGCAAGACTGAAAGGGGCCAGATCCTTATCGCGGCGGTTGCGCACCTGCTGTGCGGCGATCTCGGCCCGGTCGCAGTCGTGAAACAGCGTCACCTGCCCATCCAGCCGCGCCTTGCGTGGGGGTGATGCCAGCCCCCTGCGGGCCAGTGGACCCCGCCACAGATCAGGCCGCCAAGACCAGTCCGTGCCCTGCGGCCTTGAAAACTGGTTCGAGCCGATCAGGGGGCGGATCAAACGGCCATCAGCCTTCTGGACAACCCGGTCCAGAAGCGCCCGCAGCTGGCGTGCGTCATCCCGCTGTTGCCGCAGCCGGGGGGCAGCGGTCTGATCAGCCTGCTGCGCCGCGTGGCCCCAACGCGCCAGCGCCTTGCGCTGAAAATAACGGTCCAGAAGTCTGCCCATCGTCCCAATATCCGAAACTGTCCCCTCTTTAGCTAAAGACCGGGCGAGGGACAAACCCGGTCTGACCGTAGCCGGGGATTTTTTCCCAAAGGTGAACAACCACCCGATTTCGCGCAACCCAAGGGCTGAGCATTCTTGCAATAGCTTCCGCCGGGGCGTAACTTCGGCGTTCTGGTTGCGTGGGCGATCCGCATCTATCCCAGACGATTCAATGTCACGGTGAGGCAGGGCCATGGAACCCACCCTATTTTCATTCATCTGGAAATATTCAAAGAAACAGCAGCTGGTTCTGTTGGTGCTGACGGTTCTGTCGTTTCCGTTTCTCTATGCCTCGCTTGAGTTGCCGAAGCAGATTATCAACGACGCCATCGGTGCGCCCTCGGATACGGTGACGGTGCTGGGGATCACCGTGACTCAGGTGCAGTACCTGCTGATCCTTTGCTTTGCCTTTCTGGGAACCGTGATCGCCAGCGGGTTGATGAAGATGCGCATCAACACCATGAAGGGCATTCTAGCCGAACGGATGCTACGCCGTCTGCGCTTTACCCTGATCAGCCGGGCGATGCGGTTCCCGAAATCCTATTTCGCCACCACCAGTCAGGGCGAGCTGGTGTCGATGATCACCTCCGAGGCCGAGCCGATGGGCGGGCTGATGGGCGATGCCATCGCGCAGCCGGTGTTTCAGTTCGGGCAGATGATGACCATCGTCACCTTCCTGTTCATGCAAAGCGTCTGGTTCGGGCTGGCCAGCATCGCCCTGATCCCACTGCAGGCGTGGCTGATCCCCAAGTTGCAGCGTCAGATCAACCTGCTGAACAAGGACCGCATTCAAGAGGTGCGCCAGCTTAGCTCGGAAATCGGTGAAAGTGCGGCGGGCATCAGCGATCTGCGCACCAATGGCGGCTGGCGCTACCGGCTGGCGCAGTTCAGTCACCGTCTGGGCACCTTGTTCGAGATCCGGTTCAAGATCTACAACAAGAAATTCTTCATGAAATTCCTCAACAATCTGATCACTCAGATGACGCCGTTCCTGTTCTATTCGGTGGGCGGCTATCTGGCGATCACGGGTGAGGTGACGGTGGGCGCGCTGGTGGCGGCGCTTGGGGCCTACAAAGACCTCAGCGGCCCATGGAAGGACCTTCTGACCTATTACAATCAGGTTCAGGATATGTCGCTGCGGTGGGAAATCGTGACCGAGCGGTTTGCTCCGTCGAACATGATCCCCGAACATCTGTTCGAAGGCGTTCCCGAAACCATCCCGCGCCTGACGGGCGATATCGAGCTGCGCAACGTGACCGTCCGCGACGATGACGGCAAGACGATCCTTGAAGATATCGATCTGACCATTCCCCGCGGCGCCCGGGTTGCGATCCAGTCAACCCATGCGTCGGAACGCAGCGCTCTGGCGCAGCTGCTGACCCGCGAATTGCTGCCGGTCCAGGGCGAGGTCGTCATGGCCGGCCATAATCTGAACGACCTGCATCAATCTGTGATCGCTGCGCGGATCGGCTATGCCTATTCACGGCCCTATCTGTTTGACGGCACGCTGGGCGACAACCTGCTGATGCCGCTGCGTACCGGTCCACAGCACGAGGCCGAGGCGCTGCGGGTTCCCTCGCGCCGCCAGATCGAGGCGGTCCGGGCCGGGAACCCGCCGGATTCGCTTGACGACGAGTGGATCGATCCGGGTCTGGCCGGGCTGGAGGATATCGAGGACATCCGCGACTGGTGGTTCCAGCTGGTCGAAGCGATGGGCATTGACGAATTCATGTTCCGCCGCACCCTGCGGTCACAATTCGACCCCAAGGTTCATCCGGTTCTGGCGCAGGAAATCGTCAACCTGCGCGACACGGTTGCCACCCGCCTGAAGGAACGCGGTCTGGACCAGTATGTCTATCGCTTTGATCCCGAACGGTTCAATCCGGCGGTGCCGTTGGGCGGCAACCTGCTGTTTGCCTCGCCGTCGCGCAACATCGCCCCTGACCTGCTGGCTGGTGACGGGCGGTTCCTGTCGATGCTGACGGCGCATGAGCTGGACGATGATGCGCTCAGCATTGCGCGAGCGGTGCTTAACACGCTGAACCAGACCTTCGGGCGCGATGGCGCGGATCACCCTCTGTTCCTGCGTTTGGGCATGTCGAAAGAGATGTATCACCGCCTGCTGGACATCGAGGAACAGCGCAAGACCAAGGGCGACGACGCGATCAGCGATCAGGACCGCGCCCTTTTGCTGACGGTCCCGTTCATGCTGACCGCCGAGCAGATCGGCCCCAGCTTCCCCGAGCGCTACAAGGACAAGATCCTGTCGATCCGGCACAGTCAGGCCGACAGGCTGCGCAGCGCCATGGGCGGGATGTTTGTACCGGTGTCGCCCGATCTTTACGTGCCGCGGCTGACCGCGATGGAAAACGCGCTCTATGGCCGGGTGTCGATCATGGCAGGTGCCCATGCCGAAGAGATCGAGGATCTGGTGGCCGAAGTGCTGAACGAAGCCGGGCTGCGCCGTCGCGCGGCGGCGATCATCTACGACCTGCCCTCGGGGCTGGGCGGGAACAACCTGCCGACAGTGTTTCAGGAACGCGCCGCATTTTCGCGCGCCGGGATCAAGCGGCCTGATATCCTGATCCTCGACAAGGCGCTGGCCAGCCACGATTCTGAAAGCCGCCTGCGCACCCGGCTGAAACTGCGCGAACTGCTGCCAGACTCGGTCATGATCTTCATGGAGGATCACTTTGCCCATCCCGAAGCCTATGACCTGTTCGTCGAGGTCAAGGATGGTCGCATCGACGGTGTCTCTCGCGTGCGGGCCGATACCGGCGACGGCGCATCGGACGATCTGAGTCGTAAGCTCAAGATCATTTCCTCGACCGAGCTGTTCTCGCGTCTGGACGGCCGCAACCAGCGGCTGCTGGCGTTCTCGGCCCAGTGGTACGAGGCTGCGGCGGGGCAAACGATATTTGCCAAGGGTCAGGCTCCGGATGCGGCCTATCTGTGCATCTCGGGCGAGGCCAGCCTGAACTGGCTGAACGAGAAGGACGAAGTCGAATCCCTCTCGACCGTTGAACCGGGGCGGTTGATCGGCGATTTGGCAATCATCACCAATGAACTCCGTCAGCTGGATCTGGTCGCCACTACCGATTGCGCCTTCCTGCGGATCGGGGCCGAAGAACTGCGCGCCGTGATCGAAAGCGACGCCGGGGTGGCGATGCAATTGCTTCAGACCGTCGCGGGCTATCTGACATCCGCCGCCGAGCGCCTGCGCGCGCCGAACACCGCGGCCAGAGAAGCCGCAGGCACCACTCCGGCCGGTCCAGACAATGAGACCTGAAGCACGCGCCTATGATCCGCATCAGGTGCTGCTGACCCAGGCCCGAAAATCCCCCGAGCTGTGGCGTCTGATCGTCGGCCTTGCCGTCGTTGGGGTGGTCGTCGTGGCGTTGAACACCGTCCTGTTCACGGCGGTTGCCAGCCTTGGATCAGCCGGATGGGCCAGCACCTTTCTGACCGGATCGTCCCCGGCTGCGTTGCTGATCGTTCTGGCCAGCTTCATCTTTGTCACGCTGGGGGTCGCACTTGCCGCACGCCTGATGCAGCGCCGCGCACTGGTTACGGTGATCGGGCCACAGGCGGTTGCCCTGCGGCAGTTCTGGCTGGTCCTGCGGGCATTGATCGTGCTGGGAGCGGTTCTGATCCTGCTCCCCCCCTATGACCTGGGCGGGCCGCTGGTCGCCAATCTGCCCCTGTCCCGCTGGCTGATCCTCTTGCCGTTGTCCTTGGTTGCCGTCCTGATTCAGACCAGTGCCGAGGAAATCCTGTTCCGCGGCTACCTGCAGCAGGGTCTGGCGGCGCGATTCCGGTCCCCGCTGATCTGGATCGGCCTGCCCTCGGTGCTGTTTGCCGCCGGACACTACAATCCGGCGATCGCCGGGGAAAATGCTTTTCTGATCGCCATCTGGGCACTGGTCTTCGGCGTTCTGACCGCCGATCTGACCGCCCGCGCCGGAACCCTCGGCCCGGCCATCGCCCTGCATTTCTTCAACAATGTCACCGCCCTGCTGATCATATCGCTGCCCGACAACCTGAGCGGTCTGGCGCTCTATCACCTGCCATACGAGGCCTCGGACACGCAGGCCATCCGGCCCTGGCTTCTGGTCGATATGGCGCTGATGATCGTCGGGTGGCTGGCCGCGCGTCTGACCCTCAGGCGTTGATTGCAATTCCTTCCGTAGCGTCTTATTTGACGTCAACGCAGTCTCAGCAAGGTTCCGACATGAACTGGATCACAAACTACGTCCGCCCCCGGATCAACTCGATCTTCTCGCGCCGCGAAGTGCCCGAAAATCTTTGGCACAAATGCGGTGAATGCGGAACGATGCTGTTTCACCGCGAGCTGGCGGAGAACCAGAATGTCTGCACCCAATGCGATCACCACATGGCGATCACCCCGCGCGACCGGTTCAGCCACCTGTTCGACGGTGGCATTTTCACCGAAGTAGCCGTGCCCGCACCCAAAGACGACCCGCTTCAGTTCCGCGATCAGAAGAAATATCCCGACCGGATGAAAGCCGCGCAGAAAAAGACCGGCGAGAAAGAGGCGATGCTGGTCGCCTCGGGCGAGATCGGACGCACGCCCATCGTAGCCGCGGCACAGGATTTCTCGTTCATGGGCGGGTCGATGGGCATGTATGTCGGCAACGCCATCATCGCCGCTGCCCAAGAGGCGGTAAAGCTGAAACGCCCGCTGATCCTGTTTTCAGCTGCGGGCGGCGCACGGATGCAGGAAGGCATCCTCAGCCTGATGCAGATGCCGCGTACCACGGTCGCAATCGAGATGCTGAAAGAGGCGAATCTGCCCTATATCGTCGTCCTGACTCACCCGACCACGGGCGGTGTCACCGCGTCTTATGCGATGCTGGGCGATGTGCATATCTCGGAACCGAACGCACTGATCTGTTTCGCCGGCCCGCGCGTGATCGAGCAGACCATCCGCGAAAAATTGCCCGAAGGGTTCCAGCGTGCTGAATACCTGCTGGACCACGGGATGCTGGACCGCGTGACCAAGCGCACCGAGATGCGCGAAGAACTGATCACCATCACCCGCATGCTGATGAACCAGCCCCCCGCGGTGAAAGGCGATCTGCCTGCGCCCAAGCCGGAAACCCCGGCGAATGAAGTCCCCGCCGAGGACGCGGGCGAGAAATGACCAGCCAAAGCTCGGACGTCATCCTTGACCGGATGATGGCGCTGCACCCCAAGATCATCGATCTGACCCTGGACCGTGTCTGGCGTTTGCTGGACTCGCTCGACAATCCACAGCGCAATCTGCCGCCGGTGATCCATATCGCCGGGACCAATGGCAAGGGGTCGACCCAGGCGATGATCCGCGCCGGGCTCGAAGGGGCAGGGCGCACCGCCCACGCCTATACCTCGCCCCATCTGGCGCGGTTTCACGAACGTATCCGACTGGCTGGCGCGCTCATCTCGGAACCCGCGCTGACCGCCATTCTCGACGAATGCTACGCCGCTAACGGTGGCGAGGACATTACGTATTTCGAAATCACCACATGCGCCGCCCTACTGGCTTTTTCGCGTACCAAAGCTGACTACACGTTGCTTGAGGTGGGTTTGGGCGGACGTCTCGATGCGACCAACGTAATCGCGCAGCCCGAAGTGACGGTAATCACTCCGGTCTCGATCGACCACGAACAGTTCCTCGGCAACACTCTGGGCAAGATCGCCGCCGAAAAGGCCGGGATTATCAAACCCGGCGTGCCCTGCATCGTCGGACCTCAGGAAGATGAAGCGCTTGAGGTCATCGAATACACCGCCGCCCGCCTTGGTGCGCCGCTTCTGGTGCACGGTCAGCACTGGCATGTGCACGAGGAAAACGGCCGCCTTGTCTATCAGGACGAAACCGGCCTGCGCGACCTGCCACTGCCAAACCTGCTGGGCGCGCACCAGATCCAGAATGCCGGCGCAGCCCTGGCCGTTCTGCGCCATCTGGAAATGGGCGATGCCGCCTACGAGGCCGCCGTCGCCCGCGCCGAATGGCCCGCCCGGATGCAGCGCTTGAAATCCGGCCCGCTGGTCGATCAGGCCCCGCAGGCCGAGCTGTGGCTGGACGGCGGCCACAACGCCGCCGCCGGTGCCGCATTGGCAGACGTGCTTGGGAAACTGCCGCAAAAACCGACCCACATGATCTGCGGTATGCTCAACACCAAGGACGTCACCGGCTATCTCGCCCCTCTGGCCAGTCAAGCCGCCACCCTGACGGCCGTCTCGATCCCGGGTGAGGCCAACACGCTAAGCGCCGAAGACACCGCCGCAGCCGCCGCAAAAGTCAATCTGCCCGCCTCAACCGCAGGCAGCGTCGCCGAAGCACTCAGCAAAATCACCGACACCAGTCCGCAAGCCCGCATCCTAATCTGCGGCTCGCTCTATCTGGCGGGCAATATCCTGCGCGAAAACGCCTGACCGCAGGGTCCACGCAGCTTCATCTGGCCAAAAATATCCCGGGGGAGTCGCCTCCGGCGACGGGGGCAGAGCCCCCTAAGCGCCCCAGTCCTTATCCTGCATCTCCCGCAGACGTGACGCAGTACGCTCGAACTCGAACGTCCCCTCACCTTCGACATAAAGCAGCTCTGGTTCATCTGCCGCCGAACAAATCAGCCGTACCTTCCCCTCGTACAAAGCGTCAATAAGAGTGACAAACCGCTTGGCCTCGTTGAAATTGTTCCGCGAAAGCCGCGGGACGTCTTCAAGAATCAGCACCTTAAGCGCCTCGGCGATTGCCAAATAATCACCGGGGCCCAGCATCCGCCCGCACAGATCGTAAAACGACGCCCGGGCCACACCGTTGCGGAACGCAGGCAGAACGACCTCGCGGCCTTTGACATGCAGCGAAAGCGGCTCGGCTGGACCACCCGACAGATCCGCCCAGACCTGCCGTATCTTCTCGCGCGCCTCGGGGCCGATCGGGGTGAAATAGACCGGGGATCCTTCCAGCCGGTTTTGCCGGTAATCGGTGGGCG
Organism: Ruegeria sp. CJ3; assembly: GCF_056536725.1. Taxonomy (NCBI): domain Bacteria; kingdom Pseudomonadati; phylum Pseudomonadota; class Alphaproteobacteria; order Rhodobacterales; family Roseobacteraceae; genus Ruegeria; species Ruegeria sp. CJ3. The sequence continues at coordinate 197,387 of NZ_JBQFQE010000007.1, forward strand.
AGACCAGTTCCCACACTTCAAGCTGCGCCTTGATATGTTGAATGAACGGCAGGAAAAGCTGCCGGTTCAGGCCGTCTTTGTACAGATCGTCCGGATGCCGGTTCGAAGTCGTCACAACCACGACCCCGCCCTCGTGCAACATATCGAACAGCCGCCCGACGATCATCGCGTCGGTAATATCGGTGATTTGCATCTCGTCAAAGGCCAGCACCCTGACGGAACGAACCACCGCCTCAGCCACCGGGGCCAGCGCGTCCTCGACACCGCGTTCGCGGGCCTCGTGCAAGCCGGAATGGATCTCCTGCATGAAGGCGTGAAAATGAACCCGCCGTGCCGGGATGTCGCCCAGCGTTTCGACGAACATATCCATCAGCATCGACTTACCACGCCCGACACCGCCCCACAGGTACAACCCCTTGGGTGCGGGTGGGGCCTTACGGAACAATCCACGCTTTACTGGCGTGCTCACGGCCGACCGGATGCGATCGAACCGAGGCAGCACGGCCTCTTGCGCGTCATCCCGTGTCAAGGAGCCATCCGCGATGCGGGTTTCATACAGCGTCGTCAAGTCGGTCATACCCCGAGCCATAGCGCCCGGTTTGCCCCTTGAAAAGCAACGATTTCCCAACCGCATCAAATTTGCTCATCCGATCCAGCAAAACTCCTGAATTGACGTTCGGACTGTTCCCGCTAACGTCCCTCGAACCCAAACCCTGTGAGGTCCCATGCCCCAATCGGCCCGCTTGCTGAATCCCGTTCTGATCGTCGGATGTATCATCATCACGGTCAGCTTCGCCGTGCGCGCGTCGTTCGGTGTGTTCCAGATTCCGATCGCGGATGAGTTCGGCTGGCTGCGCAGCGACTTCTCGATGGCAATCGCAATTCAGAACCTTGCATGGGGCATCGGCCAACCGATCTTTGCCGCCATCGCCGAAAAGGTCGGCGACCGGCGAGCTATCATCCTCGGCGCGCTGACCTATGCCGCCGGCATGGTGCTGTCGGCATGGTCGGTCACGCCGTTCGGCCATCAGATGTACGCGTGACTGGTAGGGTTTGGCATTGCGGGGACCGGTTTCGGCGTTGTGCTGGCCGTGGTCGGGCGGGCCTCGTCGGACCGGAACCGCTCGATGTCGCTGGCCGTGGTCACGGCGGCAGGTAGTTTCGGGCAGGTGATTGGCGCTCCGACCGCTGAGTGGCTGCTAAGTTTTCTGCCCTGGCAACAGGTGTTTGTGATCTTCGCCGTCGCCATTCTGGCGCTGGTCCTGACGCTGCCATTCATGCGCGCGCCAACACCTGTCAGCAAAACCGAACTTGAGGGCAGCATGGGCCAAATCCTGGGCCGCGCCTTCCGTGACCCGTCTTATGCGCTGATTTTTATGGGGTTTTTCAGCTGCGGTTATCAACTGGGCTTTGTCACCGCCCACTTCCCGGCCTTCGTGACTGAAATGTGCGGCCCGATCCAACCCGGCGGTGTTCTGCATTCCATCGGCATAACCACGACCTCAGCGCTGGGGGCTGTGTCGATCTCGCTGATCGGGCTGGCCAATATCGGCGGAACGCTTCTGGCCGGGTGGGCGGGCAATCACTTCCCCAAGAAGTACCTACTGGCGGGCGTCTACACCGCCCGCACGCTGGCGGCCGCGGCTTTCATCGTTTTCCCGATTACCCCGTTTTCGGTGATCGTATTCTCATTAGTGATGGGGTCGCTGTGGCTGGCCACGGTGCCGCTGACCTCGGGGCTTGTCGCGCATCTCTACGGGCTGCGCTATATGGGCACGCTCTATGGTTTCGTATTCCTCAGCCATCAGATCGGCAGCTTTCTGGGCGTCTGGCTGGGCGGGCGCATGTATGACCAGTTCGGAGACTATACGATGGTCTGGTGGATCGGTGTCGCTGTCGGAGCCTTCAGCGCCATCCTCCACCTGCCCATCCGCGAGAACCGCCCGATGGCTGTCGCCTAGACCGCCTCGTCTGCGGTCAGCAGCCCTTCGGCCACCAACCGATCAGCCCAGCCCTGCGGGCCGTCAAAATGATGCACCTGCCAGCCGCGCGCTTGCGCGGTTTCGATGTTTTCCAGCCGGTCATCCGCGAACAACAGCGCCTGGGGCGGTAGCCCGCAATCGGCCTCAACCATCTCATAGATCGGCGGGTGCGGCTTTACCGCCTGCATCCGGCCCGAGACATACTGTCGATCGAACTCATTCAGAAACGGATAAACCGTGGTCGCATAGTCGAAATTTTGCACCCCGAAATTGGTCAGCGCAAACACCGGCACGCCCTTGGCCCGCAAGGCCCTTTGCAACCGCACCGAATGCGGTATCTCGGGCGTGGCCAGTTCGATCCACTTGTCATGCCACATGCGGATCTCATCACGCCATTCGGGGTATTTCTCGGCCCAGTCATAGATCGTGTCGGTGAAATGACGCCCTTGATCGACCAGATCGTTCATCCCGTGCAGATCGACCTCGGCAAACATGGCGCGACGGCGATCCTCGCCGATGATCCGATCATAGTACCGCTCGGGCTGCCATTCGATCAGAACGTTTCCGATATCGAAAATAACGGCTTCAATCGGCATGAGGGCAACCCTGTTGTCATGTTCCTACACGAACCGACTGAACCAATCCCCGCGTCCGGATGCAAGCGGCAACCGCAGCGCGGCACGCGCTGCCCGGCCCAACGGGAAGAAGCGCATCTTTGATGCGTTGATGACCGGCGGGAGCGTCACCCGCGCGCGGCGGCTCTCAGTTCCCTTTCCAGCGCATCCAGAAACCGCGACCTGTCGGCCTTGCCGAACGGCTTACCGCCACCGCCTGCGCCCAACGGGTTGGCCGCGCGCAAATCCGCCATCAGATCGCGCATCGCCAGTTGCTGGCCGATATTGGCCGCCGTAAAGGCCTCGCCATTGGGCCGCAGCACCCGCGCACCCGCTTCGACGCATTTAGCGGCCAGCGGGATGTCGGACGTCACCACCACATCGCCCGCGCCGCAGCGCTCGGCAATCCACTTGTCGGCTTCATCGGCACCTTCCGAGACGACGATCACCTGCACCAACGGATTGGCCGAAGGCCGCAACCCGCCATTCGACACCAGCATCATCGGCACCCGATGACGGGTGGCGACACGTTCGGCCTCGGCCTTGACCGGACAGGCGTCGCCATCGATATACAGCGTCACTCGGCGGCCTTCGCGGGTTTTGCAGCCGCTTTTTTGCTGCCCTTGCGTACCTTGAATTCCTCGGGGATGGGCATCCGGTTGAACGCATCCAGACCGGCGATCTTATAAGCCTCGGCCAGGGTCGGATAGTTGAACGTGTTCTGCACGAAATAGTCCACCGTGCCCTTCAGGTTCATCACCGCCTGCCCGATATGGATCAGCTCGGTCGCGCCTTCGCCCACGATCTGCACGCCCAGCACCCTGCGGGTCTTGAGGCTCAGCAGCATTTTCAGCATCCCGTGCTCCAGCCCCATGATATGCCCGCGCGAGGTTTCGCGGAACCGCGCCACTCCAACCTCATAGGGGATGCCACGTTCCTGCAATTCCTCTTCGGACATGCCGCAGGTCGACATTTCAGGCACCGAGTAGATGCCATAGGGGTACCACGGGCTTTCCGGCAGCGTAGGTGTTTCCAGCGCATGACAGGCCGCCACGCGCCCTTGTTGCAGCGAGGTCGAGGCCAGCGACGGGTGCCCGATCACATCGCCGGTGGCATAGATATGTGGCACATTGGTCTGATAGGTCTTGCGATCCACCTCGATCCGGTTGCGATGATCGGTTTCAATCCCAACCGTCTCCAGATTCAGCGCCGAGGTCGCGCCCATACGCCCGGCGGCAAACAGCAGCATCTCGGCCCGCACATGGCGGCCATTGTCCAGTGTGACCTCGACATGACCTCCGGCATCCTCGATCTTGTCGACCGCCGAGCCCAGCCGCAGATCGACACCGTTTTCGCGGATCTGATGGGTGAACTCGTGGATCAGGCGGCTGTCGATAAAGTCCAGAAAGCTCTCGCGCGGCTCGATCAGCGTCACCCGCACATCCAGCGCCGAGAACATGGTGGCGTATTCCACCCCGATCACACCCGCGCCGATCACGCAGAGCGAGCGGGGAATCTCACCCATCTCAAGGAAATCATCGCCATCGACCACGGTCTTGCCATTAAAGGGCACATAATCGGGTCGATAGGTCTTGGTACCCGTCGCAATCAGGAATTTCGAGGCCGTCAGGCGGGTGGTCTCACCGGCGTCGGTGGCCACCTCAACCTCATGCGGGCCGACGAATTTCGCCAGACCGGCCAGCGTTTCCACATGGTTGCGGTTGAACTGGTGTTCCAGCACATCGACCTCGTGGTCCAGCGTCATGTGCAGCCGTGCCTTCAGATCCTCGGCGTGGATCTGGTCCTTGACCCGGTACGAGCGCCCATAAAAGCTGCGCTCGCGCCAGCCCGACAGGTTCAGGACCGTTTCGCGCAGGGTTTTCGACGGGATCGTACCGGTATGCACCGAAACACCACCCAGCCGATCCTTGCGGTCGACCACCAGAACCCGGCGTTTCAGCTTGCCCGCCTGAATCGCCGCCGCCCGCCCCGAAGGCCCCGAGCCGATGATGATCAGGTCATAGTCATATTTGCTCATGCCTTACTCTCCATACAGCGCTTCGGCGTGAAAGCTCACGTGATCCTCCATGAAGGTGGACACGAAGAAATATGAGTGATCATAGCCCGGCTGCAGCCGATAGATTGCCTGCTGGCGACGTTCCGCAATCGCCTGCGCCAGCGCCTCGGGGCGCAGCAGGTCGATGAACTGATCGTCGGCACCGGTGTCGATCAGGACGGGGCCGTCGAACCCGGTGCTGCGCATCATCAGCGAGGCATCGTGTTTCGCCCATGCCGCTTCATCCCCACCCAGATAGGCAGCCAATTGTTTGCGGCCCCAATCCGCGCCCGTCGGGTTCGAGATCGGCGCGAAGGCCGAGACAGAACGGAACCGCCCCGGCAGGTTCATCGCCAGCGTCAGTGCCCCATGCCCGCCCATGGAATGTCCGGTGATGGACTGGCGGTCGGCATCGATGGGGAAATGTTCGGCCAGCAGGGCGGGCAATTCATCGGCCACATAGTCCCACATCCGGAAATGCGGCGCCCAGGGGGACTGCGTCGCGTTGACATAGAAACCCGCACCCTGACCCAGATCGTAGTCCTCATGATCGGCGACGCCCTCGCCCCGAGGAGAGGTGTCGGGGAAGACCAGCGCGATACCTTGTTCGGCTGCCCAGCCCTGAGCGCCCGCCTTGATCATGGCGTTTTCGTGGGTGCAGGTCAGGCCCGACAGGTACCACAGCACCGGCACAGGGCCGTCCTTGGCCTCGGACGGCAGGAACAGGCCGAATGTCATGTCGCAGTTGCACGCGGACGAGGCGTGGCGGTAGACGCCCTGCACGCCTCCGAAACAGGCATTTTCCGATAGGGTTTCCATCTGGGTTGGTCCTTGTTTTGGGTCTGCGCCATGGCTAACGACCCACAGCGCCGGCGGCAAGTGCAGGAGCCTCCGGCGGGAGTATTTTTCGAAAAGATGAAGATCAGGGTGTGCTGACCCAGGCAATGACGAGCGGCACCGTCAGGATGCTGGCCATGGTCGACAATAGGATCGCCGCCGAGGCGCGCTGCGGCGCGACCCCGTAGTGGGCCGCCAGGATGTAGACATTGCCTGCTACGGGCAGCGCTGCGGCGGCGATGGCGACAGCGGCCGGGAAGGGCGCAATCGGGATCAGCCACAGCAGAACGACGGCCACGCAAAGCGGATGAAGGATTAGCTTGCAAAAGCTCAGCCATGCCGCGACCTGAACACGCTCGGCCGATTTCCCGGCCAGCGACGCGCCGATTGCAAATAGCGCGCCGGGCGTGGCCGCGCCGCCCAGAATGGTCAGGAAGTCGTTCAGCGGCGCAGGTACGGGCACACGCAGCGCCGACCAGATCAGACCGGCCGAGATCGACAGGATCATGGGGTTTTTCAGCAAGCCGATCCCGATCAGGCGCAGCGTACTGGCGGCCAACCGCCCTTCGCGCGCGCCGTTGATCAGGATCACGATCAGCGATGAGAACACCACCAGATCAACCGTCAGCACCAGCATCACCGGCCCGATGGCGGCCTCAGACAGCAGGACTGCCAGCATCGGCAGGCCCAGAAAGCCCACATTGCCGATGGCGGCGCATTGCGCTTCGACCGCCGCCGTGGGGATGTCGAGCCCGCGCAGGTAAGCCACCAGCGTGGCCAGCCCATAGACCGCAAGCGTGGCGATCAGATAGCCGATCACCAGCCGCCCGTTGAAGATCTCGGCAAAGGGCAGGGTGGCGGCAAAGCGGAACAGCATCGCCGACAGCGCAAAGTAGAATACGAATTTGGTCAGATAGGCCGTCGCCTCGGGTGGGAAAAACCGGCTGCGTCCGGCACCGTATCCCAGGCCGATGATCGCAAAAAAGGGCAGGGTGCGCAGAAAAATCTCGACCATGGGTCGAGGGATAGCATGGTTTGCCCCAGTCGCAAGCTTCGGGTTTGCGGCCACAGGATGCCGGGATTGCATCACAATTCGCGCGCGAATCGTTGAAAGTGAACCGAGCGGTTTATAGAATCGCGCAAATCAATCTTCAGGAGCCACCATGACCCAAGCCGCCACCATCCTGCGCACAGGCCGAAAATTCGATCAGGTTTTGCGCGGGGCCCGAGAGGTTTTCATGGCGGATGGGTTCGAAGGTGCCAGCGTTGACGACATCGCCCGCGCAGCCGGTGTATCCAAGGCCACGCTGTACAGCTACTTCCCCGACAAGCGCCTGCTGTTCACCGAGGTCGTCCAGACCGAATGCAGCCGCATGGCCGAACGTGTGGTAGCCATGGTGGACGAAACCAAGCCCGCCAGTGAGGTACTTACCATCGCCGCCACGCAACTGACCGGATTCCTGGTGTCGGATTTCGCCCAGCAGGTCTTTCGTGCCTGTGTCGCCGAACGCGACCGTTTCCCCGAGTTGGGGCAAGCTTTTTATCAGGCCGGGCCGCAGAACGGTCAGTGCCAGATGGCCGAATATCTCGAAAAGGCCGTCGCGAAGGGCGAGTTGGTGATTGATGACGTTCAGACGGCGGCTGCTCAGTTCTCGGAACTGTGCAAGGTCCGCATCTGGAACCGCGCGGCCTTCGGCATTCAGACCCGGTTTACCGAAGATGAGATCGACGCGGTGGCACAACAGGCGGTGGATATGTTCATGGCCCGTTATGGTGCATGACATCAGTGGGGCGGGTGGAGAGACTCCATAACGCATAAGGTCAGCGTCTTGCAGGCTGCCCGAAGTGAGACGGGTCGCTAGGCATTGATCGAAAAAACCACCCCCGCACAGACCCAGCAAGATTTACGTTCGGGTCCGGCAACGCGGGGATGGCTTGTCTCTCATGCAATTACGCGTTTCGGTTTGAATTCCAAACCGAAGCGCGCTTTGGCCTTCGTTAGTGGAAGGCAGTCTCGCCAGCGGATTCGCTGATCGTGGTGCCTTTGGTTCCGGCGACGATTTCGGCCAGATCCGCAAGCGCCCCGATGGCCGCAGCTTTGCCAGTGCTCTTGGCGAACTGGGTCGCCGCATCGACCTTGGGTCCCATCGACCCGGCGGCAAAGCCGTAGTCGTTGATCGCATCAGGCGTGATGGATTTGATCCCACGCTGATCTTCGGTGCCCCAGTCCAGATAGACGCTGTCGGCATCGGTCGCTGCGATGAACAGATCCGCGCCCACTTCGCGTGCCAGCAGCTCGGAAGCCAGATCCTTGTCGATCACCGCCTCGATACCTTCCAGCGAGCCTTCCTCGTTGTAGACGGTCGGAATACCGCCACCGCCAGCGCAGATCACCACGGTCTGGTTCTCGAGCAGCCATTTGATCGGCCGGATCTGGAAGATCCGCTTGGGCAGCGGCGAGGCGACGACGCGGCGCCACTTGTCACCATCGGCCCGGATTTCCCAGCCTTTTTCAGCAGCCAGACGCTCGGCCTCTTCCTTTTCGTAAACCGGACCAATGAACTTGGTGGGGTTTTCAAAGGCGGGGTCCTTGGCATCAACCTCGATCATGGTCAGCAGGGTTGCCAGCGGCGTTTCAGCCGGCAGCAGGTTGCCCAGTTCCTGTTCAACCATGTAGCCGATCATGCCTTCGGTCTCGGCACCCAGCACGTCCAGCGGGTAGGCCTCGTCAGGTTTGTAGGCGTTGCCTTGCAGCGCCAGCAGACCCACTTGCGGACCATTGCCGTGGGTCACGATCAGCTCGTTTCCTTCGGCGATAGTAGCCAGCGCCTTGGCGGCGATGGCTGTGTTTTCGCGCTGGTTTTCCGCGGTCAGAGCCTGACCGCGGCGCAGCAGCGCGTTGCCCCCAAGGGCGACGACAATCCGCATTTCTTAGCTCCCCAATGTGGCGACCAGAACCGCCTTGATGGTGTGCATCCGGTTTTCAGCCTGTTCAAACTGAACACCTGCGGGGCTCTCGAAGACCTCTTCGGTGACTTCCATTTCCGAGATGCCGAACTTCTCGGCGATCTCCTGACCGACCTTGGTTTCGGTGTTGTGGAAGGCAGGCAGGCAGTGCATGAACTTGACGTTCGGGTTGTTGGCCGCAGCCATCAGTTCCGCGTTCACCTGATAGGGGCTCAGCTGCTTGATGCGGCTTTCCCATACTTCTGCCGGTTCGCCCATCGACACCCAGACGTCGGTGTGGATGAAGTCAACGCCGTCAACAGCCGCTTTGGCGTCTTCGGTGATGGTCAGCTTGCCGCCGTAACGCTTGGCCAGCTCTTCTGCCGGACCGCGGAATTCGTCGGCGGGCCACAGCTCTTTCGGAGCGGCAATGCGCACGTCCATGCCCATCAGGCAGCCTGCGATCATCAGCGAGTGGCCCATGTTCGAGCGCGCGTCGCCAACATAGGCGTACTTGATGTCATGCAGCGGTTTTTCACCGTACTCCTGCATGGTCAGCAGGTCAGCCAGCATCTGGGTCGGGTGGAACTCGTCGGTCAGACCGTTATAGACCGGCACGCCTGCATATTCCGACAGGGTCTCGGCCAGTTCCTGACCGAAGCCGCGGTATTCGATACCGTCGAACATGCGGCCCAGAACCCGGGCGGTGTCTTTCATGCTTTCCTTGTGGCCGATCTGCGAGCCTTGCGGGCCCAGATAGGTCACGCCTGCGCCCTGATCCATTGCGGCGACTTCGAAGGCGCACATGGTCCGGGTCGAGGTTTTTTCGAAGATCAGGCAGATATTCTTGCCTTTCAGGTGTTGGATTTCCGAACCGGCGTATTTTGCACGTTTGAGGTCGCGCGACAGGTCCAGCAGGTAACGGATTTCACGTTGGGTGAAGTCCAGCATTTTCAGGAAGCTACGTCCTTGAAGGTTAAAAGCCATCTTATTTGTCTCCTTAGAATTTAGTAGTCAACGGGGTCGCGCCAGATCGGGCAGGTCATGCAATGCCCGCCTCCGCGCCCGCGTCCGAGTTCCGCGCCTGAGATGGTGATCACCTCGACGCCAGCTTTGCGCAGCAACGTGTTGGTGTAGGTGTTGCGGTCATAGGCCACGACCACGCCCGGTTCGAGCGCCACAACGTTGTTGCCGTCATCCCATTGTTCCCGTTCCTGGTTGAACGAGTCGCCACCGGTCTGCACGATGTTGAGCGACTTGATGCCCAGGCATTCTGCGGCCACATCAAACAGGTGCTTGTCTTCGCGGCGGAAGTCGATTGTGCCTTCCTTGTTGCCGGGGCGCAGGCTGATGCACTGGATTTCGTTGCAGACGTCCACAAATGCGGTCGCGGTTTCGCGGTCACAGTGGCTGAACACCGTATCCAGGTGCATCGCAGCACGGCTGCGCGGCATCTGACAGGCAACAACCCGTTCTGCAGCGCCCTGTTTGAACAGCGCACGGGCCATCTGACCCACGGCTTGCGGGCTGGTGCGTTCGCCCATACCGATCAGCACACTGCCATTGCCCCAGGGCATGACGTCACCGCCTTCGACGGTGGCTGCGCCGTGATCTTCGTCGGGATCGCCCCACCAGATCTTGAAATCGCCATCCTTGAAGTCCGGGTGGAATTTGTAGATCGCAGTCACCAGCAGCGTTTCGGGCTGGCGGGCGGGCCAATACATCGGGTTCACCGTCACGCCGCCATAGATCCAGCAGCTGTTGTCACGGGTGAACTGAGTGTTCGGGATCGGCGGGATGACAAAGCCATGGGTACCGAGGTAGCTGCCGAACATGCCCGAGGGGGTAAAGGGCATATCTTCGACCGCGATACCGCCGATCAGATACATGGCAAGGTCCTTGGCGGACATTTCGTCCAGCCAGCCGCGCAGCTCGTTCAGCATACCGACGCCGACCTGATTTTCCGTGATGCGGCGATCCAGAACCCATTTACGGGCTTCTTTATCCTTCATCGTGGTTTCCAGCAGGGCGTGGAACTCCAGCACCTCGACCCCGCGTTCTTCCATTTTCATGCGGAAATCGGCGTGATCGGTGCGGGCTTTGTGCACCCACAGAACGTCATCATAAAGCAACTCGGCCGCGTTACCGGGTGTCAGGCGGGAATGGGCCAGGCCTGGTTCACACACCATGACCTTTCGAAGTTTGCCAATCTCGGAATGAGCTCCAAATCCAGTCATGATTTCTCCTTCGACATTTTAGCTCTTGACTGCACACGCAGCCAAACATGGATGGGCAATCCTGCCAAAAGCAGCAGAACGCCCCAGAAAACAACGTCTTCACCCGCGCCGTAGATGGCCCAGAAAGAATAGGCAAAACCCAGCGCCGCAAGGATAAAGACGTTCGGTGACAGTTGTGTAAGATCGCCCCTGCGTACGCGGATCATCACTTCGGCCAGCGCACAAAGCAGGTAGGGGATCAGGGTTGAAAGTGTGGCGAGCAGAATGATGAATTCGAACTGCTCGGCCAGAGTACGAGTGTAGTTCATCGCGATGAGCCCGCTGGCCAGCACGCTGGACACGACCAGCCCGAAGGTGGGCGTACCGGTGCGTGACAGGCGCGCGAACTGAGGCGGGAACAGCCCGTCGCGGGCTGCGCCCAAGGGCACCTGACCGGTCAGCAGAACGAACCCGTTCAGCGTCCCGAAGGTTGAGATGCAGGCTCCGACGGCGATGAACAAAGCTCCGCCAAAGCCCCACAGCAGCGCCGCCACATCGGACAGCGGTGCATTGGAATCGGCCAGAACGGCCGAGGGTACGACACCCAGCGCCACATAGGTTGTGGCGATATAGACCAGCGCGGCGACACAGGTGCCCAGGATCGTGGCGCGTGGAATGGTGGTTTTGGGGTCTTTGACATCGCCCGCCGGGACGGTGGCCGACTCGAGCCCCACAAAGGCCCACAAGGTCAGAGCCGCACAGGTAGATATCGCTGAGATATTTGACATGCCGCTCACATTCACGGGTCTGAAATTCGAGCTGTCGACATGGGCGACGCCCAGAACGATCAGCAGTATTAGCGGGGTCAGCTTCATGACAGTGGTTACGACCTGAATGATCCCCGCTTCCCGCACACCGCGCACGTTGATCCAGGTCAGCAGCCAGATCGCCCCCAGTGCCGCGAACAACCCGGCCACCGGGCTTTGTCCGACTTCAGGGACCATGACGCTGAGGTAACCGGCAAAGGCTACCGCCACCGCTGCATTGCCTGACCACAAGGCGATCCAATATCCCCAGGCGATAAGGAAGCCCGCGAAGTCGCCGAAACCCTCTCGGGCATAGACGTAGGGCCCACCAGCGCCAGAGGATAGCCGCGCCAGCCGTCCGAAGATCAGTGCCAGAACGATTGCACCGCCTGCGGTCAGGATCCAGCCTGCCATCGAGATCGGTCCGAATTCGGCCAGTGACGATGGCAGCAGGAAGATACCGGACCCGATCATGTTTCCCACTACAAGAGCGGTGCACATCCAGAACCCCAGGGTTCGTTTTGTTTCTGATCGGGTCACGGTAGACATCTTAGGTACCTCAGCCCATCGCGGACAGGCTGAGCCCGGCCATGATGATTACGATGAGGACGGCCAGCAGGGGCAGGGTGAACTTGAGCCAGCGTTCATAGGGCACACGACCCAGCGCCAGACCACCCATAACCACAGCCGAGGTCGGTGTGATCAGGTTCACCAGACCGCTTGCGGACTGATAAGCTGTTACAACCAGCGACCGGTCGACGCTCGAGAAATCGGCCAGCGGTGCCATGATCGGCATGGTCAGAACGGCCAGACCGGACGAGGACGGAACCAGGAAGGACAGCAAGCCCTGCAGCCCGAACATCGTGTTGATGAAGGCAACCTGACCCAGACCGTTCACTGCGCCTTCGGCCCAGTTCAGGATGGTGTCGGTCATATTGCCCGCGTCCATGACGATCACGATACCACGTGCGATACCGATCACCAGCGCAACGCCCAGCAGGTCGCGTGCGCCGTCGACAAAGGTCGAGGTGAACTCTTCCTCACCCATACGGGCGATCAGGCCCACGATGATCGAGGCAACGATGAACAGGCCGGACATTTCAGCCATCCACCATCCACCGACGGACACACCCCAGATCATGACGCCGAAGCTGGCGGCAAAGATCACAAGGATGATGCTGTGAATACCGGTGAAGACGGGTGTGCCTTCGCCCTCGCGCTTACCTTTGAGGAAGTGCGCTTCGTTGCTTTCACGCTTGTCGGCAACGATGGACAGTTCGGGGTTTGCTTTCACACGCGCTGCATAGCGCATGACGAATGCGACACAGGCCAGCCAGCAGACACCCAGCAACGCAAAGCGCAGCATGATACCGTTGGTGAACGGAACGCCTGCGGCGTCCGACGCGATTACGGTTGCAAACGGGTTGATGGTCGAACCCAGCGTACCGACGCCTGCGCCCAGCATGATGATCGCAACACCGACGGTCGCGTCATACCCCGCCGCGATCATCACGGGAATGATCAGCGTATAGAAGGCTAGGGATTCTTCGGCCATACCGTAGATCGTGCCGCCTGCCGCGAACAGGGCCATGAGGATTGGGATCATCCACTTTTCTCGCCCTTCCATTCGCGCCATCGCCTTACCGATGCCCGCATCGATTGCGCCCGTATGGGCCACGATGCCCAGAAAGCCGCCGATGACCAGCACGAACAATGCGACGTCAATCGCCTGTGCTTCATAGCTGGCCGGGTCATAGAACCCAGCAATCGGGGCCAGCACGACATCGAAGAAACCCTGAGGGTTGGATTCGACAACCTGATAGCTGCCAGGAACGGGAACATCCCGTCCCAGCGCCTCATTTGCGACCCGGTCATATTGGCCGGCGGGGACGAACCACGTCGCCAACGCTACGACCGCAATTAGCGCAAACAAAATTGTATACGCCGTTGGGAACTTGAATTTCATATCACTGACTCCTTCGACTTAGGACGTCGGAATTATCTGATTTTCCGGCTTTGGATTTGTCGGCGCTTCTGGCTGAAATTCGAATACTAGAAGCGACGACGAGGATGCGTGTGAGCTTTCTCGCAACCGGTTTCCTCCAACGGCCCGCGCGTCGCTTTGACATGAATCAAAGAAGTTTCTTAATTGGGAATACGCCTCCGAAAATGTAACCAGTTCTGGGCTATGATCAAAATATACCTATAAAAACAAAGCGTTATATGGCACAAAACCTTCGAAAAAGATACTTGAAATGTACCGGTTATGATTTGCAGTCAGTCCCGGTATGCATCCGGCGATGTGTCAAACCATGCGTCGGTCAGCCGTTGTTTGACCGCCCAACCCGAAATCTTGCCGTAAAACTGAGAGGTCGTTCGTCATTATGACGATTTCGCGACTCAGCCTGGAATCACCTGCGGATCCACTCCGGGGGTTCCATGCCCCTGCCGAACAGCCGCGTCAGATCGAAGTCTGACTCGGCTCTACCATGTTCACTGTCGCGACCGACCCGGCCTTTTCACAGGTTGGATTGCCGACAACGACGCGAGTGGTTCGGCCATCAATATGCCGCGAATAGCTGGCTCTGAAGTCGTGTCGACGAAGTGGCGTTCTCAGCGTCTGATAGGGATTGTCAGGAATAGAATGGTGCGGGTGGAGGGACTTGAACCCCCACGCCTTGCGGCGCCAGAACCTAAATCTGGTGCGTCTACCAATTTCGCCACACCCGCAACACGGCGACACAGCACCGGAATGCCGCGCTGAATAGCAAAGCTTTTGCACGAGGGCGAGAGGGAAATTGGGTAAAATGAAAGATTGTCACGATGGGTTCGGACAGTGCTCCGGGTACGCAACACGCGGCCCGGGATCAGCCCGGCCATCCAACAGGCAAGTACCGCCGGTCTGATACAGACGACGCCGATCTTTCTTCCTAAGGCCGGTTTAACAATTGCCAATTCACCCAGAGATTCTGTATTCATTTGTTTCCATTTCGAGAACATTCCACGTGAAATGTTGAATGAATTTACGCACTCATAGGTTGCATTGCGAGAATGTCTTAACGGTCCTTGTATTTCCTTCTCCATGCAGATCGCGCGCCAAGCGGGTGCCGACCGATGGAACGTTCGGCGGACCCGAAACTCCTACCTATGAATTAGGTATAAATATCAATAATATACAGTATATCACTTCACACGCTCGACGAGAATCCCGCGCATCGCTACTCGCTCGGCGCTTACTTCAAATACGTCTCGGCAGCCCAAATCGCAGAAACAACTCTTCCATTGGTTGAGACATTTCTATGCGCCCAAACCATAATTGCGCCACATTTCAAACGCCAAAAAATCTTATTCGCGTCAAAATAACACCGTGGTGATCGTAATTGATTAGACGCAGGAGTTAATGAGTCTTTTTGCCATCCGGCACCGTACGAGTTTCTGCTCAACTCCAGAAACAAGGGTCTCTGTCGTGACCAATCAGATCAAAACCGCTGCCTCCGAGCAAGACGCCGTTGGTCTTGCCCGTGAAAACTTTATCGGTGAGCTGAAAACCCTGAACCGCCAGCATCCTGGCACCGGGTTCGGCATCGCTCTGCGCACCCATTCGGGCAATCGTTATCTGCTGGCCAATGCCCGCATGCCGCTGCCTGCCCACAAATCACAAGACTTCCCGACCGGGCGCCGCGTGGCGTGCCTTGAGAACGGCGAAGGCTTTAGTTCCATCGAAATTCTGGCCGACTCCATGGCCTATGAATCGATCTCACCGCGTACCGAGGCCGCAATCCTTGGCAATGCGCTGGACCTGATCGCACGTATCGACACGCTGGCAAGCCTGCCTGACGGGGCAGGGGACCAGATCGCCGCAACCGGCACCGGAGGCTGACCATGGCGCGTAACGACCACCTTCTGTCCGTCGGCAACGAGTCCCTGTCCGAGATGACAGGGGCAATGACCTCGTTGGCGACCCAAATCGACCAACTGACAGAGGTGGCGGATGCGCGCTCCTCGGCGCGGCTGGCAGCGCTGAAAACGAAGATGGAGAATTTCACCGCCAGCGTCACGCTGGTGGGGCAGGTGAAGGCCGGGAAATCCTCGATCGTGAACATTCTGGCCGCACGGCCGAACCTGCTGCCGTCGGATGTGAACCCGTGGACATCCGTGGTGACCACGCTGAACATCAACACCCGAACCGAGGGCGACACCCGATCCAAATTCACCTTCTTCGAACAGGAGGAATGGGACAATCTGATGGTCGGCGGTGGTCGTCTGGGCGAGCTTGCCAATCGTGCCGGGGCCGATGACGAGATGGACGATATCCGCCGTCAGATCGGGGAAATGAAGGCCAAGTCCGAGGACCGGCTGGGCAAGCATTTCGACCTGATTTTAGGGCAGAGCCACCAGTATGACTATTTCGACGATGAGCTGATCCAGCGCTATGTTTGCCTTGGCGACGAGGACGACCCGGATATCGACCCCAAGACAGGCCGATTTGCCGATGTGACAAAATCAGCTGAGCTGTTCATGGATATCCCGCAATATCCGATCTCGCTGAAACTCTGCGACACCCCCGGCGTCAACGACACCTTCATGGTGCGCGAGCAGATCACCCTGCGCAGCCTGCGCGGGTCCGAGGTTTGTGTCGTCGTTCTGGCGGCCAGTCAGGCGCTGACCACGATGGACATGGCGCTGATGCGGATCATCGCACAGTTCGAGAACCGACAGATCATCCTGTTCGTGAACCGCATCGACGAATTGTCCGACCCGGTCAATCAGGTGCCCGAGATCCGCGACCGCATTCAGGACACGCTGAAACAGAACAACATCGACACCAACACCAGCATCGTCTTCGGCAGCGCCCTGTGGGCCGAGGCCGCGTTGACCGGCAACCCCGATATCCTGACCGAGGAATCGCGGCAGGCGTTGAACACCTTCTATCTGGCCGCCGGTTTTGGCGATCAGGCGGCGTCGCTGGACAAGATCTGGGCGCTTTCGGGTCTGCCGGATCTGCTGCTGGCGATGAACGAACGGATTGCCGAAGGAGCGGGCACCCGTCTACTGGATCGGGTGCGCCACCGGGCGCGTAATATTGCCAGCCAGATCAGGGCCACCGCTGTGGCCAAGACGCTGTCGAACACCGACGGCATCGTGCGCGATCTGGATGGCGTGTCGCCGGATCAGGCGATTGCGACCGTTTCCGCAGAATATGACAAGAAGGCCGCCGAACTGACCACGAAACTGCGCGACAAGGTTCTGGAACGGCTGGCCTCGGCCGAGGCGAACTTTGTCAAACGCGCGACAGATTCGTTGATCGCGCATCTGGAACAGAATGGCGAGCAGGGCACGTGGCAGTACGACCCTGCAGGCCTCCGGACGCTGCAAAAAGCGGCCTATTTCAGCTTTGCCCGCTCGATGCGCAAAGAGGCCGGCGCGCTCTATTCGGCGGCGGCGTCAGATATCGAAGCCCTGTATCAAAAACTACTGGGCAATCATCTGGGCGAATTCAGCATCGAAGCGCCCATCGTCCCACGCGTCCCGCCACCCTTGGGGATCGGGCGCACGATCGCGCTTGATCTGCAAAGTACGTGGTGGCGTCGCTGGTGGCAAAAGCGCAAAGGGTTCGAGGCTTATGCTGCGGATTACACACGTCTGATCGCGTCCGAGGCGAACTCGATCACCAAGGATATCGAGGAAAACCAGATCGCAGCCGTTCTGGAAAACGTCCGCGCCGTCCTGAGCGATTTCATGGCCGAGCAGAAAGACACTTTGCTCAGCATCTCGCAATCGCCCGACAAGGCGGCGGCGCAGATCACCGAGACCAAGCCCCAGAAATCGCGCGACGAAATTCTGGGTGACATCCTCAAAGACCTCAGCAACGAAGCAGCATAAGTAGAGTTATGGTAAAAGAATCACAAACCCGCTTCGTCTCTCCCAAGGCCTGGAACCGCATCGAGCAGTGGTCCCGCCGCAAGCCTGTGTTTGCGCTTATGGGGGAATTCAGCGCCGGAAAATCGACGTTGATGAACTTTCTTCTGCGTAAACAGGCCTTGCCGACACAGGTGACGGCGACGCAGCTGCCGCCCGTGTGGTTCAGTTGGGGCAACCGGCCAGCCTATATCAAGCGTCACGACGGCAGCACTCAGACTATCGAGTTGGATCGGCTTGAACAGGTCGGCGTGAATGACGCGCAATTCGTGCGGATTTTCCTTGAGGCCGACATTCTCGAGGCGGTCGATCTGATCGACACACCCGGCATTTCCGACCCGAAGATCTCGACCGATGTGTGGCAACGTGCCGTCGGTCAGGCCAATGGCGTTCTGTGGTGCACCCATTCGACACAAGCCTGGCGCGAAACCGAGCGGGCCACATGGGTCTCGCTGCCCGAACGGCTGCAGCACAAGTCGCTGTTGCTGGTTACCCGGGCGGATGCACTGAACCAGAAAGACCGACAGAAGGTGCTGCGTCGAGTGAACCGCGAAGCGGGCCATCTGTTCAACCGCACCATCCTGTTTTCGGCCCGCGACGCCATTCTGGCGCGTGACAAGACCGGCGATGCCGAGCTTTGGTCGCGTAGCGGCGGTGGCAAGATGGTCGACAGCTTCCTTGAGATCACCGAACAGATCATGGACAACCGCGCCGACATGCTGGCGCGCTATCAGATCGACAAATCTCTGTCGGATGCGCCCAACGTGCGGACCTTGCCGACCCCGCCGCAACCCGAAAGCACGCCGCTCAAGCTTGTTGACCCAGTCGATCGACCCTCGGATGCGGACGATGTGATCACCAGCTTCCCGGTGCGCCCTGCCCGCGTCGAACGACGCCCGGACGAGGCCGAGCGTACCCGGATCGACGCGGACGAGGCGGAACGACTGCGCGCCGAGATGGAAGCCGACGCACAACCTGCCGAAGACGATCTGCGCGCTGTTTTCGCCAGCAAACCGGATGATCCGCTGGATCTGGACGCGCTGGCGCGATCGACCACGGATGTGGACGAATTCGATTTTATGGCCGACGAGGATGACGACGAGGCAGAGGCAGAGCTGATCGTTCTGGGGCCCGAAGCCGATCCATCGGACGCGATGGACGAGCTCGCCGCCGCCTCAGACCCCGAGGTGCAAAGCGCCGACAAAGAGGGCAAGGACGCATCGGATATCGAACTGTCGGTGTCATCGATCACCGCGTTGTTGTCTGAACAGTCGGACCGCAACGACGAGGACTATGAGCCCGAACCGGAATCGAATGCGCTGGCCCCGGTGCAGATCGTACCGATGCCCGAGGATAAATCCGACCAGATTGCCACCGCCGAGGCCTTGCCAAGCGCCAGCGCCATGTGGAACGAAATCGTCACGAATGACGCTCTGCCCGACGATGCCAAAGGTCTGAAAAGCGCCTTTGCAGCGTTCCTGACTGAATACGATCAGATCGCGCTGGAACACAGCAGCCGCAAGGAGGGCGACGCCCTGCCCCGGGTTCCCGAAGCTCGCGAAAACCGGGGGGTTGAACGGCATGTCCTTTGACCCTGGCCTTTTGTGCAGGCCGAAGAATGGGATGAAAGATGTCGATTGATGCCGCGCTGAACGCCGCCATTCAGAACATACCCGACTGCATTGCAGCCGGGTATGTTGATATGGAAACGGGGATGTTGCTGGGTGCGGATGCGTCTGACCAGAACAGCGCCGATGCGATGGAAACGCTGGCCCTTGCGGTTGCGAACCTGTTTCAGGGGCGCGGCGTCAAGGGGTTCGAAGATCTGTTACGCAGCGCGGAAATCGACGATGACGGACATCCGGGATTTGGGGAAATCGCGGTGTTTTCGAACGATCGTCTGCACATCTTTCTCAGAACGAAGGAATATCCCGACCATGTCGTGTGCTATATCTGCCGCGACAGCGCAAATGTCGGGCTTGCGCTTACGAAATCACATCTCAGCCTTGGGCCGGTTGCGGCCGCAGTTTAGACGGGACCAGAGGGGGTCACGGCATGATGGACAGCGAAATACTGGAAATGCTCGACGATATCGGGCGGTCGTCGGTGGCGCGGTTGTCTCCGGCCACATTCCTTGCGGGCGACAGCGCCGAGGCCCGGCGGGGTCAGGTACTGGGCGCAATCCGCGGCACGATCCTGCCCCGGCGGCTGGAATTTACCGCCGCCGATGGCGCGGTTCTGGCGATTGAAGTCAACAGTTCCCGGATCACGGATGTGTTCCGCTGCGCCTCGGGGCCGGTGCCGGATTTTGAGACCGAAGCGCGCGAGGATCTGACCGCGCGACTGGCGCAGCTGGTGTCCGACATCTCGACCGCCTCTGGCCCGCTGGAACTGGTGTCGCTGCGTCCCGACACCGCGCTGGAAGCGGATGATGTCGGCATCACATATTCCGAGATCGAAGCCGCCTGCACCCGGATCGACCTGCCCGAAGAACCGCGCATGTCCATCGTCCCTGACCCAGAACCCGAGGCGGGCATCGCCGGGCAGTTCTACGAAGGCTCTGACCGGTTCGCACTGGGCCGTCTGCTGATGGACGCATCCGGCGAAAACCCGGCATTTGATGGCCTGTGCGCCCCAGATCAGCCTGCACATCCCGGCCCCGACCTTCTGGCCCGGTTCGCCCGCGATCTGACCGGATGGCAGGCTGACGGGTCCGATGCCCTGTCGCAGCCGCAACTGATGGTGCTGCGCCCCTCGGGCGGTCAGGGTGCGGGTCTTGCCATTCTCAGCGATGGTCAGCAAACTGCCGCCGCCGTCCATGATGCCCGCAAGCTGGGGGCTGTCGTCAACCTGTGGAAGTCCTTGAAACCCGCCGTCGAATGACCGCGATCCCGCCCAATAGTGTCCATTTTGTAAAACTAAATCTAAAATACGAGTTACCAGGGTAAATCTAATGAGTGAACTGAACCGCCGCGAGCTTATTCGCATCGCCGAAGACATGAACGGGATGAGCAATGACGAAACCCGTCATTTCATCTCGCGCATCATTGATGATCTGTCGAACCTCAAGCCGTCGATTGCCTTTGTCGGCCAGATCAAGGCGGGAAAATCGCGCCTGATCAATGGCTTCACCGGTCAGGCAGAGTATCTGCCCTCGGACGTAAACCCCTGGACCACCGTCATCACCGACATGCATTTCGGCCACCCCTCGGGTCGGACCTCGGGGGCCGAGTTTCATTTCTTCGACAACCGCCAGTGGCAGGCGTTGATCGCCGAGGGCGAAGAGCTGCGCAATATGTTTCCCGACGAGGAAGACAGCTATAAGCGCGAGATGATCGAGGAGCAGGTCGAGGCGATGAAGACCCGCGCCAAGCTGCGTCTTGGCGAAAGCTACAAGCACCTGCTGGGCCAGCATCACGATCTGGACAATCTGACCACCGACGATCTGGCGCGCTATGTCTGCGCCGGGGACGATCCGACCGAAGACGGAGGTCAGGACCCGGGCTCGGACCGGGGTCTTTACAGCGATATCACCCGCAAGGCCGAGGTCTATTTCGACATCGGCCATTTCCCCTATCCGGTGACCGTAACCGATACGCCCGGCGTCAATGACCCGCTGCTGATCCGCGAAGAGATCTCGCGCCAGTATCTCAAAGAATCCGATTTCTTTGTGGTCGTGCTGTCGGCGCATCAGGCCCTGTCGCGGGCCGATCTGAAACTGTTCCGCCTGATGCAGGCGCTGGAATTGGGCCAGATCGTGGTGTTCATCAACCGCGTGGACGAGTTGGGCGGCGGGCCAGACGATGCCTCGAAAGTGCGCGCCGACGTGATCGACGGACTGTCGCAAGCGCTTGGCAATTCCGACATCGACGTGCTGATGGGCAGTGCCCAGTGGGCGCATTACGCACTGACCGGGGACGAAACCGGCATCGATCACGACGAGATTCTGGCCTGGCTGCGCGCCCATCCCGAGCAGATGAAGCAATATCTGTCCGGCGTCGAAGAGATCAAGCAAGGCCCCGGCCCGATCAGCCGCGAAGGCGTGCTGCGCTTTGCGGCAATGATCGCTTCGGGGCTGCCGGATCTGCGCCGTCACGTCACCAAGGCGCTGACCGAAGGGCCGCGTCAGGAACATCTGAACATGGCGTGGCAACACCTCAACAGTTTTGCGCAGGGCGAGCTGGAACGCAGCGCCGCCCGCTTGCGCGCGCTTGAAGAACAGGATCAGCCCGAGGCCACCGATGCCGACGAAAACAACAAAACGCTCGCCGACCTGCGCGCCCTGATCGCCCAAAAGACCGAAGCCATCACCAACGACATGGACAACGTACTGGCTAATCTGCGCGGGGTGATGGACGATACGGTGGCCGAAGCGGTCTCGATCGTCGTGCGCGGACCAGACGGGCAATCGCCCTTGCTGGCCCGGGATGGCGAAACCGAACTGAATTTCACGCCGCTGCGTGAACGGATGCGAGAGTTGGTGCAGGGCGCCACACAGGTCGTGCGCCAACGGATGCTGAGCGAGCTATATGCCATCGACATGCAAAGCAACGCCGCCTTGCGCGCCCTGCCCGGCTGGCAGGAACCGGCAGATAATCGCATGAACACCAGCGCTGTGCGCTGGTTCCGCCCTGACACCAGCGCCCTGACGCGCGGCATCACGGTCGAGTTGCGTGTGACATGGCTGTCGCGCCTGATTTCCCGCCGCAACGTCCTGAACCGGGCCGAGCGGATGATCGTGCAAGAATTTGAGATGATCGGCGACGATCTGGTGGACACCGCCCGCAGCGATCTGACAGAACGGTTGCAGACGGTTCTGGATCACTATCTGGCGCTGCTGGCCGGACATCTGGAACACCGGACCAACCCCGACGGCGCCAATGCGCGCACCGAGGCTCAGCGGGCCGTGGATCAGGCCCGCCGCATTGCTGATGAGCTGGGATCGGTGCAAGGTACCGCGCCCATAGATACGCCACAGGCAGAGGCTGCAGAATGATTGAATTCCCCGGAACCGAACAGGAAGTGCGCCAGCTGGAGCGCTTTTTGACCGTCACTGAAAAACAGCCCGCCTCGGCCGAGTTGGACGAGATGCGCGCCCGCGCTCTGGCCCATGCCGAACGGCTGTCGAATGCGGTGTCGATCGGGTTTGCCGGGGAGTTTGGGGCGGGCAAATCCAGCCTCGCCAACATGCTGGCCGGGGCCGATATCCTGCCCACGGGTCCGCAGCATCTAAAACTGCCGCTGGTCATCGTGGCTTATGCCGACGCCCCCGAAACCACCGTCGGCTGGTGGGACAAGGAACCCAAGACCTATTCGGGCATCGCACTGGAAAAGGCCGCTGCTGACAATCCCGATTTCATCTCTGTCGGGCTGAACACACCGGCTTTGCAGGAAATCTCACTGTTCGATCTGCCCGGCGCAGGGGCCCTTGATGACACCTACAAAGAGACGTTGAATCTGCTCGATTATGTAGACTGCGCGATCTGGTGCACAAACGGCACCAATGCGTGGCGCGAATCCGAGCGGCATCTGTGGGCGCAGGTTCCGCAAAAGCTGCGCGACAACAGCCTGCTGGCCGTCACGCATGCCGATCTGCCGCCTGTCCGCGATGCGCTGGACCGCGTGACCGGTCGTCTGAACAAGGAAAAGGCCGGAATGTTCCGCGCCGTGGTGCCCATCGGCACCCCCGTGGCGGTGCGCGCCATGGAACAGGAGCCCGAGCCCGATTTCGAGCTGTGGGAAACCTGCGGTGGTCAGACTTTGGCCGAACACGTGCTGCAGATCGCCTCGGACCATCGCCAGCATGATCTGGACGCCGCCCGCAAGGACATTGCGCAGGACTTTCAGCCCTATCTGGAGCAGATTGGCGGCGCTGACAGCGATGAGTCCAGCACCGACGGTCAAACCGTCCACGCCAGCCTGGAATCCGCCCTGCCCCCGCTGGACAACCCGATCCTCGAAGATTGGCTGGCCGCGATTGCCAGCATCTACGAGGACCTGCGCGAAAACTCGGATATGGAGCCTGCAGCCTTTTTGCAAAGCTGTCAGGAGATCGTCGAGGATTTCGCGGAACGGCTGGAATCGGGCCAGGAGATCGACCCCGAGGCCGACTGGATTCCGGCCGAGTTCGAAAAGGCCACCGACCTGCTGTTGCTGCTGCAATTTGAAAGCGGCGATGCGCCCCTGAAGGATGCAATCAGCATCCTTGCGCAGCTCAGCGATAACCTTGCCTGGGCCGGAAGCACCGTCGCCTCGGCCCCGCCCAGAACGGGCACCTGAAGCTTTCGCGCTAGAATTGAGCCGCAATGCGGCGATTCGAGATGGTCAGAATCACTCTGGCATTGTTTCGAATCCGTGGACCAAGCCGCGCATTTCAACAGATAAGCATCAAGTTTTTTACCCTGCATTTACATCATATGGTGTTTTGCAGCAATCCATCGCCTAGATGTAGTGATCTCTAAATCTTGATCCTTAGTGAAGCCATCAGGCGGCCCCAATAAAGTCAAATTTGAACCGTCTAACCGTCTCAAGTGTCCTGCGGTTGTGTTTGGTTGTGAGTTCGTGGGCTGAAGCCCCAGTTATCTATGCCGCAAAACGTATGAAATGGGCGGGAAGATATGAGCCACAACCAGGCTGTCGGCACAACGCACGACGAACCTCAGATCGAAGGACTGCAGCCAGGCGCAAAGTTGCTGCGCGGCCAGTATGAAATCCAGCGCTTTCTCAGCAATGGCGGGTTCGGGATCACCTATCTGGCCCGGGACAGCCTGGATCGGGACGTGGTGATCAAGGAATGCTATCCGGGCGCACTCTGCCACCGGAACGGCGATCTGGTTGAGCCCGCAAACCCCGATCACAAGGATGATCTGCGCGCCATTATCGAGCTGTTCATTCAGGAAGCCCGCAATCACGCGCGGCTGGTGCATCCCAACATCGTCGACGTGCATCAGGTGTTCGAAGACAACAACACCGCCTATATCGCGATGGACCTGATCCGCGGCTGCGACCTTCTGGATTATGTCCAGAACCCCGAGAATGAAAGCGGCCCGGATTTCATCGTTCAGGTCACCGAAAAGATGCTGTCGGCGGTGTCGTTCATCCACCAGAGCGGGATGCTGCACCGGGATATCTCGCCCGACAACATCCTGATCGACGAACATGGTGAACCGATCCTGATCGACTTTGGGGCCGCACGCGAACAGGCGGCCAACAAATCGGCAGCCCTGCTGACGCTGCGGGTGATCAAAGACGGGTATTCGCCGCATGAGTTCTACGTACGCGGTGCGGAACAGGGGCCCAGCAGCGACCTTTATGTGCTGGCGGCCACGCTCTATCACGCGATCAGCGGCGAGCGCCCGATTGACGGCCAGACCCGCCTGAACGCATTCAACAACGGTCAGGACGACCCGTATTCACCGCTCACGGACCGCTTCAGCGGCTATCCCGAGGGTTTTCTGGAAGCGATCGACAAAGCGATGGAGGTCCATGCCACGGACCGCCTGCAATCGGCGCTGGACTGGTTGCGCATGTTCCGCGGCCCTGACGTGATGTTCGACACGTTCGGCTATCGCCCGGTCTCGGTCATCGTCGGCATGGATCGCAAAGATGCGCAGGCCGAAAAGGAACGGATCCAGGCCGAAAGCGAGAATGCCGAGGCCGTCGTGACCGCCCTGCTGGCCGGAAACTCCGATCTGGTGCTGGGCAACGAAGAAAAATCCGATGGCGAGTTGGCCAAGTTCACGCCGCAGGACGAAGCGGCCGTGGCCGTCGACACCGTTGTCAAAAGCGGTTCGGGCGGCAGCGGCAAGATGATCGCGGGGGCCGCGGTGGTATGTGCCGCGTTGGCCGCCGGGGGATATTTCATGATGTCGGGCGATCAGTCGACGCCCGGGGCAACACCGGCAACAGAGCAGGCGACGGTCACTCCGGCACCTGCAGATACAGCGCCGGAACCGGTCGAGCAGACCGCCGAAGCCGTAACAGAGCCGCAACAGGCCGAACCCGCTTTGGCACCGGAACCAGAACAAGCACAGGAGCAACCTGTCGAGCAGACTCTGGAAGCCCCCGAAGATCCGGTTGTCACCGAGGCCCCGGCAGAGGCACCGCCCGAAACACCGGTGGTGGCCGAAGTCGAGACCAGCGCACCGGTCGTTGCCGAGGCACCGGCTGTGGCGGAACCCGTCGATCTGGCCCCCGAACAGGTGGCTTTCGGGCATTGGGACGTCGAAATCCCATTCTCCATTTCCCAACGCCGCAGTTCCACCGGCAGCACCATCGCCATCAACGGCGTCGACGCAGATCAGGATATGTCGGTGATCGGAGACTGGGTGCAACGCGGCGCGACGATCTTTACGCTCAACGGGGAACCGGTGCGCCCGGATGCCTCTTTTGCAGCGCAGATTCTGGACAATTTCTCGGTGGATCCCGACGGCTATATCCGCGTCGCCGCCCGGTACCGTCCGCTGGGACAGACCCGGGCACAGAACGGACTGCTGGCCCTGCCCGCCTACCGCATGTTCGGCCTGCACAACGGCTATACCTTTGACGTGCGCCATGATGGTGAGGCCGGCTGGCAGACCGTCGTGACCGCCGTACCGCAGGACAGCGCGAGCAGCCTGCAGCGCGGTGACATCCTGCTGAATGAGTCCGGCACAGGAACCACCATCGACGGGCCCGAAAGTCTGGATGCCGTTTTGGCCCAACTTGTCGCAGATAACCAGCCCGAGGCGCGCCTGACGGTTCTGCGCAACGGATCCGAAAGCGCTGCGGCGATGCAGCTGGCGCAGGAGTAGTTCTACCGGTTCGTGTGAAATTCGCCAGCGTGTGTGTGCTGAGGGTGGCCCCAACATCGCCCCCCTGTCGGGAACCGGCCCGTCGCGAAGTTACCAGTTTCCCGTTTTTCCTTTCATCAGTGCCTCTGCATCAGACGCAGGGGTTTGTAGCAGCCCCACGGGATGATCCCCGTGCCAGAATTCAAGAAGGTAACGACACCATGTTCAAATACAAAAGCCCTCTCAGCCGGCTTCTCGAAGGTGCCGGAAAACCGAAAGAAGACGCAGTCGAAACCGAGGCGGTGCAGGACGACAAGCCCGAACCGATTGCCGATTTCAACGCGCTGCGCGCCGCCTTGGGCGGTGGCGACATGAAGGCGGACGCCTATGAAGACAGCGATGAGCTGATCCCCGAAGATACCATGCCGGATTTCGCCGATGAAGAACCCGCACCCGAAGAGGTGGCCGAGGTCGTCGAAGACGAAATGCCGACCCCCGAGGACGTCGTCGCCGAGGCTGAGGAAGAAGTTGAGGAAGACGACCAGATCGTCACCCTTCACCTGACCGAAGAGGACGAAGTCGACAACACCGAATACGCCATGCTGGCATCTGTTGCCGAAGCCTCTGCGCCCGAGCCCGAAGTCGCGCCGGAACCCCAACCCGAGCCCGAGATCGTGGCAGAGGTTGTGACCGAGGTGGAACCCGAACCGGCACCGGAACCCGCGCCCGAGCCCATCGCCGAAGCGCCCCAACAGCCCGAGACCCCTGCGGCCCCCGCCGAAGATCGCCGCTCGCGCGTCAAGACAACCTTTCTGGGCTTTGAACGCGCCGATACCCATGTGCAAGAGCTGATCGAAACCGCCGAACCGGTGGCCGCCGCCCCAGCTGCGCAACAGACCTATCCGGTTGGCTGGCTGGTCGTGACTGCCGGACCGGGACGTGGCGCCTGCGTCACCCTCACCGAAGGCCTGATGCAGATCGGTCGCAACGATGATCAGGCCATCCAGCTTGATTTCGGCGATACCGGGATTTCTCGCAGCAACCACGCGGTGATTGCCTATGATCCCGAGGACCGGAAATGTTATCTGGGCCATGGCGGCAAGGCGAACCTTGTGCGGCTGAACGGCAAACCGGTACTCAGCACCATTGCCCTGTCCAACGGCGATCTGATCCGCATCAGCGAGACCTCAATCCGCTTTACCGCCTTCTGCGACGATGGCTTTGACTGGCGGGATGCCGACTGATGCTGGCGACCCCTGCATATGACATCGCCCTGATCCTGGACCAGGGTCAGCGCGAGACGCAGGAAGACGCGATTGCCGCGCGGGTCTTCGACACAGCCCAGGCGGGCTATGTCGTGATCGCTGACGGCATGGGCGGGCACGATGCGGGCGAGGTTGCATCCGCGCTTGTGATCGCCGCCTGGCAAGAGGCGCTGGATGCGCAGCTTGAAAACGATGAAGTGACGAAGGGCGCTCTGCTCGACGCCCTGCCCATGGCAGCCATGCAAGCAAATGCTCAGGTGGCCAGCCATGGCGAAACCTCCGGGATCCAGCTGGGGTCCACCCTGCTGGGCACCCTGCTGGTCGACCAGAACCTATTCTGGATCTCGATCGGCGACAGCCCCCTGTACCTGTTCCGCGACGGCACCCTGAGCCAGATCAACGAGGATCATTCGATGGCCCCCGTGATTGACGGCCAGCTTGCGCAGGGCCTGTTGACCGAGGCCGAAGCGCAAACCCATCCCGACCGCAATCAGTTGACCTCGGTCATCATGGGCGCGGCGATCCCCAAGGTGGATTGCCCGGAACAGCCGCTGGCGCTGAACCCGGCGGACATTCTGATCCTCGGCAGCGACGGGCTGCAATATCTCAGCAATGCCCAGATCGAAGCGCTGCTGCACAGCCACATTCATTCTCCGGCCCGCGACATTGCCGATGCGCTGTTACAGGCGCTGCACGCCAAGGCGGACCCGGATCAGGACAATATTTCAATCGCCGTGGTCAAACCGGCGCAGACATAAAAAGGCAGAGAAACAGGACAACATGAGAACCCATCTGATCATATCCAGCCTGGCTCTTGCAGCCGCAACAGGGGCGGCCTCGGCGCAAGAGGCGTGTTCAACCTATGAGATTCAGCGCGGCGACAGCCTGCGGGAATTGGCAATCCAGGTCTACGCGACCGAGGATTACCGGTTCATCTATGACGCCAACCGCGATGTCATCGGCTCAAACCCCAACATCATCCGCGTCGGTGATGTTCTGACCTTCCCCTGCTTGGAAGACATTGGCCGCGCGCCCGAACTGCCTGACACCGAAGAGGGCCGAATGGCCGCTGAAATGGCTTCGGAACTGGTGAAGGCTGCAGAGGAACGTGCCGCCAAGGCCATCGCCGAGGCCGAAGCCCGCGTGGCCGCCGCCGAAGCCGAAGCCAAGAAAGCCAGCGAAGAGGCCGTGATCACGGCCCGCGCCGAAGCGAAGAAAGAGATTGAGGCCGCCCGCGCCGAAGGGGCCGCCCTGATCCGCAACGCAGAAGGTGGCGAGCGGCCGGAAATCCGCGATCGCCAGCTTCTTCTGATCACCGGCGGCAACTATGCCCCCTTCACGGATGAGGCGCTGCCGAACCGGGGCCTTTACACCGATCTGGTCGAGACCGCGATGCTGCGAGCCGCGCCCGAGCAGCCCTATAAGATCCAGTTTGTCAATGACTGGTCCTCGCATCTGGACCTGCTGATGCCAACGCTGGCCTTCGACGCGACCTTCCCCTGGTCGCGCCCGAACTGTGAAGAGGCTGAGGCCCTGTCGGAAAGCGACCGTACCCGCTGTGAGACCTACAACTTCTCGAACCCGTTTTACGAAGTGGTGGATACGTTCTTTGCCAAGGACGGCGCAGGCTATGAGGAAACTCTGACCTATGCGGATTTCGTGGGCACCACGATCTGCCGCCCCGAAGGCTGGTCCTTGTCGCATATGGATGCGGTGGGCCTTTATGAACCGGCAATCACCCTGATGCGCCCGGTGTCGCCCGATGACTGCTTTCACGCGGTCATGGATGGCAGCGCCGATATCGTTGCCATCGAAGCCCATCTGGCGGTCGAGGCCATCAGCCGTCTGGGTTACGAGCATCAGATTATCGAAAACCCCAACCTGGCGGCAATTAAGTCGCTTAACGTCATGACCCACAAAGATAATCCGGATGGGGAAGCGATCCTTGAGACGCTCAACCAGGGTCTGGCGATCATGCAGCAATCTGGCGAATGGCGCGACATCGTGTCGACTGCCCTGCGCTATCAAATGGAAAATGGCTAAGGCCTCAATTGGCCTGACAAAACAAAAGTCTGGAGGACGAGGACATGATGAACAAGACATTCAAGAAGGCCGCATTGGCGGCAACAGCTTTCACCGCGCTGAACGCCGGTGCAGTCGCCGCGCAAGAGGCCTGCTCGAACTATACAGTGCAGGACGGCGACACGCTGGCAACGATTGCCATCGCGGCCTACGGCACATCGAACTATCAGCCGATCTTCAACGCGAACCGCAACGCGATCATCAACCCCGGCTCGCTGGAGACCGGTCTGGTTCTGGCCCTGCCATGTGAAGACGGCAG
Source organism: Ruegeria sp. CJ3 (assembly GCF_056536725.1). Lineage (NCBI taxonomy): Bacteria > Pseudomonadati > Pseudomonadota > Alphaproteobacteria > Rhodobacterales > Roseobacteraceae > Ruegeria > Ruegeria sp. CJ3. The sequence continues at coordinate 227,140 of NZ_JBQFQE010000007.1, forward strand.
CCTGCCCAACGGCCAGTCCGCACAGGAACTGATCGCCGCCGAAGAAAAACGTGCAGCCAGCGTCAAACGCTCGAACGTGTACGCGCCGCCGATCAAGATGGTTGCGGGCAACGGCTGGGAGCCGTTCACAACCGAAAACCTGAATGGCGGCGGCATCATGACCCGTCTGGCAACGACCAGCCTGCAGCGGGCCGGCAATAGCCGTGACTTCTCGGTCAGCTTTGTCGACGACTGGAGTTCGCACCTGGAAACGCTGCTGCCGCTGGGCGCGTTCGACATTTCCATCGCCTGGACCGTGCCGGATTGCACCAACCGCTCGTATGAATGGTCTGCAGAAACCGAAGCGCGCTGCACTCAGTTTGTTGCCTCGGTTCCGGTTTACGACATCGTCGGTGGTTTCTTTACCCTGCCCGAGAGCGAATACGCGAAGGCCACCGATTTCTCGGACCTCGAAGGTTCGACCATCTGCCGCATGGCAGGCTGGAGCATGGTGGTTCTGGAAGAACAAGGTCTGAACCGCGACAACACAAGTGTGGTTCAACCCAATTCGGCCCGCGAATGCCTTGATGCCGTGCTGACCGGCACAGCAGATGTAGCCGCCTTCGAAGTCGACCTGTTCGCGTCAACCATGAGAGACATGGGCCTGACTTCGGCAGACATCGTTGAAAACCCTTATGTCTCCACCCTGTCGTCGATGAGCTTCCTGGCGCACCGGACCAACCCGTTCGCCCGCGAATACATCGCAATGATGAACAAAGGTCTGATCGAAATGCGTGAATCCGGCGAATGGTACGCGATCATCTCGGACACGCTGCGCGAACAGAACGAAAAGCTGAACGCAGCGTCTAACTGATCTCTCGGTCGATAAGGCCAATCTTGGGGCGGGTCGAAAGACCTGCCCTTTTTTGTTGCCTATCCGGATTTTGTGCATCGACGCCCCATGAGGGTGTGTCGCCTAAATGGGTCAATATAGCCTGCATAAGCCGCTTATTGACCAAAAAATCCTGCGCTACGGGAATTCCCCAATAGTCAGGGTCAGCAATATGCGTAGGATGAACTCAACTGCACCGGTGAGGCTTTAGCCTCGCCACTCACTCAGAAAAGGGCTGGCTATGGGGGTCGGCCCTTTTCTAGTTCGGACGCATGAAAAAACCGGCCCCAGAGAGGGCCGGTTTTTTGGTTTTTTGCACAGCCATGGCTGAGGCAGATCAGCCGATTATCGCGTTCAGCGTCGCGCTGGGGCGCATCACCGCCGCCGCCTTGGCCGGATCGGTGTGATAGTAACCACCCAGATCAGCCGCAGCACCCTGGGCCGCCGCCAGTTCTGCCAGGATCTGACCTTCCTTGTCGGCCAGTTCCTGCGCCACTGGCGCAAATTCGGCGGCCAGATCGGCATCGTCGGATTGCGCCGCCAGTGCCTCGGCCCAGTAGCGGGCGAACCAATAGTGGCTGTCGCGGTTATCGGGCTGACCGACCTTCCGGCTGGGCGATTTGTTGTTGTCCAGAATGCCCTGTGTTGCGGCCTCGGCAGCGGCGCCCAGAACACCGGCCTTGGCGTTGCCCTTGCTGTCGGCCAGGAAGTTCAGGGATTCCCCAAGCGCACAGAACTCACCCATCGAGTCCCAGCGCAGGTGGTTTTCCTCGACCAGCTGCTGAACGTGTTTCGGGGCCGAACCCCCTGCCCCGGTCTCGAACAGTCCGCCGCCATTCATCAGCTTGACGATCGACAGCATCTTGGCCGAAGTGCCCAGTTCCAAGATCGGGAACAGGTCGGTCAGATAGTCCCGCAGCACGTTGCCGGTGATCGCAATCGAGTCTTTGCCCGCCGTGATCGTCTCAAGTGACTGGCGGGTCGCCTCGCGCGGGGCCATGATCAGGAACTTGTCAGCCACGCCAGCCGCCTCAAGCGCCGGTTTGACGTACTTGATCAGTTCCGCGTCATGGGCGCGGTTTGCGTCCAGCCAGAAGATCGCCTCGGAGCCCGTCAGGCGTTGACGATCCATCGCCAGCTGAATCCAGTTCTCGATGGGGGCTTTCTTGACGGTGCAGGAGCGCCAGATATCGCCCTGCTCGACCTCATGGGAATGCAGCGTCTCGCCATTGGCCAGAACGATCCGAATGGTGCCATCGGCTGGTGCCTGGAACGTAGTCGGGTGAGAGCCATATTCCTCGGCCTTCTGTGCCATCAGACCCACGTTGGCCACGGCTCCGGCAGTCGCCGGGTTCAGCGCGCCGTTGGCTTTGAAGAACTTGATGGATTCATCATAAACCGGCGCATAGCAGCGGTCGGGGATCACGCAGTTGGTGTCACCCTTGGCACCGGTCTCATCCCAGCCCTTACCGCCCGCACGGATCACCGCAGGCATCGAGGCGTCGATGATCACGTCCGACGGCACGTGCAGGTTGGTGATGCCCTTGTCGCTGTCGACCATATACATGGACGGGCGGTCGCCTTTCAGCGCATCAATAGCGGCCATGATATCGGCATTGCCCTGAACCCGTTCCAGCAGATCGCCCAGACCCGAGTTCGGGTTCACACCCAGCGCCTCCAGTTCCGCGCCGAATTTCTCGAACACAGGGGCCAGCCACGCCTTGACCGCATAGCCAAAGATGATCGGGTCGCTGACCTTCATCATCGTCGCTTTCATATGCAGCGAGAACATGGTGCCGTCTGCCTTGGTGTCCTCGATGGCCTCGGTCAGAAACGCCGACAGCGCCTTGACCGACATGAAGGTCGCATCGGCAACGGTGCCTTCTTCCAGCGGCCAGCCGTCTTTCAGAACAGCCACGCTGCCATCTTTGCCGACGAATTCGATCTTCGCATCCCCAGCCTGCGCGGCGGTGATGGTGGCCGATTTCTCGTTGGCATAGAAATCATTGCCGGGCATCGAAGACACTTTGGTCTTGCTGTCCGAGGCCCACGCGCCCATCGAATGCGGGTTTTTCTGCGCATAGTTCTTCACCGCTCGTGCCGCGCGGCGGTCACTGTTGCCTTCGCGCAGAACCGGATTCACCGCCGAGCCCTTGATTGCGTCATAGCGCGCCCGGATCGCCTTTTCTTCATCGGTCGAAGGCTCTTCGGGGTAGTTGGGGATATCATAGCCCTGCGACTGCAGCTCCTCGATGGCCGCCACCAACTGCGGGACCGAGGCCGAGATGTTCGGCAGCTTGATCACGTTGGCGTCCGGCGTCTTCACCAGCTCACCCAAGGCAGTCAGATCGTCGGTGATTCGCTGCGCCTCGGTCAGGTTCTCGGGGAAGGTCGCGATGATGCGCCCGGCCAGCGAGATATCCTTGGTCCCAACGCTGACACCCGCGGCGGATGCGAACTTGCGGATGATGGGCAGGAACGACGCGCTGGCTAGCTCAGGCGCTTCGTCTACAATGGTATACAATACGTCGAAGTTCGAATTTTCTGCCATATTCCCTTACCTTTTTTAAAGCCTTTCGGGGCGTGCGATCCAAGAGTATGTGCCAACGCTGAATACTGGCACCGAGCCGTTACGGGGCGATGACGCCCCACGGGTGACTCTGATTTGACAGGGCCTCCCTTAAATCAGGATGGGCCGGGGATCAATCGTGTTTGGGGGCGCATATTGACACGGGGAGGGCAAAACCGCGCCTGTGCCGTTTCCTCAGGCAGCGGGGAACAGAATTTCAAACCGCGCGCCTCGCACGGACGGTTGATGAGAAATCTGCCCCCCATGAGCGCCCAGCAGGCTTGCCGCGATGGCCAGTCCCATGCCGGTGCCGCCCTGTTCACGGGCTGTGGTGAAAAAGGGGGCGAAGATGCGGTCTCGGTTGCCGTCGGATATCCCCGGGCCATCGTCCTGAACTGTCAACCGCCCCGGTGCGGCGCTCAGCGTGACCTGACCCGCGCCGTGGCGGCTGGCATTGTCCAGCAATTGCTGTAGAACCACTCTCAGGCCTGATGCGGCCAGCGGCAGGTTCTGATCAAGGCCTTCGAATATCAGATCAAGCCCAGCGAAGCGCTCTTGCAAATCGTTCGCCAACTCAGCCAGCGTGCCTGTCCCGTGATGCTCGGGCACCCGGGCGGCGGCGACACGGTTGAGGGCGCTCAGGTGGGTTTGCATCTGATCGTTTGCGCCTAGAATCTGCTGCAGCAAAGCCCGGTCCTGATCCGACAGGTCCGGCGAGTCGTCCAGCAGTTCTCCGGCGGCCCGGATTGCAGTCACCGGTGTCTTCAACTCATGTGTCACGTGGTCGGCGAAGCCGCGGATCGAGGCTTCGCGGCGTTGCAGGGTTTCGGCCATACCAAGGACCGAGCGGGCCAGACGTGCCAATTCCTGCGTACCGTAATGAGCGGGTGGTTCGGCGGGTTGACCGGATTCGACCGAGGCCGAATAAGCCGCCAAAGCCGAGATCGGGCGCAGCAGCAAACGCACAAGCAGGTAGCCCAGCACCCCGGTAGCCACGCCGATCAGCCCCGCCAGTAGCAGCGCCGCGTTGCGAAATCCGATCTCGGGGCCGAGATAGCGCAGCGCGATCAGGCCAAGCAGCGACAGGGCCAGTGTGCCAGCCAGCGCACCGCCCAGAACAAAGCCCAGCGACGGGCGCCACTTGCGCCTCAGCCCGGCCATGCGCCCATCCGCAGACCAATACCATGCACGGTTTCGATGGCGCTGCCCCAACCCTGTTCACCCAGCTTGCGCCGCAGGTTGCGCAGATGGCTGTCCAGCGTGCGGTCGGCCACCGCGCTGCCTGCGCCGTAGATCGCATCGATCAGTTGCGGGCGCGAGACAATGGCCTCGGGCGTCTGCATCAGGCGGCGCAGGATCGACAGCTCTGTCGCTGTCAGCGCCAGCGCCGCACCGTCGATACGCACAGAGTGACCCGTGGCATCCAGCTCGACCGGCCCGTGGCGCAAAACACCCGCCGCACCCCCCGCCGAGCTGCGTTTCAGGATCGCCTTGATCCGCGCCACCAGTTCTCGGGGGCTGAAGGGCTTGGTGACGTAATCGTCAGCCCCCAGTTCGAGGCCCAGAATCCGGTCGATCTCATCATCGCGGGCGGTCAGGAACAGGATCGGCACCTCGGATCGGGCGCGCAGGCGGCGGCAGACCTCAAGCCCGTCCAGTTCGGGCAGGCCCACGTCCAGCACCACCAGATCGGGGGCCTCGCGCATGGCATGGGTCAGCGCCAATTGCCCGTCGCGCGCGGTGATGACCTGATAGCCCGCGCGCTCCAACGTGATCGAGACCAGCTCGCGCAGGCGCGGATCGTCATCCACGACGAGGATTTTCATCAGGTTTCTCCGGTTTCGTTTCGGCGTTCAGACTACGGATCACGCGATCCGCGCGAAACCCCCATTCCCGCCAATTGCTGATCTGCGGCGTCCATGCAGCACAGCCCGTGGGGCGCGGTGAATTTGCGATCTCAGCCGCTGCCATCGGACCCAACTGGCAGACATAGTATTCATCGTAGCGCTGCGGATGGTGCAGATTCTCCCGCGCAATCAGCGCCGCGAAATTCACGAAACAGCACGCGTAGAGCACCCCAAGACCCAGCGCGGCGGATCGCAGCAGCAGCCACCGGTTCGATTTCCCGCGCAGGATTTGCCAGCCCACCAGACACAGTCCCGCTACCACCAAACCCATCCAGATCGCGGCATGAACTCGCAGATAGGTCAGCCCATAGGCCTCGACATACAGCGACAGGCGAACCAGAGACGAGATCACCAGCAGCACGTTCTGACCCAGCCACAGCATCATCCAGCGGGTCAGGCGCCGACGCTCGGCCAGAAACGGGCGCGCGGCAAGCGCGAAGGCTCCGGCCAGCAGCGCGGTGACCAGCAGGGGATAGGCACCGCGATGGGCGTATTCGGCGTGACTCATGCCGTCGGGTAGGTCGGCATTGCCCCATAGAAAAGCGATATCCATGACCGTCTGCACCGCCAGCAGCAGGTTGAAGGTGATCAGCGCATTGGCCACAGACCCCGCGTTCAGGCCAAATCCGGGCAGAGAACGGGGTTGCCTTGGCCCACTCCGCGCGGCCAGCAATTCGGGCCGCACCGCGACGGCCAGAACCGGCCAGATCAACAGGGCGCTCCCCAGCCAGAACAGGATCCGGTCGATGCGAAGGTCAAACCTCCAGAGATGATCGAGCCAATCTGACAGGATCGGGTTTGCAGACATCATGAGCGACATCAGGATCAGACCGCCCCCGACTGGAAATCCCCAGGCCCGCAGCAGGCGCAAAACCGCGCCATCGGCCCGTGATGCGGCATGGCCACTCTGCAGCGCCTCAATGGCGTCGCGGACCGCCAACAACGGGGCCACAGACAAGAACCTGCGCCACGAGGGGCCCTCGTATCGGCCCAGAACCGCCCAGCACAGCGCCACGGTCGAGCCACCCAGCAGAAACGCAACCGACAGCGCCTGCACATATTCCACCACCGGCAAGGCGCTGAGCACCAGCAGAACCGCCGGTCCGATCAGACCCGCCCGCCGCGCCAATAGAAACCACACAACCCCGGCCAACGCACAGGCAAAAACCGCCAGCGAAACGCCCGGGGGATGGTCCAGAAACAACACATCCGCCAGCGCGACCAAGAGGGCCAGACCTCCGACCGCGTGTCGCCTGCCCGGCCCTGTGCCACCATCCTGCCTTTCGCCTGGCTGCTCGGGCGCATCAAACCACCAACTGTCCTGCAAAACCGAGGCCGGAACCCCGCGCACGATAAACTGTCCCATATCACTGCTCCATTTGTTCTAGTGCAGCGTCTTTCTGGCCGGCTTGGGTGCAGAACATCGCGCATGGCTCGTGCAGTTTTCGTGCAGGGCGTCAAAGCCCCTTCCCCTCGCCTGCCCCTCTGGCTAAGACGGTCCTCCAACCGACAGTCAGGAGGCCCCCTTGGACCGCATCGCCCGCACCATCGCCACCGAGATCAACGCCCGCCCCGAACAGGTCGGGGCTGCGGTCAGGTTGCTGGACGAAGGCGCAACGGTGCCCTTTGTCGCCCGCTACCGCAAAGAGGTGACCGGCGGGCTGGACGATACGCAGCTGCGCACGCTGTCCGACCGCCTGACCTATCTGCGCGAGCTTGAAGCCCGGCGCGAGGCCATCGTGAACTCGATCAAAGATCAAGGAAAACTGACCGACGATCTGATCAAATCCATCGCGCAGGCCGAGACCAAGGCGCAGTTGGAGGACATCTATCTGCCCTATAAGCCCAAACGCCGGACCAAGGCCATGATCGCTCGCGAAAACGGGTTGGAGCCGCTGGCCGATGCGATTCTGGCCGACCGTGCCGCCGATCCCGAAGCTCTGGCCGCAGGTTATCTGGGTGAAGCCGTGCCCACAGCCAAGGACGCCTTGAATGGTGCTCGCGATATCATCACCGAGCGCCTGACCGAAAACGCAACCCTGCTGGGGGAACTGCGCAATTTCATGCAGCGCGAAGCCCTGCTGTCCGCAAAGGTGGTCGAGGGCAAAGAACAGGAAGGCGCGAAGTTCAGCGACTATTTCGACCATACCGAGCTGTGGGCCAAAACGCCCTCCCACAGGGCGCTGGCAATGCTTCGGGCTTCGAAAGAGGGGATCGTGACGCTGGACATTGCCCCCGAGCCCGAAACCGGTGCCGCCCGGGCCGAGGCGATGGTCGCCGCCTATTTGCAGACCCGAGGCGACGCGCCGGGCGACAAATGGCTGCGCAAGGTGGCGGGCTGGACATGGCGGGTGAAACTGTCCCTGTCGATGATGGTCGAGCTGATGGCCGATCTGCGCAGCCGCGCGCAGGACGAAGCAATTCAGGTGTTTTCGCGCAACCTCAAGGACTTGCTGTTCGCCGCCCCGGCAGGCGCGCGCGCGACTTTGGGGCTGGACCCGGGCATCCGGACCGGCGTCAAGGCGGCGGTCGTGGATTCAACCGGCAAGGTGGTGGCAACCGATACGCTCTACCCCTTTCAGCCCAAGAATGACCTCCGCGGCGCGCAGGCGGCGATCTTGAACCTGATCTCGGCGCATGAGATCGAGCTGATCGCCATCGGCAACGGCACCGCCAGCCGCGAGACCGAACGTCTGGTGGCCGACACGTTGGCCCTGCTGCCCAAAACCGCCAAGACGCCCACCAAGGTTGTGGTGTCCGAGGCCGGGGCCTCGGTCTATTCTGCCTCGGAACTGGCGGCGCGGGAATTCCCCGATCTGGATGTCTCGTTGCGCGGCGCGGTCTCAATCGCACGCCGCCTGCAGGACCCGCTGGCCGAACTGGTCAAGATCGAACCCAAAAGCATCGGCGTCGGTCAGTACCAGCATGACGTGGATCAGCATCGCCTGTCCCAATCACTGGAGTCGGTTATCGAGGATGTGGTGAACGCGGTCGGCGTGGACCTGAACACTGCCTCAGCCCCGTTGTTGTCCCATGTCTCGGGCCTCGGGCCCGGTTTGGCCGAGGCCATCGTCACTCACCGCGACCTAAACGGAGCCTTCGCCTCGCGCACGGACCTGCTGAATGTTGCGCGTCTTGGCCCCCATGCCTTTGAACAATGCGCGGGCTTTCTGCGTATCCGCGATGGGGCCGAGCCGTTGGACGCCTCATCCGTCCACCCCGAAGCCTATGACGTCGCCCGTCGCGTGGTCAGTGCCTGCGGGCGCGATATCCGGCAGATCATGGGGCATGACGGGGCGCTGAAGGGTCTGCGGGCCGAGCAGTTTGTGGATGGCACATTCGGTCTGCCCACCGTGCGCGATATCTTTGCAGAACTGGAAAAACCCGGTCGTGACCCGCGCCCCAGTTTCAAGACCGCCACGTTCACCGATGGCGTGGAAGAGATCACCGACCTAAAACCCGGCATGGTACTGGAAGGCACGGTCACCAATGTCGCGGCCTTTGGGGCCTTCGTCGATATCGGGGTGCATCAGGACGGTTTGGTCCATGTAAGCCAACTGGCCGACCGGTTCGTCAAAGACCCGCATGAGGTGGTCAAGACCGGTCAGGTGGTCAAAGTCCGGGTGGTCGAGGTCGACGTGCCCCGCAAACGCATCGGCCTGACGATGCGCAAAGACGGCGGTGCCTCCGCGCGAGAGGACAAAGCCGCACGCGGCTCCGCCCGTCCCGCTCGGGCAGCACAATCGAAACGGGCACAGCACAAGGGTCAGTCACAGACCTCGCAAAACAACGCCTTCGGGGACGCGCTACGGGACGCATTCAAAAAGCAATGACGACAACAGAGTGTGAAACGGCCCCGCCGGTTCAGCCACCCTGCCCCATTGCGCCCTTGCCCGCGTAGAACTCGGTCAGCTCATCGGCCAGCCCTTTGTAAAGTGCGTGGACATCGTCGATGCCCGGCACTTCCAACTGATCAATCCGCTCGAGGAACGGGCAGTTGACGACGCTGATCGCCCGCCCTTCGTGATCGAGGACAGGATAGGCCAGGTTGGTAACACCCACCGCCGTCGCCGAAGGCATCCGCTCGTACCCCCATTCCCGGATGCGCGCGACGTGTTCGCGGAACTCAACCTCATCAATCGCCGGCTCGCCCTGAGCCAGTCGGTGCCGATCCAGCAACTCATCCAACTCGGCCGGGCTGCGGAAGGCGGCCAACACACGGCCCGTGCCGGTATTGCCCAGACCGATCACAGTGCCGACGCGTAGTGCCAAACCCCAGTTCCCCGGCGACTCGATCGAAACAACGACAACAATGTCGCCGTTGCTTTCCATCCCCATATGGCACGATTGCCAGGCGGTACGCGTCACCGCGCGCATCCGCGGTGCGGCAAGCTCCAGCAACCGTTCGACCGGCGGGAAGCGCTGGGAAATGGCAAACATCTTGAGGCTGAGCGAATACAGATCATCCTCGGACGAGCGCATGATATAGCCGCGCCGTACCAGCGTGGACAGCATCCGATAAATCTCGCTTTGCGAGCGATCCAGCGCGCGGGCAATATCACCTTGCGCCAGGCCATCGGCGTGCTCTGACAGCAACTCGATGATATCCAGTCCCTTTTCCAGCGCAGGCGCACGGTATTTGTCAGTTGTCCCGGGCAAAAACGGTCCTCCCAAACCCTTCTTCCGGCAAGGGTGAAGCAAATTAACCTCAAAAGTCAACGTTGATTTATGAATGAATAAGTGATTTATATACAAATACAAATGGCGAGGGAGGATCGCCGGATATGAACTCAGGGAGACCCATATCATGAAATCAACAAGCGTAATCAGCAGCTTGCTTGCCACCGTGGCGATTGTCGCCGCAGGTGCCGCGCACGCCGAATCAGATTGGGGCTCGTTCCCCGATGTGGTGGTCGAAGCCAAACTGATCGGCGGGCAACAGTACGAAGGCCTCTATGGTCGCATCGCCGAATGGGAAGCCGCAACAGGCGCCAAGGTCGATATCATCTCGAAGAAAAGCCACTTTGAGATCGACAAGGAAATCAAGTCGGACATGGCTGCTGGCACGACGTCCTGGTGCGTGGGTTCGAACCACTCATCCTTTGCGCCGCAGTATGAGGGTCTCTATGCCGACCTGAACGGGCTGGTGGCAGAAGACACGATTGCCGAGTTCGTACCGGGCAACATTGGTGCTTCGACCGTGAATGGCGAGCTTCTGATGCTGCCGCGCGCGCAGTTTGATGTCTCGGTTCTGTATTACCTCAAGTCGAACTACGAGGACGCCGACAAGGCTGCAAAGTTCAAGGCGGAATACGGTTATGATCTGGCCGTTCCCGAAACATGGGAGCAGGTGAAGGATCAGGCGATCTTCTTCGCAGATCCGCCGAACTTCTATGGCACACAATATGCAGGCAAGGACGAAGCCATCGTTGGCCGGTTCTACGAGATGGTCGTCGCAGAAGGTGGCAACTATCTGGACGAAAACAAGAAACCCATCTTCAACTCGGATGCTGGCCAGCGCGCATTGCAGTGGTTTGTTGACCTCTATGAGGCACAGGCGGTTCCTGCAGGCACCACGTCTTACGTCTGGGACGACCTGGGTCAGGGCTTTGCAAGCGGCACGGTTGCGCTGAACCTGGATTGGCCGGGCTGGGCCGGGTTCTTCAACGACCCTGAATCGTCCAAGGCTGCGGGCAATGTCGGCGTGGCGATCCAGCCAATGGGCTCGGTCACGCGGACCGGCTGGTCGGGGCACCATGGTTTCTCGGTCACCAACGATTGCGCCAACAAGGATGCGGCCGTCTCGCTGGTCAAATTCCTGACCAGCGAAGACAGCCAGCTGGCTGAATCCGCCGGTGGTTCGCTGCCCACCCGCAGCGCCGTCTGGGAAGCCAACGTGGCCGCAGCACAAGCCGGTGACGACCCGTTCCGCGCCGAAGCTCTGGCCGCCTTTGCTGCCGGTGCCGAGTACGCCTTCGCAGTTCCGCCGATCCCGGAATGGGGTGAGACCACCAATATCGTCTTCCCCGAACTGCAAGCTGCTATCGTCGGTGACAAATCCGTCGAGGACGCGCTGAACGACGCCGCCGAGGCGGTGGACGAGCTGATGCGCGAGTCCGGCTACTACTAAGGGCTCCTCCGGCCCAAGCGGGGGTGGCTGACACCCCCGCACCCTTCTACTCAATCCAAGGAAAGACGTTATGCGCCGCCGCTTACCGGAGTGGTTTGTCCTTCTGTTGCCTGCTTTCATCATCATGGCAGCCGTTGTTCTGATCCCACTCCTCTTCTCGCTGTATTCCAGCTTTACCCCCTATAAGCTGACGCGCCCGTCGTCGCTGTGGCGCTGGATTGGCACGGCGAACTACGAAAAAATCCTTGGGGATTGGAAATTCTGGTCCGCCTTTGGCCGTACCGTCCTGTTCCTGACCATCGCGCTGAACCTGGAACTGCTGCTGGGTCTGGGCATCGCACTAATGATGAACAAGGTCACATGGGGTCAGCGCACCCTGCGCACGATCCTGATGTTCCCGATGATGTTCTCGCCTATTCTGGTGGGCTTTCAGTTCAAGTTCATCTTCAACGACAACATCGGTCTGGTGAACAACGTGCTGCAATCGCTGGGCATTACCAATGCGGCGCTGCCGTGGCTGGTGGATGGCAAGCTGGCCATGTTCTCGATCATTTTCGCCGAGGTCTGGATGAGCACATCGGTCTTCGCGATCCTGATCCTTGCCGGTCTGTTCGCCATGCCGCGTGATCCGCTTGAGGCCGCCAAGGTCGATGGCTGCACCGCATGGCAGACCTTCCGCCACATCACGCTGCCCTTCCTGATGCCGTTCATCTATATCGCCATGACCATCCGTTCGCTCGACGTAGCGCGGGCCTATGACATCGTGCAGATCATGACCGGAGGCGGCCCTGCCCGCCGGACCGAGCTGCTGTGGACGCTGATGAGCCGCACGGGCTATGTCGACGCCCGTATGGGGCTGGCCAATGCGATGGGCTATGTCTCGATCCTGCTGTCGATCGCCTTCACCATCTATTTCTTCCGCAAACTCAGCGCCGCGCGCGCCGAGCTGGGCATGGGGGGCTAAGCGCATGGACCGCAATCAATCCTACCGCAACCAGCGCCGCCTGATGAAGGTACTGCACCTGACCGGCCTGTTTCTGGTGATGTCGATCATCTGCATTCCCGGCCTATGGATCGTGCTGAACTCGTTCCGCCCGACGGTCGAGATCATGGCCAAACCGCCGGTCTGGACCCCGACCTTCACGCTGGACCACTACCGCGCCATGTTCGGTGGCGCAGGCGAGGGCGGTGTGCCGGTGTTCCAGTATTTCCGCAACTCGCTGATCGTCTCGGTCACATCGACTGCGATTGCCATCCTGATCGGGATGGGTGGCGGTTACGCCTTTGCGCGCTATCGGTTCAAGTTCAAGAACGGCTATTTCGTTGGCCTGATGTTGTTCCGCGCCGTGCCCGGTGTGGCCCTGTCGCTGCCGCTGTTCATCGTCTTTGCCAAGGCCGGGCTGATCGATACGCATTTCGGCCTGATCCTTGTCTATGTGGCGATGAACGTGCCTTTTACCATCTGGCTGACCGATGGTTTCTTCCGCCAGATCCCCAAGGAACTGCACGAGGCTGCCGAGATCGATGGCTGCACACGCTGGCAAGCCTTCTGGCGGGTCGAGTTTCCGGTGGCGCGCTCGGGCGTGGCCTCGGCGGCGATCTTCGCCTTCCTCACCTCGTGGAACGAATTCGCGCTGGCCTCGCAGCTGACCCGCTCGGTTGGGTCCAAGACGATGCCTGTGGGCTTGCTGGATTTCACCGCTGAATTCACCATCAACTGGGGCGGCATGTGCGCATTGGCCGTGCTGATGATCCTGCCCGCCCTGATCCTGACCTTTATCGTGCAGAAGCACCTGATCGCCGGCCTGACCTTTGGCGGCGTGAAAGGATAAAAAATGACCGAAGTTACACTCAACAACGTCGTCAAACGCTATGGCAAGCATCAGGCTGTGCATGGCATCAATCTGGACATCCAGGATGGAGAGTTCCTGGTGCTGGTCGGCCCCTCGGGCTGCGGCAAGTCCACGACGCTGCGCATGATCGCGGGGCTGGAGGACATTTCCGACGGAGAGATTTCCATCGGCAGCCGCGTGGTCAACGACCTGCCTCCGCGTGAACGCAACATCTCGATGGTGTTCCAGAACTACGCGCTGTACCCGCATATGACAGTACGCGAAAATCTGGGCTTCACGTTGCAGATTGCAAAGCGCCCCGAGGCCGAGATTACCAAGGCCGTGACCGAAGCCGCCGCGATCCTTGGGCTGGACGAGCTGATGGACCGCAAACCGGCGGAACTGTCTGGTGGTCAGCGCCAGCGCGTCGCCATGGGCCGCGCCATCGTGCGGCACCCGGATGTGTTCCTGTTTGACGAGCCTCTGTCGAACCTTGATGCCAAGCTGCGCACGCAGATGCGGGTCGAGATCAAGAAACTGCACCAGCGCGTTGGCAATACCATCGTCTACGTTACCCACGATCAGGTCGAGGCGATGACGCTGGCGGACCGTATCGTGCTGATGCGCGATGGTCATATTGTTCAGGTCGGTACCCCGCTCGAGCTGTTCAATACGCCGGTCAATACCTTTGCCGCGACCTTTATCGGTTCGCCTCCGATGAACCTTGTGGATGGCGTCGTCACCGATGCGGGAACCATCGTTCTGAAGGATGCGATCACAGTGCCCGTCCCGGCTTCGGCACGCGATCATGTGCGGGCAGGACAGGCGGTACAGTTCGGATTCCGCGCCGACAACCTGATGCCTGTCGGCCATGCGGTCGAGGAACGCGGCGAACTGGTCGATCTGGAGCTGCCGGTTGCACTGGAGGAACCTCTGGGCACCGAAACCCTGCTGTTCGCCGAACTGGCAGGCGTCGAGGTACAGGCCAAGATGTTTAACCCGCGCCCGGTTCATCCGGGTGAAACACTGCCGTTCCACCTTGTTCTCGACAAGTGCCACGTCTTCGACGCGGGCACTGGCGAGGCGCTGAGAGGGTAAGCAACCGTGGCCACCATCACCCATATCGAACTGCGCATGATCGACCTTATTCCCAAGGTCAAACGGGTCGATGCGATTCAGTCCTTTGTCAGCCAGGAAACGCCCATCGTGACCGTGACCGACAGCGACGGGGCGCAGGGTGTGGGCTATTGCTATACCATCGGCACCGGTGGTCCTTCGGTGATGGCGCTGCTGGAAAAGACCCTCGCGCCTGCTCTGATCGGGCGCGATGCGGACCGGATCGAAGGCATCTGGCGCGATCTGCTGTTTCTGACTCATGCGACGGCGGTGGGGGCGATCACATCGCTGGCTTTGGCGGCGATTGATACTGCGCTTTGGGATTTGCGTTGCCGCAAACAAGGGCTGCCGCTGTGGAAAGCCGCAGGTGGGACGCGGGACCGCATCCCGCTCTATTCGACCGAGGGCGGCTGGCTGCATCTGGAAACACAGGCCTTGGTCGATGACGCGCTGGCCATGCAGGCGCAGGGGTTCCGAGGCTCGAAGATCAAGATCGGGCGCGACCATCTGAGCGAGGATGCCGCCCGTCTGGCCGCTGTGCGCGAAGCGGTCGGGCCGGGTTATGAAATCCTGACCGATGGTAATCAGGGCTTTACCCTGTCCGAGGCGATCCGCCGGGCGCAGGTCTTGGAAGACTATAATATCGGCTGGTTCGAGGAGCCTCTGCCCGCCGATGACGTCGCAGGTCATGCTGAGCTGTCGCGCCGGACCTCGGTGCCGATTGCCGTCGGTGAAAGCATGTATTCGCTGAGCCAGTTCAAGGACTATCTGCAAGCGGGCGCGGCCAGCATTGTGCAGGTTGACGTGGCGCGGATCGGGGGCATTACCCCGTGGCTGAAAGTGGCGCATCTGGCCGAGGCGTATAACGTCATGGTCTGCCCGCATTTCCTGATGGAACTGCACCTGCCGTTGGTCTGTGCCGTGCCAAACGCAAAATGGCTGGAATACATCCCGCAGCTTGACAGTGTGACCACGGACGCGATGCGCATCGAGGATGGGTTTGCCATTCCGTCAGATGTGCCCGGGCTTGGCATCGCGTGGGACTGGCAGGCTATTGCCGCGCAGTCCACGCCGATTGAGATCACGGAGGGCACATAATGCAACGTATGGGCATGGTAATCGGGGTGAAGCCCGAAAAGCTGGACGAATACAAACGCCTGCACGCTGCCGTCTGGCCGGATGTGCTGGCGCAGATCGCCCAAAGCAACATCCGCAACTATACGATCTTTTTGCGTGAACCCGAGAACCTGTTGTTCGGGTACTGGGAATATCACGGCACCGATTTCGAAGGGGACATGGCCCGCATGGCGCAGGACCCCAGAACGCAGGAATGGTGGAGTTTCACCGATCCTTGCCAAAACCCGCTGCCCAGCCGCGCCGAAGGCGAGAAATGGGCACCCATGATTGAAGTATTCCACACGGATTGAGGACGACATGACTAAAGCACAGGGCCGTCTGGCCGGAAAGAAAGCGCTGATTACCGCCGCAGGGCAAGGTATTGGCCGCGCCAGCGTCGAGAAATACGTGGCCGAAGGCGCGCAGGTGATTGCCTGCGATATCAACGATGCGGCGCTTGCGGAACTGGCTGCAATCGACGGCGTGACAGCCTTGAAACTGGACGTCACGAATGCCGACGCTGTGGCCGAGGTCGTCGCATCCGCCGGAGCACTGGACGTGCTGTTCAACTGCGCCGGTTTCGTCGGGGCCGGGTCCATTCTGGAATGCGACGACGATCAGTGGGATTTCAGCTTTGATCTGAACGTCAAGGCGATGTACCGGCTGGCCAAGCTGGTGTTGCCCGGCATGTTGGAAAATGGCGGTGGCTCGATCATCAATATGTCCTCGGTCGCTTCGTCGATGAAAGGCGTGCCGAACCGGTTCTCGTATTGTGCCTCAAAGGCGGCCGTGATCGGCCTGACCAAATCCATCGCCGCCGACTTCATCACGCAGGGCATCCGTTGCAACGCGATCTGCCCCGGCACCGTCGACAGCCCCAGCCTGCACGACCGCCTGCGCGCCACCGGCGACTATGAACAGGCGATGAAAGACTTCATCGCGCGCCAACCCATGGGCCGCATCGGTCACGCAGATGAGATTGCCGCACTGGCCGTCTATCTGGCCAGCGATGAAACTGCATTCACCACCGGACAGACCTTCGCCATCGATGGCGGCTGGACCGTTTGATCAGGGAGATTTGAGATGAAACTGCTGCGTTACGGTCCGGTTGGACAAGAAAAACCCGGCCTGATGGATGAAAACGGCGCGATCCGCGATCTGTCTGGCAAAGTCAGCGACATCGCGGGCGACGCGCTGTCGGATGCCGGGCTTGATGCCCTGCGCGCTTTGGATGTGAATGCGCTGCCGGTGGTCGACGGCGCGCCGCGTATCGGCGCATGCGTCGGGCAAGTGGGCAAGTTCATTTGCATCGGCCTGAACTATGCCGACCACGCCGCTGAATCCGGCATGGCGCTGCCCGAAGAACCGGTGATCTTCTTCAAGGCAACCTCGGCCATCGTCGGCCCCGATGACACGGTTGAAATCCCCCGCAACTCGGTCAAGACCGACTGGGAGGTCGAGTTGGGCGTCGTCATCGGCAAGCACACCAAATACGTGTCCGTCGAGGACGCGCTTGACCATGTCGCGGGCTACTGTGTGATCAATGACCTCAGCGAACGCGACTTTCAGCTGCACCGCTCGGGCCAGTGGGTCAAGGGCAAGTCCGCCGACACGTTCGGCCCCATCGGCCCCTGGCTGGTGACGCGCGATGAGGTGCCGGACCCTCAGAACTTGCCCATGTATCTTGAGGTCAATGGCCACCGCTATCAGGACGGCTCGACCAAGACGATGCATTTTGACGTGGCGACCGTGATCTCGCACCTGTCGCAGTTCATGTCGCTGCAGCCCGGCGATGTGATCTCGACCGGGACGCCTCCCGGCGTGGGCATGGGGCAAAACCCGCAAACCTATCTGAAGCCCGGCGACACCATGGAACTGGGGATCGAAGGGCTGGGCGTCCAGCGTCAAACCGTGGAGGCAAGCAAATGACCCGCATCACCGGTATTCGCACCGAAGACCTGCGCTTTCCGACCTCGGACAGTCTGGACGGGTCGGACGCAATGAACCCCGATCCTGATTACTCGGCGGCCTATGTGGTTCTTGAGACTGACGGTGCGCATGAGGGCCATGGCCTGACCTTCACCATCGGTCGTGGCAACGAGATCTGCGTGGCAGCGATCGAGGCGCTTGGCGCGCTGGTCACTGGACTGGAACTGAACTGGATCACCGAAGATATGGGCCGGTTCTGGCGCCATATCACCGGCGACAGCCAGCTGCGCTGGATTGGCCCTGACAAGGGCGCGATCCATCTGGCCACCGGCGCGGTCGTGAACGCCGCGTGGGATCTGTGGGCCAAAGAGGCGGGCAAGCCCGTCTGGCAACTGGTCGGTGAGATGAGCCCCGAAGAGATCGTGCGCCTGATCGATTTCCGTTACCTGACCGACGCGATCACGCCGGATGAAGCGCTGGCGCTGCTGCGCGCCGCCGAGCCCGGCAAGCAGGACCGTGTCGCAAAGCTGAAGGCCGAGGGCTATCCCTGCTACACCACTTCGGCGGGCTGGCTGGGCTATTCCGACGACAAGCTGCGCCGCCTGTGCCGCGAGGCCAAGGAGGCGGGCTTTACCCACACCAAATTCAAAGTGGGCCGCGATCTGGATGACGACATCCGCCGCCTGACCATTGCGCGTGAAGTGCTGGGCGAAGACATGAACATCATGATCGACGCCAATCAGGTGTGGGAGGTTGATCAGGCCGTGGATTGGGTCAAGGCCCTGTCCTTTGCGCGGCCCTTCTTCATCGAAGAACCCACCAGCCCCGACGACGTGTTCGGCCACAAGGCGATCCGCGACGGTGTCGCTCCGGTCAAGGTGGCCACCGGCGAGATGTGCCAGAACCGGATCATCTTCAAGCAGTTCATCAAGGAAGGCGCGATCGACATCGTTCAGATCGACAGCTGCCGGATGGGCGGTTTGAACGAAGTGCTGGCGGTCATGCTGATGGCGGCGAAATACGATCTACCCGTCTGGCCCCATGCGGGGGGCGTGGGCCTGTGCGAATACGTCCAGCATATGTCGATGATCGACTACATCGCCATCTCGGGCGAGAAGGACAGCAAACGCATCGAGTTTGTCGATCACCTGCACGAGCATTTCCTTGACCCCTGCATCGTCAAGAACGGAGCCTACATGGCTCCCGAAAAACCGGGTTTCTCGATCGAGATGAAGCCCGACAGCATCAGAGATTTCCGGTTCCTGCCTCAACTGGCAGCGGAATAAACCCCCGCCGTCTGACCCTAAAAGCAACAATAGTCGGGCGGCGTCTCACCCAACCTTGGAGGAAAGACAAAATGTTGAACTTTGGTAAAACGGCCTTTGGGGCCGCCTGTATTGTTGCGCTTGGCGCAACGGCTGGTCTGGCACAGGAAACCCTGCGCTTCGGCCATGTGTATGAGGCCTCGACCCCCTATCACGCTGCTGCTGTGAAGGCCGCTGAGCTGCTCGAGGAAAAGACCGACGGTCGCTACAAGATGGAGGTGTTCCCGGCCTCGCAGCTGGGCAAAGAGGCCGCGCTGAACGAGGCGCTGTCGCTGGGCACGGTCGATGCGATCTATACCGGCGTTGCGTTCCTGGGTCAGTCCTATGGCCCGATCAGCATCTCGGATTATCCGTTCACCATGCGGTCGTATGACCACTGGAAAGCCTACGTGAACTCGGACCTGTTCGATGAGATGGCCAATGAATACAAGAACATCTCGGGCAACACGATTGCGACGATGACCTATTATGGCGCGCGTCACGTGACCTCGAATAAGCCGATCCTTGAACCCGGTGACATGGAAGGTCTGAAGATCCGCACGCCGAACGCGCCTGCCTATCAGATGTTCCCCGAAGCAACCGGCGCAAACCCGACACCGATGGCCTTTGCCGAAGTCTATCTGGCCCTGCAGCAAGGTGTTGTAGACGCGCAGGAAAACCCGCTGCCGACGATCCAGTTCAAGAAGTTCTACGAAGTGCAGTCAGACATCAACCTGACCGGCCACATCACCAACTCGCTGGCCGTCGTGGTCTCGCCCGTAACGCTGGCCAAGATGGGCGACGATGGACAGGCTTTGATTGATGCGCTGGCCGAAGCCGCATCGGCCACGTCGGACGAAATCGTGCAGTCCGAGGCCGAACTGGCCGATTGGTTCCGCGCGCAGGGCGTGAACGTGAACGAAGTGGATCGTGCGCCCTTCATGGCAGCGGTTGCACCTTTGCTGAGCGGTGACACCGTTCCGTGGGATGCTGAGACCTTCGAACGTCTGCAAGCGATCCAGGAATAAGACTCCCTGCCGGACCCGGCATCGTTCCGTGTCCGGCCTTTATGCACGAGGTATGTCCCGATGTCCGACGCCCCGCCCGAAATAGACTTTGACGCCCTAGCCGCCGAAGATGACGCGCATTTTCGGAACTATCGCATCACCGTGGCCGATTATGGCCTGCTGGCGCTGTTCGGTTTGCTGTTCGGCGTGGTCTTCCTGCAGTTCTTCACCCGCTATGTGCTGAACGATTCCATCGCCTGGACCGAAGAAGCGGCGCGGTATCTGCTGATCCTTCTGGGTTTTGCCGGTGCGATCCGGTGTCAGGCTGTCGGCAGCCATATCGTGTTGGAATTCGTCGATAAATACTATGGTCGCCTGCTCAGCTGGGTGCATGTCTTTGCACTGGCTGCGACCTTCGTTCTGTTCGCCGTCATCATCTGGTCGGCGTGGGAGCTGATCCAGCGCACTTCGTTCCAGCAAATGGTCTCGTTGCCGTTCCCGAAATACTACCTGCACACCGCGGTCATGATACTGGCGGTCGGAAATCTGGGGGTTGTCACCTATCAGATCGTCGCGCGGGTGAAGCAGTTGAAGGAAGGCGTCGACAAATGGGCCTGATCATCCTTTTCATATCCCTTTTCGGCCTGATGCTGATGCGCGTGCCGATCGCGTTTTCGCTGGCACTGTCGTCTTTCGCCTACATCCTCTATTCCGGGCTGCCGCCGGTGCTGTTGATGCACAACATGGTCAACGGCATGGACAGCTTCCCGCTGCTCGCCATCCCTTTCTTCATTCTGGCCGGGGCGCTGATGAATTCCGCCGGGATCACCGCGCGTATCTTCGGCTTTGCCCGCGCCATTGTCGGATGGATGCATGGTGGTCTGGGTCATGTGAATGTCGGCGCCAGCATCATCTTTGCCGGTATGTCGGGTGCGGCCGTCGCGGACGCGGGTGGCCTTGGTGCCATCGAGATCAAGGCCATGCGCGAAGCAGGCTATGACGACGACTTCAGCGTCGGCGTCACGGCGGCCTCGTCGACCATCGGGCCTATCATCCCGCCCTCGCTGCCGTTGGTGATCTTTGGGGTCATGGCCTCGGTCTCGATTGGCAAACTGTTCGTCGCAGGTATCGTACCGGGCCTTCTGATGGCGCTGTCGCTGTCGATCATGATCTGGTGGATGTCGCGCACGCGGAACTATCCGCGCGACGTGAACTTCAGCCCTTCGGTCATCGCCACGCGGTTCAAAGCCGCATTCCTGCCGCTGATGACCCCGGTCATCATCGTGGGCGGCATCGTCTCGGGGGCCTTCACCCCGACCGAAGCTGCCATCGGGGCCGCAGCCTATGCGCTGATCCTTGGCACTTTGGTTTATCGCACGCTGACGGTTCGGAAACTGGCCGTGATTTCGTTGGAAACCATCGAGACAACGGCGGCGATCATGATGATCGTGGGTGCCGCGTCGGTCTTTGCATGGATCCTGACCGCCAATCAGGTTGCGGCGCATTTCGCCGAATTCGTGCTGTCCTTCACCGACAGTAAGGCCGTCGTCCTGCTGCTGATCATGGCCGTGGTCCTGATCGTCGGCCTGTTCATGGAGACCATCGCCGCGATCTCGATCCTTGTTCCGGTTTTGATGCCGGTTGCCGCACAATTTGGCATCGACCCGGTGCATCTGGGGATCATCGTCATTCTGAACCTGATGCTGGGATTGTTGACGCCACCGGTCGGCATGGTGCTGTTTGTCCTGTCACGCGTGTCAAAGGTACCATTCGAGCAATGTGTGCGCGCAACCCTGCCGTTTCTGGTCCCTTTGCTGGGTGTTTTGCTGTTACTAACCTTCGTGCCATCGTTGGTCTTGTGGCTGCCGAATCTGCTTTATGGATCGTAAAATCTGCTCAGTTTCTTGGAGACAAAGATGAAAACCAACCAAATCGGCAATACTGACCTGAAAGTGACCGAACTGTCCTTTGGTTGCGCCAGTATCGGCAACCTCTACCGTGAGGCCTCGGACGCGGATGTGCAAGATGTCCTAAATACCGCGTGGGACGCCGGAATTCGGTATTTCGACACGGCTCCGCACTACGGACGCGGCCTGTCGGAACAGCGTTTGGGTCAGTTCCTGTCGGGCAAACCCCGGTCGGACTATGTGATCTCGACCAAGGTTGGCCGGGTGCTGTCGCCCGGCCAAGCGATGGCCAAGGCGGACGGGTTCGTAAACCCGCTGCCCAATGACGTGCGCTATGACTACTCTGGCGACGGGATTGAGGCCTCGCTGGAAAGCAGTCTGGAGCGGCTGCAGACCACCATGGCGGACATCGTGTTCGTGCATGACATCGGCACTTATACCCACGGTGCCGACAACGCGGCCCAGATGGAGGCGTTTCTGGGCAGCGGCTATGACCGGCTGGTGAAGCTGAAGGAACAGGGCCGCATCCGCGCGTTCGGGCTGGGGGTGAACGAAAACGAAATTTGCCTTGATGTCATGAACCACGGCCCGATTGACGTGATCCTGCTTGCAGGCCGCCTGACCTTGCTGGACCGTTCAGCCGAAGAGGCCCTGACCGCACAATGCCACGCGCAAGGCACCAGCCTCGTCCTCGGAGGCGTGCTGAACTCGGGCATCCTTGCTACCGGCCCGGTGGAAGGCGCGACTTATGATTATCAGCCAGCCTCGCCTGAAATTCTGGACCGTGTCCGGGTGCTGCAGGACAAGGCCGAAGGGCTTGGCCTGCCATTGGCCACGGCTGCCTTGCACTTTGCGAAATCGCATCGGCTGACGTCATCTGTCCTGATCGGTACGTCAAAGGCGACAAGCCTGACGCGCAACATCGATGCAATGGCGCAGACAACCCCGGATGAGTTCCACACGGTCTTCCGGTAGCGGCTGTTCTGAGAGTCCGGGGCGACAAGCCGGATCAAGTTGCGAGACGACACGGTCGGGACCTCGATGGGTCCCGATCTTGAAGAACTGTTCGGGCCGCGGCAGCAGATGTGAGACGGTCACCGCAGTTGCGATTATCCCTTTTCAGCCCCTGCATTCAGGCCCGAGCGCACGTATTTCTGCGACACGAGGAAGACCAAGATGATCGGCAGCACCACCAGAATTGCGGCCTGAATGGCCTCGGGCTGACCAACGGGCAGGTTGTTGGCCGCCTCTTGCGGGTTCAATGCGCCGGATGAGTTGATCAGCGTCGTCAGCCCCACCGGCAGGTTTTGCTTGCTGTCATCCGAGATTAGCACAAAGGCCAGGAAATAGTTGTTCCAGTTGTTGACGAAGCTGAAAAACGCAACCAGCGCCAGTAGCGGTTTTGCCAAAGGCAGCGCCATGTGGATGAAGCACTGAAAATGCCCGCAACCGTCGATCCGGGCGCTTTCCACCACGCTTTTGGGCAGCGACGTGGTGTAGTAAATGTAAGATAGGTAAACGCCGAACGGAAAGAAGGACGAGGCCAGGATCAGCCCGAGATAGGTGTTGGTCAGGCCCAGCAGCGTCATCTCGAGGAAAATCGGCAAGATGATGGCCTGCGACGGTGTGATCATGGCCACGAGCGTCATGATCAGGATCAGTTTCCGGCCCCGAAACTCGGACATCGCCAAGGCATATCCGGCGGGAATGCATGAGACCAGTGTCAGCGTCACGCTGCCCACCGTGTAAATGACCGAGTTCATGGCCCAGGTCAGGATCTGAAAGTTGTTATAACCCGCAAGGTTCAGAAAGGTCTCTTTCATTGCGGCAAAACTGCCCAAGGCCAGCGGCGGGTCGGAGATCAGAGAGCTTTCGCTGCGTGTCCCCGCAATGAACAGCCACAGCAGCGGCAGGCCGTAGACCACGACGAAAAAGGCCAGGATCGACCAGATCACAAAGGAACTGAGGCGCAGTTTATTTTTGGGAAGAAGCGTATCCATGGCGGGCCTAGTCGATCTTGTAGAAGCGGGTGGCAAAGATCAGCGTGAACGCGATGATCAGAGGCAGGATCAGAGACAGCGTGCTGATCGCGGCGGCGACGCCGAAATCCCCAAATCGGAAGGCGTAGAAGTAAGCCAGCTGTGTGACCGACCAGTCGGGTTTGTCGAACTGGCCGCCCGCAAGAGACATCAGCTGAGGCTCGACAAAGATTTGCATCCCCACCGCCAGCGTCATGATCGCCATCAGCGTGATGGTCTTCGAAATCATCGGTATTTTGATCCGAACGGCCATTTGCCATGGATTTGCACCATCAATCCGTGCGGCTTCGAGAATATCGCGGGACAGGCCCGACAGCGCGCCGCCCAGAACCACGATCCAGCCGCCCGAGTTGCCCAGAAACCCCATCAGCGCAAAGATCCAGACCTCTCCCAACCCGCTGATAGTGCTTTGCCTGTTGTCCCAGCCCACGGCTTCGAACACGAAACTGAACGGCGACACCTGAGGGTCCAGCAGGAAAAGCCACAGCACGACAACGGCGGATGAGGCGATGGCGCAGGGCATGAAGTAAACCGAACGCACGATCGCGGCGGGGCGCTCGGACAGGGTGTCCAGCAGCAGCGCCAGCAGCGTCACGCCAATCACCATCATCGACACCCAGATCACCACATATTGCAGCACGTTCCAGATCGCTGGCACCAGACGGTAGTCATTGAGGGCTTCGCGATAATTGGTGAGACCCCAGAATACGTTCTCAAAAGTGTCAAAGAAGCTGAGCCCGAACGCGTAGAGAACGGGAAAGACCGCGAACATGACCATCAGCGCCAGATACGGCAGCAGCAGCGCATATGACACCCATGTCTGTCTGCGTGCCGCCCGGCGCTTGCGGGTCTCTCGTTCGGTTTCCGTGAGTGATGGCATGGTCTCTCAGCCCCTTGAACCGGGCGCGCCGCGTGTGGGTCGCGGCGCACCCGTTAACCGTTTCAGTCTGTCACGACCTTGTAACCGGCCAGTTGCGCTGCATTTGCAAACTCTTCCTGCAGCTGCGGCAGCAGAGATTCAAAGCTTGCACCGCTTGCCAGATCGTTCACGACCGCCTTGGTAAAGCTGGCGCGCGAGTCGAGCCGCAAAGACGCATAACCGGGATGACCGAACGCAGCCGCATCAACCATGGTTCCGAACGAGCCGTCGGTGCCGTAGTAGCCGGACCCGTCAAACTCCGCACCCCATTCGACCGAGGCGGGCTGATAAGCGGGCATGGTCACAGCGGTGCGGTTTACGTCTGCATCGGTGGTCACGAACTTGAGCAGATCGACAACGGCTTCGGGATGCTCGGTGTCTTTCCAGCCACCCCAGACGCCGCCGCCCCAGCTCCAGATCAGGGGCTCATCCTGTGCGGCCCATTTCGGCGTCATGGCAACGCCGGTCACGCCATCGGCAAATTCATAGCGGCGCTTGATGATGAATTCTCCAAACCATGTGGGGCCGGGGATCATCAGCAGCTTGTTGGCTTTCGCCAGTTCCAGAAACTCCGGATCGAAGGGCGCAACGCGGGCCAGCGCGCCAGATTCGAGCATCCGATCCACCAGCTGCGCAGCCTCGACACACTGGGGCGCGGTTGCGTTGATCTTGAGGGTCTCCGGATCATCCGGCAGCGGCACTGCCAGTTCGCACCCGTTCGAGTACAGGAAATTCATCAGCGGGATATGCATCGCAACCGCCCCGGACACGATGCCCGAGTCATTGGCCGCCGCTGCCGCTCCCACAGCCTCATATTCCTCCCACGTGGTCGGGACGCTGAGGCCCAGTTCGTCCATCAAGGGCTTGTTGTACCACAGCATGAAATGCGCCACGTCGTTGCGCAGGCAGATCAGCGACCCGTTGGCTTTTTCACAAGGGGCCAGTGAGGTGGGGTAAAATCCGTCTACGGTTTCCTGATCCACCTTGTCCGAAAGCTCCATCAGGTAGTTTGCGCGCCGGGTCGAAAGCTGCGCCGCAAAGTTGACGTCCTGCATGAAGATCGCATCGGGAACGCCCTCGCCTGATCGCAGGGCCAGTTGCAGCTTGGCAACCATTTCGTTGCGCGCGATCGAGACGAACTCGACCTCAATGTCGTCGCGGGCTTCATCGAAGGCCTGATAAAACGGCTCGCGGACCGGGTCACCCCAGACCAGCAGCTTGACTTTGTCCTGCGCAAAAGCACCCGTGGCGCAGATCGCGGCGGCGCATCCGAACGCCAGTGTTTTCAATGTTTTATTCATCCCAATTCCTCCCTCTTGGGCGCGTCAGTTTATGGCTTGGCCGGTGAACAACGGTTTCCCTGCGGATTGAAGACATCAATCCGGTCGGCGGAAACCGTCAGAGTTACGGCGGTGTCGGTCTGGATTTTACGTTTCTGAAATGTCTGGACCGTCAAGTTCTGGCCCAGACCCGCATTGACATAGGCATAGGTGATGTTGCCCAGCCGATCGGCAATTTCGACGGTTCCCTGAAGGCTGAGCACATTGTCCTGCTGAGTATCGGCCTCGGTGATGTGAAATTCTTCGGGGCGAATTCCAAGGTCGATCTGGTCACCTTCCTGCAGACCGGATGCGGTCAGGGTAATCTGGGTGTCAGGTTGCCCCTCAATCCGGGCAACAACAGCGTCACCTTCGACGGACAGAACCGTTGCCGCAAGAAAGTTTATCTTGGGCGAGCCGATGAACCCGGCCACGAACTTGTTTGTCGGTGCGTTATATAGATCGTCGGGCGAGCCGACCTGTTGAACCTGCCCGTAATCCAGCGCGACGATGCGGTCGGCCAGCGTCATCGCTTCGGTCTGATCATGGGTCACATAGATCATCGTGGCCCCGATCTCACGGTGCAGGGTCTCGATCTCAAGGCGCATCTGCGTGCGAAGGGCCGCATCCAGGTTGGATAGCGGTTCATCGAACAGGAACACTTTGGGCTTGCGCACAATGGCGCGACCAATGGCGACGCGCTGGCGTTGTCCCCCGGAAAGCTGGGCCGGCGACCGGTCGAGCAGCTCATCCAGATGCAGGATGCGTGCGGCCTCCATCACACGTTCATGCACCTCAGACTTGGGCATCTTGGCGAGGCGCAGGTTGAAGGCGATGTTGCCGTAAACGTCCATGTGCGGATACAGGGCATAGTTCTGGAACACCATAGCGATGCCGCGATCAGACGGCTCGTCATAGGTGACGTCATTCCCCTCGATCTCGATGACCCCATCTGTCACCGATTCCAGCCCCGCGATCATGCGCAGCAGCGTGGACTTTCCGCTGCCGGATGGGCCGACAAACACGACAAACTCACCTGCGTCGATGTCAAGATCAACACCATCGAACAACTCGACGCTGCCGTAGGATTTCTTGATGTTCGACAACGAAACCTGAGCCATGTTTCAGGTCGCCTCCTGGTCTTGATACTGGTCTACCCCGCCCGGCATTGCGGTGAGGCGGCTTGGCAGGAGCCTAGACGGGAAAATTCTTTACGGCAAGTTTAAATATATTTAAAATAGCAATTGCGAGATTGACGAAGCGTTTTAAGTCGGCAATCATTAGTCAATTCTGATGCCAGATCAGCCAGGAGCTCTGCGGGGCAATGAAGATAACGCAAAAATCCCAGGACTTGGAAAAGTTCGTTCAGGCCATCCTGTCCGGGAAAATCAAGGTCGGCGAAGTCGTGCGCCAAGCTGAACTGTGCGAGATTCTTGGAACGTCGATGTCGCCGCTGCGCGAACTTCTGGTGCTGTTGGAAGAGTTGGATCTGGTCGAAGTCAAGCCGCGCGCCGGCTTCAAGATCATCTATCCCGATCTCGATTTCATGCGTGAAAACATGCAGTTCCGTGTGATGATTGAAAATCACGCGCTGGCCTTCTTCATCGATATCGTCACGGATGACTGGATCGAGGATCAGATCACGCGCCACCACGCAGCCCTTCAAGGTCTGGAAACCGCCGAGGACCTGACGGCCCACAACGCGTTCATTCTGAACTTCGACCGTGACTTTCACCGCACCATCGTGGCGTCGATGGAGAACAAGGCAATCACCAAGGCGCATGAATATACGCAGACCAAACTGCGTATCGCCCGGCAGGTCCACCGCCGGGTGCCGCCGCGCAAGATAAATATCACCGCGATGCAGGATCATCTGACCATCCTTGATGCGTTGAAAACGCGTGATCTGGCGCGTGTGCAAAAAGCGCTGGATGCGCATTTCACAACTTCGGCCCGCAACACTCTGGTCGGCTACTAGGACAGCGACATGACCCCCTCTGATCCAGACCCTATCAAGATCGACCGCGTGCAGGCCTTCGCGGTGTCGGCCCGCCCCCCGGTCGGCCCCGAATCCTCGCTTGGCACCATGCCGGTTCGCAACGGCCTGTTGATCGCGCTGACCACGACGGATGGCGTCGTCGGCTGGGGTGAAATCTGGTGCAATTTCCCGCCCCGAGGAAATCTGGCACGGCAAAACCTTATGCAGGATGTGATCGCACCGCTTCTGGTCGGGGCGCAATTCGATCATTACTCGGACTGTCGTGCGACTCTGGAACAGAGCCTTGCGCGGATGATCATTCACACCGGCGAATACGGGCCGTTTGCCCATTGCCTGTCCGGAATCGACACCGCAATGGCAGATATCGCGGCGCGGCGGCGTGGTGTGCCCTTATCCGCGTTTCTGTCCGCAGTCCCACCCGCATCCGTGCCCGTCTACGCCAGCACGCCGAACCTGTCGGATATGAACCGCTCGCTAGAACAGATCATCAGCGACGGGCACCGGGGCGTGAAGCTCAAGATCGGCCACGGGCTGGTCAGGGATCGCGAAATCCTGCGCGATGTCCGCTCGGTTGTCGGGGACCGGCTCAACATCATGGTCGACGCCAACCAGAACTGGTCGGTGTCCGATGCGATTGAAACCGTGACGGCCTTGTCTGATGCAGGGCTGGGTTTTGTCGAAGAACCCCTTCGAGCCGATGCGCCGCTCAGCGATTGGGCCCAACTGGCGCGGGCGGTAGACGTGCCGATTGCGGGCGGCGAGAACATCACGTCACTGACGCAGTTTCAGGACTTCATGGATGTCGGCAGGCTGGGTGTCGCTCAGCCGGATGTCGCCAAATGGGGAGGCGTCAGCGGCAGCTTCGCTGTTGGCCAGCACGCGGCAAAGGCAGCGGCCACCTGCACCATGCACTATATGGGCACCGGACTTGGGCTGGCCGCCTCGCTTCACGTCCTCGCCGCAGTCGGCGGTGAGGGATTGGTGGAGCTGGATGCAAATCCCAACCCCTTGAGAACCGAATTGGGAGAGATCGACCTAACCGTGTCCGAGGGCCGGGTCACCGTCCCACAGGGCCCCGGCATCGGGTTTGTTCCAGACACAGACGCAATCAAATCTATGTCCGTTGGCAGCTTTGATCTGTCGCTTTGATTGGCGGCCCTTCTTGGTCGATACCCC